>QZKN01000141.1 GCA_003598175.1 Candidatus Omnitrophota bacterium
AGTGGGGATTTCAAGTCTATGACTTGACCGCTTTCGATCTGTCTCCTCTCCCCAGCCAGTTTCTCTGGCCCAACCATCATTACACGTATCCCGCCGTGACGCTACTGTTTTTTGCGATCCTTTCAAGTGTGTGGAGCGCCGTGGTTTTTGGCAAGTTGGTTTTTACCGTTCTCGATGCGGTAAACGCATGGCTGATGTATAAAATTACCGGCGACCGGTGGATTTCACTGCTTTACTGGCTCAATCCCATCGCAATTTGGTATTCATCCCGCGAAGGACAATTTGAATCGTTCGTCGTTTTTTGGATGGCATTGGCGATTTTGGCCTTGCACAAAAAGAAGCTGTGGGCCTTTGCTTTTCTCGGCTTAGGCATTCAGACCAAATTGTTTCCGATTTTTTTACTGCCTTATTTTCTGAGCAACATGTCATGGAAGCAACCACGACGTCTTGCCTGCGAATGCGCATGGGGAATCGCGAGTTTTGCGCCGAGTATGTTGGCGCAATTGCGGTGTGATTATTTGATGCATTTATTTCAACCGGGTTACATTCCGCGTTTCAATCCGGTTTCGTGGATGCTAGTCGATCCGTCTTTATATCCTTTCTTTCCGTTTTGGGTGGTTGTCGCGCATTGGCTGGCCGGATTGATTTTTGTTCTCGGTTGTATGTATGGTGTGAAGAAAACCGGAAATTTGGTGGAATTGTCCGCGCCATTACTGTTTATTTTGAGTGTGAAGGCAAGCCGTATCGGCCAATTTTGGTATTTCATGCTAACGCCGGCGTTTTGCCTGACCATCAGCGACCAGAAAGTAAGACGATTATTGTTTGTTTTATCCCTGCTATTGGGTATACGCTCTCTCTATTCCATTTTCATTGGACCGATCGGCTACCAAAATCCCCCCGATGCAATGCTTCTCATGGCAAAGACCATGTGGGGTTTTTGACTCGTTTCCTGTAATGCGATTCCATGATATAGTGGATGTATTCCTTGCATATAAGGCTGAAGGCTGAAGGCTGAAGTTTGATGGGGCAAAAAATGAGTCGTTTTCTTCTTTTTTTACTTGTGTTTTTTTCCATGATAGTGATGGTATGGGGACATCCGCTGGGGAATTTTTCTTTAAACCATTATAACATCATCGAACTCCATGCCGGCGGAATTGTTACTCAGCATGTTTTGGATTTTGCCGAAATTCCTTCGTTCAGCGAGTTGAACAATGTGGATGTCAATGGGGACAATCGCGTTACTGCGGATGAGATGGAACGATACAAATCCTCTCTGCTCGAACGTTTTTTACCCAATTACACCTTTGCGATTGCAGATGATAAAGGGGCAACGATTCCGTTGGTTCCCAAATTGCTTCGCAATGAAGTGATTTTATCCCGCGGGGAGGGAAGTTTAACCTGCATCCAAATTCAATTGGCGTTTCTTTTTGCAGCCGATCATCTGCTGCGCGAAGGCGAGCACATTTTTTTATTCGAAGATAAAAATTTGACTCACATGCGGGGAGTACGTGAGATTCGCGTGAAATCCACTTCGGAAATTGTTGTCGAGCCACAGAACATCCAAACCACTGACTCGACGAATCCCGTTCCGCTTGCTGAAAATCTGTTTCTATTCAGCGGTTTAAAAACGCAGATTCCATATTTGCTCAAACAGGTTCGCAAAATGGAACGTGTAGAGTTAACCGACGCTTTGACCATGATCAACGTCGCATCCATTCCCCAATTTCCCCTTGAGCCGGAAGCGGACGGCGCTTATGCCATCCTGAAATCTCCTTTGCAGCCCAATCAGGAAGTGCAGGCCAAGATTGCCATGCTCCAGCCGCGCATGGTTATGAATGCCACGGCGGCGTTGTTTGGGCAAATTCAACCGGAATCGCCAACAGCCATACCATACGTAACTTCAATCGGACAGGATTCCGCCTATATTCGTTCCCAAAGCGATTCTCAATGGTCGGATATGATCGGCCAAAAAGACCTAAGCGCCGGTTTTGTGGTGCTGGCGATGGTGTTTTCCGTCTTTTTCGGCGCGGTTCACGCCCTTTCGCCCGGCCACGGTAAAACCGTTGTCGCGGCGTATCTCGTCGGATCGCGCGGTACCATTTACCATGCGATTTTTCTCGGCATCGTCGTCACGTTGACGCACGTTTCCAGCGTGTTGATGATCGGCTTGATCACGCTTTATTTCTCGGAATACATCGTGCCGGACAAGTTGTTTCCTATCATCGAAGGTTCATCCGGCCTTTTGATTGTCGCAATCGGCCTGGCGCTGTTTCTCCGGCGCTATGCCGCCTGGCAGCGGATTCGATTTGCCGAAAGTATGGGCCTTGAAATTCATGCTCACCATCATCCACATCCCCACGATCATTCGCACCCGCATGTACTAACGGTAGGGGCAGGTTTGAAATCTGCCCCTACCATTCATGAACACGAACACGAGGGACACCCCCATCCGCATGTTCACGATCACCTGCACGATCACGATCACCTGCACGTTCATGATCATCCGCACCCGCATGTACCAACGGTAGGAGCAGGTTTGAAACCTGCCCCTGCCATTCATGAACACGATCACGAGGGACACCCCCATCTGCACAGCGATCATACGGATCATAAGCATGGTCCTGGAACGCATACCCACGAAATACCCGCGGACGCCACCTTTCGGGATTTACTGATGTTGGGAATCACCGGCGGTATTGTTCCCTGCCCCAGCGCCATCGTGGTTTTACTGGTGGCCATCGCCATGCGGCGGATTGTGTTCGGCATGGCCATGATCGTTTTCTTCAGCTTCGGACTGGCGGCGGTTTTGATCACGATCGGGATTTTAATGGTGACCGCCAGACGGCTGCTGGATCGTTTTCAAACGAAAACCGGCTCGCTGCAATGGCTGCAAATCATCTCGCCCGTGCTCGTCATGCTGATCGGATTTGTGATTTTTCTGCGCGGTTTACAGACCGGCGGGATTATTTCCTTTCATTTTTAACGACTGGTTTTTTCCAACTGAATCCCCAAAATCAAATATTTCTGCTCCCCTATTGCAGTGCTTTCCCCTGCCGTACTCAAACTCGAACTCGACATGACGTTGGAGCGCACCCGACCGGTGGAATTGACGCGAATGGGAACGCCGCCGAACGCTTGCCAGTCTTTTTGCGTGACGAGCAGGGCGGAACTCAGGATCGGGAATTCCTGCTTGCCGCCGCCGGCGGGAGTCGTTTCTTCCAATCGATACAGTTGAGGGCGTTCGCCGATTTCCACGCGGGCTTTTTGCGCGCGCTCTTCGGGAATGTTGTACAATTCAGCCTTGATTTTAACGGCTTGCCCTTCTTCCGCGGTTCCTTTCGGAATAATGCGCAGATAATGCTCGGGAAACACCAGCGCCGTGGCCTCTTCGTCCGAAAACAGGCTGAGACGAATGCGATTCGACAATTCATATGACGGGTATTCGAAGGAACGGGTGAGAATGCGGTGCATGTCGGATAATTCCCGCGGAACGCTGCCATAAATGCCCGACGTACCGGCAAAGATTACCCGAACCTGCAGGTAATAAATGTCGGAGGAAGAAGCCTCTGTTTTTTTTTCTTCTTTCACGTTCTCTTTTTCTCCCGCTTCTAAAATTATCCCCCAACAAAGGATGATCAGGATGAATGGAATCAATTTACGCATGAGAATACTCCTTTTTGTTTTTTTTTTACAGGAATGAAAACCGACGTGATATCACCTTCTTGTTCCTATTTATTGTAGCCTTATTTGATCGATCTGCGCAAAAATTGTGCTCGCCTGCATATTCCGCGTTGCCGCCTCGTAGGCGGGTAACATGTCCAAGGCTACGCGCGGAGGAACTGCGTAGCCGCTTCCAGAACGGCTACAGATTCTCTTTGCCCTTCCCCTCGATCACGAAGACCACCACTACCCTCTCCAGGTTCAGCGCCACGTTCGGGTAGCGATGCCCTTTCCGCACCGCGATCTCATCGATGGCGATCCGGCGTAATTTCTTGAGTTTCGGACAGGTGAAATACCGCTGTAGTACTGTTTTTCGATTTCCTTCTGTTTCAATCCAAATCCGTGGTATAGTAATGATGGTTCATCCGGTTTTCCTTTCTGAAGGGGAATTTTTAACTCATTCTTCAGAAATATACCGGCTTGTCCACTTTTTCCTTATCCCATGTACTCAAATATCGGATGAATCGTAAAAATGGCTATAAAAAGGGGAAAAGTATGAGAAAGAGCCTAATTGTGTTACCAATTTATTACATTATAACCGTCATGTAATAACCAAGATAATCATGCGCAATAGCAAGAATTTATGGGATTTCCTATCTTATATCTTTTGGTTCAATTCTGAGGGATACAGACTCTGCGAAAATCGGTGTTAAATCGCTGGGTTCAAACAGCCGAACCCATTCGACGAGTTTGAACACCGATGCGATATTCGAAATAACAGGTTTCACAGGAATCCTGCAAAAACGGGAGGAGTATTTTGGCGCGGGGAAGAATTGGTGATAGGAACGAAGCGGCGGGCGTGGAGACGATTCCACGCCCGCCTGATAATCATCGATTCCATTTGTTACTTTCGGTTATCGTCTTCTCGCTCTGCTTGAAGCGTCCGTTCTCGCCGCGGTTGGAGCGTCAGCATCCATCACTTGTACGGATGCGTCGCTCATGAAATCCTGTTGTGGAATAATGATCAATGCGCCGGGAATCATCGCATGTTCCTCTCTGCGCGTATATCCCACGATAATCGGGCGGTCGATTTTGGCGTTGATCGTGTTTCGCAGAATGATTCTGTCTTTTTCACGCATCGAGATATTGAGCAGAAAGTCGCTGTCCGGCACGCGCTCCGATTGAATTTCCAGATCCCACGGGCCGATGGGGGCCATGCATTGTCCTGGAACCGCCGTGTTTCCGAACCAATATCCGATAACCTGGACCATGTTTTCCCCTTTTGTGGATGACTCCTCTTTGTTTCGCTCTTCGAACTCCCGCGCCATTTTCGCATAAGCAATTTCCTTCGCTTGCAGATTGAGTTGCGCTTGTTCATGGTCGCTTTCCCGCTGAATGCGCGTTGTTATCGCGTTGTCATATTCCGTTTTGGGCGTGGTTCCACTGTTAAATCTCGCGGCAGCCGTGTTTTCCGCGTTGCGAGCCTGATCCAACAATGCGCCGGATGAGCGAAAGGCCACTTGGGCGCTTTCCAATTGAATTTTGGCGTTCTCCAAATCGAATTCCGAGAGTTTCGCTTTGGGTTTGAAGGAAGAGGTTCCAAGCAATTTGTTGACGATGGGCAATAAATTCTCCGGGAGGGAAATCGGGGAGGAATAAGCAGCGTCCATTTGTGAAGAGCGGTTCGATGTGGTGAATTGCATAACGCGAACAGGACCAAAATGAGCCTGGAAGAATGGATAAATCGATTTGATCGCTTCCGACGAATCCGCATGCCCGCTGATCAGGCATAGCAAACTTTTCTGATCGTCTCTTCGATCTCGGTGATTGACCTCGAATTCCGTGATTTGCACGCCGTCGATATTCAGATTGCCGATATTAAGATTGTCTATTCCATTCAAAATTTCCACACGCATTGAAAAGCGAATGCCATCCGTCGATGGATAGTCTGTCTCGACGGCGAAGACCTGAAATGCAAGATTGAATGGCGCGTCGGATAGGGATTTTCCCGGCGGCGGAACATCCAGATCGATCAGCAAATCCTGTATTTCATCCATCATTTCCGCCGACGTGGACACGATGAGACGGTTGGTGCGGGAATCGACGGTAATCTGGGTATCTCCGCGTCTTCGAAATAGATTTTCGATAATTCCTACAATTGTATTTGCGTTGGCATATTGCAGTACAAACACTCTGGTTTGAAGTTGTCTCGCCGGATACGTTTCGCCGTAGTTCTCACGAGATCCATACCTAGAGGACGCGGATTCACCGGCAACTCGACCAGCAGAACGTGGAAACGGTTCCGATGTCCTATCGTTTTGGGAAATGTTATCTGCCCTGCTTTCCACGGCGGACTGTCGGGTCGTTCTGCTTCGCGATGATTCAACAGAAGACGACGCCTGAGTTCGGCCTCGTGGAGGAGTCAATTCCTGGTCTGACGCCTCCGAAGCTGCAAGAACAGGTAGAACTGCTTCATTTTCTTGCGGTTGCGTTGCCTCGGAAACCGGAGCGGGAACAATGGTAGCGTTTTCCTGGCTATGAACGGACAACACGACGATGAGACAGAATACGATGAAACCACTATAGATAATGTTACGAATCATGATGAAATTCCTTTCTCACAGATTAAGAATAATTTGAATGTTTCCATTTTCCATCGTGCCTTGAAGCACTTTTTGAGATCCGGAGTCGTTTCCGGATGAATTCAAGATGGAAATCGTCGGATTTTCGATATCCGGGTAGATTTTTTCTAGCATCCTGCCGCTGACGGTCTGCGACAAACCGTTACTTTCCCAGCGGATGTTGGGCTCCGCCTTCGCCTCAACCGCCGTATCCAACCAGCCATTCGCAATCGAAACCGTCAGCAAAATCCCACAAGCCAGCCCGGCTACAAAATGAACGATCGGCCGTTGAATCCGATCCATTACGAATCCGATCCAATTCAGCGACGAGGTACGCGATGCTTTGCTTCTATTCCACACCGATTCGAACAATTCCGCATGTTCCACGGTTGTAAGAGCCGGAACTTCGTGAAGATTGGTTTGATTCAACGTCAGAACCAACGAATCGTATTCGTCGCGGCAATCCCGGCAGGCGGTCAAATGACGCAGAACCGCCTGTGAGCGAGACGAGTCGGGTTCATAATACAAATCGATCAATTCAGCGTGTGTGGGATGTTCGTTCTTCATGTTCTTCTTTCACGTTTTTACACTCAGTGAATTCTGACAATTCCTTTCGCAGCGCCAGAACCGCTCGATGGATATGGGTTTTCACCGTTCCTATCGAGCAATTCAACACATGCGCGATGGTTGCCAACGGTTCGTCTTCATAATGGCGCAAAACGAAGGCGACGCGTTGTTGCACACTCATTCGAGCCAGGGCCTGATCGATTCGTTCGCGGATTTTACGATTTTCCAGTTGTTGAAGCGCGTCCTCGGTCTGAGAACAAGGGAACAACGGTAGATTCTCATCCACGTCGACGAAAACCATCCTGGCGTTTTTTCGCACGGCGTCGATGGCGGTGTGAACCGCAATCGCCGTCAGCCACGAGTGGAACGACGATCCTGCTCGAAACCGTTGCCGATACCGAAACACCTTCAGCCAAACCTCTTGCGCGCAATCCTTGGCCTGTATCCGATCCGACAATACTCGAAAACAAACGCGGAACACCCGCTCGGCATGGCGATAGTACAATTGCGCGGCGGCGCGTTCGTCGCCGTTCGACGCCGCGGTAAATAGCTCGCTATCGGTTCGGTTGTTTTCGGGTTGCATTGCCGTTTCTACTCATGATTAACGTTATACAGGAGAAGCGGTGTACAGAAGTGATTCTTTTTTTCTCTTCATTTCAATCACGGTCCGATTTCAGGAAATGTGATCGGGCGACTTGAACTTCTTTCCCGGACGGTTACAATTCTTAATTCTGTGACTCTAATTCAAAATTGTGGTAGTATTATGAAAACAACCATCGCAAAACCCGAACAAATTCAAGCGACGCACCAATTTCACCTGATCGATGCGGAAGGTGAAATTTTAGGGCGGCTGGCGACCAAAGTTGCGACGTTATTGACCGGCAAACACAAACCCATTTATACTCCCTTTCTCGATACGGGCGATCACGTCATCATCGTCAACGCCGAAAAAATCCGCCTGACCGGGAAAAAAATGAACGACAAATTGATGATTCATTATACCGGTTATCCCGGCGGATTGCGCAAGAAAAACTATGAAAAAGCCATAAAAGACAATCCCGTGCGCGTCATCGAGAAAGCCGTATGGGGAATGATGCCGAAAAATCGGCTGGGACGTAAAATGATCAAAAAATTGCGCGTGTATAAAGGATCCGAGCATCCCCACGCGCCTCAGAAACCCGTTTTTTTGGAGAAATAACGCAGGAGGATCATAAGACTCGTCATGACACAACAATATCTATCCTATGGAACCGGACGCCGTAAAACTTCCGTCGCGCGCGTATATCTGAAAAGCGGAACCGGCGAAATCATCGTCAACGGTAAAAAATCCGATGAGTATTTAATGCGGAAGACGTTGGAAATGGTTGTCCGTCAACCCTTCGGAGTTACCGAAACCGTCGGAAAATTCGATATTTACGCCAACATCAACGGCGGAGGCCTTTCCGGCCAGGCAGACGCCCTGCGGCATGGGATTTCCCGGGCGTTGGCCGCTTATGATCACAAATACCGCGCCTCTTTGAAACGGGCCGGCTTCCTGACGCGCGATCCGCGCATGGTCGAACGAAAGAAATACGGCCGTCCGGGTGCGCGCAAACGCTTCCAATTCTCCAAACGTTAAACGAATTCAGGGCAAATCGAAGAAGGGCACGGTTATCCGTGCCTTTTTTGTTGGTATAATTCGTTTCAATCGGCGGCTGGCGTCGATACGCAAAATCTTCATGCATTGACTTTTAATACCGCGGATGACTACTATTTCCACGACGTCATCCCAACCCAATGGTAATAACCAAGGATGAAAAAAAACAGCGTCGGCGTAGGCATCGTGGGTAAAACAAGCGTTTCCCTTGCACAAACAAAGCCGGCGAGACGCTGGTTCCACCCATGCTTATTTCTCTGTGAACCTTCCCGTCGTAGGGGCAGATTTCAAACCTGCCCCTACATGGAATTTTCATCTCTTCGTTGTGATCAACCGATCCTGTCGGTTTTTGTGAATCCACACCGTTCTCTGTTTTTTGTATTTTTTTTCTTGTGTTTTTTTTTGCAAGCCTGCTCGCCGAAAGGAAAGAATGAGGAATATGGCGGCGCATTCTTCATGCCGCCCGCCGATAAGGATACCCTCGTTCTGTATGATATGCGCGATCCGCCCACGCTCGATCCTGCCCGTTCGTGGGCGGTATTGGATGGCCGGTTGATCGGCCTGGTTTTTTCCAATCTCGTGCGCTTCGATCACGAAGCGGAAATTCAGCCGGATCTCGCTTCGGTTTGGTCGATTTCCGCGGATGGAAAGCAGTATACCTTTCATTTAAAACCGCAAGCGAAATTTTCGAATGGCCGGCCGGTCGCGGCAGAAGATGTGCGCTATTCGTTCGAGAGGATTTTGGATCCGAAATCGGCGTCTCCGTCGCGGTGGGTGTTGGAACGGATCAAAACAATCGATGTGATTGATCCGCATACGTTATCTCTCACTCTCGACAAACCGTTTGCGCCGTTTCTTGGTCTGCTGGCCATGCCCGCCGCGTCCGTCGTTCCGCGCGAGGAAGTGGAACGATGCGAACGAGAAGATATTCCTTTCGGCGAACAACCGATCGGCAGCGGACCGTGGTTGTTCAAGGAATGGCAGCACGATCAATATCTCGATTTTGACAGAAATGACGAGTATTGGGATGAAAAGCCCAATATTCCGCATCTGCGAATCCGTATTTTCGGCAGTCCCTTCACCGCTATTGCCGAATTCGAAACCGGCAATTCCGCCGTGATCGATCCGGTGCCCGAAGCGGAAATTCTCCGTTGGAAAACGCATCCGAAATGGAATTCATATACTGCGTTGACGCCTTTATTGACGACGGACATGCTGGTTTTCAATTGTAAAAGAGTACCGCTCGATCAAATCCATATCCGCAGGGCTTTGTGCCAGGCTATCGAAACGGCGTTGGTGTTGGAATGTGTGCGTGAAG
Organism: Candidatus Omnitrophota bacterium; assembly: GCA_003598175.1. Classification (GTDB taxonomy): domain Bacteria; phylum Hinthialibacterota; class Hinthialibacteria; order Hinthialibacterales; family Hinthialibacteraceae; genus SURF-12. The sequence continues at coordinate 9,803 of QZKN01000141.1, forward strand.
GCGCCGGAATCGTGGCCACCGGACCGATACCGGTGGGATTGGCCGGCTATACGCCGGATAAAAAACCGTTTCCCTACAATCCGCAAGCAGCGAAAAACGTCCTGGCCAGTTCCGATCTGCGCAATCGGGAAATGCGCCTGCTGTTGCCCGCCGCGGAAAATTTTGTCCGCAGCATTGGGGAAGTCGTGCAGGCCGAATGGAAAAAAATCGGACTTTCCGTCCGCATCGTGCAGGTGGAATGGGTGACGTATCGGCGCATGTTGCGCGAAGGGGACTTCGACGTGGCCTTTCGCAATTGGTTTGCGGATTATCCGGACGGCGACAATTTTTTGTTCCCGTTGTTCCACTCCTCCCAACTCGACGCGGGAAATTTTTCCCGATTTCAGGATGAAGAAGTGGACCATTTTATCGAACAGTCCCAGCTCGAATTAAACGAAGAGCATCGTACGGAACTGCTGCGGCAGGTTAATGATCTGATTTACGAAAAAGCGCCTGCTCTCTTTCTCTGGTATCGCGCGAAATATATCGTCAGCCAGCCGTGGCTGAAACAGTATACCGAGCCGTTGATCTTCAACGGCACACGATTTCTCAAAGAGAGAATCGAGCCGCCGGATCGCGACGCCATTCAATGAAATCGTATGTTCCGGTATTCTTTTTGCCGAAGAATTATAATACCAGGGTAGAGCAAGCGTCCCGCTTGCGTCGTTATGCAAGCGGGACGCTTGCTCTACCCTCACAAAAATCGAGTTCATACCATGTTTACCTACGTTTTACGCCGCTTGTTGTTGATGATTCCGGTTTTGTGGGGAGTCGTTACGATTACGTTTTTCCTCGGCCGGATGGCGCCGGGCGATCCAGCCGACGCGATGGCCGGGCAACGCGCGAGCGAGGAACAGCGACAGCGGATCCGTGAACGGTATGGCTTCGACAAACCGTTGCTGGTTCAATACGGCGTCTATCTGCTCAATATCTGCAAAGGCGATTTGGGCATATCGTACGACAGCCACCGTCCCGTCGCCGCCATCATCGCGGAACGTTTTCCCAATACGTTCCGGTTGGCTTTTTCCGCGATGGTGGTAGCGATTTTGCTGGGAATTACCGCCGGCCTGGTTTCCGCTCTTTTTCCCAATACGTTTTATGACCGCCTGGCGATGGTGTTGTCGTTGATCGGCATTTCCACGCCGGTTTTTTGGTTGGGGCTTTTATTGATGTATTTCGTCGGCGTGCGTTTGCAGTGGCTGCCGCCGTCCGGTTTCGGAGACGGCGGGATTCGCTATTTGATCCTTCCCGCCATTGCGTTGGGAACGCAATCCGTCGCCTTTCTCGCCCGGATGACCCGCGCGGGCATGTTGGAAGTCATGAACGAAGAGTATCTCGTCACCGCGCGAGCGAAGGGAATGCGCGAAGTGGTCGTCATCTTCAAACATGCTTTTGCCAACGCCGTTATTCCCATCATCACTATCGTCGGCCTTGATTTCGCCAGTTATCTGTCCGGTTCGGTGCTGACCGAAAAAGTATTTTCCTGGCCCGGCCTCGGACGGCACATCGTGACCGCCATCGAGCAGCGGGATTATCCGCTGATCAACGGAACGGTATTGTTTTTCGCTCTGATTTTCATATTGATCAATTTAATCGTGGATTTGTTGTACGCCTATCTCGATCCGAGGATCCGTTACGAATCATGAAACTGCCACGACACCCCTACATCATGGTCGGCGGAGCCATTTCGTTGCTGCTCATCGTAACGGCAACATTCGCGCCGTTTATTTGTGGTTATCAACCGGACGAAATCGATTTGCGGGCGCGTTATCAACCGCCGTCATGGCAGCATTGGTTCGGCACCGATGAAGTGGGGCGCGACGTGTTCAGCCGTGTGGTGTATGGCGCGCGCATTTCATTGGGCATCGGCCTCACCACCCGCACGGCGGGATTGTTGATCGGCTTGATTATCGGGTGCCTGTCCGGCTATTACGGCGGGAAAACGGATGTTTTGTTGCAGCGAATTGTGGATGTTACGTTGGCGTTTCCATTTTTACTGCTCGTCATTTCGATTGCGGTCATTTTTACGGAAGGGTTGCTTTCGGTTTTTATCGCCTTGAGCGCGGTGATGTGGGCAGGCATGGCGCGCATCATGCGTTCGCAAGTGATGGCGATGAAAGAACGGGAATACGTGACCGCGATCAAAGCGTTCGGCGCGTCGGACTGGCGCGTGATCGTGTATCACATCCTGCCCAACGCTTACGTTCCCGCGCTGATTTGGTGGACGATGGGTCTGGCGCAGGCCATCATGGCGGAGGCGGGATTGTCGTTTCTCGGTTTGGGCGCACAACCACCCACGCCCAGCTGGGGCAGCATGATTCATTACGGTTCGCAGGCGATTCGAGTTGCGCCGTGGGTTTCGCTTTTTCCCGGCGCGGCGCTGGCGGTAACGGTTTTGGGATTCAATTTGTTGGGAGAGGGCTTGCGTGACGTGCTTGATCCGCATTATAAACATTGAAACTGTTTTGCAGGAGACACTCCACATCTTACCGGATTGGGTATCATGTCTGTATAAATATGGAGGCAACTCCGCGGGCTTTTAGATGAATTTGCAATAGTATTATGATTTGTCGAGCGCGAAACGAGATTTCCCTGAAGCCATCAATCCCAAAGTCCAATCTACCTATGCATTGCGCATTATCATCATGAACCGGCTAAAATTTTTTTTTTACGACGTTGACGAAGCGCGCCATTCGTTGTGCTTTGGTCGTCGATTCCTCTTTCTCGTCATTGATTTCCGGCGGCAATTTCCCGGCTTTGTCCAGCTTATTCATTTCTTCCATGTTCTTCACGACTTCCTGCATGGACGTGATTGTCGACCAGATTTCCTGGAATTGAACGCGGCGTGTTTCTATTTTCGTTTTCAAACCGTCGACGGCCTGCGTCAATGAATTTTTCGCCTTGACCAGCAAATCGATATTCAATTCGGCCGAGTTTCCCAGATCAAGAGAGCCTTTTTTGTCTCCCAGCAAGGCTTTATAGATTCTGTTCAATTCATCAATATTGAATGAGGCCTTGTCTCTTTTCACCTTTTCGAATAATACATTGACGTGTTTGGACGCGCACGTTTCGAACGTGTCCCCCAATTCGATTTCTTTTTCATATACGTGATGTAAAACCTGGAGCTGATCGATGACCCATTTCAAATATTCGATGACATACGTTCTTCCCACCGGCGTTTGCACCGATTTGCCTTGTTTTTTTAATTCCGCAAGTTTTTCCTTATATTCCTCCAGTTTGACGGTTGCGCGGGCGCAGATGCGCTCCTGCTTTTTGATAAACGCATGTTCCCGATTCCAACCTTCTTTATCGTAATGGTAGAACGGCGACGAATGCAGGCAGTCGATGATCAATTTGGACTGTTCCGTCGAGGTGATGCATTCTTTCCAGCGTTGATTTTCGTGAATCGTGATACTGGCGAACATCTTTCCGGCATTGTCCAGAGATTCGCGAAAATTTTTTCGGATTTTCATTTCCGCGAGAACCGCCGCCATATCCGTCAAAATAAGCCGACCGTCTTTGCACGCCATCATGACCTGATGTTTGTCGACGCCGGGATTCTGTTTCAGATACTCCTCCACGAGCACATCCGTGATCTCTTCTTTGGCGCGTTCGTATCTCTCGCTCATACCAATTGAAACCTTTCAGAGCATATTGAACGATGCGATGTTCATTTGGAAATACGATCCTGTTCCCGTAGAATCGGATTCAAATTCTTATTTCATTATACCCAATTCATTCGAGTTTGATAACAAAAAATTGCGCCCGTCTTTTTTCACGAATACCGGCCTTTTTTCTACTCAAAGCTCGTCCATAATGAATATAGCATAGTGGGGTAAAGAAGGTAATATCATGCTACGCAAATTACGGATTCAAAATTTTAAACTCTGGCAGGATACCGCCATCAACTTTTCATGCGTGGTCAACCGGGCGTCGGTGATCGTTTTATGAAATGGGTCCATGATCATCGGTGGCAATTTTCACCGGAAAATCGTGTTGATATAACGAAAAATGATGATACGTACGATGAATTTCCCATTCACAAAGAAATTGCGAATTTTGATCCGTCGGACAGAAAATTCGTTGCAGTGGCGAATGCGCATTCCGCTCATCCCCCTATTTTGCAAGCGACCGATTGCAAATGGTGGGGATGGAAGGATGCGCTTTTCGAAGTCGGAATAACCGTTATTTTTTTATGCCCGTATTATATAAAAGTAAAATATGAACAGATATGATGCGCCGGCAAAAAGTCGGATGAAATTTTGAAACCGGCACATATTGTGGTATTATGAACAATCTGCCACTATATATTGTGCAGACAAGATGTCCGCACCACAATTTTTTGACTTTTTGCCGGGGCATCATATATAAAGGATAAAGGCTGACTCATGAAACCATACTTTTCATCTGATCGTTTTTTCCTTATTCGTTCCGGCATCGCGTTCCTCATTTGTGGTGTGATCATCGTCGATCTTTTAGCCCAGTTCCCGAACAAGCCCATGTCGGAAGCGAAACCGGTTTCGCAGCTCAAAGCGGATGGCCTGCCGGCGGATTATTCGACGCGAGTTGCGTTTGTTCGTTCCGACGATCCGGTTTTGAGTCAGCCGGTTGGGCTTGATCAGGAATTGAGCGACGAGCAGGTGCACGAAATGGTCTTTCGCGCATTGGATCAGTCCGGCGACTTGAAACCATTGCTGTTCGATGGCGCGAAAATCACCCTGAAACCGAATATTGTTATCGTGACCGAACAAAAAGGCTGTACGACCGATCCCCGAGTGGTGGAAGGCATCATTTTATGGATCGAAAAGCAGGGATATTCCAACATCAAATATACCGTGGCGGAATGTGGAGCCGCCTGGTTGATGCCGGCTATGAAAGATACCGCTTTCAACGCCGGACAGGCGAAGATTGCAGATGGATTCGAGGTAATGGGGTATCGCGAAATTGTCAGGCGACTCGAATCGTGTGGGATTTCCGTTGAACTGGTGGACGCCAATTTCGGCAGCTATGAAAAGCCGCTTTCCCGCATTCGCGAAGTTCCTGTTCCCGCCTTTATCGACTTTCCAGAATTCGATTCCTATTGGATCCATGAGTGTTTTCTCGACGCGGATCTGCTGATCAATGTGCCCGTCATGAAAACGCACATTGTGGCCTATGTCACGCTCTGTCTGAAGAATCACATCGGTCTCCCCGCCGGAGCGAAATATGGATTTACTCGCAAGCAGGGCGGGCCGAATGCGGGCGATCCCCATCTGCACCGCGATTTTCCGGAAAAAAATTCCGTCGAGCAGGAAATCGTTGATTTGGCGGCTATTGGCCGGCCTCAATATAACGTGGTCGACGCCCTCGTGGGGATGGAACGCTTTCACATTCCCGGCGGCGCGGCGATTCGTCGAAATATGATCGTTGCCGGGCCGGATATGGTCGCGGTGGATTCGGTTTGCATGAAATTGATGGGACTCAATCCGTCCGACGCCGCGCACGTCATGAATGCCGCGCGTGAAGGATTGGGAACGATGGACGACGCGCAAATCGAAATCGTCAGCGAGCGGGGCGTCGAAGAATCGATGTTTTATTTCGAGCATAGCGTGGAAGATCAAACCAACCGTCCGCGTTACGGCACGACTCCCCGCGTATGGCTGCTCAATTCCTCCGCCGGGGATGATCTCGGTATTTCCTATTTGGAAAAATCCGATAAAGACATCGTTGCTGAGGCTGGAAAAAATGGGTGGACGGAGCCGCTATACTTTTCTGACGAATATATCGATTTTGCGGTGAATTATTCGTTGAAAAACGGCCATTGTTATTATGCATTCTGTTGGATCGATGTTCCTCGCGAGGAAGAGGCGGAATTGTGGTTCAGCGCCAACGATGACGGCGCGATGTGGATCGGCGGGGAAAAAGTCTATGAAACGCAGGGCGTGAATACGCCCAAATGCGTTCTGCCGGGCCGGGCCAGCGCGGTGATCCAACTGAAAAAAGGGCGGCATCCGTTGCTGGTGAAGCTGGTCCACACAGCCGGCTTGGCGAAAGCGAATGCGGCGTTCGCTTTCAACATATGTCGGATCGTTCCGCGTCCCTTGCCGAAAGATCGGGCGACGTTTTGGGATACGCGGGATGATACGAACCATGCGCGTTATGCGGGCTCAAGAGTTTCAGGATTGAAATTCGATTGCCATGAAAAAAACAAAGAAAAATGAGAACGCTGAGTATCGCCGCATTTTCAAAACCGCCATTCTCCTTTTATATATACATTCCGTTCCACTTCCGAGGCCAGCGAGCGGACCAGTTGTGGATCGCCGAATTCCTGATGCCGATCATCGAACAGGTTTTGCACGCCGATTGACAATTCGAAGGTTTCACTCGGTTTCCAACCCAGCCGTGCGTCCAAGGTCAAATACGCCGGAACGTTCATTTGTGGGATATTGTCCACGTATCGCAGCCACAAATCGAAATCAACCACCTTACTCAGATCCATGGAGGAGCGAAGCGAGAATTGGTGGTGCGGGTTTTGCCGTTCAATCTCATAATTCAGAACATCGTTACTTAGCGAATTGGTGTGCAACTGGATTTGTAAAAACGTGTAAGCCGGATGCAGACTCCACCAGTTTGCCGGCTGAATATTCGCCGCCAATTCCATGCCGTATGTTTCTCCATTCATGTTGTTGTCAACCGTGAGCGGCAGGAAAAAATGCGGGATCGGACTGCTATCAAACGAAATCAAACCAATCTCGGCGGTGCGAAGATGGTCATAGTCGTTATAAAAAGAGGCGATATCGAACGATAACCAATCCTTTGCCTGAACTCGATATCCCAATTCATACGCAATGACATCCTCGGAATTGAAATCGCGCGATCCGTATACGAGCGGGGAAACCGGAAGCGGGAGGGGCAGAAACGGATCGTTCGGCGGAAGAATATACTGTTGTAAACGGATATCATGATCGGCGCGGGAAGGGGTTCGCACCGCGCGAGAGACCGACGCCCAGACCGTGTGCCGCGTATGCGGCGTCCACAACAGACGCGCGTTCGGCTGAATTTCAAAACCGGTATAATCGTTATGCTCGAATTTGGAACCGAGCGTCAATTTCAGCACATCTTCCCAAATGGTGATCTCGTCCTGCAGAAACGCGTTGAACAGATGATCCTCGCGATTTGGCGGAACGAGGGATGCGTCAAGAATGGCGTCGAGGGAATCCCCCGTAAAGCGATAGCCGAGCCCCCACATCAAATCATTTCGTGTATTCCATTGATAATGGTGTTGAAAATCGATATCAAAACTGTGACGCTCTTCTGCGCCGATATTGAATTCACGTTTCGTCCAGTCGTAATAAAGCTGGAGCGAACTATCGGAGACGTCGGAAAAGATATGGCTCCATCGCGAAAGCAAATTGCCGCCGGCCATCCCATCTCGGCTATGAACATTCAGGTTATAAGGTTCCTGCAGAACCGCGGTTTGGTAGGTTGTTCCCTCTTTCCCGCCATATAAATCTCCCTGCACCGTCAGTTCATCGCTTTCGGAAAGGGAGGAATCGACGCGAAAACCGCCGCGAATCACATCCCATTCATCGTTCCTGTCTGTTCCGGAAGCGTTAACGAAATCGTCGTGGTTCAAATATTTCGTATAAACACGGTAAAACGTGTTGTCGCTGACTTTGCCGCCATATCGAAAACCGCCGACGGCATTCTCCTCGGTTCCCAGTTTCATCGCCAAGAGGCCGCCCTGCGTATCTTTCGCATGTTTGGTGATAATGTTGATGATGCCATTGACCGCGTTCGCTCCCCACAGCGCCGCTCCCGGCCCGCGAATGACTTCGATGCGCTCCACATCGGCGATCAGCGTATCCTGCGCGTCCCAAAACACGCCGGAAAACAACGGCGTGTATACAGACCGCCCGTCGATCATAACCAATAGTTTGTTGGCGAACATCCCGTTGAATCCCCGTGATGAAATCGCCCATTTACTCGCATCGATGCGGGCGACTTGTAAACCGGGGACCATACGCAGCGCTTCGGGAATGCTGTTCACGCCCGATCGGCGAATATCGTCCTGCGTGATCACGAAAACGGCGGCGGCTGCCTGTGAAAGGCGTTCCGGTTGTTTGGAAACGGATGTCACCTCGATGTTCATTAATTCTTCGAGGCTTAATTTCGTTAAATTCATCGCGAGAAGGTCAGAGGAATTGTCGGTCTTCGCTCGACAAATTCCTGCTGAGGCAAACAGCAACAATATAAGGATCCATCCGCCCTTCATGTTCAACGTGTCCATTCGCTTCGTTCATTTTGGCCTTCCCGAGAAGAATGCAAGGAACAAGCCAAAAATCAATATCCCGATTTTTCTCTCAAAACGTATAAAAATCAACTCGTTTCATCTTCATTTTTTGCAAACTCATTATACTTCGTTGAAGATTTGACAAAAATGCATATCAAATTGACTGCCGGAATTACTCAAGTCCATCAAAAAAGGGGCGCACATGTGGCGCCCCTTTTCCTTTAAAAACAAAAAATTTTACGGATTAATCCAATTTCGGCGCCGATGGCGCAAACAAGCGGTCGGCTTCCGGCGCCGGTCCGATCATCGGCAATAGGTAGTGGCGGAAGGCGTCGGTTACGTTGTTCCCTTCCGCATTGATGAATTCGTCCGGCATGGTTTTGGTTTTGGCGGCAATCTGATCGAGACTGACGAGATCATATTCGACGGCATAATCGCCGACGCGTTTAATCACGACGGACCCGTCGATGTTGTGCCAAAGCGCGTATTGAACCGCTTTTTCTCCCACTTCCCGCGCTTCGTGAGCGTCAATAAGAGAATAGACGCCGAGAAAGCAGCGTTGCGGGTAGCCGAGGGTATCCGCGCGAACGCGTTTGATTTTCAATTCGTTTTTCACGAGATCCGAGAGCAAATCACCCAACGCGCCGATGCCGGATAGTTGGACATTGCCGTGCGCATCCTTTTCCACGTCTTTTGACAGGGAAACGATGAGAGGAATGTGTTTGCCTTTCTCGTCGATACCGCTCCACACGCCTTCGGAAACCGCCACGATGCAGCGTCCGTATTTTTTATAACAGTCGTCCACATCGGCGAGGAATTTTTTCGTGTCAAATTGCCGTTCCGGCACATAAATCAGATGTGGACCATCATCCGGAAAACGCCGAAACGCCGCGGACGCCGCCGTCAGGAATCCTGCGTGACGTCCCATCACCACGGCGATATAGACGCCCGGCAAGGCGCGGTTATCGAGATTGGCGCCGGCAAACGCCAGACCGACATACCGCGCGGCGGAGGGAAAGCCCGGGCAATGATCCGTAATCACCAGATCGTTGTCGATGGTTTTGGGGATGTGAACGCATCGGCATTCGTATCCTTCCGAGTTGGCAAATTCGTTGACGATCCGGCAGGTATCGGAGGAATCGTTGCCGCCGATGTAAAAGAAATACCGAATGTCATATTTTTTAAAGACTTCGAAAATCTTACGGCAATAGTCCTTGTCCGGCTTGTCGCGCGTCGACCCCAATGCGGCGCCCGGCGTCATACCGATCTGTTCCAGATTATGCGAGGTGGCCTGGCTGAGATCGACGAAATCTTCTTTGATGATTCCACTGACGCCATGCCGCGCGCCGTAGACGCGCGTGATTTGCTTGAATTTCCGACATTCCAGCGCCGCGCCGACCAGACTTTGGTTGATCACCGCGGTCGGCCCTCCGCCTTGTGCGATTACTGCTTTACCGATCAGTTCCGCCATGAATCTTCTCCTGATATATGAGATGAGTTGAAAATATGCTTTCGGCAGAAACGCCGTTCAGTTTTTTTTAGTCTTCGTTGTATAAACAGATTACTCAGAATAGGGAATAGACCCAAGGGCTGTGAAAAAACAATGAACATTCGTATCGATTCACATTTTCACCGGATGGTCAGGGCAAGCAAAAAAGGATGGATAAGCCATCAGGCATCACTCATCCTTTTCTTTGTACCGTTTCGCCTTCAAATCAATAGGTTACGCTTCGCCTATCCATCCTATATTTCTATAATTCTAATCACGTCGCAATTCCTCCTTCGACGAATGTTCACCAAGAAGATACTCTTGGATTGCATGAACGAAATGAACCGCCTTCCATCGGATTTCCTCGGTTTCCTCTGCTGTGGACATTTTCGTAATTCGATAATCAAATTCCTGGCGGAGTTCGAAAGCCGAATGAAAATCTTTTGATAAATCCTTTGGGAATATTCCTTTGTGAACGAATTCCTTATCAAAGGAGGCAAGCACACCCGAATGCTTGGACGTTGATATACCGGATTTTAAAAGCAGTGCGAGAGCCGCGTAGAACATTGCGTAGTAAGACCGATTGACAATACTCTGGAGACTGCCATTGCCCTCCACCAGGCACTTCGCATCCCGAATAGCCGTGTTTGCCTGTTCCAACCTGTACTCGATTAATGCGGTGATCGCTTCATCTTTTTTCATACGGGGATTCCTTCGGCCATAACCGTCCGGACAAACGGTGAATACCGTTCCGGTCCGTTATCCCATTCGTCTTGGGAATACACAACGGGAGCGACCACGATACCATGCTCAAATCCGGCTTCCCAGGCACAAATACTCACTTTTCTTCTTTCTTTTACAGTATACTTATCCGCCAAAACGACGAGTACATCCATGTCGGATTCAGGATCGGCATTCCCGCGCGCTCTGGAACCAAACAGGATCACCTCGTGCACGGGCAGTTGTTCCTGTAGCAATGATTTGAATTTGTTCACGATTAATTTATCCAGTGAATTCATTTTTCCATCTCATGTTCTATGCTTATACACATGGGAAATACTTGTTAAAAAGGGAAGGCATGGTCCATATCCGCGTCGGACAGTTCTTTGATGTAATTTCCGATGCGTTCGGCGATCACGTCAACTAAAATGCGCCCTTTTTCCGCTGTCGCTTTTGCGGGATTGCCGATGCCGCAATGGGTGGAGATCAGATCGAACGGTCGGGTAACCTGCACCCAGCCTTTGTTGATGGCTTTGAAACGTGAGGACTTGATTACGCCGTCATCGGCAAGAGACACATCCGTCAGTTCGGGAAACAGATACAGGCCCAAACTCGTTTCCATTTCTCCCGCATGATCTCCCGCCTCCTTAAAAATTTGCGGATAGAGATCCTTGGCCACGGAATACCAATCCACCAGCGAGAGAAAGGCTTTGGTTCTGCCATAAAATTCACGCAACGTGTGTTTCAAACTGTTGCCGCCATGCCCGTTTAAGAGGACGATCTTTTGGATGTTGTGATGTTCCAGCGATTTCACGATATCCCAAATGATCCGGTCCAACGTGGAGGGGCGAATGGAGATGGTCATGGGAAATTTCATGAGATTGCTGTTCACGCCGAAGGGAATGCAGGGCAACAGCAGCACCCTGGCGCCCAGATTGTACGCTTTCTCACAGATCCGATCTCCGATCATTTCCGTTTCGAGATTGTCGGTTCCGTAGGGCAGGTGAAGATTATGCGGTTCGGTTGCGCCGAGCGGCAACACGGCCACGTTGCAGGGATTCCGAAGCGCGTCGCCTTGTTTGATTTCAAGAAGTTTCCAGGGTTTCATGTCGGTTTCTCCACATCTTCACGATTTGCGCGACGGTCTCATCGTGGGTGCTGGTATCCGTTTGGACGGACAGGTCCGATGCTTTCTGATAACGGGGGGTTCGTTCTTCAAGAACATCGACAATCTCGTCGATGTGAGATTTTACGCCGGTCAATGATGGACGGTTTTTGTCGGTCCCGATTCGTTTGGCGATGGTTTCCGGCCTTGCTTGCAACCAGACCACGAATCCGGTCCGCCGTAAATCGCATATGTTGTCGTCGCGGATAATGACGCCGCCGCCCGTGTCGATGATGACTTCGTCCAATTGCGTCAATTCTTCCACCAGCAGCCGTTCCTCCTCGCGAAACGAATCCCATCCGTGTTTTTGCACAAAGTTGGTGATTCGTTCGCCAAAACGCTGCTCCAGCATTTCGTCCATATGATACACCGGCATGGACAGCTGCTCATGGAGAAGATCGCTAATGGTGGTTTTCCCTGTTCCACGATAACCAATCAGTATCAGGTTCATTTATTTCCTCAATGCATTTTCGACGGCGGCCTGCATGACGGCAATCGGCGGCTCGATTCCGGTCCATAAACGGAATTGTTCCGCGCCTTGATGAACGAACATGGGCACGCCGTTAATGATGCGAGCGGATCGTTTCTCCGCCCTTTGCAGTAACAACGTTTTCGCGGGATTGTAGATGATGTCGAAAACCAGATGGCGCTCGTTCAGCGCGTCTTCCGGAACCAGGCATTCCTCGACGTTCGGCGCCATGCCGATGGGGGTGGTATTGATGATGACATCCGCATCGGCAAACGCCTCGCGCAGTGCGTTCCATTCGATGGAAGTAATCGCGACCGGCGTCGCGAATTGGTCGGAAATCGCCGCCGATAGTTTTTCGGCGGCCGGCCGGTCGTCGTCCCGCACGGCAAAAAGGAGCCGTCGGGGATTTCTTTCGCTCGCAATGGTAAAGGCAATCGCCTGCGTCGCGCCGCCGGCGCCGAGAATCACGATCGTTTTTTGGTCCAGATTTTCGAAGGCTTCCAACGATTTCAAGGCGCCGTATCCGTCGGTATTGGTTCCGAACAATCGGCCATCGCGATTGATGATGGTATTGACCGCGCCGATGTTCCCGGCCAGCGGACTGATTTCGTCCAGATACTTCATGATTTCCACTTTATGCGGAATCGTGACGGAAAGCCCGCGGATGTTGAATCCGACCATTCCCGCCGCGGCTTTCGCCACATCGCGCACATGAAAAGCGACGTACGCGTAATTCAGGTTGCAGGCCGCAAAGGCGGCGTTGTGCATGCAGGGGGACAGCGTATGGCCGATGGGGTCGCCGATCACTGCACAGATGGTGGTCGATCCGTGTATGGGTTGCATGGAATCACTCCAGAAAATCACGCAGTTTACGACTGCGAATGGGATGCCTTAATTTACGCAATGCTTTGGTTTCGATTTGGCGCACCCGTTCTCGCGTGACGCCGAATCGGTTGCCGACTTCTTCCAACGTGCGTTGATACCCGTCGCCAATGCCGAAACGCAGGCGCAAAACCGTTTCCTCGCGTTCGGTAAGGGTTTTCAGCACGGTCTCCAGTTGCTCGTTCATGATGGAGTCGGACGTGGAAGCGGAAGGGGAGCGAACTTTTTTATCCTCGATAAAGTCGCCGAAATGCGTATCGCCTTCGTCGCCGACGGGAGTTTCCAACGAGATCGGTTGTTGGGCGATTTTAAAGATGGCGCGGACTTTTTCCACCGGCATGGAAATCAAATGAGCGATTTCTTCGGGGCTGGGTTCTCTCCCCTGCTCCTGCACCAATCGCCGGGAAATGCGAGTCATTTTATTGATGGTTTCAATCATGTGAACGGGAATGCGGATGGTGCGCGCCTGATCGGCGATGGCGCGGGTAACGGCCTGGCGAATCCACCACGTTGCATAGGTGCTGAATTTATAACCACGGCGATATTCGAATTTATCCACCGCGCGCATCAGGCCGATATTCCCTTCCTGAATCAAGTCGAGAAAATGCAGTCCGCGATTGGTGTAATTTTTGGCGATGGAAACCACCAGACGAAGATTCGCCTTGACCACATCCATTTTTGCCAGATGAGCGATGTTTTCGCCTTCCTTGATCAATTCCACGATGTGATCGAGATCGTCCAGGTTGTTTTCCAGGTCGTTTTTATGATTTTCCAGTCGTTCCTGCGCCCGAAGAAAGCGTTTGCAGGCCTGCAGGAGTTTGTCGCGCGCCATTCCCGTCCGTTTTTCCAACTCGCTTTTTCCGAACGTAGTATAGCGCAATTTCTGGAACAAGTCTCGAATATCGGCGGCCGCCATCCCGAGTTTTTCTTCGATCCCGGCGATCTCCGCCTTTGCATCGGTGATGTGCCGGTGGCCGACCAATACTTTTTTGGCGATTTTTCCCATCTGTTCATGATCGATTTTCATCGAAATGAGCAGATTTCCCAAACGCCGTTTTTTTCCGAGCAGTTTACTGCGATGGTTGTGTTGCGCGCGATGTTCGATTTTGATAATGGCTTCATACTCTTTGACCATTTCCGCATACTTGTGATGCAGCTCGCGAATCAACTGATGGCGATCTTCTTCCAAAAACGATTCCTTCAGATCGAAATTTTGCAGGACGTCTTCCAGGCGGACACGATTTTTTTCCAGATCGCCGATCAGGCAGCCGATTTCATTCAATGCAATTTTCGAAAGGGTCAATGCGCGGCATACCTTGAATCGGCCGGATTCGATTCGTTTGGACAATTCGATTTCCTGATCCCGCGTCAATAAGGGAACCCGTCCCATTTCCCGCAAATACAAGCGAACGGGATCGTCAATTCGCGTCCGTTCGTCTTCCTCCATTAATTCTTCGTCGGCATCCTCTTCGGGCTCAATTGTTTTTTCTTCGGTTTGCCGCAGTTCCACTTCGTCCACAACGGGAATTTCCAAATCGTTCAAAACAATAAATATGTCGTCGATATCCTCCACACTTAACATTTCGTCGTGAATGATGCGATTGACATCATCGTACGAAAGCCGGCCGTTTCGTTCCCCTAATTCGATTAATTTACGAATTTTTTCATTGTTAGGGTGATCGTCTCCCAGAAATTCCTTCGGCATGGATCGATTCCCTCTTAAAATAAATGATGCGGACATGCCATCCTCCTAAAGAGATTTGTCGTCCAGATCTCGGTACTTCAACCCAAAGCATTAGCATCAACAAAGTCGGATGGAACAACTGCGTGAGGACGCCTAACCGGCGATAGCTGATTCAGGTACGCGGTGGAGGGGGTCGTATCGGCCCCGACATTCGTATCCTGCTGTGTCACGATCCCATTTTGATTCCTCAACAAAAGCGGATATCCCCTTACCTGTAAATCTTCAGCTGCAAGTATAGACAGCTCTTGAAAACCGAACAAGACTTTTTTCGCTCGATTTACGAAAATAAATGGTGGTATGCGGTCCCTCCTTTTTTTACAAAATTGACATCGTCAATATTCATATCCTGACCGTTTCTTATCATGTCGGCAAGATGCCGGCGCTGCTCAGGGTCGGGAACGCGCAACAGGGTTTCGGCATAGCGGTATTTCAACAACACAAAACCCGGGAGCGTGGGCCGGAATGAGTTTGGCCATGCCCCCGTTCGCATTCACCACGCCGGTGATGCCGGTGTTGGCGGCGCGAAGCACGAAGCGCTGATTTTCGGCCGCGCGGAACACGCATTGTACGAAATGCTGTTTTAATCCGGCCGAGCGCTTAAACCATGCATCATTTGTAATATTTACAATAAAATCAGCCCCCTGCCTGCGGGCTTCGGCCGCCGGGCCGGCCAGGGTGGATTCGAAGCAGATAGCCACGGCAAAACGGATATCCCCATCCACGGTGAAAATGGTTTGTTCGCGCCCCCGTTCAAAAATACCCGCGCCGGCTTCCTTGATCAGCGTTTCGATAAACGAAAACGGACGGTAGCGACCGAGCGGAATCCATTCTCCATACGGCACCAAATGCATTTTATCATAGAACGGCAATGCCGCCAAATCGGCTTCCCGCACAGAAAAATCGATGGTTTGATCCGGCGAAAAGAGGTAGGCGCGATTATAGAAATTCCAGGCGTCGTCGGCTTGATACTCGCCATAAACCGAACCGACCAATACATGCACGCTGTTATCCACGGCGAAGTCGTGAATCTCTTTTACGAGGGAAGGCCAGTAATTAATGGGAACCGTGACCGAACTTTCCGGCCAGATGATCAAACGCGGCTTTTCCGCAAGGGATTGGTGAGAAAGGTGCAGCATGACGGCAAGCGCGTCTTCCGGCGGCAGGGATTCTTTCTCTTCCTGCGCAAAATTACCTTGTATCAACGCGATGCGGAACGGTATTCCGTTCTCTTTTTTTAGTATTTCAGTATTCCGGACGATCCGAATTCCATATCCCTGCAGGAAAAGCAGGACACAACATGTCAGTATGAGATAAGCCGGCGCGAAATTGCCGTGAGCGCTCAATCCATCCACGAACTTCCGTCCTGCGGTATTTTCGCTCTTTACTGTGGAAACGCGCCATCGTTGATAGAAAAAATGAATGGATTCCGCCAACGAAAGATTGCCCATTACAACGAGAAATGACAAACCGGGAACGCCAAACCATCGCGTCATCTGCAATAATGGAATCCACGAATAAAGCGCATGGCCCAAAAATCCCCACGCGAATGAAAACGGCCCCAATCCGCGCAGAAATTCAACCAACGCCCATGCCAACGCCAAAAAAGGGATTCCATATCGTTTTCGGCGAAATTTACCGGCCATTGCAAACAGGAAGGCAAAAATCAGGGAATGAAAAATAACCAGAATGATCATGCCCGGCAGGGTGACGTGAAACAGCCAATACAACGTTCCGCCGTAGTAGAGCAGACCGGCGCAAAATCCCAGCCAGGCGTTGGTGTGCGCGTCATGTTCAGAAAGGCGAAAACAAAGGGGAATGAACGCGATCCATATGAAACAACTGATTTCCCACGGCGGAAACGCACAGGCCAACAGCGCGCCGGAAACCAGGCACGAAAGCCAATCATTTCGGTCCAGGTTCGGTTTCAGCCGCGAGATCGATTTCCGGCAGAGGGAGCGGTTCACTGATGCAATAGTCTCCTGAAAACCAGCGTCCAAGATCAGCCATTTTACATCGCCGACAGCAGAAAGGAAACGTGGGCGCGGCGCGGCCCTCCGGCAGTAACTTGCCGCAGGTTCGACAGCGCTGTTCGTTGTCCGGCATCATAATTTTCTCTGTTCTGATGGTCTATGATTATTATACGCGTGGTATATTGATGATGGAAGAGAGGAATACCGCAAAAAAAATAACCAATTCCCTTTCCTGAAAACACGAGCCCCTCCATTATTCCATGCCACAATACGGAAAACGATAAAAAATATTGACGCGAAGGAACTTGCATGAACCTGCTAATCATCACCGACCTCGGCAACGGCAGGATTCATCTCCGCTGACGGCGCGCAAGGCGTGGTCGCCATGTCTTTTCCCGCCTGCGGGAAATTGCCAGGCAATTGAAAACCGTGTAATTCAACTCACCGTCTCAAGTGAAAACAGGATATAATATACAAAAACAAAATTACACGGACATGATCATGATCAAAGAAGAAGCCGATCAGGATTTGGAAAGCATTCGTGAATGGCGCATCAATGAAAGCGAAAGAAAAGCCCCTGATGGCTCAGGGGCGCATTATTTTTCAGCCAACGAGGGGACTTGAACCCCTGACCTACGGTTTACGAAACCGTTGCTCTACCGACTGAGCTACGTTGGCGTATTTTCTATGCGAAAATTCGATGTAGAAGTAATAGCAGCAAAAGGAAAACGGTCAAGACATTCGTATTGAGTTTCTGTTCTCCTGCGCTTACCAGTTTTACCTGAATCAGGCTACAATAAAGGATGCAGATTCGTAAATTCGTAGGATGGATTGTTTTTTTTAATCCAGTACAAAATTGTGGTGAAGTGATGGGGATTCAATCCATTCCACACCATTAAACCATGGAAAGCGAGGCTGATCGGATATTATGCGTAGTGATGTCATGAAAGTCGGAATCGAGAAAGGTCCTCATCGAAGTTTGTGGTACGCCACCGGATTGTCCAAACGATCTCTCAATAAACCGATAATCGGTGTGGCCAATTCGTTCAATGAAATCGTTCCCGGCCACGTGGAATTAAATAAGATCGCGACAGCGGTCAAGCGAGGCATTTATATGGCAGGCGGAACGCCGGTCGAATTCAACACCATCGCGGTCGACGACGGGATCGCCATGAACCATCTCGGCATGAGGTATTCGCTGGTCAGCCGCGAAACCATCGCCGACAGCGTGGAAATCATGGCGATGGCGCATCCTTTCGACGGTCTCGTGCTGGTCTCCAATTGCGACAAGATCACGCCCGGCATGTTGATGGCTGCGGCGCGATTGAATATCCCCGCGATTCTAATCACCGGCGGCCCGATGCTGGCAGGGTATGATCGCGGTGAAGCGATTGGGCTGGATGATATGTTTGAGAGAATTGCGCCTGCAAAAAGCGGCAAAATCTCTCCGGATGAATATGAGGAATCCTGCGCGGCCGCCTGCCCCGGCACTGGCTCGTGTTCCGGCATGTTTACCGCCAATTCAATGAACTGCGTCGCGGAAGCGCTGGGCATTGCGCTGCCCGGTAACGGAACCATCCCGGCGGTGTTCGCGGATCGCATACGTTTGGCCGAAGCGGCGGGAATTCAAATCATGGAACTGGTGCAAAAAGACATCAAGACGCGCGATATTCTGACGAGAGACGCTTTTATCAACGCCATCGCTCTCGATATGGCGTTCGGCGGCTCCACCAACACCTCGTTACACATTCCGGCCATTGCGCACGAAGCCGGAATCGAACTGACGTTGAAAGATTTCAACGAAGTCAGCGACCGCACGCCGCATATCTGCAACATGGCGCCGGCGGGACCGTTTCATATGGAAGATCTGGACCGCGCCGGAGGCGTGCCGTCCATTTTGAAAACGTTGCAGGGCAAAAATCTAATTAAAGCGGACACGATTACGGTGACGGGAAAGACGCTCGGCGAGAATATCGCGAAAGCAAAGGCAGGAAACAGCGACGTCATCCGCCCGCTGGAGAAACCGTATCACGAAACCGGCGGGTTGTGCTGTCTTTTTGGCAATCTGGCGCCGGACGGCAGCGTGGTGAAAGCCGCGGCGGTTTTGCCGGAAATGCTCAAGCATAGCGGCCCGGCAAGAATTTTCGGATCGGAACAGGAAGCCGTCAATGCGCTTTTAGGCCATGAGATCAAAGAAGGCGATGTGGTCGTCATTCGCTACGAAGGACCAAAAGGCGGACCGGGAATGCCGGAAATGCTGACGCCTACCTCCGTCGTGAAGGGAATGGGATTGGCATCGAAAGTGTCGCTGATTACCGACGGGCGTTTTTCCGGAGCGACGACCGGCGCATCCATCGGTCACATTTCCCCCGAAGCGATGGAAGGCGGTCCGATCGGTCTCTTGGAAGAAGGTGACATCATCGAAATCGATATCCCCAATCGGTCTCTGAACGTGCGTTTGAGCGACGAAGAATTACAAGAACGCCGCAATCGCTGGAAACAGCCGGAGCCAAAAATCAAGACCGGAGTGATGGCTCGTTATGCGCGCGGAGTGTCTTCCGCGGCGAATGGCGCGGTATTCAAATAACAGATCGACGGATGCGGTTTGCGAAAACGACGATTTCCTCACAATCACCAAACGGAAATGAAACGCCATATCGCTTCATGAAAATCAAAGGTTTATCAAGAGCATTCTCGCCGATCGCGCGAATCATCAATCGCCATATCCTCGTGGATTTGTTCGCCGCAATCGCCGAAGGTGTGGTGTTGTTCACGTTCGTTTTTTTGCTGAAACGGTTGTTCGGTCTGGCGGATTTATTGGTCGCGGAAGGAACCACATTGCTTGCCTTCGGCAAACTGATATTTTCACTGTTACCGTCGATCATGATGCTTACGTTTCCGATGGCGGTTTTGCTTGCCAGCTTGCTGGTGTATGGGCGCATGGCCGGCGACAATGAAATCACCGCGCTTCACGCCTGTGGATATTCCGTCAATCAGTTGCTCGTTCCTGCCTTGATCATCGGCGCCCTGCTCACTTCGCTCTTATTTTGGTGGGGGCATCGCATCGCGCCGCGTGGATTGCGAATATTTCGCACGGAAACGGCGGAAATCCTGCGCACAACAGCAACAACGGGAATCCGTCCGGGCGAATTCAATGAATTTGGGAATTTCATCTTTCTTCCGAGCGAAATCGAATCGGGTCACATGATATATTTGCGGTTGTTCGAGAAACGGGAAGATCGGATTGCCGGCGTCATTTCCTCGCCGAGCGCATCCATCGATTTCTCACCCGAAGACAGTATCCTCTATTTGCAATTGCAGGACGGCGTGCTTCATCAAATTCCCACAGCCGATCGCGATATCGCGATTCGTTTCGGTGAAATGAATTTTTCATTGCTCATGCAGGATTTGATCCGAAGTTTCGCCCGCTTGGGACGTGAGGAGAGTCGTTACGGCAGCCATCTCTTGTCCGATTATATCCGTCGATATATAGAAGCATTACAGCGTGATAATCTGGACGCCAAAGTACGCGATTATTACTTAAAATATTGGAAACGTTGCGAAGTGGAACAGGCCAAACGAGTGGCGTTGCCGTTTGCCTGTCTGATCATGGCAGTCACCGGAGCGCTGTTAGGAATGGGATCCCGTTTCGGCAAACGTTCCGCCTGCTATGCCATCACGATTATGGTGATCTTTGCTTACTATATTTTATTGAATTTTGGAATCACCTATGCGGAAGACGGAACCTTCCCTCCCGTGATCGGCGTCTGGATTCCCAATCTTGTGGGTCTGGTTCTGGCCGTTTATTTCTTGCTGCGAACACGGAAGGTTTGAGGAAGCGTATGCGCAATCCATTGAAGACGGTTGATTTTTTACTCTTAAAGGAGTTTCTATCGGCGCTTCTATTTATTTTTTCGTTATTCGCCGTGATCGGATTCGTGTTGGTCTTGTTCGACGATCTCGACGTCATTCTCGACCATGAAGCCTCTTTCTCGTTGGGGCTCGCTTACGTTCTCCTGCGGCTGCCGCATACGGTCGTCAAAGCCACCCCCATCGTCGTGATCCTGTCGATGGTCATTTCCGTCGGCAATATGGTTCGGCACAATGAAATATTGATGCTCTACATCGCCGGATATAAACCATTGCGGTTATGTATTCCGTTGGCAATCCTTCTCTCTTGGTTCATTGTTCTTCTCTTTTTTGCCAATGAATATATTTGCGGCCCTTTCGCCGGACGGGCGCAAATGTTGATGATAACCCAGATCAAAAAATCCGGCCATGGACTATCCGGACAAACGGGAATCTGGTTGTATGGAGAAGGGGATCGAATTTATCGGGCGCGGGCGTTTTTCCCCGAATCGCAAAAAATCGGCGGCTTGACGATTTTTGAATTCAAAGGCCCGAATCGGACTTTATCCGCCCGCCTCGACGCCGAGTCCGCCGAAATGAACATGCGGGTCGGCGGTTGGACCCTGCATCAGGTCGTCTCTCGTCATATCAAGGAAGACGGCAGCGTCAAGCGAGAGAAATTTGATGAATATCCGTACTTTATCGAGCATTCGCCGGAAGATTTCAGCCGGTATACCTTGAACACGGAACAGATGTCTCACGGCGAATTATCCCAGCTGGTGGATACGTTTCGCAGCGCCGGTGAAAATCCGCGAATCTACCTGCCCGATTTACGGATCAAGGAAGCGTTTCCCTTCGCTGCCTTCTTTTTAGGTATGCTGGGCTTTTGTATCGCGCTGCGGTTGGGAAAAAGCGGTCACGCATCGGGAATCGGATTGGGACTGCTCGCGGCGATCGGTTATTTTCTAGCGCTGTCGCTGGGAAGAAGTCTGGCGCAGGTGGGGATTCTCTCGCCGTGGTTGAGCGCATGGCTTCCCAATGTTCTCTGCATCATTCCCACCTTGCATGAATTATATAAAATTAAAGAAGAAATATAATCCGTCAGTAAAGAGAGATAAAATGTTTCTTCCCCGCCGTCTTTACGATAGGTCACTCGCCTATATAGCGTAACCGGAGTATCCTTTCATACGTTTTCTTTTTTTGTTTGCATACAGAACGAAACAACCATTTTTGTAGAAACGATGCAATGATGAAAAAATTGTCTTTTACCCTACATCGATCGGTACCTTCCATCGCCGTTCTCTTATTCCTCTGCTTGTGCACTCCCGCCGGTTTTACGCAGACGGGCGAAGATGTGTGGCTTGATTTCTTCCAACATAATAACCTCGACCAAACGCTGATATCGTTTGCGCAAGCGGTCAAAAACGATGCGGAAGACGCGATGGCCTATGCCGGTTTTGGCTTGCTTGGTCCTTCGCGGGGAATGAATAGGGAAGCATTGAACAATTTATTGAAAGCCGTGGAAGTCGGTTATTATCAACCGGCTGCGGCTTTATTTCTCTCCGAAGCCATGAGAATGACGTCCGGTCGAAACGACTACGAGAAAATCGATCAATTCATCGCCAACCTGCTGAACGAGGCGGATGATGTTCCCGAGTATTTGCGTTCCCTGTTATTGTTTCATCAGGCGCGGATGAAACAGAAATTGGGATTGTGGGAAGAGGCCTCCGTACTTTTCGCCTCCTTGCATTTTGTTACCCAATTCCGTATTTGCGGTCCCTTCGATAATGCGGAAAAAGGCGGCCATAACCGCATTTTCGGTCCGGAGGAACAATTGGATTTTCAGGCAACCTATCCTGGCCGTCGCGGCGAAGTCGGATGGCGCTCTCTGCCGCTCAATCCTGATAATGGATACATCAATCTCCATGCGCTTATCGATCCTTCCAACGAATCGACAACCTATCTGGCCGCGGTTATCGTCGCGGAAAAGGAACAGCGATGTCAGCTGCGCTTCGGCCATGCCGGCGCGCTCAAAGTGTGGCTGAACGGAACGCTGGAAGCGGATATGGCTCGTTATCACGGCGCTCAACTCGATCAGGTCAATATTGACGCGCGCTTCGACGAAGGCGAAAACACGCTTCTGGTCAAAATTTCTTCCGGCAAGCAGGGAAATTACGGACTTTTTACCCGCCTGAACGCCAATGTACCCGATCAAATCCGCATTATTCCACAACAAGAAATGAATCCATCGTTGGATTTATCGAATCATGCGCCGACGTCACAGCAGGAATCCCCGCCGACTTTTCAATTGGAACCGATTCCGATTCGCCAGCTGAAAGCATTGGGGGAAGGGCCGGAAGCCAAGCCGTACCATCATCTGTTTTACGCACTGTTGTTGCAGCGATTGGATATCGCGGATGAAAACGACCACAGCGCCAACACCATGCTGTCGAAACTCGGTGAACTCTATCCCGGCAATGCCTATCTGGTTCGGCAAATGGGCGAGTCGGAAAAACAAGACAATCTGCGCAGACTCGGCTATGCGAAAGCGCTGGAACTCGATCCGGCCGATCCCGTCAGTTTTCTGCTTTTACTCGACTATTATCGTAAATCCCCCTACGCCACAAAAGGGTATGAATTGATTCGCCAATGGGAAAAAAAACATGCCGTACCCGCAAAAGCGAAGCTGATGCAGGCGCAAATGTGGAGCGGAACGGGAATGCGGGAAGCGGCGGTCGAATTGATTCGCTCGATAACCGATGAAACCGGCGTGCATGGGAAATGGAATTTTTATGAAATCGGAAACTCGTTCCTGACCGATGATGAGCAGGAAACCTTGCTGCGAGAAATTCTTCAGGAAGACGCGTATCGCGCCGATGCCCTTCATGCGCTGAGACGCCTGGCGATTCGCACCGGCAAGGAGGCGTCCATTGCGGATTTATTGCAACACGAACGGCGAATCGATCCGTTTTCGATTGCCGGTCAACTCGACCTTGTCAAGTATCATCAAACGGAAAACGATTATCAAAAGTCCCTCAAATTATTGCAACAAATTCAGGAGATTTCGCCTGCTCATTTCGAAGCGCATACCCTCTCCGCGATTGCGTATCACGCTCTGGACGAGGATGAAAAAGCGTTGGCGGCGTTGAATGCCGCCTTGGTTGCGCGTCCCTCGGATCCCTGGTGTCTCGAATATCGCGAATTAATACAGCCGCAAGAGGACAATTACGCTTCTCCCTACCTGCGTGAGTGGAAAGACATCGCAATTCCGGAAACCTTGGACTTATCAAAAGCCAATTACGTGACGCTCCTGAATCAAAAAATAGTAAAAGTCCACCAAAACGGCAATTCGAGCGAAACGGTGCGAGAAATTATCAAAATCCTGACTGACACGGGGATCCGTATGCAGCGGGTTCGCGGCATTTATTACGATACGGGAAGCTCGGAAGAAGTGCGCATCGTTCGCGCGCGCGTGTGGAAACCGGACGGCACGTTCTATGACGCTCCCGCCGCGGAGCGCCGCAGCGCGTCTTCTTCTTCCGACGCCGCCAACCGTTTATACCTTGATTATTATGTCGCAATCGTCCGGTTTCCCGCTCTGGAAAAAGGCTCGATTGTCGAATTGGAATATAAAAAAGAGCAAAAGGGCGAAAATATTTATGCCGATTATTACGGCGATCTCTTTTTTATCGGAAATACCGATTACGAGCCTACCGTTCACAGCGATTATGTCTTGTTGACGCCGAAAACCCGTGAATTTTTCTATAATTACAATGATCACCACTACCCCGCGTCGGTTTCACAAGAACACGTCGACATCATGAGAACGCCCGAAATCAGCGAATCCGCCGATGAAAAAATCCATCGATGGACATTCGGCCATTTGCCGGCTATCCCGCGGGAACCTCTAATGCCGTTCGCTTCTGAAATACTTCCCTACATAAAAATATCCACGTTCAAAACCTGGTCAGACATGACAAATTGGTACTGGAACCTGATTCGTGAACAACTCAAACCGGGAACGGTGTTGAAACAAAAAGTGAAAGACGTGGTGAACGCATATCGCCAAGCGCGCGGATACAATGAGGAACAAATACTTGGACCGTGGGATTTGGTACGCGCCGTCAACTCGTTCGTCAATACCGAAGTTCGCTATTTGGGTTTGGAATTCGGCATTCACGGGTATAAACCGCATAAAGTGGACGAAATCTGCAACGCGCAATACGGCGATTGCAAGGACAAAGCCGCACTCGCAGTAACCATGCTGACTGAATTGGGCATCGAAGCGTACATCGTGCTGATCCGGACAACCGACCGGGGCGAAATCGATTTGGAGTTGCCCTCGTTAGGCGTCTTCAATCATGCGATCTATTACATTCCTGATTTGGAAGGGAAGGAATATTGGATTGACGGAACCGCCACCTTCTACGATGCAACCGAATTACCGGCGGCGGATGCCGGTGCGAACACATTGATCATTCGCCCGGACGGCGCATATGAATTCAAGCGAATCCCTCATACCACCGCCAGAGAAAACGGGGGAAAATATACAACCGTATTGACGCTCGACGCAGATGGAAACGGCAAAGGCATCCATCAAGTGGAATTCAGCGGATTGTATAATCCCATCATTCGAAGAACGTTCGAAAATACGGCGAAAGCCAAGGAAATTGTGGACCGCTCCCTCGTCACCCGCTATCCCGGTTCACAATCCTCGAATCTCGAGTTGTCCGATTTGAGGGATTATTCGACGGCGGAGTATATGTCCTATGAAGTGGAAATCCCTCAGTTTGCCGTGAAACAAGGAATGCAGTGGGTCATGCCCGCAACTCTTTTTGAGGAACAAATTTCGCAGCGGTATGCTCAGCTGTCCAGCCGTGAGTTCGACCTGGTTCTCAGCTTGCCATGGATGAAAATGAACAATATCAGCATCAATCTGCCGGAAAAGCACGGCAAAACGATTCTCCCGCCCGATCGCGACGCGCGGACCGAATTTGGATATTACCTGCGCACGACAAAACAAGAGGAGAATCGCATCGTGATTCGGGAAGAGTTGGTTTGCGAACCGGTTCGCGTGCCGAAAGATCGATATCAGGAATTTCGGGAATTTTGTCGATTGGTCGATCTTTATCAGGTGGAAAAAATATATATCGATTTTGAATAAGAGTACTGTCGGACAGAGATAAAGTTACCATAACGGGATAGAGGTATTGAATTCATGATGAAACCGGCAAAACAATGGATCCTATGGTCTTTTCTTTTCATCTTATTATCGGTTGTCACTTCACACGCCTCTCCTGAGGAAGGCTGGAAGGCTCTGTTTGCCAATGATTTTCCTCGAGCACAGACCGTGTTCGAACAGGCGATGCAAACCGAATCGTCGGAATCGGTTCTTTGTGGTTTGGTTTTATGCGCCTGGGTGGAAAACAATCCACGGGAATTGGCGAAACGGATATCCCAGTTGATTACCGAGTATCCGGAAAGCCCCTATGTTCCCTGCTATCTTGCGCTCTGGGGAGATCCCAATTTGCAAGGATGGCCGCCACAAGAAAAAATATCGGTTCTTGAACAGGCGCTGCAAACGAATCCTTCCGCTTCTCGGCGGCAGCAATTGGCTTACAAATTGGCGCAAACGTTGGACATGCTGATCGATGAACGCGCGGAGAAAATGTCGCGTGAGGCGGGGATTCTGCTGGATCACTGGAATATTGTCGGACCTTTCGGGCAATTCGGCTCCACCGACTTATCTCGTCCATTCGGTCCGGAAACCGGCATTCGATCCACCTACGCCGGTTGGCAGAAAGAAGCGGCAATTCGCGAAATCGAACGCGCGGATAAAACCGGTTTGATCGAGTTGGAATCGTTTCTTCATCCGGCCACGGGCGTGATGTATGCATTGAATGTGATTGAATCGCAAAGCGAAGGAGAAGCCTTCCTAACGGTTCATTCCCCTTCCGATTTTCGCGTTTGGTGGGACGGGCAGCCGGTGATGGAAAAATCGTTCAGTTTTTTAGACACGGCCAGGGCTGTTTCCGTGCGGGTGCCGTTGCGCAAAGGAAAGATTCTTCTCACGCTCAAGTCCCGGAGGCATGAAAACTGGTGGTTTCGCGCCACATTGCAGGCGTCAGGCGATTCTCCCCTCAGCATTTCGACGATTCCGTTGGACGTAAATGATTTTTCCCATCTGTTTTTGCTCCCTTTCGAAACCTGCGGCGATAGAACGTTTGAAGGAAAGGGCATCGCTTCGGACTATCCGTTCGATTGCGGAGAATCGAAAGCCGATCATGAGATGGCATGTCTTCTTTTGTTGCGAGCGTTTTGGCATGCCGAACGGTCTGAATTCGATTCCGCAAAAGAATTGGTCATCCAGGCGTCCCGACATTTTCCTGACAGCGCTTTGATTCTACAAATGTTGGGGGATTATTCGCTGCGGCACGGAAACGCGCGCCCCGGATCCAAATCCCGTTTCCAGCAGGAAGCCGAATCCGCTTTCACTCGTGCACTGGAATTGGCGCCACGCTGCAAAAGCGCGGTAGTCGGGCTGCAATCCTATTATTTGGATCGGGATCAGGTCGATCCGGCGTTGAAGGTCATGGATGATCATGTACGAGAGTTTCCCGAAATCCTTTCATCCGGCTATGGCGGCCTTATTCAATATTCTTACGGCGTTCTCTATTCCCGCAAAGGATTTAAGCACGAAGCCGCCAAGGCGTTGGAACAGTCAAAGCAGGAATTCATTCCGTCCTTGGAAGTATATACTCAATTATTCGACTATTACGAACAAAATAACAATACTCGCAAAGCCGCGGAAACCATCACGGAAGCCTTACGATTCTTCCCGGCCTATTTGCCATACCTCAACCGCGCCGCCCGGCTGAAACAGAGGATGGATGGAATTCCTGACGTGTTGGATTTAATGCAACAAGCCGTTGCCATTCATCCGAACAGTCTGCAATATGCGATGGCATACGGGCGAACGTTGGAACGGTATGGAGAGTGGGAAAAAGCTCGTTCCTGGTATCAGAACTTGTCCGAGCAATTTCCGGATCATCCACAGCCGCAAGAAAAAATAGCGGGATTGGCGTTTCTCCGTTCCGACCGCGATGTGGCTGTTGCCGCATACCGCCAATTATACGACTCCATGCCAATCCGGATGGAACCGTTCCGTGTTTTACGCGATGTGGATAACCAAGCCGATTTTCCTTATCTCGAATATGACGTCCAATTGGACGATATCGATATCAGTATGGCGGAAAAATGGAAAAATTCCCGCGCATCGGCGATTTTTTTGTTGGATATCATGGTCTTGACTCTTTATAACGACGGCACGTTTGAACAATACATTCATCAAGCCATCCGGATTCTCAACGAGGAAGGCAAAAGGAAATGGGCGGAAATCGTGATACCCAGCGGATCGAACATTGAAATTCTGGCCGCCCGCACGATCACGCCGAAAGGAACGGAATGGGCTGTTTCCAACATCCAAAATCTGAACAATCGCCAATCATTATCGATGTACGGGATTGAAGAAGGCGCCATCGTCGAATACGCCTATCTCGAACGGACCGGCCGATGGGATCCGGGCGCCAACGTCAATTCCGGCGGCTATTTTTTCGGCGCGGAGGACGATCCCATGGTCTTATCCAAATTGACGGTGATCCGACCGGAAAATCTTCCTTTGCATCTGGATGGCAATCCTGACGATCTTGAGGCAAAGATAATACATAAGGATGGCAACATTATTTATGTGTGGGAACAATGGATGTCGGAAGGCATCAAACCGGAACGTTTCTCGCCGCCCTTGTCGAAACGAGTGCCGGCCCTGCAGTGGAGCACCTGCTCCGACTGGCTTCCGTTTGTGGAAGGATTGCGCGCAACCCTGGCGGGATATGAAGAAACTTCTGACAAACTCTCACAATTAGCGGAAGAAATTTGGAACGCCGGCGCATCGAAACAAGAATATGTGCAAAACGTGTACGACTGGATTCGAACCCACATCGAAGAATCCACCGGTGGAATCACTACCGCGGATACCGTCGCCTTACGGGCAGGCCGCTCTTATCACAAACTCCGTTTAGCCGGCCACTTATTGCGCTTGAAAGAGATTCGGACGCATGTGGCGCAAGCGTTGGAAAATGACGAAAACGACGGATTTCGCCCTCTTCCCTATCCGGCATTTCCCGGCGCGACCGTGCTTTTAATTCCCAAACAGGAAGGGATAGCCAGGCAGATCGTGATGTATTTCAGCAGTCGTTTTGCTCCGTTGGAGCCGTTGGATGCACGATTGCGAAAGATGACGGCATTGATTTTCGACGGACCGGCGCCTTATTTCGAACCGCTTCAATCCGATTTGTGGGAGCATGGTTTATTGTCACGGCAGTTACGGTTGGTGTTGCAGGAGGATCACGGCGCATCCGTCGAGGGCGAATATACGTACGATAACGGCTACGATTGGCAGATTCGTGAAGCGTTGACAAATCCGGAAGTCCGACAACGACTGGCAGACGCACAGATCGTCAGCGATTTGAGTGGAATTCGGGTGGATCGTTTTTCGATTGAGGACGTCGATGAAATCTCCTTGCCTCCTCGCCTGGTCTTTTCCGGCGCGATTCCCGATGTGGCCAAACCGGCAGGGAATGACGCTTTGAAAATCGTTCCCATTTTAGTTCGTGTGAAAGCATCGGAACTGGTCAACGAAGTCACTCGTGAATCTTCCATGGTTTTTCAAGGCAGCGCCGCCCACGATCCGCTGCAAATTCGCATCGATGTTTCCACGCTCTTGCGGCAAGGAGCATCCATCACGCTGCCTGCGAATACACTTCTCATCAATGAATATGGTTATTACTCCTTATTTTATGGTTGGGATGGTACGGACATTCTCATCCACCGGGCGTTTTTGATTCCGCCACAAGAAATATCACCTTCAAAATATGAAGGATTCACACAATTCTGTCGGTTGATCGATCAAATGGAAGATCGGGAAATCGTCATACGATTCGCAAGGCCATGAGAATAGTGAGCTTGTCAAAAAATGGAATCCGGGTACGATGAATATTGATGTACGCAAAGATACGGGGTACACAATTCTCTTTTGGGTAGAAAGAGTGTATTATCATTGCCAGCAGAAATCGCCAGCATACCATTTTAGTGGCAGACGATTCTCGCGTTGACTGCCTGATGATCCGGAGAATCCTCGAAAGCGCGGGATATCGGGTGTTAACGGCATTTTCAATCGCGGATACGTTTGCAGTATTGCGTGAACAAGTTCCCGACATGATTATCCTTAGCGTCATCATGCCGGACGGTCATGGCCACGAAGTCTGCAAAACCATCAAATCGAGGATGGAACGGGAGGATCATTTTATCCCGATTATTCTATTAACTTCGCAGAATGAAACGAAATATAAGATCGCGGGTTTGGAAAGTGGGGCGGATGATTACATGCTGAAGCCTCCTTCCAAACAAGAACTGCTCGCGCGGGTTCACGTGTTGTTGCGCAATATGGATTTACAAAATGAATTGCGGGAGGCGCATGACAAACTGGAACGAGAATTCAAAATCGTCGGAGATATTCAGCGTTCCTTCCTGCCGCGTGAGTTTCCCTCTCATCCCATACTCAAGCTGGCGGCTTGTTACGAGCCATCTCAACAGGCCGGCGGCGATTATTATGACGTGATTGAAATCGACGCTAATCATTGGGGGCTGGTGATGGCGGATATCGCCGGCCATGGCGTTTCGGCCGCGGTGGTCATGGCGCTGACGCAATGGACCGTCAAGGAATTCGCGCGCGGGATCACCAGTCCCAGCAAAGCCTTGACGAAATTCAATCAGATACTGACGCGCCATTTGACTTCGGAACACTTTGTCACGATGTTTTATGCGGTGCTGAATCTGCAAAGGATGGAATTGACGTACGCATCCGCCGGTCACGGCGCCATGTTGTTTTATTCCGCCGCGGAGAGAAACGTTCACTCCTTAAAAACAAAAAACGGATTTCCGCTCAAATCGTTCGAAGGGGATGAATACGACGAACGCAAAGAAATCGTTCAGGCCGGCGATAGGATTCTTCTGTTTACGGACGGTGTGGTCGAAATGATGGACGAAAATCACGTTCTGTATGGAATCGACCGATTAAGCAACTTGTTATTGGCTCACCCGAATGCGTCTTCAACCGCACTGGTCGATAAGATTCTCGACGATTCGGAATCGTTTCGGAAAAAACAGGAACGGTTCGACGATTTCACCCTCATGGTCGTTGAACATCTATAAACCACACGAATTTACGAGCGTTTGCCATCCTCGATGCGATAAGGCGCGCGATAACGGCGACTTTTTCCCGTGAGAATCGCATTGGCTTCCTCGTCGCCGATGCATTCTTCCTTCTCCGGATCGAAATGCAACGTGCGTCCTGTCAAATACGAAGCATTGGCCAGATGGCACAATGCCGCGGAAAGGTGTCCTTCTTCGATTTCGGCATGGAGATCGTCTCGTTTACGACTGCGAACGGCCTGGATGAAATTTTCGTAGTGATTTTCTCCGCTGCCGCCTTTTGGCCCCGGCGTTCGGTTCTGTCCCAGATACACCTGATAATTTCCATACCCCCACGTTTTCATGTATCCTTCCGATCCGAAAAAGAGGTTGCCGATCACGTTGCCGCTTTCGTCGGTATCGAGTTCGTCATTGGTGATCCAATGGCGCACCTCGAAAACCAGCAGTTTGTTTTCGTCGGGATATTTGAATGTGGAAACCAGGGTATTGGGAGTTTCCTGATCGTCGTCGAACATGAAATGTCCGCCGATGGCGGACGTCAGTCTGGGCAGTTTCACTCCCAATCCCCAGCGGGCGATATCCATTTCGTGTACGCCCTGATTGCCGATGTCGCCGTTGCCGTAATACCACTGCCAATGCCAGTTGTAGTGAAATCGATTTTCGGTAAACGGGCGTTCCGGCGCAGGCCCGATCCACAAATCGTAATGCACGCCTTCCGGCGTAGCCGCTTCCGGTTTTTTCCCGATCGTGTTCCGCCATTTATAGCAAAGGCCTTTCGCATAATAGACGTCTCCGATCACTCCCTCCCGCAACAGTTGCACCGCTTCGCGGAACGCGTTTACGCTGCGGCCCTGCGTTCCGTGCTGCACGATCCGGTCGTATTTCCGCGCGGCTTCGACCAGTTTTCGTCCTTCATAAATATTGTGGGAGCAAGGCTTCTCGACGTAGACATCCTTCCCGGCTTCACAGGCCCAAATCCCCATGATCGAATGCCAATGATTCGGTGTGGCAATGGAAACCGCATCGATTTCCGGATTGCTCAGCAATTCACGAATATCGACATATTTTTTTACGGGTTGTCTGAGGCAATCCTGCAACTGATCCGCTTTGAGATTGATGATATTCTCGTCGACATCGCAAATTGCTACAATCTCGACGTTCTCCTGTTTGGCGAATCCTTTTATATGATCGGTCCCTCTCCCTTTCAATCCCACTACGGCCATACGAATTGCGTCATTGGCGCCGGCCCAACGCGCGTTCCCGATGAGTCCCAATCCGATGGTTGCATACCCGCTTTTTTGAAGAAACTGTCTTCGACTTTCGTTTTTCATGTTTTACTCCCTTTCACCATTTCCATAATATTTTGGCACAAACTACTTGATCGGATGAATCGAAAAAAGATTTTTGAACTGAGGTATTATTGCATCAAACAATAAAATTCAATCGATGAATACCAGCAATGAATAAACGGCTTTCATATCTGTCGCGGTGCGGAGAGTGGATTCAAGTTTTTTTAAAGTTCCGAGAGAATGAACTCGTTTGATTTTGTCCGACACAGCCATCCCTTCATTTCCAAATTTCAATTCCCAGCCGAAAATGATTTTATCTTGATATCCGTCGATTCGACCTTTCTCACAGATTAAAACCGTATTTCTTGTAAAATAAAGAGGAATCAATTGATTTTCTTCTCCAACGCAACCACCGTCAAATGACAAAGCGAATCTGCATACCACACTCCCGCGCCGGCGATTTGTTCGTCGTTTCTGAAAACATACGATTGTAAGTAACCGAGCATACCTTAATACCCGAAATTTTTCGGATACTTGTTTTCTTACTTAAAATTATTTTTTCTATCTCAGGGTTTTGAATCGTCAGTATATTTATGGCGCCAATGAAACAAGAGAATGTCGTTTTTTCCCTTCACAAAAATAAATCGCCCTGAATCGTTCCATTTGTTTGATTCTGTCGATGATGAGGCGTTGTTGATCGGAGCTGGCTACGTTTCTGGCCAACGCCTTGGCGTCTGTTTCCGTCAATCGCAGAACGAGATAATTGGCGATAGTGGAGAATAACGATTCATGAAAGTCTTTCGCTTCCTGCGAGGCGAGGATAAGAGAAATGCCGTATTTCCGGCATTCTTTTGCCATGGTCGGGATCAACTTCAATTGCGCGGCGCGGTGCGCTTCATCGAAAATGACCGCGTGCGTCAAGCGTTCCTTGGTGCCTCTCCGGAACATATCTTTATAAAGACCATAGAAAACGAGCGCGGCAAATGCTCTTTGAAGATTATCATTTTGAGTGGTGTGAATCCGGATGATAATAGGCTCATCGCTTTCCCACAGGCTTTCTCTCATTTCGCCCAGGTCAAAGAATCCATAGTCGGCCAGTTCATTGAGACGGGCCAGGAGTGTGCGCAATCCATGATCCGATTTCGGTTGATCTTTTAGTATCTCCAAAAAACGCTTGAATTCCGGTTCGATCATTTCATTGGATTCCGGATCGGGATTATCCCAGCCACGTTCAATAAAACTGTCCTTAATGGCTTGCCGAATTCGTTCTCCCTGAATGTCGCCTAATTCCGGAAAAATGGCGGTGAAGATATCACGCAATTTGCCGGCAACATCCAGGTAAGCATATTTAGAAGTCCTATCATAAACCTGAAGAGGATTGAATCCCAATCCTTGAAAATCGATAAAGCGAACTGAGCCGACAAGATTTTTCAGTTTTTCATCAATGTCCTGATGATAGGAAAACACAATCGGACGCATGCCCTGATGCAGCATCTGCCTGCAAATATTAATAAGGCAGGTTGTTTTCCCCATCCCCGGAAGCCCTACAATCATAAGGTGAGGATTTCCCTTCACGGTAAGAGGCCAACTCACGTCCGCCCCGGAGAGAGTGTCTTTACCAAAATGAATGACCGGCGGCTCAATGAAGCTATCCTGATTTTGTCGCTCGTTGTTTTCCTGCGCGGGACCTGATTCATCATTCATGGAATGAGTTTCTGTCCCAACAATCATGTCGGCGTTCGATTTTACCGGATCGCCCTCTCCCCTAATCGGAGGTTGTTGATCATGTTGGGGAACGGATTGTTGTTCAATACACGAATCCGGCAACAAAGCCGGCCCAAAAATGAATATACGCGTCGACCAGCCATCCGGCGAAACATCCAGTGGTCTTGCTCCCGTATATTCGGGACAAAAAATCCAGCCTCGATCCATTTGGCCTTTCGGCGAATCCGAAAAAGAATAATTACTTCCTTGCACTATCATGCGATCTATCTCACAGACAAGATCTTTATAATCGGCTTCGGAAAGAAAATGCCGATGCGCCTTATCCGCGTAAAAGCGCAAAACTCGAGCCAGTTTTGCGCGTCGAAGGGCGCGAAACGAAGAATTCAGATTTTCATCGGCGTATCCGGATTCCCAACGTTTTCGAAACGATTCAACTTGATCGCGGATTTGTTCGAGTAGTTCCGGTGTTCTTGCCGTTCTCAAATGTCTGCGATATTTCACTTCGATAAATTGGAACCACAATCCTTTGCGTGATCCCAGCGAGACATAAATTAGATCCGGACGAACCTCTGATTCTTTTTCCTCATTATTTGATTTTGAAACCTTCAAAGGAAATAATAGATCACGAACATCATCGATGGGAACAAAGAAACCATTACTGAGCGACACCCATTCTTCTGAATTTTCACTAGCTTTCACGCAATGGGCATGACTTAACGCCAATGCAATCAACTCGGATGTTGGCGCTTTTTGTCCGGTCAAGCGAATGGCAAGTCTTCCGCTCAACGCTTTCAGATGCTCCAACAAAAACTCCGCATTGCGACGGCTGCGGCTCAATCCCATTTGATCCAGCGCTCGATCAAATAAATTTCGGATTTCTTCCTGGTTACTTGTCGAAGTGATCAACTGCAGGCAGCCCAAATCTTCCCGTTCCGGAACGCAATCAATGACATACGCGTCGTAGATTTCCTGGTTGTCACGCGGGGAATCGAAATATTCGATGCCGGCGTTTCGATCCAAGGTGATCACCCAATCGCAAAGTTTATGCAATGACTTTAAATTCTGGGCTTTTTCCGGACTGATTTCCGTCTGGAGCACCGGCATATCTGTATCTTTGTCGCTTAAATTTCGAACCGTGCACTTATTGATTGATTGTTGAATTTTTATCAATCTTTCCGTATGGGAACGTTCCGAAGGATGCTTCTCCCCTTCACTATTCGACGGAAGAAAACTTCGCCATAACGGCGAGGGTTGATTTGAATAGTGTCTTTCAAAAAAGGACATCAAACCAAAAGCGTAGTACGGTCGGTAATGTTCGAATTGGCTTTCGCTCACAGCCGCGGTTTTAGATTCGAATGTATCAAAAGCAATAGCGAGATGCGCGGCGGTTTCGGGCTCCGCTTTTTCCTTCCGCGCCCAGCGTAGTTTCGGCAGATTGACGCCGCCGGGCAGACTCAGCGACTCGAGCATCCAGTAATCTTCCGCTGCCAATGAACCCGCGCCGCTACGGTGTTTTTCACGGATGTCCGAGATAAAGCGTCCGGAAATACTTCGTTGTTCCGGCGATGGATAGAGTTCGAGAACAAAAGCAGGGACGTGTTTTGGGGTATTCTCTCCGTCCTCTTCCTCCACCTCCGGCTGAAATTCTTTTTGAACGATTCCGAGAGCGCGCGCGACCGTCGATCCGTCTCCCGGTCTGAGGGAATGGATGAGCAAAAGTCGGGAGACGTCATGGCATTCCAGATATTTGAGGATTTCCTGACTGAGGACTGCCGCGCTTTGTCGGCCCACGGTGGGCGCGGTGTCCGCTGACTCGGATTCCCCCAATGCCCTGGCCAACATCGCCACCGCCGCTTTCGGCTCCTTATCGCTGTCTTTGACCATCCCCACTGCGTGAAATCCCAGTGAATCCGCAAAAACGAATGTTTCCCCGCGATGAATCCCCGGTAAAAATGCCGGAAACATCGAACCATCCAAGGCCGCAAATTCTTCCCGAATTTCTTTTGGTTGGGAATCCTGCTCATATCGCGTATGCAGAACCAGATTATCATAGGCGGCATGCCAGGATACCCGCAACGGATGGCTGGGCAAGACGATGAGTCCCACCGTCCGGCCTGACAGCGTTTGCACTTCCACCGTGTTTACTAATGCAAAAGCGGGATCCCCCTCACTGAGTAACGTCGTCCAGGATAATACATATTCTTTTACGATATTTTCAACCGCTTTTGATTTTTCAGCATAAATCTGTCCCACGCCGCCGCCGCTTTTGTGAAAGTGCTCGGCCATCCGTCTGCTTGCATTTACAGCTCTTTCCCAAATGGATTCCCAGATCTTTTCAGTAAAGGATTCCGGCGTTGAAAGGGGAAGAAATTCCGGTACACCGGTTCGGTCGCCATTGGCTCGAACCATAATCCGCCACCGGCCGATCTCCCCGTTTTTTTCGGCCCATTGCGATTCCACATCGCGAATTAACGGAGGACGAAAGACGCGATAACTTTTTTTCTCTCGTGTTCGAAGAATCAAGAAATCTTTAGCCTCACTCGTATGAGAACCGTTTGTATTGATACAATTATTTACTGATTCCCGATCTGACAGTTCGATCAACCCCTCGCTGAAGGTTCGTACTTTTTTGCCAATTCCTCTTTTTTCGTTCCCGAGAGGATTACCGAAACGAATGATGAATTCTTCGCTCTCTTGCGGCTCGATATCGTTATTTCCCATTGCGGAAACCATAACTTTCGCCGGGACGAGAGCATCTTCACTTAAAAACGAAAAATCGTCATTCGTGAAGCGACATTTTTCTTCCTTTTTCCCCGAATGCCAAACAGATTGCGACACCAGTTCTTCATCCATACCCGAATAAATAGTTACCCGATATTCACCGCTATTCTTTACCAGATTCTCCGGTTTGGTTTTCCAACGGACTTCTAATTTGGAATAATTCCCGGTCTGTTCGGCGTTCGGTTCCAGGATAAATAATGGGGGGTCGTCCTCATCTTCTGCTCTCGTCAATCCGGACCATTGTAAAATTGTTCCTGTCTTACTTCTCCAAGGAACCAGATTAATTTCTTGTATCGGCTGGGTACCTTGTTCCACTTGTAGCGCGTTAATCCACAAATCTGGTTTGTCCGCAAGTTCGGTCAAAGCTTGAGGAATGCTTTTTGTCCCCGCTTCATGTATAAATTTTTCCAGCATAAAGCGTTGAGTATCGGTCGGATTCGCCAGCCGGAGAGAATCGATTCGTTTGGCAATGGTTAAATTGGAAGCAGTATTTCCTAACAGACGTTGGACGAATAAATCAGATAAATTTAGCAAGGTAGCAGAATTTTCATCCTTTTTTTTATGCAAAGGCCAAAGTCCTACAAGATATACAAAGTCGCCCGGATATTTTTTTTCTGCCGCAATACGGACATAAAAATCAAATTCAACCCAGGGAGAAACGCTGACGCGACGTCCTCGTTGTTGGGCTTTTTTCACGGCTTTTTCCGCGAATTCCCGATAGGGACGTGACAGTTTCACGGTGATTTCACGAGCCGCCAACCGATTGGCTTCTTTGAAGAGTGTGTTTTCAAACACCTCTTGCGCCGCGCTGTAAATCCCATCCATTCCCGCGCCGGCTCGGTCCGTATCGACCACTAATAACGTCGGATCTGTTTTGGATTCGCGCATTTCCACGGCTTCATCGGCGGTGATGACACGTTTGCATTGATCATGATGATCGGAGACAAAATAGACTTGCCAATTGTTAAGAACAAAACCGGAAGAATTCGCAAGCGATTCCACAACATCGCGGGTTAAACAACGAACAAAAGCGATGGTGCCTTTTGTAGGTTCGCCCAAAATATGCTGTAACGCTTCACTCAAAAGTTGGGTGTGCAATTCATGCAATATCATGATCATTATTCTCCGCGCGTTTGAATCTCGGTTGTAAACGTTTCATCGATTCTGCGTCATTGACGCCCGCCAGCAATCCCAAATCACGCATCCGCCGTTCCAGAATCGCGCGATTGGTTTGCAGCAATTCATTTGAAATGGTCATGCCGGGAGGCGCTTCATCGATACAAAATCCATAGCGTTCCCGAATTTTGTGAATAAATTCCTTTAATGATAAGGAGCGGAATTGATGACTGTTTCCGCTGGGCAAAAGATGAACATGGACAAGATAATCGAGTACCGAATCGGTAAAAACCAGAGAACGCGCATCCCGGGTTTTTCTTCCCGTGTGCGCCTGTCTTTGTGTTGTTTTTCTTATTACGGCGATACCGTTGGGTTGGTTAATGGATAGGGTTGAATTAAGGCATTTTAAAAGATTGGTTTGCGTGTTTTCTCTACCTTGTAATACCGTGAGAGCCTCCGCTAACCGCAAGACATGATTGGGATAAGTGGAATAATTTCCAAGAATCTCTGTTATTTCCGGATATTCCTCTTTCAATTTTTCGAATAGTTCTGCCGATTTTCTATCAAAATCGTAAAAAATTGCCTTAGACTCTTCCCGTCTTT
Organism: Candidatus Omnitrophota bacterium; assembly: GCA_003598175.1. Lineage (GTDB taxonomy): Bacteria > Hinthialibacterota > Hinthialibacteria > Hinthialibacterales > Hinthialibacteraceae > SURF-12. The sequence continues at coordinate 48,185 of QZKN01000141.1, forward strand.
CATGAAACAAGTCCCCTAACAGATTCAACCGATCCGTCGCATAAGGCTTGGTTGAAATCGGTAAATTACTGAGGTTACGATCATAGATTGCCACATAATCCAGCAGGCGGAGTGACATAAGAATCACGGGTAGCTTTTCAAATCGCCTACAAAAGTCATCAAATGATTCTTCTGTAAGTGAACGAAGTTTTTTATCCATACCATGAGAACAATCCACAAATAAAGGAACGGAATGTTGTTCGCGTAATATTGGTATTGCTCCGGTTTTTATCCATTCAAATAAAATCTCACACATGCTGGTTAGAATCGTTGTGAGTCCGATTGCAACACAGGATTCAAGCATGTCAACGAGAGTTTGACGGGGGATTTGATCGGCATAACTTCGGATAAAGCGGCGAATATCTTCAGAAAAATGTCGCGCCGCCTTTTCGGCGATCGGACGTTGATTTGATATATTTTCCCCTTCTCTATCTCGCAACTTATCCGGCGCTTCTCCAATCTGTTGAGCGAGGCGAATCATTAAAAGTTGATCAATTCCAACATGATCGTCTTCTGCAAAACGATCTGATGTTCTACTAGCCAATTCGCCTCGGATTGTGATTCCTTGATGAAAGGCGTGCATTAATACATTGTTTTCAAACCCTCTCCCCACGGCAAACCAGGTTCGATCATCATCTTTGTTTAACTGAACATGCTCACCCTTTTGATCGGCCAACATCGCAACGATCATTTCCGGAACATAGCGAAGATTGACTACTTTATCAGGAAGATCAATCCAGCTGGCCATATAATGAACCGGCGCAACGCGCTGGATTTGTTCGGTTCTGCCTGAGTTTCTATTTTTATTTTCCAAACAAAAACACAAGAGTAAATCCCCCAGAATGGCTTGCTCGATTTCACCATTAAATCCCCGGAGCGAGGGAATGGAAGATAAATGTGCGGCTATCTTCTCAATGGTCGCATTGCGGCGACGTTCGTTTAGTGTTCCTTCCGTTCCTCCAAATACTTGTATGAATTTTCCCTTTCCACGGCGTTTGCCAAAGCGAAACATATAAAAAACAGCCGGAAGAATGGCGGAGAGATCAAAGCCTTGAAACGAAATCGGCATTGCTTTTTCAAAATTTCCAGTCCATATTTTTCGGGTCATCTGACGGCCAAGCACATCTTCAACCATGGTTCTTCCCGTATTTGTTCGTTGGGGGCTCATGAGCATTCACCTCCCATAACTTGGTTCAAGACGAGTTTCTGAATTGGATTTCCTTCGTCCTGTTCTATCTGGGTTGATATTTTATAGATGGATTCATCCTGCATCGGATTCCAGGCCAGCAGTTCATATTCGTCTTCTCGGATCAGTCTGCGAATAAAGATCGATAAATGCGCGAATGTGTCTTCCGTCGATACGTCGCCCAGCTGATATCCTTCGTTGAGTTCAAGCAGAAGATGAAAGAGTTCCGCGCCTAAACGCAATCGCTCTTCCCGGCCGTCTTGAAATCGATAAATCAAAAACGCCTGCCGGTGCAGGCGGTCCCCGCCTTTCAGTTCTTTCGGCAGATCGGGTTCCAGACGAAACGAATCACGCGGTTTTTCCACCCAAAACGCGGTTTCCGTGGGAGTGCGGGGCGTGATTCGCAGCGGCACATTCAACCGGTCAAGGGCTTGCGGGGGAAGGTCTTCGAGCCGGGAAATGCCTTTGCAGAGATTGGTTATAATTTCTTTCCTTTTTCCGCTGTCCATATGCTCATTGTTCAAAGGAAGATTGCGAAATAGAAAAAGATGCTTTCCCCGAGCCAGACCGAAAGCCTTCGCATCCCGGTCCCATTCCAAAATCCGTTCCTCGGTCCATTCAAAATAGGCCCGGCGGCGTGCGGAATCGATTTGCCGGCCATTCGTTTTCTCCGGATCGGTCACAAATTCCGCATAAAGCCGGCGATCAATATGCGGATGCGCTTCCAATGCGGGATCCAGGCGCACAAGTTCACGCAATACTTCTCCTTGCCGATTCGGAGAGGCGGGATCAAACGCACGATCCCAATACGGAACGGTTTTTATGGATTCGGCGTCGTGATAATCGGAACAGAAATGAACACCGAAAAGAATGTAGATCAATGACGAGCGAAGTTCCCGCATCGTGATATGCACTTCACCACGAAGATGAACCGCCTGTAATGCTTCAAATAATCGCTCCCGCGCCCGACGCCGTAGCGCGTCCGCCGCTTTTTCCGGTAATTCCTCCGGACCGAAAAGTTTCATGGCGCGAAAAACTTCGCATCGGTTTTTGGCGCTGCAAGTCAGGCAGGATTTCCAAATTGCCGCCGCGTTTTTTTCTCCGTACAGATGTTCGATCAAGGATTCCAGAAAACGGGCGTCAATGGTCCGTTTATCGGCGGATACGCTGCCGACCAAAGAGCGTTGATTGAGATTAATAAATCGAATGTAGGAATCGGAAGAACATTCTTTTTCTTGTAAGAGACCATCCAATTCATCCGTGAGAAGAGATTCTTCACTTTTTTCGATCCATTCCAACAGACGGCCGTCGTTGATCGCGAGCAAATGAATGAGATCCTCATCCGGTTTTCCCTTTTTAAACGGTTCCAGAAACTCATCCAGAATTTCATCGGCCGAGCGACCGTTCCATGAGGCCGATCCATCCAGGTTCATGCGAACGGTAAGCCCATCCGGCAAATGACCTTCGACAATTCGTTGCGAAGACTCATGTTTTCCCATACCAAGCCGTTCCGCAAGGTGTTGCAATAGGGCGGTTTTCCCGTCCCCCGCATTCCCGCAAAGAATCACAAGCCGAATGCGTCTTGCCATGATGTCCTCAAAGAGAGCAATTTCCAAATTCGTTTTCACGTAGGTTTGTTTGGCAAAATCGGTATCCAAACCCCGTGTTTCCCGGTTTCCCCATTTGGATCCCGGATACGAGCGAAGCAAAGAAAGCAACCATTCCACACGTTCCTCGCGCAGTTCAATGGAAACACTGTCCTCTTGCTTCACTTCCGCTTCGAGCTCGGTCCGCGTTCCCGCATCGGAAACAGAAAGCCTATCCAACGCTTCACGGACGGTTGAAAATCGTTGCGCCGGATCCGAATTGGTCGCGCGGTTCAGAAATGCAGTAAGAATGGGATACTCTTCTTGATTGATCCCTTCCCAATTCAGACCTTTCTCCTTGGATGGGACACCAGGATAAGAAAATGGTTCTTTTTCAAAAACCACATGAAAGAAACTGGCAGACAACGCATAGATGTCGTCAGAGGGAGAGGCGGGCTCCTGCGCTTGAGACCAAGGAGAACAATACAGAACCGTGCCCGGCGCGCTTCTTTTCTCTCCGATTTTATTTATAAAATCGTAATCGGTGAGGACGATATCATGACCGGCGATAATCATATTTCGTGGACTGATATCGCCATGAATCAAACCATTTTGATGAAGTAATCCCAGCGCCTCGCACATGGATCGGATCCAGCGAATCGCTAATGCTTCGGGGGTATGCTCTTGAAATTCTTCTGCTAATAGGGGAAATACACCAATATACTCATTCAGAGGGGTTCCTTCGATCCAGGTCATGAGAGCGACAAAGTTATTCTCACTCCATTCATCTGCTACTTCAAAAATTGTAGAAAGACCGGCATGACGCCCAAGATGAGGGCGGACTAAATTGTACGATCGGAGAATCCTGTCGCCATTATCTTTGGTAAATAGCACTTTGGCTACATATGTCCCTAAATCTTCTTTGGTTGAACGATCCATCTGGACCACTTTGAACGTTCTTCCCACGCCGCCCGTCCCCAAGTGATTCACAATCCGATAGGTGTGATTCCCGAAATGGATTTCCTGATCTTCCGTCCAAAAGCGTGCGGGAGGAGCTTTGGGTAGAGGAACAGATTCACCGAGCATCAGCGATAATTCATTTTCCAAACCTTGTAACTCACAACGCTTCTCAGGGGCTTCTTCCAATCCCTTTTTTAGACACAGTAAGGCTTTCCTGCAATTTTCTTCCTCTTGTCCTTCAAATAAGATACAAAGAGATGCGCACAAGGAATAAATATCGGAATATGGAGTCGCCATGCCGAGCCCCTGTGAACGGATTTCCGGCGCGACAGTTTGTTCCCATTTTTTCGGAAGAACAAACGTGGATGCCACACTGACGTCTGAAGGAATTTTTGTCCATTTAAACGCGGTAAAAATCGGGGTGTTATCATGTTTGACATGGATGGTCAAAGGAGACAAATTCCGATGAATCATTAGGACGCCTTGAATATCGCGTTGATGCATCTGCCGAAGGGCCCGGATTGATTCCCGCGCGAAGAATACACGATGCAAGGAACTCCATGAATTATCGTTCATTCGCTCTTGAAGAGAGGGGGCGGCAGGATCGGTTATGGTGAAAAAAAACATTTCTCCCGCATATCCCGGCGCTTCTTGGAAAGAATCCAAAATTCGGGGCGCCCAAGAATATTGTTGGAGATGATGAAGCGCCTCGAACTCTCGGCGCGCCTTTTCTTCAACGTTTTTGCTGTCGCTTGCCGAAAGATCATATAAATGCATTACAACCCGGTCTTGTCTGACAGAATGAATTCCTTTAAAAATGCGATGAAACCTTTCCTCACGAGCGGTTTGGAGTTCCAGATTGATATAACTGCCAAGTCGTCTTAGAGAGCCATCAATTGCGACGGCGCTTCGAGGTTCAAGAATGCTGCCGAGAAAACGGATGTCTGGATCCTCAAGTATTTTGGGTGAGTTGCCATTAATCACAGATTTCCAGTCATTCAATGTATAAATTTGAACGCCGCGTATTGGTTCGTTCTTGATTTGTTTTAATTTGGAGGAATCCTGTGTGAGAAAGATTACTCCATCCACATGAGGAAGATTTTCAAACCTTTTTCTGAGCGTTGTCCCAATTTTTCGCGCTTTATTTGTGAGTTTATCAGCTTCCTGTTCCACGAGGTTGGGATTGGCATTAAACCATTGCGCGCTCCAATGTTTCACTTCGATTACTCGAACGCCGGGAGGCCCAATCACGACCATATCGATCTCATCCGATTGGAGCTGATGATTGACCGAAAATGCCAGGTTGGTAAGAATGATCCATTCGCCCTCGCCATCCAATGAGTGCATTTTGTTTTTTAAATGTTCGAGCGCTTTTAATTCACTTTCATTTGCAACAGAACCACACGCGAAATGGGTGACATTCATGATCAAATACCTTCCCTTGTGTAATCCCTCTATACCGTAGCGAAAAAATAATCATTTCAAACCGGATTTCCAATAACTTTCAAAACATGATACTCGAATTCGTGAACGCACAAATTAAAACAGTATTTCTTGTAAAATAAAGAGTAATCAATTGATTTACTTCTCCGACGGAACCACCGTCAAATGACAAAGCGAATCCGCATACCACACGCCTGCGCCGGCGATTCGATCGCTGTGCACGGCCAGTTCATACCCCAACCCGATAGAGTGTTCACACAGTTGAATATTCTCACGAATCTGATCGAGAAACTCCTCCACGCATTTCTGCGATGCCTTCTTTGGAGGATTCGGATCGTTGACCGCTTCCAGGAAATAGGAATCGGCAATCCGTTCCCAGCATTCGTGAAAGATTTCCGACGAATCGAAATAATCCAGGCCAACCACGTGATCGCCGCTGCAAACCAGCACTCCCGCCGTCTCTGGCGGCAGTACAATTGTTTTTCGATATTCGTCTATCCGTTCTTCGCAGAATTGATAACCGTCGGTAATCGAATCCGTGGCGGATGAGGCTTTCATGGCGTGCAGTTGAGCGGAGACTTCCTCCCACACTTCTCCCTGATCGCTTCTGGCTTCTCCTGTGTGCAGCCGGCATTCCTGAACCGAGCGCAATTTCTTGCCTCGGAGTTTGGGATGCGCGTAAAAAGCGGATTGAAATTTTCGTGAGGCATACCGCCACCGTCCCCGTTCCACGCAGCTGACCGGAATGCGGGTGGATTGATGCGCGGCAACGATGATCGTGATGTTGATTACTCGGTTCTGTTTGGCGCCGATGAGGATTTCTCCTTCCGGCGCAAGAACCGGTTTGTCGCCGCGATTGTGCAGCAACAATTCATGCACCTGACCTTCCTCGGACGCTTCTTCGATTTCCACCACTCCCATTTCCAACGCCTTTTTTAGCAATACATAATTCCCTGTTGCACCGTTCAGTTTGCCGAACGGAAACAGCGTCAGATTCCGGTAATGAATCCCTTCCCCCACTTTCAACCGGCGCAATTGTTCCCGGATTTTTTCGATCACGTTTTCACTATGCTGCCTCCGGATTTCTTCCGCTTTGAACGGGAATAGCGACAACAACAATTGCGTTTCCGGCAGGACATCCCGGCTGATCAACCGATGCAACCGTTCTTGTAATCCATGAATAACGGCAGGATCGGAAAAGCCCGGGAGTTTCAAAAACGATTCGAGAATGATCTCCCGGATGGCCTCAATGGCCGTGCCGGGCGATGGATTCGTTTCCAGGATCGAAAATCCCTTTTGACACAGATACAACTTGATGATCAATGGAGAGCCATGATGCCGAACCCGCGGATGAGGGGAGAACGTGTTGGGAACCGCTCCCTCGATAAGCACTTTTCCCTGATCGATCAGCGGCGCCAGCCAGCGCGTGATTTCTCTCGGGACAAATCCCACATCCTTGAAATCCGGATTCCTGACTCGGATTGCATTGGCGTCATGCTGATTGTCCGGATCGCGCTCGAATGAGACTTCTTCTCCCGCCTGTACATTGTCCTCGACGTATTGCATCCCCACGATTCGGGTCTGAAACTCGCCCAGGTATAGGTTTTGGTGTTGTGTCGCAGATTTCATCGGTTTTTTCCTTTCTTGCAGAAGCAATAACGAATAGTGAATGCGAAGCATTGCTGTTTTCTGTTGCTGGTTACGAAATCATTTTGGCGAACGAGTGATCCACCCAGGCAACGTTGGCTTTCGACTGTGGATTCGGGGTATACGTTGTCACCCATGCGTATTCCCCGCTGTTTTCCGTTTTGGATATGACGGCGATGAGTTCATTGCCCAATTCCGGAAGCAGAAAATACCACGAAGGGATTCCCTGTTGTTGCCGTTGCTTGAAGCCCGGTCGATACCCGCGTTCCATCATTTCCTCAAAACGCAATTGCCGGCTCTCGCAGAATCGTGAAAACGCCTCGTCGGTTTCGAATTCCCGCCCGGCGTATTCCCGCAACCGCGCCAGCGCATGACGGGAAATGGTGAATTCCCGTGCATTTCCAAGTTTTAAAAACCGCGTTCCATTGATCGCCATTTTTATTTCCTCCAGCCTGTTTTTCACGCTTCCGACGCCATCGGTTCTATCAAGAACGATGCCAAGTTGCGGATGGAGAATGATAGATATTGTTAAGTGACTGATTTTGTTTCAGTTAGAGATTGTGAAATTAGATAGAGGGAAATTATACAAGGGAGATAAAAACGAAGGCGCAAACAATCAATTATTGATGGGGACTATTCAGAAAATGATCGAACGCGAGGTAAAAATCGATCAGTCGGAAAGCCACTTTTTCAGCGTATTTTTTGAAACCTTCAACGCGTCCGCCGTACGCGTGATATTCCCGTCAAACAGCTTCAACACATGCCGCATATAGGATTTTCGAATCTCCTCTTCCGGAAGCGCTTCGTTGATCGACTCCGGCCGAAATATCTTATAATCGCGGAGGATTTCTTTCGGCAGCCGGTGATGAGGATCGCCGGAGGAATGTTCGATCTCTTCGTTCAACACCTCTCGCACCGGCATTTTCATATAGGCCGCGCGCTTGAGGATATTGATGAATTCTCGAATATTTCCCGGCCAGGAATGGTTGTTGATGGCTTTCCAATCCGCCGGCGATAAATCCAACGGATGGCCTTTTTTCTTTAAATCATACATCACGCTCCGGGCAATGGTTTTCATGTCGTCCCGTCGTTCCATCAAGGACGGCGCCCGCAACGTCAACACGTTCAGCCGATGGTACAAATCCATACGAAAACGTCCGTCGCGAATCATGGACGGCACATCCTGATTGGTGGCGGCGATGATGCGTACATGAACCGTATGCGATTTCATCGTCCCCAGCGGCGTGATGGTTCCTTCTTCCAACACCCGCAAGAGTTGGGTTTGGACGGGTAAAGGCAATTCCGCCACTTCATCCAAAAACAAGGTTCCGCCATCCGCCGTTTCGAACGCGCCCGCTCGGCTTTCCGTGGCGCCCGTATACGCACCGGCGATGTGTCCGAACAACCGGTCATGAGCCAAATCCGCATTCGTGCTGAGAATGGCGCAATTCACGGATACAAACAGACCTTCCCGCTTACCGACCTCGTGCAGCAATCGCGCCGCGATTTCTTTTCCCGATCCGGTCGGCCCCAAAACCAGAACCGGCTCTTCCAACGGCCCCAGGCGTTTGATCAACGAACGCAGCTGTTTCATCGCCTTGCTGTTGCCGAGAGGGACGCCTGATTTCCCATACTTGCGATAGGATTCGACTTCTTCCCGATCCGCCTCCGTGAAGGGAACCAAACCGGCCACTTTTCGGATCACATGAACGTAACTGTTTCGATCTTCATATTTGAAATAACGATGCGCGCCGGCTTCGATCAGATCATGCCAGATTTGCTCTTCGTCGGATCGTTTCATCGATGAATCAACATATTGTTCGGCGAGTATACGCAGCAAATCTGTGGTTGGATTGGTTGGGAGTTTCAGATGGTTGAAGATCAACTCCGTATTGCTTCGATATTCCTGAAAAATGGGCTTGCAGACTTTCCGTAACGAATCGGCGTACTCGTCCAGATACGTTCTGCCGCAATACCAGAACACGGAACGCTTTTTCCGTTTCAGTTCCCCCAACGCACGAATCACGCTCTTCAGATTTTCAAAAATACCCACTCCGCAAATGTGAATGATTTCCGGAACCTTTTCATATCCGATGATTTCTTCCAACGCCATATCCATGCGTCTGGCGCTGGTGATGACAATCTGCAGTTTCGGATTTTTCTGCAACACCATTGCGGCCGCACATGCGCCGTCTGTTCCATGAGAGGTTATGATCATGTTTTTACAGTTCCCATTTCACCCAAAAGACATCTGATAATTTGGTGTAGTCTTTATTTCATGTTTTTGATTTATCGATTTCAATTAATGGATCTGCCAGTTCGCCAAGAGATTTGAAGGAATTTTGCCTTAATCACAGTACAAATTCAATTCTTGTGCCCTTTTTCCGAATGTCAGGCAAATCACACGTTCTCTCGCATAGGATTCCATCAACAACGTACATTATTTTTATCCGTATCTTAAATAAAGTTTTCGAATAAGACAAGGAAAAAAGAGAAAGAAATCGGGCAAAATCATTGACCGACTCAAAATCTTCTCAATTCGGCCAAAGCGGCAGGACGCCGGCATTTTTTTTAGATGCAGCCAAAGGATTTACAGGTAGTGGAAATATCTATATAAACACGAATAGTGTATTGTAATGTAACGGTTATGTCGCTGGAGGATATTTCATGAATTTAGTCCGCTATTGGATTCGTTTATTGTTCATCGCGTGTTTATTCGCCGATTTCACCGCTGGATTTCCCGATCATGCGGCATCTGCTTTTCCACCAAAACTGAAAGACGACGCGTATCCTCGTCATTATCGACCCGACCGTAGCGTCGATTTTGAGCATATGCGGCTGGAAATCAAAGTTTTCATGAGTGAAAAACGGATCGAAGGTACGATTCATTACCGTTTCCGACCGTTACACGACAACGTCCGGCAAATCCGCTTCGACGCCGAGGAAATGAAAATCCAAGCGGTACAATCGCCATCCGGGCGGGACGTCAAATGGAATCACGCGGACAATGCGCTGCATGTCACCTTCCCTGCTCCGCTTGCTTACGGTCAGGAAACGGAAATCGCCATTCAATACGCCGCTTCCCCGGCGGAGGGGATGTATTTCACCGACTCGAAACACGTGTATCCGCAGAATCCGGATCAACTGTATACCCTGGTCGAGCCCTATTGGAGTTCGCGCTGGTATCCGTGTGTGGATTATCCCAACGACCGCATGGTGACCGAAATGATTGTCACCGCGCCGAAAGAATTCGATACATTATCCAATGGATTGCTGGTGAAATCCATTGAATCCGGCGAATGGCGCACGGATCATTGGAAACAAGAGATTCCGCACGTGGTTTATCTCGTCAGCCTGGTCGTCGGCAAATTCGATGTCGTGAAAGACGAGTGGCGGGGCGTTCCGGTGGAGTATTACGTGGAAAAAGGCCGCGGCGCGGATGCGCGGCCGAGCATGGGCAAAACGCCGGAAATGATCGAATGCTTCAGCAATTATTATGGCTGTCCCTATCCTTACGAAAAATACGCGCAGGTCGCGGTTCGTTACTTCGGCGCGGGCGGGATGGAGCACACGACGGCGACGACCCTGCACGAATTCGCGGTGATCGACGAGGAAGCGCGGCTGGATCACGACGAGGATTGGCTGATCGCGCACGAATTGGCGCATCAATGGTTCGGCGACTACGTAACCTGCAAATCGTGGGGAGAATTGTGGCTGAACGAAGGCTTTGCGACCTACAGCGAATGCATCTGGGCGGAGCATGTCGGCGGTAGGGACCTTTATCTCGATCATTTGTGGGATGATATGAAGAGTTATATCGGCTCTTCCCGCCATTATACCCGCGCCATCGTCACCAATCAGTTCGACGATGCCGACGAAATGTTCGATTCGCATTCCTACCCGAAAGCGGGATGTGTGCTGCACATGCTGCGAGATCAACTCGGCGACGTATTGTTCCGTAAATGTCTGTCCAATTATTTATCCCGATTCGCGCCCGGCCTGGTCGACACGGATGATTTCATGGAAATCATCGAAGAAACCACCGGTCGCCCGATGGATCGGTTTTTCGAGCAGTGGATTTACCGTCCCGGCCATCCTAAAATCCAAGTCACGCACGAATGGCTGCCGGAAAGCAAACGTGTCAAACTGACGGTGAAACAAACGCAAACCAGGGCCGAAGGCGAACCGCCGTTCGCGTTTCCGCTGGAAGTGGAAATCGATTCCGCCTCGGAATCCATCCGCCAGACCTTCGAGATCACGAAATTGAACGAAACCCTTTTTCTTGCCGGCGAGGAAGCGCCCAAAAGCGTCGTGATCGATCCGTTCCTTCGCGTACTGATGGAAGTCGAGCACGAGAAGTCGGAAGACATGCTGCTGCACGACCTGCAATACGGTTCCTCGGTTATCGTGAAGATGAAAGCGATTCAGGCGCTGGCGCAAAAAACGTCGGGACGGGTGATCGATGCCTTGATCCATGCGTTGAATCACAACCATTTCTGGCGGATTCAGGAAGAAGCGGCGTATGCACTTAGCAAAATTCATTTCGGCAAGGCGCGCAAAGCGCTGTTGGATGCCTGCAATCACCCAAATCCAAAAATCCGACGCGCGGTAGTCTCTTCGCTGGGTAAATATTATAAAAACAATGAAGTGAACGAAGCGTTGAAACATGTATATAAAAACGATGACAGCATCCACGTCATTGCCGAGGCTGTTCGTTCACTCAGCCGCAATCGCGCGGAAGGTGTATATACCTTACTCCGCGGCGGTTTGGAGCGGGAATCCTACCGTTACAGAATCCGGCTGGCGGCTCTCGACGCCTTGGTGGATTTGGATGAAGCGAAAGTGTATCCTGCTCTCGTGAAATTCGCGGATGATCCCTATCCCCGAAACGTTCGCACTTCTGCCATGCGCGGCATGGGAAAATTGGCTTATAAAACGAAACGCAATAACAAGGAAACACTCGATCTACTCCTGAAATATATGAATTCTCCCGCCGAATCGATCCGCGACGCCGCCATCGACGGATTGCGAGCCTTGCGCGATGAAAACGCGATCCCACCGCTGCAGCGAATCGCCGACGATGACCCGAATAAACACATTCGGGAACAGGCGCAGTCCGCAATCAATGCAATTCGGCAGGAACGGGGGAGTGAATTATCCGCCGAGAATGCGAAAAAAGTGGAGGAATTGGAGAAAAAAATAGAAAAACTACATGATACGATGAAGGAATTAACTCAAAAAATCGATGACCTTTCTCAATAAACAGTTTGAACATACTCCTGTGCGCGAAGTGGATCGGACTTGCTAAGACGCATTTGGGGGAGAAACATTTGAAATGTTTCCTTCATCCATGGCTATGTCAGCGATTAATGCAACCGGGTTAATTACGGTTAATTCCAACACGCGAGAGAAGTGACGTTCATTAGAAGTAAGAAGTGGCATATCATTCACAAGACATGTAGCAGCAATAAACACGTCCTTTATCCCAATATTCTGGTTTTGGCTTATCAGCTCGGCATGCAATTTAGCCGCTCTTTTTGCTATACCACTATCAAATGGCAAAACAGTCATCACTCCCAACAACGCCTGCTCGCCAATTTCCCTCTTTGCAAGAGAAACCCCAAAGAGAAGTTCGTAAACAGTAATGGCCGTAATTCTTTGACTGCCTTTTCAACGGCTGACGCCCCTGGCTCTCGCCCTTTCAAATAATTAATGAGCACATCGGTATCTAAACAGAGTTGAGTTTTGTCCATTCCTGCCATTCTTGATTGAGATATTCTATCGCTGTATTAAATTTTTTGTCATCTTTTAATGTACCACGTAAGGCAAAAAATTGATCCAATGAAGTGATCCTTAAGGTTTGTCCTTCCAGGATCGTTTTGATCTCATCCCCTTCATTTAAATTAAGAGTTTTCATCAACCAATAGGGTAATGAAATAACATCCTCACTTGAGCTTTTCACAACCAGTACCATAATCCACTTCCTGAAGCTACAGCAACCTGAAATAACCATTCTTAGGATTATACTCTAAATAATATATACGTATACTACATCAAGATAAAGCAAACAACAATGATCAAAAAAATCGTTCGTCTACGAGGCCATCATGTTTTACAAACAAAAAATAACCAATTACAAACAACCGTTGGAAGGCGTCGAGTTCAAAACGCTGGTATATGGTGAAAATACCCTGCTGACCGAATTTCGCCTGAAAAAAGACAGTCAATTGCCGATCCACAAGCACGTGTACGAACAGACCGGCTATTTGATTTCCGGCCGGCTTCAACTCAAAATCGGCGAGGAAACCATTCTGACGGAGCCGGGCGATGCGTGGTGTATACCCGCCAATATGGAGCATGGAGCGGCGATTCTAGAGGATTCGGTCGCGTTGGAAGTCTTCTCCCCGGCGAGAGAGGATTACTTGCCGTAGATACACCTGCAAAAATGTGAAATAATGATTGAATTTCAATTTGGAGGAGCAGTAATCCATGAAAATTCACGAATATCAGGCAAAACGGATTCTGGAAAAATTCGATGTTCCGGTTCCGCGTGGCGAAACGGCCAATACGCCGGAAGAAGCGGAACAGATTTACAAGCGTTTGGGAACGGACGTGGTTGTGGTCAAGGCGCAGATTCACGCGGGTGGACGCGGCAAAGGCGGCGGCGTGAAATTGGCGCGTTCCGCAGCCGAGGCGCGCGATTTCGCCAAAGCCATGCTGGGAATGAAACTGGTTACCCACCAAACCGGGCCGGAAGGGAAAGAAGTGTTGAAGGTTCTGATCGAGGAAGGGCTTCCCATCAAGCAGGAATTATATATCGGCGTCGTGATCGACCGCGCCAGCGAATGTCCGGTGGTGATGGCATGCTCAGAAGGGGGTGTGGAGATCGAAGAAGTGGCATTCCGCTCGCCGGAAAAGATTTTAAAAGCGTATGTGGACCGCGCCGTCGGATTTTTACCGTTTCAGGCAAGAAGATTGGCTTACGGCATCGGTTTGAAGGGAAAAGAGGCGCAAGGTTGCGCATCGTTTCTATTGAAATTATATAAAGCGTTCGAATCCTGCGACGCCTCGCTGGCGGAAATCAATCCGCTGGTGGTCACGAAAGACGAACGGGTGATCGCATTGGACGCGAAGATCAATTTCGACGATAATGCTCTCTTCCGACACAAGGATTTTCCGGTACTACGTGATTTGAGCGAGGAAGAACCGCTGGAAATCGAAGCATCCAAGTACGATTTGAATTATATCAAACTGGACGGCGAAGTCGGTTGCATGGTCAATGGCGCAGGGCTGGCGATGGCGACGATGGATCTGGTGAAACTGGCGGGCTCCATGCCGGCGAACTTTCTCGACGTCGGGGGAACGGCCAGCGTCGAGCGGGTCGCCGCCGCGTTTCGCATTTTGATGTCCGATCCCAACGTCAAGGCCGTGCTCGTCAACATTTTCGGCGGCATCGTCCGTTGCGACCGGGTGGCGGGCGGAATCATCGAGGCCATGAAACATGTCGAAGTGAAAGTTCCCGTCGTCACCCGCCTGCAGGGAACCAACGCGGCGGAAGCGCGGGAATTGCTCAATCAATCCGACTTTCCCTTCCTCGTGGCCGAAGGTCTCGCCGAAGCCGCGAACAAAGTCGTGCAAAGCCTGAAATAATTTTGGGCGAAAACCACCGTTACCAGTTGATACCTCCCCCCCCGCGTCGTATAATCGGCTTGCTGTTTGTCCAGCCGGGGATTGGTATTTTCGGTTTGTGAAAGCCTTATTGTTGAGTCTGGGGATGATGCGAATGAATCAATCAACCGAGTTCCAGGGTGTTTCCCTGCTTTGAAATCAGTGCAAAATCGAGTAAAAATCATCCATCGGCAGGTGGGGAGTGAGTGTTGGATGCGGATAAACGATTCACATGAAAAATCCTTCCATTTTGCTGAGCGGTGACCTATATCATTAAACACAAAGAAAGGAAATGCGAATTATGGAAAGTAATGGTTATCCCCTTCCGGATTATCTTCAGCAGGCAAAGCCGAACCCGCAGGAGAATCGAGCGCCGTGGTATATGAACACGGCGCCTTCTTACGCAGGTATTTTTCTCTGGATTGCGTTTTATGACCAACTCGCGCCGACGACGTTGGGAGTCGGCGGGATTGCGGCGGCCGTACTCGGTCTCTTCATTGCCGCCTTCATCTCCTTCGGCCTTTTTTACCTTGTTCCCGCGTTGTGGGGTATGAAAACCGGGTATCCACTTTATATAGTCGGGACATCGACATTTGGCGATAAAGGCGGCTATTTCCTTCCCGGTTTGTTTATGGGCGCGTTGCAGGTTGGTTGGTACAGCGTTGGAACCTATTACGCCACGCAGTTCATATTGAATGCGATGTACGGCGTCGCCAACGCTCCTCAACCTCGAAGTCTTATGTTTATAATTTTCGGAATCATTTGGGGTTACGTGTTCGCTTTTGTTGGCGTGAAAGGGATCAATTATGTGGCGAAAATCTCACAATTTTTACCTATCGTTCCACTTGTGATGCTCATTTACGCACTCTTTTCCGGTATGGGAGGAATCTCAAAGTTCGATGTCGCCAATTTCACGGATACCCCCAGTTTCGGTTTAGGAACATTGGTAATGATTCAACTGGTCATCGGATTCTTCGCGACCGCGGGCGCCGCCGGAGCCGATTTCGGGATGAACAATCGTGACAAAAATGACGTCATAATGGGGGGACTTGTGGGTGTCGCTGTTTCCATTTTCATCTGCGGACTGCTCCCCATTCTCGCCATCGCGGGCGTGATGGCCAACAATCCCGAATTGGCGAATGCGGAAACCGGCGCATGGACGTTTGGACAAGCGATTGGCGCCATGACCGGCGGACAGTTGATGTTCCTCCTCTTTGCCATTGCATCCATGGCTCCGGCCTGTTTCTGCTCCTTTATCATCGCCAATAGTTTCTCCACCATGATCCCCAGCATCTCCCGCATGGCATGGACAATGGGCGGCGCAACGATCGGTATCATTCTGGCCGTAACCGGGATTGCAGGGCAGCTCGCCGGATTTTTCGGATTTATCGGCGCCTGTTTCGGACCGGTATGCGGCGCGATGGCTGCCGATTACATTCTGTGCGGCGGTCAATGGCCGGGACCAAGAAAAGGTATCAATATGGCCGGCTACATTGCCGTCATCGTTGGATTCATCGTCGGCATTCTGCCGAACCTGGGCGTTGGCGGATTCATTCCGGCAGCGGTATATTCTTTCATCGTCGGCTTCGTGCTCTATATGATTCTGGCCAAAGCCGGTCTGCAACCGGAAACCATTTCCCTGTCGGCGGAGAAGGCAACAGAATAAATAGGATCCATTCCTATTGATTCATTTCGATTTGGAATAATACAATGCGAGGGCAACTCAGTTTGCCCTCGATTTTTTTCCACAAAATTACGGAGATACCAATGACTCAGGATCAGAATCATATCGATACGTTCTGGAAAGAAGCATTGGAACTTTATTTCCGGAAATTCATGCACTTTTTCTTCCCGGAGTCCCACGACGAGATCGATTGGGAAAAAGGCTATGAATTTTTGGACAAGGAATTTCAACAAATTGTTGTGGACGCGGAAGTGGGAAAACGCTATGTCGATAAATTGGTCAAGGTCTTCAAAAAAAACGGCGATGAAATCTGGGTGCTGATCCATATCGAAGTGCAAACGCAAATCGATTACCTTTTGGACGAGCGCATTTACATTTACAACAGTCTGATTTACCTCCGTTATAAAAAACAAGTCATGAGCATTGCCGTATTGGGAGACGACAATCCCCGCTGGCGACCGGAGAAATTCGAATATACTATATGGGGTAGTCGAGTGAGTTTGCAATTTCGCTCCATCAAACTGTTGGACTTTCAGGTAAAAGAAGATGAATTGAAGCGAGATTCAAATCCATTCGCCTTTTTTGTCATTGCGCATCTCAAAACTCTTGCAACTCGAAAAGATCATCAGAGTCGGTATCACTGGAAACTGGCAATGATGAAAAATCTGTTCGAAATGGGAATGAGCGAATCGGAAATCATTTCGTTATTCCGCTTCATTGATTTCCTGATGAAATTACCAAAAGAATTGGAACAGAAATTCAGAAAGGAAATCCATCAATATCAGGAGGAAAAGAAAATGCCATTTATTGCTCCCTTTGAAGAATTGGCCATGGAAGAAGGCATGAAACAAGGCATCGAACAAGGCATCGAACAGGGCATCGAACAAGGCAGCCTTTTGGAGGCGAAAGAATCCGTTGTGGATTTTCTGAACCTGAAATTTGCGAACGTCCCTCCATCTCTTATCGATTCCATTCGTAACAGCAACGATTTAACTTTTCTGAGAAACTTGCGCAAACAAGTTTTCCTTGTCGAATGTCTTGAAGATTTTTCCCGTATTTTGAATGACCGAAACGCTTTGTAGATTCATTTATTTTTCCTTATCCCCCCAAAAGCACGCCACTCTTTTTGAAACGAGTTCAACGTATGACCATGAATGGATTATTCATCACCGGCACGGACACGGAAATCGGAAAAACATTGATCACCGCGCTATTATCGCTGGGTTTGCGGAAACACGGAATGAATTGCTGTCCGGTAAAACCAATCGCGACAGGCGGAATCCTTCATCACGGCAATTTGATTTCCGAAGACGTGCTTTTTTATCAAAAAGTGACCGGGATTCGGGAAACCGAATCCATCATGAATCCGGTTTGCCTGAAACGACCGGCGTCGCCCCATTTTGCCGCGAGTTTGGAGGCGCGTTCCATCCATCCACCAGAAATAATTCGATTTCTACGAGGACTGGCTCGTTCTTACGAAGCCTTGCTAGTGGAGGGAATCGGCGGGTGGCTGGTACCCATCACGGAAGAGTATTCCGTAGCCGATTTCGCCAGCGAACTCGGTTTACCGGTGATTCTCGTGTCCGCCAACAAACTGGGAACGTTGAATCATACCCTGCTTACGCTCGAATCGATGCGAACGCGCGGAATCGAACCGGCCGGCGTCTTTTTCTCGAAACCTACACCATTGATAGAATCCGATATGGACGCGAACAATATCGAAACCATTCAAACCATCGGCCACGTGGAGATTCTGGGATCGGTTCCTTATTTGGATTCTCGCCTGTTTGAGGAATCGAGCAGAGAAATTCTTTGGCAAAACGTAAAAGAGACAATTCAATGGAGCAAAATTATACAATGCCTGCGTACTCATTAGAAGAAATCCGCCAATTGGAAGAATGGGATCAACGCTTTGTTTGGCATCCCTTCACTCAAATGAGAGAGTATCTGCAAGAACCGCCGTTGATTTTTTCTCAGGGCGAGGGCGTGTATCTCTATGACGTACAGGGCAATCGATATTTCGACGGGAACTCCTCGCTTTGGGTCGCCATCCACGGTCATGGTCGAAAAGAACTATCTGACGCCATCAAAGCACAGTTGGACCGCGTCGCTCACACCACTTTGCTCGGTCCCGCGAACGTTCCATCGATTCAACTGGCCAAACGCCTGGTTGAAATCACCCCGCCGAGTCTGGATAAAGTGTTTTATTCGGACAACGGCTCCACCGCCGTCGAAATTGCGCTCAAAATGGCCTTTCAATATTGGCGACAATGCCGTCCCCCTCGCATGGAACGCACTTCCTACCTCAGTTTCCGCGAAGCCTATCACGGCGACACGGTCGGCAGCGTCAGTGTAGGCGGCATCGAGCTGTTTCACAGCATATTCGGACCGTTGCTGTTTAAACACTTTTCCGTTCCCTATCCCGTTTACTCAAAATACACCTCAAAAGAATCGCCGGAAACAATTTCGGCCCAAGCGCTCGAACAATGCGAGAAAACCTTGAAAAACCATGCGCACGAAATCGCGGCGGTTCTGATCGAGCCGTTGGTGCAAGGAGCGGCGGGGATTCGGACGCAAGCGCCGGGATTTTTAAGAGGATTGCGGGAATTGTGTGATCGGTATGAGGTTTTTCTGATCACGGACGAAGTGTTTACCGGATTCGGCCATACCGGAAAACTGTTTGCCTGCGAACATGAAAACGTCACGCCTGATTTCATGACTCTTGCGAAAGGGCTGACCGGCGGCTACCTGCCTTTGGCCGCCACCATGACAACTCAGCAGGTATTCGATGGCTTTCTGGGAACCTATTCCGAATTTCGCACATTTTTTCACGGCCACACCTACACCGGCAATCAACTGGGCTGCGCCGCCGCGCTGGCAAGTTTGGATCTCTTTGAAAAGGACAATACCCTCGAACGCTTGCAACCACTGATCATCCATTTTGAGAAAAAGCTGGACGATTTATTTGAACGATGTGATGCGGTAGCCGATATCCACCAAATCGGCCTCGTCGCCGGCATCGATTTGTGCCGAAGCCGACGTCGGCAGGAATTTTATACTCTCGAAGAGCGTGTCGGGGCGAAGATCTGCTTTGATCTGCGCAAATACGGCATCTGGTTACGTCCTTTGGGAAATACTCTTGTGCTGGTTCCACCGCTTATTTCCACGGCGGAACAGCTGGATCACCTTATATTCTCCATTGAACACAGTTTGGACGGTTATTCCGTGGCATAGGAGTCTGCAGGGGCATCCCTGCAGACGATAGAGGAAATCCTTGTAATAGCCCATATGCTGTGGCGATAAATTACAATATTGAATTGTGACACAGCCTATTCGCTCACCCCTCTATAGACATTTGTTTCTCTCCTGATTCAAGATTGATACGGTTTCTCCACTGAAAAGGAGGAATGAAGCCGACTCTCATCTCTTTTCACTCGTCACTCTCCAATGCCATAATAGCAGGAATGAAAACCAACCCTATGAGATACGAGGGAATCATGATCTCACTCACGATGGCCTTATGCGCCTCTTTCATTATTTTACAAGCCACTCCTCAGAACCTTTTCGTCGATGATTTCGAACGCGGTCTCGTAAAATGGGGATCGTTATGGACGAGGGAAGCCGGCGTCGGACAGCTCTTTTCCGACGATCAAATCGCTCACGACCGCGAACGCTCCGCTCGCATCGAGCATCGCGGATCGCAGGATTGGAGTTTTTCTCCCTCCGTCCGATTTAATGTCCGCACCGGCGATCTGTTTGAATTGAATGCATGGATCAAAGTCGAGGGCAAAGGTTCCGCCACGATTTGCGTGGTAACACAAAATGCACAAAATGAAGTCATCGATTGGACCTTCGCCGAGAACGCGCAATCAGGAACCAGCGATTGGCGCTTGTTGTCGTCCCGTTTTCTTGTTCCCGCCGGCGTCGCCCGACTCTATCCGCGCTTGATCGGTTACGATCCTGCGACGGTTTGGGTGGATGATTTTTCCTTCATCGCACTTGGTAATATCGAGGAACTCATAGATCCCAATCTACCGGATGAAATCACGATCGAAAATCCGGCGCTCACGGTCACATTTCACAGCGTCGAGGGAACGCTGTCTGTTCTCGACCGGCGAACGCAACAAACGTGGAAACAAAATCCGCTGCATCCCAGCCTCGTCGTAAAACAAATCGAACAACACGGGAGAAACATTGAGATGCAATGGCTGGATACTCGATTTATGGATGAAATGAAAATTACTGTTCAACTCGATGAAAGCCATCCGGAATTCGTTGTCTCCCTTTCACGGGAAGAAGAAATGGATTCTTCCCTCTATTACCCTCATCCCTTCGTCAGTGAAGCCGGAACGTATCTCGTCGTGCCGATGAATGAAGGGATTTCCTATCCCGTCGACGATCCCACCATCGAAACCAGACAATTGGTCGCGTATGGCGGGCATGGCATCTGCATGCCGTTTTGGGGCGTCACGGACGGAGAAAAAGGTCACGCCGCCATCCTCGAAACTCCCGACGACGCCTCCATCCGCATCGAACGCGCGAACGGCAACCTATGCGTCACTCCGCTGTGGCAGGCGCAAAAAGGGCAATTCGGCTATGAGCGCCGCATCCGTTATATTTTCTTCGAAACCGGTGGACATACCGCCATTTGCAAACGCTATCGCCAATACGCCATCGAAACCGGACTCTTCAAAACATTGGAACTGAAACGGCGGGAAAACCCTAACGTCGACAAACTCATCGGCGCGGTGAATGTCTGGTGTTGGGATTCGGGCTCGCTCGCCATCGTGCGGGACATGCTGGATTTGGGCATCGACCGTATTTTATGGAGCAATCGCCAATCCCCCGCCAATCTCCGCGCCCTGAATGAACTCGGGATCCTCACCAGCCGATACGATATCTACCAGGACACCATGAATCCCGCAAATTTCGAGCATCTGAACGGTGTGCATTCCGATTGGACCACCGCCGCCTGGCCTGATGATCTCATGCTGGACGAAAACGGTGATTGGCGCAAAGGCTGGGAAGTGCAAGGCAAGGATGGCGTGTGGTATCCGTGCGGCGTCTTGTGCGATAAGCAAGCGCTGAAATATGCGCAAGAACGCATCCCCGCCGAATTGGAATCGTCTCCCTACCAATGCCGTTTCATCGACACCACCACCGCTTCGCCGTGGCGGGAATGTTACCATCCCCATCATCCGATGACGCGTAGCGAGAGTCGGTATTGGAAAATGGAACTGCTGCGGTACGTTTGCGAAGAGATGCGGCTTGTCACCGGCAGCGAAACCGGGCACGACGCCGCTGTTCCTTTTGTCCATTATTTTGAGGGCATGCTCAGCCTCGGACCGTATCGCGTTCCCGACGCTGGCCGGAATATGATTCGAATTTGGGATGAAATTCCCGAACGTGTGGCAAAATTCCAACTCGGACACGCCTATCGTCTGCCTTTATGGGAACTGGTGTATCATGATTGTGTGGTTTCGCAATGGTATTGGGGCGATTACAACAATAAACTTCCGGCGTTGTGGGATAAGCGCGATCTTTTCAACATCCTCTATGGCACACCGCCGATGTTTATGTTCACGAAAACCTATTGGCAGGAAAATAAAGACCGGTTTTTACAAAGTTACCGCAATGTCTGCGCCGTCGCGCGCGAGGTGGGCTACAGTGAAATGACGGAACACCGTTTTCTCACGCGGGATCGCAGCGTACAACAAACCGTCTTTGCCAACGGAATCACCGTCACCGTCAATTTCGGCGAGTCTTCCTTTCTTATGACTGACGGAAAAGAAATCACAGCCATGAATTTTACGGTTTCCCGTCCGGCCATGACACAACCGCGACCGGAAGAAGAATAAACTATCCTTGCGAGGATGGAAACAAAGCGGATCTCGTTACTCGAAGATAAAAATGCACTCAGAAAAAAAGCGTTTTCTGACGAAAACGCTTTTTTAATTGAGTCGGATCAAGTTGTATTTTATCGGAAAAGATCCCATTGCGCCGTAGAGGAAGGTCCAACTGCATTTTGTGGAAACAGGGCAAGATGAACCGAACCGGCGCTGATGTAGGGCGCATGTGTTTCATCAAAGCCATAATGAACCATCGTGTCGGCAAGCGGGGCTTTCGGACTGGCAGCGACGCTGTCGAGTTGTGCAGCGGTCAAGGCGGCGTTGTGAATGCGGACACGGTCCATACATGCCGTGATCGGAACCTTACCTACATCTTCACCACCAATAGTAAAGTTCGTGCTTGTCGGAACACGTGGAGAACGCGTTTCCGCGACAGATCCGACTTCCGCGCCATCCACGAAGAAGTTAACGCCCACGCCGGGCTCCCAAGCGGCAGCGAAGTGGTGCCACAATCCGTCGCCCACCAACGGCCGCACGTCATAGCCACTGAAAATATCCACAATTCCAAAAAACGTGAAAATGAACTGGCCGCCGTTGCCTGCATCCGAAATTCCCATTTTGTACGTGAATCCCCACGAAACCATGCCGGTCCAATAATCGTTGTAATCATTCAACTTAACCCATGTTTCGATGGTAATGGGGCCTTGAATGATATTCAACAGACCCGTCGGATCCGCAGCGCCGACGGAGGAAGTGCCTTTAAACTGAATCGACAAATCTCCTGCCGCCCCCGACGGACTGTCAGTGCACGCAACTGGCTCCGCTTCCTGCGAAAAACCGGCGCCGGCAACCAACAAAAGAGCGAAACACGCAAATAAACATAAACTTTTCTTCATCGATCTCCATCCTTTCCCATTAAATTTCGCGATCACACATCCTGCGAAGATGATTTTCCCGAAACTAAATTTACATATTTACAACATACAAAAACAACAGCCGGATTCATTCTTCATCATTCAGTGGACCAATTTCAGTCGAATGTACCATCGATTTTCATGAAACTCAAGTTATTTTTGGTATTTTGCGGTAAAAAATCAGGGGCCGGCCAATATTTTTTCGATTAGAGGGATTGGATCATACCGTTATTGCTGCCCGATTGGAACGCATTTGATGGAAAGCCTGCCGCTTGTCTCCCGCACCGCCACACTATCGCGCGGCGGGTCGCTCAGATCGGGGTAATCGATATTATAATGCAATCCACGGCTCTCTTTCCGTTCCAGCGCGCAGAGAATGATCAATTCGGCCACCTGCATCAGATTGCGCAACTCCGCCAGGGCGGCGCACAAAAAGCCTTTATTCACGTACGAAAAGATTTCATCCTGTAGCACCTGAAGTTGTTTGAGCGCCAATTGCAAACGTTCCGTCGAGCGAACGATGCCGACATAGTTCCACATCAGTTCCTGCAAGGCATGGCGGCAGTGGACAAGGCGGACCGCTTCGAGTTCGGAATGAGAATTTATTTTTCCCCACTCTTTTTTTGGTTCGCAAGGCTGTTCTTGGTGCAGTCCGAGCTGGAGGGACCGTTCCAGCGCTCGTTCGCTGAACACGAGAGCCTCCAGCAGGGAGTTGCTGGCGAGGCGATTGGCGCCGTGTACGCCGGTGCACGCCACCTCACCGGTCGCGAACAGGGCGGGGATGTCCGTCGCTCCCCATAAATCCGTCACGACGCCGCCGCACATATAATGCGCCGCAGGCACGATGGGAATCCAATCTTTCGTAAGGTCCAGCCCATTCTCTTCACAATAGTGCGAGATAAACGGAAACCGACGGCGAAAGAAATCGATGCCGAGATGAGTCACGTCGAGATAACAGCATTTTTCCCCGCGCGTCTTCATTTCCCGGTCAATGGCGCGGGCCACGATATCGCGTGGAGCCAGATCCTTCAGATTGTGATATTGCTCCATAAACGCGGTCCCGTCGCCGGTGCGCAGGATCGCGCCCTCGCCCCGCACCGCTTCCGAGATCAAAAACGGGCGTTCGTCTTCTTTCGGTTGATACGCGGTGGGATGAAATTGGACGAATTCGACGTTGGAAATCCTCGCCCCCGCGCGAAACGCCATCGCCACGCCGTCGCCGGTCGCAATGGGTGGATTGGTAGTATACAAATACACGAGGCCGCAGCCTCCCGTGCAAAGTATTGTGACGCTGGCAAGGAAAACATTCATCTGCTGTTCCTGCTCGTCCCACACCCATGCGCCGCAGCATCTGCCTTTCTCATTTAAAATAAAATCGGTCGCCACCTGATGCTGAAAAACTTGAATATCCGCATGATTGCGCACATTGCTCAACAACGCATTTTCAACTTCTCTTCCGGTCAGGTCCTTGGCGTGTACGATGCGGCGGAACGAATGGCCTCCTTCTCGACCCAGCGCCAGTTTTCCGGATTCATTTTCTGTAAATTCCACTCCGATCCGAACCAAATCCTCAATGACCTTTGGACCGTGAGTCACGATCAACTCGACCGAATCGCGATGGCACAAGCCCGCGCCGGCCAGCAGCGTATCATGGATGTGATTTTCGAAGCAGTCGCTGCCATCCAATACGGCGGCGATGCCTCCCTGCGCATAATTCGTATTCGACTCGAAATCTTCTTTTTTGGTGACGAGATTGACGGTTCCGTGCTCAGCGGCTTTGAGAGCCAATGACAATCCGGCCACGCCGGAACCCAAAATGAGGAATGAACTCCGATGTATTGACATTTCGATACCCTTCTCCCCGGCGTAAGGATTGTTAAGAAACGAGATAATCTTCTTCCGTGCGGTTTTCCACCCGTACTAAATGATTTTTTTCATCGACGTAAACGATTCGATGGGAATACGTTTTCAATTCGTCTTCGTCCAACATGGCAAACGAAACGATCAGGAGAACATCCCCTTTTTCGATCAATCGCCCGGCGGCGCCTTTGACGGAAATAATACCGGAGCCTTTCGGCGCGGGAATGGCGTAAGTCGTCAAACGAGCCCCGTTATTCATGTTGTAAACGTGAATTTCCTCGCCGCAGCAAATATCCGCCGCTTCGAGAAGATCCATGTCGATCGCCAGGCTGCCGGCATAATGAATTTCTTTTCCGGTCACCCGCGCTTCCTGTATTTTCGATTTGAGCATATGGCGGTACATGGCTGCTATCCTTCTCGTTGAAAAATCATATTATCGATCAAACGTGTTTTGCCAATGTAAATGCTTCCGATATACAAATTTCCATCTTCTATGGTTTTTACCGATTGAAACGTATCCGGATGCACGATGCCGAGATAATCCGGTTTAACTTCGGGTACGGCTTTGATTTTTTCCGCACCTTTCAGGAGAATCATTTCCGCATCGCATTCGCCGCCGTGATAACACTCGATTCCATTCAACAAGGTTTCGTACAGAATCAAGGCCGATCGGCGTTCCTCATAAGAAAGATAGGTGTTGCGGGAAGACATGGCAAGCCCATCAGATTCCCGCACGGTCGGGCAAACCACAATGTCCGTTCCAAACCGTAAATCCTTAACCAAACGACGGATAACAGCCGCCTGTTGGGCATCTTTTTGCCCCAGATACATGCGCGTGGGACGAACGATGTTGAGCAGGATGGCAATAATGGTGCACACGCCGCGAAAATGACCCGGTCGCGAATCTCCACACCAACCCCGGCTGGAGCTCGGCGGTTCAATATAGGTGGAAAAACCGTCCGGATATATCTCCTCGTTCGACGGCAAAAAAATCCAATCCACATTTTCCTTTTCAAGAAGCGTAAAATCCCGCGCTTCCTCACGGGGATAGCGTTCAAAATCCTCGCCCGGGCAAAATTGTGTCGGATTCACATAAATCGAAACGCCGACGTTTTGATCCTTCTTTTTCGCTTCTCGCACCAGCGACAGATGCCCTTCGTGCAGGTATCCCATCGTCGGCGTGAATCCGATTTCCCGCCCTTCGTTGCGAACAGCCCGCGAGGCGTTCTGCATTTCCAAAATAGTTCGATAAATTTTCACTCTGGCCTCAATTGTAACGCCGGCGCCCTGCCGACTTGACCGAAAATGCCGCCGTGACGGCGGCGTTGCTTTCGTGATCAATCGATCCTGAACGCTTATAAACAGTGATCCTCTTCGATGAACGATTCGATTTCTTCAAATTCCCGCAACGCGCTTTCGTCGAGAGAATAACTCTCGTCCAACGTGGGAAACGAACCGTCCTTCACGGCCTTGCAATAGTCGGTAAATGCCCTTTTCGATTCCTCGCCCAAATAAGCGAAACGCCGGACAAAATGAGGTTGAAACGCAGTAAACAGGCCGAGCATATCCGCGTGGACCAAAACTTGACCGTCACAATACGGTCCGGCGCCGATTCCGATCGTCGGAATCGAGACCCGCTCGCTGATCATTTTCGCCACCGGCCAGGGAACCGCTTCCACCACCAGCGAAAATGCGCCCGCTGCTTCCACGGCCAAGGCATCCCGTAACAGACGTTGGATGGCTTTCGTCGTTTTTCCCTGCACTTTATGTCCCCCCAGCAGTTTGACGGATTGCGGCCCCAAACCCACGTGACCCATGACGGGAATCCCCGCGTCGACCATTCGTTCAATCACACGCGAAGCCGGAACACCTCCTTCCAGCTTCACCGCATCCGCTCCTCCTTCCTTAAGCATGCGTCCGGCGTTCCATACCGCTTCTTCCGGCGAAACCTGATACGAAAGAAACGGCATATCCGCCACGAGCAGAGCATGACTCACAGCTCGCTTGACCGCGCGCGTGTGGTAGATCACTTCATCGACAGTGACCGGCAAGGTGTCTTCCCGCCCTTGAAACACCATGCCGAGAGAATCCCCCACCAGTAGGACATCCACTCCGGCATGATCCATCAAAACAGCAAATGTATAATCATAGGCGGTCAGCATGGAGATTTTTTCTCCCTGCTCTTTCATTTTTTTCAGATCCGGTACGGTTATTCGTTTTTTACTCATCGTTCTTCACCGCGGGCGAAACGGCCTCCGCCGATTTCACCTCGTTCCAAAAGTTTTCTTCGCCTCGAATGACGTCGTGAAAATCGTCGAACGGCGTGCACGGCACATGGTTTTTAAGGCAATGATCAAGCAGATTGCGTTTCGCATAGATGGTTTCGCACCGGGTCGCCGCGCAGACATCCGAAACTCCGTCGCCGATATAAACCCGCCGCGCGCCTTCCTTCTCAACCACATGTTGGCATTTGCAGTGAGCCATATCTTTTTCACAATCCTGCTTATATAAAGGAAATTCTACTTCAATTCCACGATCGGTCCACACCATCCGATTGCTGAAATAGGTGAGATAACTCAATCCTTCGCTTTGTAACAACAAATCGATATAGTAATCGTATCCGTCCGAAACGATGATCATTTCCACGTTTTTGTCTTCGATCCAGTTCACGAAATGGTGAAAGGTGGGATCGATGCCGATGGAATAAACCATCTTCCGCGCCTCTTCTTCGCGCGGCTGAATCAATTTCGCCAGACGGATGTTGCATATGCGTGAGGAAATATCGCCGCGCAGATAACTGTCGAGAATTTCTTTCCACTCATCGGGAGCAAACATTCTGATAATGGAATCCCAAACGTCCCGTTTGGAAATGGTATGATCGAAATCGACCAGATAAAGGCTTTTCATCAATCGCGCCTGTCAAAAAATTCGTTTTCATATCGAAGCGTCGGTTGTGGAAGCGGGAAAAGGAAACAGGCCGGCAACCGAAACGTGATTTTGTTTTTCGATATGCAGTGGAATAATTTATTGTACATTCTCATTGCTTTTGAAACTACCGTCAGGATAACGATTGAAGTCAATTCGCAGAAAAAATCGGATGTTGCAGACCCCCAACGTGAGTTTTCCGTTTCCCGCGAGATGAACACGGCAGCATCTGTTTTATTCGATGCCGCTGCCATTAATCAAAAATATGGGTAAAATACTGATTTATCCTTATGACAAGATATTTTTTTCGGAACCATCATAAAGGTACCATGAAACCATAATGAGTCATGGAGAGAGAAATAAAAGAGGAGAACCGCTGTTGAACAAGTATCCAAATGCCATTCCGCCGATCCGCGCCACAACCATCCTGTCCGTACGGCGGGAAAACGAAGTGGTGATTGCAGGCGACGGCCAGGTTTCGATGGGAGATACCATCATGAAAACCACGGCCAGAAAAGTGCGCACGATGTACGACGGCGAAATTCTGGCCGGATTTGCGGGAACTTCGGCGGACGCCTTTACGCTGTTCGAAAAATTTGAAGCCAAATTGGATGAATATAACGGCAACGTCACCCGTTCCGCCGTCGAACTGGCAAAAGAATGGCGAACCGACAAGATGCTTCGTCACCTGGAAGCCCTACTGATCGTTTGCGATGAGGAAATCACCCTGGTCATTTCCGGAACCGGCGACGTGATCGAACCCGACGATGGCGTCATCGCGATCGGATCGGGCGGTCCCTACGCGCAGGCCGCCGCCAAAGCGCTGATGAAATTCACTGATTTGCCGCTGAAAACCATCGCCGAGGAGGCCATGAAACTTGCCGCGGAGATTTGCGTCTTCACAAACGATCATATCCTGATTGAATCGTTGCCGAACGAAGAAGAGAAGGAAGAGAAGGAAAAGAAAAAAAATAACCGGAATCATACGAAGTGAATGCCGGCGTTTTACATGTGATACAAAATCCGGATGGAATTTCACCATACCAAGAACAGGAAAGAAGAATGGCTGAACCCTTACAACCAATGCAATGTTCCGAGCAAACCGAATCCGCACTGCCCGGTCTGACGCCCAAACAAATCGTCGAAGAGCTGGATAAATATATAATCGGCCAGGACGACGCCAAGAAAGCTGTGGCCATCGCCCTGCGAAACCGGGCGCGGCGGCGTATGCTCGATGCGGAGATGCAAGAGGAAGTCTACCCCAAAAACATCATCATGATCGGCCCGACCGGCGTCGGAAAAACCGAGATTGCGCGCCGACTCGCCCGTCTCGAGGAAGCGCCGTTCATCAAAGTGGAAGCCTCGAAATTTACGGAAGTGGGATACGTCGGTCGCGACGTCGAGTCCATCATCCGCGATTTGGTGGAAATGTCCGTCACCCGCGAACGCGCCAAAAAAACGGTAGAATGCCACACCCTGGCCGAAGAATCGGCGGAGGAACGTCTGCTCGATCTGTTGGTTCCACCCAACCTGGTTCGTCCACTCGCGACGATAGAAAATCGAAGAGAAGACGATTATCAGGACCAGAATGCTCGCTTGAAAACCACGCGCGAACGTTTCCGCCAAATGCTGCGGGATGGCAAATTGGAAGACCGTATGGTGGAACTCGACGTGCAGGAACGGGCCAGCAACGTCGTCGTCGGCGTCCCGCCCGGCATCGGTTTCGAGGAATTGGGAATCGACCTGAAAGAAATGGTCGAAAAGATCATGCCCTCGAAAAAGAAACGAAAGAGCATGAATATCGCCGAAGCCCGGCAGATTCTGATTCAGGAAGAAGTGGATCGGCTGTTGGATATGGACCAAATCGTGCACGAGGCCATCGATCGCGTGGAACAGTCCGGCATCGTATTTCTCGACGAAATCGATAAGATCGTCGGCCGCGACAGCGGGTCCGGACCGGACGTGTCCCGTTCCGGCGTGCAACGGGATATCCTGCCGTTAGTCGAAGGATCGACGGTATTTACGAAGTATGGGATGGTGCGCACCGATCATGTCCTATTCATCGCCGCCGGCGCGTTTCACGGCTCCAGCCCCTCCGAATTGATTCCCGAACTGCAAGGCCGTTTCCCCATTCGCGTCGAACTGAACGATCTGGACGAAGAGGATTTCAAACGGATTTTAATCGAACCGAAAAACTCTTTGCTTCGCCAATATGCAGCCTTGCTGGACACGGAAAAGGTCGTCATCGAATTTACCGAAGACGGCGTGGAGGAAATGGCGCAAATGGCGGCCGAGTTGAACCGGGAAACCGAAAACATCGGCGCGAGACGGCTCCACACGATTCTGGAAAGCATTTTGAAGGACGTTTCCTACGAAGCGCCCGATCTGGCCGGCCAGACCGTTAAAATCGATGCGGAATACGTAAAAGAGAAATTGAGCGGCATCGTGGCGGATACGGATCTATCCCGTTATATCCTGTAATTTTGACTATCTTTTCAATTTCCACCTTTCTTCCCATCCATTCCACTTGACATCCGGTCCGACTCGATGCAAAGTTTCCTATTAGTTATTTTTTTATCCAGGTTTTACGGATTTCTCCCCAAAAAAAATAATTCGAATGAATCAGACCGGCCGCAACGTTGCGCCGTAAAAAAAATGGAGGTCGTCATGGTTAAACCTCACGGATCAGAGACTTTGAACCCGCTTTACGTACAAGATGAACAAAAACGCGCCGCATTGTTGAAAGAGGCGGAAGGCCTGCCTTCGATCGTTGTTTGTTCGGCTGCCGCGGCCAATGCCGTTATGCTCGGCAGCGGATATTTCAATCCCCTTACCGGATATATGAACGTTGCCGATTCCGTCAGCGTCGCCGAAAAAATGCGAACGGCGAACGGCCTGTTCTGGCCGGTGCCCATCGTGAATATGGTCGAAGACGCATCAAGCATCGCCGGCGCCAAACGAATCGCCCTTCGCGATCCCAACGTGGAAGGGAATCCGATTCTTGCCATTCAGGATTTGGAAGCCATCGAACAATTCAGCGACGAACAAATGAAAATGATGACCGACAAGATTTTCCGCACCGATGATCCCAAACATCCGGGCGTCGCCGCCTTCAATTCCGTTGGTAAAACCGTCATTTCCGGTCCAATTCAAGTCTTGAGTTTCTCCTACTTCGAAAAAGAGTTCCCGGAAACGTTCCGCACGGCTTACCAGATTCGCGCGGAAATGGAGAAACTCGGTTGGAAAAAGGTTGTCGCCTTCCAAACCCGCAATCCCATGCATCGCGCGCACGAAGAGCTGTGCCGCATGGCGTACGAAGCCGTCAATGCGGACGGCATACTGATTCACATGTTGCTTGGCAAACTGAAAAAGGGAGATATTCCCGCCGACGTGCGCGACGCCAGTATTCGCAAAATGGTGGAATTGTATTTCCCTCCCAATACGGTCCTGATTACCGGTTATGGTTTCGACATGCTTTACGCCGGTCCGCGGGAAGCGGTATTACACGCCATTTTCCGCCAAAACACCGGCTGCAGCCACCTAATTGTCGGCCGCGATCACGCCGGAGTCGGCGATTATTACGGCCCGTTCGATGCGCAAACCATCTTTCGGGAAGAAGTGCCGGCCGGCGCATTGGAAATCGAAATTTTCGAAGCCGACCACACCGCCTGGTCCAAAAAATTGAACAAGGTGGTCATGATGCGTGACGTTCCGGACCACACGAAAGAGGATTTCATCATGCTTTCCGGCACCAAAGTACGCGAAATGCTTTCAAAAGGGGAAGCGTTGCCGCCGGAATTCTCTCGACCGGAAGTGGCGCAAATTCTAATGAAATATTATCAATCGCAAGCGGAATAATCCGAGCGGAAACTTCTGCCGATGAAAATATCCCCGCTCCAAGTAAATCGAAGCGGGGAATTTTTGTTTTATTGCGATTGCTGATTCAATTTCAGTAAATCAACCAATTTTGCACATCGACTTGAATGGAGATTTCACCCGCATGGATTTGGGCGTTGGCGAGATCGTCGAGTGGATTGGTCAACGAAATCGGAATCAGCCCATCTCCGCCGTCCATCACTTCAAAAACAAGACCGACCAGGATGCCGTCTCCCTGCGCGGGATCCCCGCCTCCGGCGAAACCGGCGATGGTGATGCCGCCGTTGGTATTGGCGATGCCGACCAGCGAAGAGAAGGTTTGCGTCAACGTATTGTCTTTTTCAACACGTACATATCGTAATGCATCCCAATCCGTGTCGATATCGAACGAGAAAGAGCGAATGGAATTGGCGTGTTGAATGCGGATGGGAACGATAATCATCTCGCCCACCTGCGCGGAGACCTGTCCGACGGATAGAACGAAATTCAGAGTCCCGATTACATTCACGCTGCCTGATATTCCCAGCGCGCCGGCAAAATCGTCGAGAAATTCACCGGGAACAAGCGAAATCGATCCGGTTGCCGCTGGAAGAATTTTGAATAGGACCTTTACAAACACCGCATCGCCGGCGACAGCATCCGCTGAACCTGCGAAACCGGAAATGACCACTTTATTTGTCAAATTGATTCCCACAACAGAAGAGAAGCTTTCGCTGGTCGTGCCGCTTCGATCCAAACCAACGTATTCCAGGCGGCTCCCGTCATAAGTCAAATCCAACGAAAAGGCGCGAATATTGACGCCCTGCGTTACCCGAATGGGTACGGCGACCGTGTCGCCGGGATTGCCTTCCACCGTTCCGACTTCGACCGCCGCCGCCGAGGCGGGAAGCAGGCCGATCGCGCTGACGGTTCTTTGGCTGACGGTTTTACCGCTGATGGACGCGATATAGTGGTCGAAAATGGCTTGCGCGTCGCCGGGCGTAATGCGCAGATCATCGTTGAAATCGGCGGCCCAGACGTCCGTGCCGGGCGTGAAGGGAGGCGTGGCGGTGATTTCGCCGGAAATGATTTTGATATACAAATCGAAGGCAGATTGCGCATCGCCGGGCGTGACGCGCCCATCCAAATTCACGTCGCCGCGAATGAATGCGGAAGTGATCGGAGTCGGCGTGGGCGTCAATGTCGGCGGAAACGGCGTACTGGGCGGAAGGGGCGTCGCCGTCGGCGGAATGGGGGTGGGCGTCGGCGGAATCACGATTTGCGGCGTATCGGACCAGGTGCGAATGTTGATCGCGCCGACGTTGCGGTTGTCGCGGCTGTCATAAATCTTTGTCAGGTTGGTTTTCCCTTCCCTTAATTCCTGCGCGGTCAATGCGCCGAGATAATTGCCGTCGGCGATGATGGCAGCGATATTTTGGTTGTTCAATTCATAGTCGGTGTTGTCGTAGATATCGTTGCCGGTGGAAAAAGTGAGGCTCGCTTCCCGCGAGTTGAACGTGATACCGAATTTATTGCCGCGAATCACATTGCCGGTAACTCCCTCCGTACCGATTTGGGTTAATGCGATACCTGCGCCGCTGTTTTCGCGGATAACGCAGTTTCTTACGTTGAGTGGAGCGGTTCCGTAAATTCCGTCGGCCTGCGTGCGGGCGCCGCCGATGCCGTTGCGTTCAATCGTGCAGCCGGTGATGGTATATTTGGTACCCGCGCCCATGTTCAAGCCGGTTTTGACGTTTTCGGCGATATACGCATTGAAGATGTCGTGAATTAAATCCGCCCCGCGTAGATTCGCGCCAAAGCCGGTATTTTGTACAATACGTCCGCCGGCAACAATCGTTTTTCCGTCGATATTCAAACCGTCCTTGCCGTTGCTTTCCACGATGCAGTTCGTCAGCGTAATGGACGCCTTACGAATGGAATTCAAACCATAATCGTCATTGAAACTAAACGTACAGGCGGTAAACGTATAATTATCGGGGGCTTCAATGCGGATCCCATCGCTGCTCATCTGACGAAACGTGCTATTTTCGACGACCGGCAGGCCGTTCTGTTCGACCAGCAAACCGACATCGCCATATTCGACGATGCAATGGCGCATGGTGACTTTGTCGCTGATGATCCTTAGGCCGTACCAATCATCTTTTGCGGGAACGTCCGCGCCGGAAGTAAAGAGAATGGGTGCGGACTGCGTTCCTTCGGCGATGAGAATCCCGCCATTCACCACGATTTCAATACGGGATGGATTGACGCCGCCGGCCTGGTTGTCGTAAACCGGGTCGCAGTAGATTCGAGCGCCGGGAGCGATGGTCAATTTGCCGGTTTCCGTTATGGTTACGTCGCCCAACAAAAATACGGTGTTCGACCAGGTCGCTTCCCCGTTGATCACACCGGCTGCGACGATGGAAATATCCGCCGGGACAGTCCGTCGATAATTGATGGAAGCGGGAGGGGGAATTTGCAACATCGATGAAACCAGCGTAGACGAAATCAGGATTTCTCCGACGCCGCGATTGTCGCGGCTATCGTAAATTTTGGTGAGATTGATTTTCCCCGCCATGATTTCCTGTGTGGTCAATTCACCGAGATAGTTCCCGTTAGCAATAATGGCGGTAGTACTTTGATTATACAGTTCATACTCAACGTTGTTATAAATGTCGTTGCCGCCGCTCATGGTTAACAGGGAAGCGCGCGAATTGAAATTGATTCCGTAAATGTTGCTGCTAATGATATTGCCGGTGATTCCATCATTGCCGATTTGCGTCAGGACAATCCCTGCGCCGTTGTTTTCACGAATCGTGCAATCTCTGATGTTTAACAGCGTCGTACCGACAATACCGCTGGCGCTGAATCGAGCGCCGGTTGCGCCGTTGCGCGCGACCGTACAGCCGCTAATACTGAATGACGCGCCCGTACCTGTGTTCAAACCGGTTTTCACATTATCCATGACAATCGTATCACGAATGACATGAACAGCGCCCGCGCCGCGCAAATTCGCGCCAAATCCTTGATTGTTGGATAAATTGCATTGTGAGATCGTTATTTTGCCGTCGATGTTCAAGCCATCCTTACCGTTATATTCGGCGCGGCAGTTCGTGAGAGTAATGATGGCTTTGTTGGTCGAGGTAAAACCATAGCCGGCATTGTTGCTGAGCGTGCAGGAGCTAAAAACATACGTATCGGGCGTCTCGACTTTAATGCCGTCCTGGCTATTCTCTCGAAACGTGCAATTTTCGACGATGGGAAGTCCGTTTTGTTGAATCAATAGGCCGGTATTTCCATATTCGACGATACAATGACGCAATGTGACCTGATCGCTTTTGATTCGCAATCCATACCAATCGTCCTTCAGCGGAAGATCGGCGGAAGAAGTGAAGCGAATCGGTTCAGTTGCGGTTCCTTCCGCGAAAAGCACTCCCCCATCCACGATGATTTCAACCCGTGAAGGGTGAATCCCACCGACCTGATTGTCGTAGACCGAATCACTGACAATTCGTGTGCCCGGCGCGATGGTCAACCTGCCGGTTTCGGTTATGGTCACATCGCCCGGCAAAAAAACAACGCCCGACCAGTGGACATCCGTTGCGATCAAATTGGCCGCCACCGTGGAAACGCCGGATGGGATGGTGCGCGAATAACTGACCGAGTCGGGCGAAGGACTTTGCTGCAACGGCGAAACGAGAGCAGTGGAAATGAATATTTCGCCGACGGTCCGATCGTCGCGGCTGTCAAAAATTTTCGTTACATTGGGTTTTCCCGCGGTTAGTTCCTGCGTGGTCAATTCGCCGAGATAATTGTCGTTGGCAATGACCGCGGCGGCGCTTCGATTGTTCAATTCATATTGCGTGTTGTTGTAAATATCATTGCCGCCGGTGAGCCGCAAGATCGCGTCTTTCGAATTGAAAACGATACCGTCTTTATTGCCAACGATGGTGTTCGCGGTGACGCCGATGTCGCCCAAGGCGGCGAGAGAGATACCCGCGCCGGTATTTTCGCGGATCGTGCAATTGGTGATATTGAGTGGGGCGGTTCCATAAATTCCATCCGCCTGCGAGCGGGGATCGCCGATTCCATTTCGTTCAATCGTGCAGCCGGAGATATTGAACACCGTCCCCGCTCCGGTGTATAAACCGGTTTTTGCATTCTCGGAAATCAACGAATTGACAATGCGATGCGTCAACCCCGTCCCGCGAAGATAAGCGCCATAGCTTCCATTGTTCATGATGGAACAACCGGAAATCACGGTTTGACCGTCGATGTTGAGTCCCTCTTTTTCGTTTCCTTCCACAATGCAATTGGTCAGCGTGATGGATGCTTTTTTCAACGAAGACAAACCGTAATTCTTGTTGTTGCCAAGTTTGCACGAATTGAAAACGAAATTGTCGGGAATTTCGATGCGGATTCCGTCCCATTTGGCTTCGCGAAACGTACAATGTTCGACGACCGGAAGCCCATTTTGTTCGATGAGCAGGCCGATATCGACATATTCGATAACACAATGACGCAGGATGACTTCGTCGCTTTTGATCCGCAGGCCATACCAATCGTCGTTAGCCGGAATTTGAGCCGCCGAAGTGAAAAGAATGGGAGCGGATTGGGTTCCTTCCGCAACGAGAATCCCTCCATCGACGATGATTTCGATTCGCGAGGTATTCACGCCGCGAACCTGATCGTCGAATTTCGGTTCACACTCGATTCTCGTGCCCGGCGCGATGGTCAGTTTGCCGGTTTCGGTAATGGTCACATCGCCGGAGAGGAAAACCGTTCCCGACCAGGTCTCTTCGCCCGTGATCGAACCGGAAATCGATTGGGCAAATGCGTTTGACGCCATCATGAACGCCAGGACAATGCCGATTTGCAGTCCGGCTTTCAACAATACGTTCCTATTTCGTCTTCGAACAACAGAAAAAACAGAGTTCATCATGCAATCTCCACTTTCCAACAATCATGATTTATGAAATCAGTAATCAATACTTTTCAATTACGCCCACGGGAAATATGGATGTACGCAACGGAAACACAAAACACACCCACACAAGCATCCCAAGGTAATAGAAGACTCCGATATCACCAATTTCCCAAAACTTTACCTGTCACGGTAAAGTCCCAATCAAATTCTATCATGAAATTTCAGATTATGAAATTTTTTTGGAGATTTTTGGATAATTGCAATGAAACGTTACTATCACATCGGATTTAAACAACGACTGAAAGAATGCCATCTTTGCCGCCCGGTTGTATTTTTATGGAAATGAGTCGATCAATGAAAGTTGAAGTTACAAAAAGGGAAAGGACACTTGCATCAATTTGATATTCATTCGATAATAGACCCGCGGTGGTTTTATAGACGTATACATATTTTGGTGTTGAAACAATCGAAAATGATATCCTTTCAAAGTGATTCAATCACAGCGATAGGATAAAAATACGCTTCGCGGGTGCAAATAGCGTGAATTATCCACTATTTACCCCTGCATCACAATGCAGGAGGGGACGCTTGCCCTACCTGTGCGTGTTTTTTAAGAGAAGAAACGGAAGGGAGGTGATGAATTTTCGCATGTGTATGTCTGGGATTCCATACCGCAAGAATCAGTTTGATGCTTTGAACTCTAAAAAAGGAGAATTTAGAAAATGAAGAGATTTTTCGTTCTTTTGCTTGGGTTATGCATGGCGACGGGCAGTTACGCCACGACGAAAACCGTAGGGAAATCAGGCGCACAATTTACCAGCATTCAGGCGGCGATCAATTCGTTTACTTTGGCGCAACTGACTGACGGGGAAGCCGATGTAGTGGAAATCATCGACGGGGCGGAATACGACGAGCAGGTGGTGTTGGGCGGATTGCCCCCCATCCATACCGCGAGTCCGGGATTTCTGGAAGTGATCGACGCGCAGAACCGCGATCCGTTCACGTTGCGCGGCGCAGATCCGAATAATCGTCCCAAAATCAATCCCGTGGCGGCTGATCCGGTTTCTTATGGCGTTTTCAACGATGATCTTGACGACAATTACATCGCTACACTTTCATTTTACGGAAAGAATCTGACCGTCGAAAATATCGAAATCCTGCAAGCCTCCATGATCGATGGCGATCAATACGGCATGAACGGGCAGGCTCACAACGCCGTCTTCAACAACGTTCTCTTTGCCCATGACGATGTGGTTTCACCCGGCGAAGCGCTGATCAATTTCAACAACGCCGTCGATGCGGCGGGAAGAGGAGTAGATAACACCTATACGTTCAACAACTGCGAATTCAATGGCGCTGTCGGCGATCAACGCGGCAACGTCGACGCCATTTATTTTCATGGATATTCGCAGGGCGATGCGAATTCGGCCGGCGTCAACCTTGCCGAGGTGCCTTTTCGGGCCACTTTCAATAATTGTGTTTTTAGTAACAATAACACCGGTATGATCATTCGCGGCCGCGACCAGGCCAATCATATTGTCGTGCAAAACAGTTATATCACGACCAGCCTGCATGGATTGAGCGCGTCGGGAAAAGGCACGTTCACCGTCGATAGTTGTATTTTCCACAACAATTTGACTCAGGCAGGAGACGAGGGGCAGGCCGCCGGCGCGTTACGAACGGTCGGGCGATCCGGTTTTACTCCCGCATTAACGGTGAAGAACTCGTTGTTTGTTGACAATATGAATTCAAGCGTATTTCAAGGAACTTTCGGAGTGAATACAAAATCGTCTGCCATTCGCATTCAAAACGACGGAAACGATCCGGATATCACCATTGAGAACAACACGTTCGTCAACAATCCCATCGCCATCCGCTTCGTGGACACGGCCGGACGTCCGCGGAATGCCGCCATCAACAATAACATCTTTCAAGGCGGCAACGTGGCGGTTTTGACCGCGGACGAAGCGGGAGGCAGCTATTTTGATTCGCCGGACGGCGCGGATGACAACCTTGTGCAGAATTTGAAGGTAAGCGGCAGCGGCAATGTCTTTGACGGAAACAACGTAATCGTCGAAGACAGCGCGCAACTTCCCAACGTGAATTTGGGTGGATCAACAAGCTCGGTTACATTCAACCACCCGTTCATCAATACCGCGGATCCGTTTGAAGGACCGCCTTATACTGTAGCGTCCGGCGCCGATGCAAACGTCGGGGCTAACCTGGGAGCCGAAACCGCAATCGGCGATTTCATGTTGTATTAACGATAACAAAAAGTTTTAATCGATGGATTTTTGAATTGATCGCGCAGGGGTAAGAAAACGCCCCTGCGTTTTTTTATTTAAACATGCAGGAGTACGAACATTTCGTACGCATCTTCTTGGGTAGAGCAGGCCTCTCGCCGGCGTCGTTCGCACAAGCGGGGACGCTTGCTTTACCCATGTATATACGAACATCGTTTTTTCTATCGCGCGTTGTGATCAATACCGTCACGCCGGCGTATGTTGAAATATCACTCCACAAACGGACCACATTGCTATAGAATTGATAAATTTATATTCCGGGGAGAAGAAATGAAGAATCGTCATGCTTTTACTTTAATCGAATTGCTGATCGTCGTGGCCATTATCGGCATCCTGGCCGCGATTGCCGTGCCGAATTTCATGAACGCACAAATCCGGGCAAAGGTGGCGCGGTCGCAGGCGGATATGAAGAATCTGGGAACCGCAATCGAAGCGTTCCGGCTCGACCACAACGCCATGCTGGTCGATTTTTGGGATGAAGGCTCTCCGATTGCGCTGGAACGGCTAAAGAAATGGGGATTTTGCTCACCGGACAATCTCGACGACGCGGTGCGCAATCAAAAATGCATTCTCGGCAATCTGACCAGCCCGGTTTCGTACATGTCCGCCATCCCTAACGATCCCTTTTTCGGCAATATCACCAACACCAGCGACCGCCTGGTCATTGCGTTGGCGGGCACGTATTTTTATGGAGACAATGAAGCGATGATTGAGGGCAACGATCACAATTTCAGCGCTCTGTGGCCGGGAAACGCGGAATTGCTCGGCCTGCGACCTCTCGGCGAGAATCAATGGGCGTTATTGGGAATGGGACCAGACACGACCGCCGACGAACTCGGCAACACCCAGCAGCGCGGCCTGCCTTACGACGCCACCAACGGTTTGCGCAGCCGCGGGGATATCACCATGCGGGGATAAGTCTTCTCGCAGCTCAATTCTGTTGCACAAAAGAGAATTCATTATTATTTATCGATGAATGACAACGAAAACACTACAATGTCTCGCATGTATTCTTCCTTTGCAACCACCGTTTCCATGAGGTATGACTTTCGGTAGACTTTTTCCCCAACAACAATCCTTCAATGCCAATGTCTTCATCAAGATCGGGCCAGTGGATACCGTACCCTGCGCTGCTGATCTGAAAATGGGCTCGTTCCGCTGACGTTCCATACGCCAAACGCGGATACCACCCGATGGGGATTGAAATTGTGCGACCGTCTTCCAGATCCACCGACAGCGTATCATCAGTTACCGTCACGTTGACGATCCTGGCCACTTCGAGCGTCGTTCCCGCAGAAGGTATTCCATTCATGTCTTAATTTCTCGAGATTTTCTCGTGTGATCCTTTCAATTTTTCGCAACTCTTCACTACGTAAGATCCATTTCATTGACGCACCTCCGGTCTACATAGAGTACTTTATTACGAACGGTAATCCAAATCAATCGTTAAACAATCGATAGTAAGAACCATCCGTGGAAAGGAAAAACGCAGAAATGGAAAATTTTAAAGACATTAATACTCCCACCCAACCAGTTGAAAAATGTCTCCGCGGCTCTGTATCCCATTGCTGGGATAGTACATAGTCCACCGATCCGTCCCACTCATATGTCTTTCATAATATTCGCTTTCCAATACCTTATCCGGACCGGGCTGGGCGACCCAATAACTTTTTTGGGGTAAATTGAGCCGAATTTCCAGTTCCTCCGCGAACTGAATCACTTTCTTGCCGTCGGGATGCTCTTGCGCAAGGGCGTCCAAATCTCTCTGCAATTGCGTCTCGTCCCAATAGTCGGAAAAAAAGTCTTCCATTTCCTGTTTATACTGCGGATCAGCGAATAACTCGAATGGTTTCGTTACATAGGAGCTGATTGTGACGGAACAAACCAGCGGCTTGAAAGCCTGCAATGTTCCCATCGTCCAATCGACCAGTTCGGTTCGTTTGGGATGCAGTTTCGTATCCTGGCGGGTGTGTAAATACAACGTGTTCGGCCAGGGCAACGGATAAAAAACCTGATCGGGGTGACGTTCGTTATACAAGGCTTTCTCGGGATAATAATAATGTTGCGAGGGTGGAGCATGAAAACTGAGAAATCGGTTAACGAGTGGAGTCGGATCAGCTGTTTCGATCCATTCAACATACTTAAATGGACACTCCGTGTAGACTTCCACAAGACTAGGCCAGCGATTGTGCTCATCCTTCCATTGGCGCGCCCAATAGGCGGCGAGCAGCACCAGCGCTTTCGATTTGGCCACCTCCAACCTCGTATCGGCATTGAATTTGTTATAACCCGCCACATTTGAATTGTAGCGGGAAGCTAGATAAATGATTTCCGGCATTTTCCTGGCGTCTTGAGGCGAAAGCAGCGGATCGGTTTCATAAACGGCAGGAGAGACGGTATGCACGCGTTTACGAAGCGTCGGCAGGGTCGTCCATTTGTTCAGTATGGATGAGACTTCCAGCATGCTTAATGGATTTTTGGGAACAATATTGGCTTTACGCAGAGCGAAATCGACTTCCTTAGGTTTCTGAGAATCATTGGTTCCTTCAAAGAGAACAAATGCCGCCATTTGTTCCGGCGAAAACTGAGAAAAATAAGACCAATTATCCAAAACCAGATAAAGCCAACTTTCCATATAAGGCGGATAGTTCCACTCCTGCGGATTCGATTGTTGCAAAAGAGTCAATATCTGCTGATTATCCTGCAGAGTTGGATTCGCCCATGTCAGAAAATCGATCCCGTCCAGCGCAATGGAAAGAACGGCGATGCGGATCAAATGTTCGATAAGAGTAGGACCCGCTTTCAACACATTGCCGAATCGGATAATTTCACCCAATCGATCGATGGCTTGCGGGTGATTACCCCGCAGCCAGTCGCGCATTGCCCAATGGCGCAGTGTTTTGGCAGCGTTCTGGACAGATTGGAAATTCAATACACGATAGTGAGGCGTGGCAAAATCGATTTCATCCGGCGCAGCGAGATATAATCCCTTGTCCATCGCCTTTTGCAATTGCTTGACCGCATCATCCGTACGATCAAGTGTTTCATCAAACCACTGCGGGGCTTGCGGCGCGGCGACAAATCCCAATGTACTGCCTGTATGTTCAGTGGTCTGCGCCACGGCTTCCCATGGATTTTCCCCCCATTCGTTGACTAGATATCCGATACCGGTTTGCGAATAATCCCGTCCCAAATAGGCGTTAAAATAAGCGTATTTACTGCCCGGCCCATACTTGTCCCATAACGCCTGGTTTACAATTTTGGCATATTCCACTGCGTTTTCCTGCAATCGTTTGGTGGATTGTTTCTCGGTCCAGATAAAAAAACAAGTCAGAAAGATCGCAAGAAAAATAATTGTTTCCATGAATCTATTCGTAATGTGTTTCATGATGCATGACTCCTTACCCGATACCCAGGTGAATGCCGGTGATCAAATAAAACAAATCCACCCAACCGACTTTGACGAGAATAACCGTAACAGCAACAACGAAAAGGTATAAACGACTTATATACAATTGCCGATACAAAATACTTCCGATCAAAAGATTCCTGTCGGTTGCAGCTCGCCATCCCGCCAGCGCCAAACCGGCAAGAAGGAGGAACAGGATCCAGGAAAACACGGGGAGGATTTGTATGACTTTGTCATGGGCGCCAATCTGGTAAACATAAGCCTGTAAGATTTGTGTGAGAGGATAAAATTGCAGAAAAAAATAGAGAGAGAAAGCAAGAGCCAGACCGGGTATGGATTCCAATAAAGCATAAATCGGATGGCGGATGGCGTGAGTGAAAAGGACACCGCAACAATAGGGCAAAAGCCCGACCATGAACAGAATAAAATGCAGGGACGATCGCTGGTTTTTCAACATGTGGAAAATGGAATCGGTCGGAGAAAAATGCGTCTGCTCCAAAAGCAGAACGGAGACAGAGATGACCAACACAATGGCAGGTAGACAGGCAAGAATCAATCCACAAAGGAATTTACTCCAATACAGCTCGCTCCGTAAAATGGGATAATGATAGA
Organism: Candidatus Omnitrophota bacterium; assembly: GCA_003598175.1. Taxonomy (GTDB): domain Bacteria; phylum Hinthialibacterota; class Hinthialibacteria; order Hinthialibacterales; family Hinthialibacteraceae; genus SURF-12. The sequence goes on from QZKN01000141.1 coordinate 91,052, forward strand.
GAAAGCAATGAATGCCATCCTTTTCTCGCGAATTATATGTACAAATTCCGATGGTCGCCGAAAGGATCACCGCGGCAACAGATAACAGAATCCCCAATCCGGTTTCAGGATGCGGTTGTACGGAAAAAAGAACGGAACAAAAGAAAAGAATCAAGGCCAAAAGCAAAAGCAGACGGTTTTCCTGTTGTTGTTTCTGTAGTCGCAGTAAGATTCCGATTCGGTTCGTCCACCGGCTTCTCGTTTGTGAAAAGACGGCAAAAAAAGCGACGTAACAGTTCAGTCATTTGAAGTAATGACAGGAGGGAAAGGAGGAAGTTGACCCGTGCGAATATAATCCCGTAGGGCGGAAACGAGGGTCTTGATGGG
>QZKN01000170.1 GCA_003598175.1 Candidatus Omnitrophota bacterium
TATGCGCCGCAGGAAGAATATCTGATCGAACTGGGAAAGGGCGATATCAAGCGATCGGGAAAGGATGTGACGCTGATCGCATGGTCGAACATGATTCCCCGTTCGCTGGAAGCGGCGGAACAGCTTGCCCGGGAAGGCATCGAAACGGAAATCGTGGATCCGCGGACGCTGGTTCCGTTGGACGTCGATCTGATTCTTGCCTCGGTGAGAAAAACCGAGCATGTGGTGATCGTGCAGGAAGCGGTGCGGCGCGGCGGGGTGGCATCGGATATCGCATCCATCATCCAGGCGGAGGCGTTCGATTTTTTGGATGCGCCGATTGAACTCGCGGCGGGATTGAATACACCGATTCCATACAACGAAGCGTTGGAACGGGCGTGTGTTCCGCAGGTCGAGGATATCGTGCGAGCGGTGAAACGGGCGGTGTATGCGGAAATCTAATACAGATCGAGGATGAAATCATGGGACTGGAAAGCATGAAAGGAATGCTGGCGAAGGCCGGAAAAGAACAATATGGCGTGGGCGCGTTCAATACCGTCGATTACGCTTCCACCAAAGCGGCGGTAACGGCGGCGGAAGAACTGGCCGCCCCGATCATCATTCAGACGTCGGTAAAAACAGTGCAGTTGTGGGGACACGCAACCGTCGTCACTTGGATGAAGGATATTGCGGCGAATTCGCCCGTGCCGGTGGCGTTGCATCTCGATCATTGCAAGGATCCTGATTTCATCCGGCAGTGCATCGACGCGGGATGGACGTCGGTCATGATCGACGCCTCGGCCAAACCGTTCGAGGAAAACCTGGCGATCACGCGGCAGGTGTTCGAGATGGCCGACGCCGCCGGAGTGGGTCTGGAAGCGGAATTGGGGGAAATCGGCGGGGTGGAAGACGACAAATCGGTGGCGGACGAAGACGCCTATCTTGCCGATCCCGACAAGGCGGAAATGTTTTGCAAGGACTTGCCGTTGGCGGTATTCGCCCCCGCCATCGGCACGGCGCACGGCGTTTATAAAGGGGAACCGAAAATCGCCTTCGACCGTCTGGAGGAAATCGCGAAACGAACGGGATTGCCGATTGCGCTGCACGGCGGAACGGGTTTGTCGGACGACGTATTTAAGCGTTGTATCGCGCTCGGCTGCGCCAAAGTGAATATCTCCACCCAATTGAAATATACCTTTATCGACAGCTTCGTGAATTATCATCAGGACCATCAGGCATACGAACCGGTGAAGGTATTGACGGCGCAGATGGAGGCGATTCGGAAAACCGTAGTGGATTATATTCGATTATTCGGAAGCGAGGGGAAAGGGAAATGATGAAGGCGTTGATTTTTGATTGTGACGGCGTGCTGGTGGACACGGAGCGGGATGGGCACCGCGTCGCCTTCAACCGCGCCTTTCGCGCGAAGGGTCTCGACGCGGAATGGAGTGTGGATTTGTACGGCGAATTGCTGAAAATCGCCGGCGGAAAAGAACGAATGCAGCATTACTTCGAGCAAACCGGATGGCCCGCCGGCGTCACCGAGAAAGACTCTTTTATTCGGGAATTGCATAAATTGAAGACCGATTTGTTCATGCGGATCATCGAAGGCGGGGAGTTGCCGCTGCGCAGCGGCGTAAAACGGCTGGTGGATGAAGCCATCGCGGACGGGATACCGCTGGCGGTGTGCTCGACGTCGAACGAGCGAGCGGTGAATCGGGTAGTCGAGACCATGTTGGGAACGGAACGGAAGAATAGATTTATGATCCTTGCCGGCGACGTGGTTTCGAAAAAGAAACCCGATCCGGAAATATATACTCTGGCGCAGGCGCGCTTGGGATTCGCGGCGAATGAATGCGTGGTGGTAGAAGACAGCCGCAACGGCCTGCTGGCGGCGAAAGCGGCGGGAATGCGCTGTATCATCACCATCAGCAGCTATACCGGCGACGAGGATTTCCACGAAGCGGATGCGGTGGTTCCCGAATTGGGCGACCCACCCGATGTGAAGATTACGTTGAACGATTTAATACATTTTGCGATAAACTAAAGGAGCATCATGAAACTTTTTCTGGATACGGCCAACGTGGATTCGATTCGACGGGCGCAGGCGACCGGTTTGTTGGATGGAGTTACCACCAATCCCTCGAAATTGGCGGAAACGGGAGGTAAATTTTCGAAGGTGGTGGAAGAAATCTGTTCGATCACGCCGGGTCCGGTCAGTGTGGAGGCGATGGCGAAAACGGCGGAAGGATTCGTCGACGAAGCGCAACAGATTGCCGCCATCGCGCCGAACGTGATCGTCAAAATTCCGATGACGTTGGAAGGGCTGGCAGCGGTTTCCATCCTCGAAAAGGAGAAGGATGTACGCGTCAACGTGACCATGATTTTTTCGTCGACGCAGGCGTTTCTGGCCATGAAAGCGGGAGCGAGTTACATCAGCATCGTCTTGAGCCGCCTCGACGCGTATGCCAACGAAAGCGATATTCTCATCGGCGACGCGGTCACGATTCAGCACAATTACGGATTCGAGACGCAAATCATCGCGGGCAGTTTGAAGACGCAGAATCACGTGCTTTCCTGCCTGCGGGCGGGAGTGGATATCGCCACGATTCCCGAATCGCTGTTTTTCCAGATGTTCGAGCACCCGCTGACGGACGCGGGCATCACCCAATTTGCCCGGGATTGGGAGAAGGTGCCGAAATGATGCGGCTATCAAAAACACGACAACGTTGCTGTACCAATCCGCTGCAATTCTATAAAATTAATTTTCTTTAATATAAAAAAAGAGAGGTTAAAATAAGGGAATCAAGAAAAGCCTTATTGGAAAAAGCACGGCAACTCAATTCACCGGATCGATTTCTTCTGATCGAGGAACTCATTCAAAGTTTCAACGGAATCGACAAGGAAATCGAGGCCGTATGGGCAGATGAGGCGGAAATGCGATTAAAAGCGTATCGGGAAGGGAAACTAAAAATTATGAACTATGAAGAAGTTTTTGGAGAAGATTTTTGAAGAATAAAACCAATCATCGAAGGAACTCGTATTTCCGTTGAGTTCATTCTTGACTTGCTCGCTTCCGAAGTGAGTGAGGAAGAGATTCTCGATGACTACCCTCATTTAGCGAAAGAGGATATTCGCGCTTGTCTGAGATAAATATTTCCGGGTGTTGGTCGACAATACGCAACAGCGTTTTAGCGGGTCCTTGAGGCCGCCTGCGTCCTTGCTCCCAATCCTGAAGAGTACGGCAACTAACCCCCAGGAGACCTGCAAAAGCGGATTGGGACAAATTCAGTCTTTTACGAATCTCTTTTGGTGATCGTGGCTCGTTTATTTCATGAATCCGCAATGTCGTGTTCCCTTTCTTGTATTGTTTAATCTCTCTTACCCCTTCCAGTATTTCTTGACCGATGTCTCTTTTATTCACTTTCGATTTCCTCCGCAATTTGCTTTACAATATGACTTTCAATGGAAACTCTCTCCTGTATTGAATGGATCGTCAGCATCCAAATCTCATTGACATGACCTTTCCAATAATAAATTACCCTGACACCACTCCTTTTCCCCTTGCCGTTGGATGCCCACCGCATCTTTCGCACTCCGCCGCTGCCTTTTATTATGTCGCCGCAATCCGGATGTTCAACGAGATATCCCTGCAAAGACCGATATTCATCGTCATCAAGATAACGTGGTAAAAGTTTCGTAAATAGTGAAGTCTCGATGATTCTCATCTTTTCATTATACGGCAATGCCGTATTCAAGACAAGAGAAAAACCAGGTTCGCGAAATATGATACTGAAACAAAAAAACACGGAGCGTCGTTTCGCAAAGCCTCTCAACCAATTCACTATGGATGCAATTGGTAATTATTGATGTCACAAAAACTTTTTGTACGGAGACAAGAATGGCTTCATTCCATAATGAATAAAACAATGATAGCATCTTTCAAGTCAATCAATCGTAAGATTGTTGGAACATCGGAATGATTCGATCCCGGTTTGGTTGGTGTTGCCCTTGCCTTCCGGATTTCTATGTTGCGCAGATAAAACGTCTGCGCTACTATATTTTATTTTTTGCTGGAGTTTGCAACAAAATGGAGTCTGAAAATACCATCATCGCATTCGGAGAAATTTTGTGGGATTTGCTGCCCGCGGGGGCGAAATTGGGGGGAGCGCCTTTTAATTTTGCATATCGGGTGAATTCGCTGGGCGACCGTGGCTGGATCGTCAGCCGTTTGGGAAATGACGAATGGGGGCGAAAAGCGCGGGAACAGGCGAAGGCGTTGGGGATGGACACCCGTTTCTTACAAACCGACGACGCGCATCCGACCGGCGTGGTGGAAATTGAACTCGACGCGAAGGGGCAACCCGATTATTTTATTACACCCGGCGTCGCCTATGATCATATTTCCATCACCGAAGTGTTGTTGGACGCGGCGGCGATAGCGGATTGTATTTGTTTCGGCACGTTGATTCAACGAACCGACGTTTCACGCAATACGTTGAAACAAGTGCTATCAAACAGCGACTGTGAAATCAAATTACTCGACATCAACCTGCGCAAGCAGTGTTATACGACCGAAACCATCGTCGAATCGTTACAGGCAACCGATATTTTAAAATTGAATGAAGACGAAGCGCTATATTTGTGTAATCTGTTTCAATTTTCCGATTTAAGCATTCCCGCTTTCTGCGAACGGATGATGGAGGAGTGGAATCTGACGCACTGCCTGGTGACGTTGGGCGAGCGGGGCGCTTATGCGGCTGCGAATGCGGAACCGGTTTATGTTCCCGGTTATCGCGTGCCGCTGGAAGATTCCTGCGGTTCGGGCGATGCGTTTACTGCCGGTTTCATCCACTCGCTGTTGCGCGGAAAATCAGTGGGGGAATGTTGTGAAATGGGAAATGCTTTGGGCGCGATGGTCGCCATGCAGTCGGGAGCGACTGAGCCGATTGCCAAAGAAGAAATTCAACGGTTTATGGCAACGGAACACGAGCGCATCGTGGATGCGAGATTGAAAAACAATTTAATTATAAAATAGAGTATATTGCATTTTATGTATGGAATCGTGGGTGGAGCAGGCGTCCCGCCTGTGTTGTTTGCGCAAGCGGGACGCTTGCTTTACCCACGTCTCTTCTTTACAGTGTGGGAAGTGCGGACAGGATGTCCGCGCTCCCAAATTAGAAGAATCACCATTATGGAGGAGAATCCGATGAAACCATTGAAAATCAGTATGGGCATTTGGGGAAATACCAATCTGGCCGACCGCTTCAACGTGAAGGGATTCGGTGAATTCATGCCGGTGATCGACCGGATCAAACAGGTGGGAGAGATCGAAGGCGTGGATGGAATCGAATTGCATCTGCCGACGGAAATCGATGAATCCAACGCGGATGAAATCGAGAAGGCGCTCAACGATTACAACCTGCAAATGGTGCAATTGTGCGGGCACACGTGGACTGAAAAGCAGTATAAATTCGGCGCGCTGGGAGATTCCGTTCCGCAAGTCCGGCAAAACGCCGTCGATCGCGTCAAGGCGGCGTTGGATATGGGCGCGCGGTTCAACGTCCCCATCAGCGTGCTCTGGCCGGCCACGGACGGCAACGATTTTCCGTTGCAAACCGATTATCAGGCGTTGTATGACCGATACGTCGACAGCGTACATAAAATTCTGGACTATCTGCATCAGAACAACTACAAAACAAAAATTTGCATCGAACCCAAGCCGTTCGAGCCGCGATCGTACATCATGATGGGAACCACGGCGCAGGCGCTCTGCATCGTGAATGAGGTAAACGATCCCCATTTCGGCGTCAATCTCGACATCGGCCATAGCCTGATCGCGAAAGAAAATGTGGAGGATCAGCTGTCGTTGATTTTCCGTTATAAAAAACTCTTTCATACGCATTTTAACGACAACGACCAGCAATGCGACGCCGATTTGCCGCCCGGAACGGTGAATTGGAATCGTCTCATTTCGTTCATGTACGTTCTCGATCAAAACGAGTATGATGGATGGTATGGCCTCGATTTATTCCCCTATCGCGACGATCCGCGCAAATTCATCGAGATTTCGCGGGATAATTTGCATTTCGCGCAACGGGTAGTCGATCGGCTGAACAAAAAGGGAGCGAGGCAAATGCGGCAGGCCGGGTTGCAAGGGCCGGAAATGGCCGTGCTGCTGCGAGAGTGCATTCGGCAGGCGATTTAATCCGCTGGAAAATGAATGGCGACGAGGGGACATCAATGCAATGCTTTAGATGAACCGATCGAACGGCGCAGGAAGGTATTTTTCCATTCGCTCTCCAAATCGAACCAGAAAAAACGCTACGGCGACAATAAATAAAAGATAAATGAAAACGGTTCGCAATACCGGACGCCGATCGAAGAACCAATCAAATGGACAGAGAACGAAATAAATCATCAATCCAATCAGTGGAGACGCCCCGACGATAATCCACACAAGCGTTCTCCTATTGAAATGAGACGCGATTTGAGTCATCCACTGTGGATACCACAAATCTGTTGCCGCCGCCAGCAACATCACAATGGAAACAAACGTCAATGCATAATGCTTTGTGTTGCGAAAAATTATTTTTTAAAGCCATATCATAAAAAAGAATTCCGTTTTTCAATAGTATAATTGCAATGGTTCCGTGAAAATCCTTCACGCAAAACCGCTCGATGTTCGTTAGTTCCTCTCATCCGGAATGATTCCGGTAATCCGGATGGCGCCTCTCAGGATGTAATTGTAGAGCATACTGGCAAAATTGCAATTCATGGCTATAATCTACATGGAATATATAATTTGACACCAATCCCAAAAACAGAAGCATGAAATTCTATTATTTCATTCTGTTGATTTTGTTGCTGACTATGTGTATCGCCATATGGGTGATTTGTACCGGACGAAATCGCCGAGACAGAAACCGCCGGTTGCCGCGTCCGCTCGCCAACGAAAACGGCTGGACCAACATGGCGATTCGCAAAGTCGGAAAACGCGGTAAAGGAATTCGCTGATCGAAGGAAAAACGAATGCGCTTTTCGAAAACAACCGATTATGCGTTGCGAATCATGGTGGCGTTGGCCGTGGCCGGTGAAGAGCGGTTGAGTCTGAAGGCGCTTTCACGCCGAGAGCATATTCCGCGTAAATTTCTCGAACATGTCATTCGAATTTTAAAAGATTCCGGTTTGTTGCAAAGCACCCCCGGACCCAAAGGAGGGTATAATCTCAGCCAATCGTCCTCGCTGATCACGGTGGGACAAATCCTGCAGGCAGTGCAAGGCCCTTTGCTGCCGGATGAACGTCTCGATCCCGAAAACCTGCCCGAGCACTTGAAAGATCCGATTGAACGGTTACGGATCGTCATCAACGACATTCGTGTATTCGCGCGGCAGCGATTGGAATCCGTTACGCTGGCCGACCTGGCCAAAGTGGGGGATCTGCAAGAAGCGCGCGACGCCTTGATGTACTATATTTGATTGTTTGTTCTATCTGTAAATCATGCTTGCATACATCTCGATGGGATCCAATCTTGGCAACCGCGGTGAAATCATAAAAACTGCGATGGTTTCTCTTTCCCATACGGCTGGAGTGACGGTGCTGCGCCAGTCTCCACTTTACGAAACAAAACCGGTCGGTCTTCCTGACGGCGCGCCCATGTTTCTCAACGGCGCGGCCGAACTCGAGGCGCACTGCTCCGCGAGAGAGTTGCTGCGGATGCTTCTCGACATTGAACTATTGCTCGGACGAGTCCGCTCCCCTTCCCTTCGATACGAATCCCGCACCATCGATCTGGATTTGTTGCTGTTCGGAAATGAAATCATTGACGAGACGGGATTACAAATTCCTCATCCGCGTATGCGGGAGCGATGGTTTGTGCTCAAACCGCTGTCCGATATCTGTCCGGATCGTGTGATTCCCGGCTTGAATGTTACCGTATCGCAGGCGTTGCAATGCTTGGAATCCAAAGCCGCCATTTCTGTTGCCGGTCCGGTTGATCCATGAACGATATCCCCAAACCGACAAAGCAGAATAATCGGATCGCTGATTCGCATGAGCAGCAATGGACTTCGTCATCCCCATTTCACGGCTCGTTGAAAGTGATTGCGTTGGGTACGGTCTCCGCGATCGCTTATTTCTATCTGTTTTTGCTGTCCGGAGAAGAATTGAAGCCGGGAGCGGCGAATCCCGCCTATCTCGACCGTTTTCTCATCACTTACGCCTTTTTGTTTTTCTGTTATTGGCGATTGATTTCTCCTCTCCTGCGCGGCCGGCGCATGGATCCCCGTCATTTGTGGTTTGCCATTGCGTTCGGTTTGCTGTTTCGCGCTGTGCTGCTGCCTTCCGACATGATTCTTTCAAATGATGTGTATCGCTACATGTGGGATGGCCACATGAGTGTAAAAGGCGTCAATCCTTACCGTATGGCCCCTTCCGATCCGAGAACGGAGCCGCATCGCGCCGACTATTGGGATCAAATCGACGATCCCTCCATTCCCACCGTTCATCCGCCCACATTCCAATTGGTTTTTCTCCTTTCCGAACTGATTTATCCCGCAAACGTGTTCGGTATGAAATTTTTCCTGCTGATTTTTGACGTAGGAACCATTTTTATGCTGTTGGTACTTTTGGATCACTTGCAGCGACCGCGTGAATGGTGCCTGATATACTCCTGGTCTCCATTGGTGATCAAGGAGATCGCCAATTCGGGTCACGCGGATTCCGTGAGCGCCTTCCTGCTTGTCGGCTGTATGGTCCTGATCACACAAAAATCGTTTTCATCGAGCAGCGTCGTGTTGGCGCTGCTCACATTGACCAAATTTTTCGGCGTCCTGCTCCTGCCGCTGTTTCATCGCGTTTGGCGCTGGAAACATTTCCTCTTTTTTTTCTTTACCATCATACTGCTTTATTCTCCTTACCTCGACTTTGAGATCAATGGATGGCAGGGTCTTATAACGTATTCACGGGAATGGAATTTCAACGCGGGCATGTTCGATCTGATTCGGGATGGTTGCTCCGTGTGGGGGATGGAATCCGAAAACGTCGATCCATTTTCAAGGTTGCTGTTGTTTTCCGTTGTTCTCGTAACCATCATGTGGCAGGTGATCGTACTGAACCATCGCCAAGAGGACGTCCACCTGTTTCATTCATTTTTTATCGTCATCGGAACGCTGCTGATCTGCTCGCCGGTGATCCATCCGTGGTATTTGGTGTGGCTTGCGCCGCTCCTGGTATTGTTTCCCAACCGCGCATGGCTTCTGTTCACCGGTTTGGTGTTTCTGTCTTATACTTATTTTTACGATCGGTCGTTTCCGAACTGGGTGAAGCCGGTGGAATTCGGCGTTTTTTTTGTTCTGCTAATGTGGGACGCGATTTTTCATCGCAAAAAAGAGAGGCAGATTATATAAATACGTTCTCCTTGCAACAAGGATTGCAGGAGCAACATCGAATCGATGGGTGTGTTTCAAGGAATCAAATCCCGAATCGTCTCGCGCACACTCTCACTCGCCAACAGGCCGACATGCCCCCCATACCGATATAAATACAATTGATCCTCGCTCAATGTGTCCTTCAAAAATCGGATCGAATCCGGTCCGTTCAGCGGATCGTCGGTGGTATGAATAATTTTGATCTCCTGGTTTTGCCGTAACGTATCGGCGATGCGGCGTAGGCTCGACTCCGCCAGGATCTCCTCTTTGCTTTTCAATGCATCCCAACGCTCCTCCGCATGATCTTGATAATAGCGCATAACGAATTCCCGTACGTATCCGTCAAAATCGTAGAGTTCGGCTTCGTCATACAAGGATTGTCTTCGCAGAGTGGAATGGGATTGCGACAGCACTCCCAGGTCGCATTGCTGCCGGCTGACAAGAATAAATTCCATCAGGCTTCGTTTGAAATACAGGCCCAACAGAAATCGCATTTCTTCCGGAAAAAGTGGAGGCGACATTTGTTTCTTTTGGAAATCCATCATATTGGAAATGTGGAGGGAAAAGAGAGATTCGTTCCAGTTTTCCGCGCCCAATGAACGAAGGTACGTGAGAGAATCAACATACATGCGATCAATTGCATTCAAACTCTCCCCAAAATCGACGATCGGATTCAAGGCCAGAATCCAATCCAAACCGATTTTCGTTTCCTGCCGTTCCTGATCGGCAATGAACAACGAATGAATTCCGCCCAGTGATATTCCCGCCAACACTTTTTTCGAAAAAGTACGTTTATTACGCTTTTCCAGATCCTGCACGATCACAGCGATCACATTGCGCATATCCGATGCATCACTCGGCACATATCCCGGCGTTGCCGCGCTCAACGCCGACCGAACAAACGTCCAATGCATGGACGAACTCACCACGACAACGGAATATCCCCGCGCATAAAACATCTCGGCAAGAATTCCCGCGCGATAATCCCTGCACGACGCATTCATGCCCGGAATCACCACCGCCAGTGCGGAGGAATCACGGTTTTTCCAATAACTATAACGGAAAGCAGGACGATTTTTATCCAAACGCAGATAATGGGTACGCATCCGCTTCATGAAATAATCGCTCTCCGGCTTGGTTTGATTCACCAGGAATGTGGATAAAAACGGATCTTTAAACGGAAAATCCTCGTTGTCGATCTCAAACGCATCCGCGCGATGCGAGAGAGTAACAACAAAGAACATGAATAAGAAAAATCGGAAAAAAAATATCATGGTTCGCCTCATTTCAATGCCTCCGCCTCGCGATAGGCGTAATACAAATCCCGAATAATGACGTAGGGATCGTATTGTTGATCCGTCAATTCATCATATTTTCCCACGGTTGTTATCGCGCTGTCGACATTCATCAAAACCCGTGCGGCGAGAAAATCCTCGCCCGCAAATTGAATATACGTTTTCCCATCCGTCGCCGTATCCACGAGCAATCCAAACACATCCCGTCCCGAACTCGGTCCGAGAATCGGAATCACCAAATAAAATCCGTGCCCCATACCATGAAAGGCCAGCGTCTGGCCGAAATCTTCCGCATCCGTCTCGATCCCCATCGTTTTTGCCACGTCGAACATCCCGCCGATACCGACGGTGGAATTGATGACAAATCGATTCACTTCCTTGAATGATTTGTCGAACTTCCCTTGAAAAAGCGCGCTGAGAAAATGCTTGGGAAACGCCAGATTGTCGAGAACGTTGTGAATGCGCTCGCGCGCTGCCCGTGGAATCAACACTTCATACACACGCCCGGCCGGCGAAATCCCATATCGGTAAATCTTGTCGTTGAAAAAAAATGTAACGCGATTGATCGGCTCCAGCGGATCGTGAATCGTTCGGATTCGCAACGATTCATCCATCTTCCCATCTTGATTGACGGGAATGGTATCGTAATAAACCACAGCCTGACCGTCCGGCGGCTCGAATTGCCTGGGAACCGCAAGAAATGTGGCTTCTTTTCCGCATATCAAATTGGTTTTCATTGCTGCCAGGAAAAAAATAACCCAATACATCCGATTCATCGAAAGTCTCCCAACAGATCTTTATCTTAACCGTTCTTGAGTTTCAAAAAATAAAAATCTATTTTTTTCAATTCATCGATAGTATAGTCGTCGAGAGGGGGGAGTCAAAGTTTTGTTGAAATTTTTGTTTCAACGATGTGAACAGTACATGTGTAGCATCAACGATGCCAAAACACCTGCGCATAATCCGATTTGGTACCGCAATCGCCGCCAATATTCCAATAATCGCGACCACGATCAGCAATTCGATCAAGGTAAATCCGCCGATACGTCGCATGTCATGATCCTTTCCGCTATAAGATTTGAATACCTGCACAAAACCGGTTCCATGATCAACACGCTGTCGGACAATCTCGGCTTCCCTCAAAAAAACAATTTAATTGGAATATAAGGAAAATAAGTGGTAAAATCAATATATCCGAGCGGTGAATAGTCGAATACGATATAATGGGAGTAAAACAAGCGTCTCCGCTTGTGCATTAAAAAGCGGATTCGGCAAGCATTCCCGCTTGCCTTGTTCGTTTACACATGGATTTGAAAACATTCACCAAACGGGTATCGATTTTGAACTCATCGGTCGACATCACAATTAGGTTTAACTAATTTATGTTCATCATGGAAAAGAGGGAACAAAATGAGAATTATATCGAAATTATTGAGCAAACGTGTTCTTCTCGCCGCGAGTATACTACTACTCGTCTTGATTATTTTCATAGCCGTTGTGTTCGTGAATATCGGCACAATCATCGACAATAACAAGGATTATCTCCTCACCCAGGCGGAGAAATCACTCGGCCGCAAAGTCGCCCTCGGAAAAATCGACGTGAAATTATGGGGCGGACTCGGCGTACGCGTGTCGGATTTCTCACTGGCCGATGATCCCGTGTTTTCCTCAAAAAATTTCATTCAAACCGACGGCCTGCTGATCAACCTCAAACTTCTGCCTCTCTTGCGGAAAGAGGTGGAAATCACCGAATTTATTCTCGATAAACCCGCCATCGAAATCATCCGCGACAAAAAAGGACAACTCAATTTTTCCGGCTTGGGCCGTTCGTCGGAACCGACGGACAAATCCACCGCTCAGCCTCTTCGCGTCGCCCGCCTGCAAATCAAGGGCGGCGATGTTCATTTCGTCGATCAACAAAACGGAAAAGACCTGCGCGTCAGCCATGTCGATCTGGCCGTCAATGATTTCGATTTCGAAAAACCATTCACTCTCAACCTTGCCCTGGCCCTGCTGGGAGACCGCCAAAACGTCTCCCTGCAAAGCCGTATTGGCCCGCTTGGCGCGTTAAACGATCCCATGCAAATCCCGCTGGAAGCCGCAATCAACCTCGATTCGCTGCCCATGGATAAATTGATGGATTCTTTTCCACTCCTGGCGGATTATATCCCCAGCGATGTAGGCTTTTCCTCGCCCTTAACCGCCAAACTCAACGTTTCGAAAAAGGGAAATGAAGTTTCCATCACACAAATCGATATGAAAACCGGCATCTTTGCCTCCAATAAACCGAATCTTTCCTTTAAAGGGAATGTACAACTCGATGCCGGTAATTTTCAGAATGTGACGTTGAACGGCGACCTCGGCCTCAACGCCATTCCCCTCAAAAAACTCGAAACCTTTTCACTAATAAAAGAATCGATTCCCCAAAATCTATCGATGGATGGAAATTCCAATCTAACCGCCCACATTGAAGGCAATCCAAACAATCTACTCATCAAAGCCGAACTCGAAGCCGCCGGCGGCGCATTCCGTTTTGGCGATCAATTCGATAAAGCGATAGGAATCCCCCTTCGTCTCAAAACCGAGTCCCGCATTACTCCCAAAACCATCACTCTCGAAACACTCGAATTGAATTTGAGCAAATTGCAAATGAAAGGGAAAGGGGAAATCGGACGAGGCAAAACCACATCGCTGGATTTGACGCTGGATTCCAATCCGGCGGATCTTTCCGATTTGAAATCCATTTTGCCGCTGCTCAAAGAGTATGATCCCGCAGGGAAATTGGAATTCCATCTCCGCCTGCAACAAAAAACGGATACCCCTCAAATCGTCGGGACGATTCAGCTGGATCAAGTGAAAGCGAAACACGCCTCCCTTCCTCAACCGATTACCGCGGGAAACGGAAAAATTGAATTCAAGGGTAACCAAGCTGAAACCAAAGATTTCACATTTCAACTCGGCGACTCCAAAATCGCCCTTCTCGCCAACGCCGCCAAACTCGTTCCCCTTGATTTGACCTACCAGCTCGATTCGGAACAACTTGATCTCGCGAATATCAACGAAAGTTTGAAATCCACCTCCGCAAAACCAAACCTCGTAAAAACTATCAACTCCAACGGCCATGTCCGGATGGATAAGGAGGCGATGGCCGCGCGTGGAAAAATCACAGCGCTGCAGGGAACATTCAAAAATTTGGACTTCACCGACCTGAAAGGCGATATCGATTTTGCCAAAAATGTTCTCGTCATCGAGAATCTTTCCCTCAATTCATTGGACGGCGTGATCACAGGTAAAATAACCTATGATTTGCATCCACAACCGCCGACATTCGATATCGCGATGCAAACGCAGAAATTGGATGTGGCCGAATATTTCCGCGCCAACATTGTTTCTCTCCCCAAAAGCATCGAAGGCCGTATCAATCTCGACCTCAATCTGGCCGGCAGCGGCAGCGGCTGGGATTCCATCAAACCTACGTTGCAAGGACAGGGTAAAGCGCAGATCCTTGACGGCGTGATTATCGACACCAACCTCGCCGAAGGCGTTTTGGCGGGCATGTCCGGCCTCCCCGGCCTCACCAATTTTCTAACGCCTACGCTTAAAGAGAAGTATCCGCGGATTTTCGGCAGCAAAGACACGTTATTCGAACAATTAACCGCCGCTATCAGCATCAAAGACGGAAAAATCAACCTTAGCAATCTGCTAGTCGCCGCCGCGGATTGGGCCGTGGGCGCGAAAGGAACCCTCGATTTCGATCAGTTGCTCAATGCCGACGGCACGCTGCAATTGTCCAAAAATTTCACGTCGATTCTCACCAGCCAGGTTAAAATTTTACAAGCCCTGGTTAATGAGCAGGGCCAGGCAGTAATTCCCTTCACTCTTTCGGGAACCTTGCCAGGTGTAAAACCGGTCCCGAATGCTTCCTTTCTAACCCAATCTCTGCAAAACGCATTGTTGAAACAGGGGGCGCAGCAACTGCAACAACGCGGACTTCCCAATCTTCTGCCGATTTTGAACCAACCATCGCAGGAAACGCAACAAACGGCTCCCGCTGACGCCGATTCGGCTATCCCAGCGGCATCACAGGCAGATCCGAGAAGCAAAAGTCCGTTGGATTTACTTCCCAAATTGGTTACGCCGGAAAAGGAGACGCCAATATCCGCCACAGCCGCAAACGCTTCCGCCACCTCGGCGACATCGACGGCAAAACCGGAGATTAAAAGTCCGTTGGACTTACTCCCCAAAGCATTGGACAAAATGTTAAAGAAATAAATCTTCCGATTTGATGGTGCGGAGAAGAAAAAAATGGACTTTTCTCTTCTCTTCCGCATTCTTTTTGGAGTATATTATGTTGTTTATGACACATCTTATTCAAAAAGGATCCGATGATCGCTTTGCATGATTCAAGAGCAAAGCATACCATGAAATGACCGGGAAGATCATTCTGAAATTAAGGATATCCGAAAAAGCAAAAATCCACCATTGAAATTGAGTATTGAAAATGAAGCATATCCGGACAAAAGTTTTTATGCCGCACTTAGTCCTTGTAATAAGTTTATATGTGAATGCAACCGGATCAGTTGCCGGGAATCCACAGGGAGAAGATTCAATGTGGTTACGAGCGAAAGGCCACGAGCGAACCTTCCGTTTTTCCACTCTGTTTACCGCGCAAGACGTACAGAAATATTTTACCAGCGACGAAAAGATCGATCGGTCGATTGCCTGGTGCAAGGAGCATGGAATCACACGGGTGTTCATCGAAACGTTTCGAGACGGATTTACGGCGGAGAAAGAAACCTTGGCGCGAGCGAGAGATCAATTTAGACAGGAAGGCCTGATCGTTTCGGGCTGTGTGACGCCGACCGGCATGGGAGTGGCTTCCAACGGGTGGAAAGTGGTCTCGAATTATGAATCGCCGAAGACGTTGGAGCAATGCCGAAGAATTTTTGAGTATACCGCCTCGCTTTTCGACGAAATCATGATCGATGATTTTCTGTTTACGGACGACGCCAGTCCTCTCTCGCAACAAGCGAAAGGCGCGCGAACCTGGGCGGAATATCGATGCGATTTGATGTTGGGCATCAGCCGTGAATATATCCTCGGACCGGTTCGCGATGCGAATCCGCGCGCGGAAGTGATCATCAAGTATCCGCAGTGGTACGATAATTTTCACGAACGCGGATATAACGTGGATACCCAGACCGACATTTTCGATCACATCTGGGTGGGAACGGAAACGCGGGATCCGGACGCCGAACGCTGGGGCCGTAAGGCGCAATACGAAGCGTATTACATTATGCGCTGGCTGACGGATGTGGGCGGCGAGAAAACGGGAGGCGGATGGTTTGATATCTACGACACCAGCCCGGAAACGTACGTCGAACAGGCGCGGCAAACCATTCTTGGCGGCGCGAGGGAAGCCCTATTGTTTCATTTCGGCGCTTTACAAAAAGATCGTGGCGCGAAAAACATCGAAGTGTTATTGCATGAAATGCCGACCTTGTTTTTGTTGGCGGAAGCGGTTGCCGATGCACAAGCCTGCGGGGTGCTGGCGCCAAAAATTCCCAACAGCAGTCCGGGAAAAGAGCCTTATGTGTATGATTTTCTCGGCATGTTGGGAGTGCCTTTGGTTCCCTTCAGCCGCATCGACACGAACTTTTGCGCGGCCTTGTTCGCCATGCAGAGCTGGCAGAACGATATTTTTCCGGTCCATTTCGAAGAATTTTCGGAGGAAGGCAAACCGGTTGTGATCACCGGTAATTTGCATGCGTTTTTGCAGTCCCGGCATTTCGACATTCCCGATTCCACGCTGATCTTTCCGATTCCCGAAGATCCGCGCAGTTTGTACGAAATCGATCCGGCGGCGCTTCGGCGCTTTCGGGAACATTTGCTCAAGCCACTCGGTCTGGCAGTGGAAGGACCGACAAAAGTATCGCTTTACCTTTATGATAACGGCGTGTTGGCAGTGGAAAATTTCCGCGATGAAAGCGCCCGTTTTTCCATTCAATTCCAAACCGCGATGGAAGAAGCGGAGCAGATTCACACCCGCAACACGTTTTTTGCGTTGCCGAGTGAACCATCGGCGCAAGTGAACATCAGCGAAAACCGATTGGATTTTCAACTGTCTCCCCGTTCGGCCGCGGTGGTGAAACTATCGGAATCACGGTTCACCTGTCCGTGACGTTAAGGAGATACCCGCAAAGGGTGGGGGGTGGCAAGGGCAGCGTCGTTTCTGCCCTTGCGTGGGATGCCACTGCAATCCCGCAACGGTTCATACAACGACGCCTTGCCGCCCCACAAGCGCCGGCGGGACGCCGATGTTATACCGTAGACGCGGTTCGCGAACCGCCCCTACGGTATATGCTTCACTCTTGGAATTTGCATGGAGACGCACACTTCACCCAATAATTTAAAAATTAAATATACAATAATAAACCATCATACCCATATCATTCAAATTGGAAATCCTTGCGGTATGCCTCTTTACAAATCTGCAACAATTCGGAATAATGGTGAACACACACGCGACATCCAACCTGATGCAGGATGGGATGTGGGACTAATTGGGATAGAATAATTTCATATAAAAATTAATATTTGAACCGGAATTTCCTTTGTCATGACGGCAACAAATCCTGAATGGATTTGTAGGGGATTGTTATACGATGCAATTGCTGCGGATCGGTTGCCGGAGGTTGTTTTCCTTTCGTTTTCTCTTCCTTGTATTCGTGATGGGCGGGTGTTTTTGTTTTGCAAAAGCCCCTTCCGGCGAATACGAACCGCTTGAAGGATGCGGCCAACGATGGCAGATCGTATCCTTTCTTCAAGACGCCGAATTGAGCGGACGAAATATTTTTCAATTGTCATTTGAAAAAACAGAAATGATGTGGGTCGCATCGTCGGATGGATTGTATCGATACAATGGCTATCAGTGGACTAAATACACGAAAAAAGACGGATTACCTTCCAATGTCATCCGTTGCGTTCACGTTTCCGGCAAAGGAGACGTGTGGATCGGCTCGGACCGGGGAGCAGGCGTTTTCAATCCGACCAACCTTACGTTTTCAAGCATGGCGTCCGACGCCAATCCGGCCGGAAACAGCATTCGTCGCATCCGCGAAGACCGCGAAGGAACCTTGTGGTTTTGCTCCGACGGATGGCCGGATCCGCAAAGCGCCCAAGGACTCACCTCGTTTAAAGATTGGATCTGGACGAAACACGGACCAGAAAACGGCTTACCCTCCGATTGCATATTGGATTACTTCATGGATTCCCGCGGACGCCAATATGTGTTAACGGACAATGGCGTGTCCCATTGGAATGGCGCTCGATGGATTCAATCCGTAGAACAGAACAGCCTTGCGGACAGCCCATTGCACCGCGGTTGGATCGTGGAATCCGGCGAAGGTGATCTCCTCGTCATCACTCCCCACACCACCTTTCTCCGCCGACAGGAACAATGGGAAGAAGTCCCTCTCCCTCCAAAATGGATCAACACCGCCGTTTGCTCCACTCGCGATGGGGAAATATTGATGTGCACGCGACTCAATGAAACGGAAAACGCATTTTATCGCTGGAATCAAACCCGCTGGGATCGACTGACGCAAGGTTTTCCGGCAAGCGAGTATCCCCATCTCGAATCCCTGCACGAAGGACCGGACGGCTCGATCTGGAGCGTCGGATACGATTATTTCATGCGCTGGGAACGGAAAACCGGCGAATGGAGATGCTACACGCAACTCCCACCCCCGCAATTCGTCGATCATCAGGGTCATGTCTGGTTTTTCGAACCGCAAGGCAAGCGCGCTATCCGTTACGATGGCAACCGTTGGAACGAAGAACCTCTTCTCGCCAATGTCGGTTTGGATGCGGAAAAAAACGTGTATTCGTGGGAATCCCATACGTTTATTCACCGCACGCCTGACGGACTGCGGGAATTTCGCAAAGACGATCTCGGTTTACTGGCCATTGATGGATTTATCTCTCGAAAATCCGGCGGTTTTGGAATGTATGGAAAAGATGCGGATGGGGTGGTTCTGTTACAGCAGGTCAGCCGGACGGAATGGGAAAAAAAACGGATTCCCGACCTGCGGGAGAAAACCATTCTGCAGGGATATAGCGATCCAATTGAGGGAATTTGGTTTCTCACGGAAGAGCCGAAGTCCAAACAGCAACAAATCATTCATCTGCTCAATGAGTCGGTCAACCGCTATCCACTTCCTTTCCCACATAAAAATCACAAAGAAAGGCTCTTTCTCGATTCAAAAAGTACCTTGTGGATTTATGGCGATTTCGGCGCTTTTTATCTGGACCGGAGCCTCAACGCCGGCTGGATACCGATTGAAAACCTGGAAGGAAAACACGTCATTCATTGCCACGAAACCGAAGCCGGCATCTGGTTGGCGTACGATGGCCTTTCCGGAGGGAAAGACGGCCTGGCCTTGATCGGAAAGGATACCTTCAAAACCTATGACTTTGGAATCAAACGATCTCTCACCTATCACGATGATACAATTCTGTTTTTTTACGGAAAACAAAAACTGTATTTCATCTCCCAAGACACCCATCACGAACCGCATCCGCTGACGATTCCTTTGCAAGGCTCCGCCGCCGGACTGGTACACGATCCGAACGGGAATGTATGGATCGGCCTAAACGGCCTGGTTTTACGCTATTCGCCGGATCGGATTCCTCCCGAAACCTCGATTCATACCCCCATCAAACAGATCCAGGAAAAATCGCCCCTTCCCATCCGATTCATCGGTGCGGAAAAATATAGGCCGAATCAAATCCGGAAGACGTATCAATTTTCCTGGAGAATCGATGCCGGTGAATGGAGCCGCTTTCAACCTGCGCCGACCGCCCCGCTGGAGATTCCCGGTTTGGCGCCGGGAAACCATGTGTTGGAAGTGCGCGCCCGAGACGAAGGACTGGATATCGATCCCACGCCGGCGCGTTTCGAATTCCTCGTTGCCTCCATCCCCTTGCAGCAGCGAACATGGTTCAAACCCCTTGTATTCAGCGTTTTCCTGATCATTGTGCTCCTCAGCCTGGTCTCGATCCGCACGGCATTCAAAGCCAATTCCACGAAACGGGAATTGGCGTATTATACCGGCCAGCTCGAGGGAAAAGTCAAATCGCAAACGGAAGCGTTGCGAGAATCCGAGACGCTCTATTATTCCTTGATCCATCATTTGCCTCAATACATCTTTCGCAAAAATCGGCAGGGACGTTTCATTTTCGTCAATCATCATTTTTGTACATTACTCGGCAAAACACCGGAGGAAATTCTGGGAAAAACCGATCTGGATTTCTACCCGATCGAATTGGCGAAAAAATATCGGGAAGACGATCTGAAAGTTCTGGAAACGGGTTCGATATTTGAAACGATCGAAGAAAATCAAACCCAAAACGGAACGAAAACATGGGTGCAGGTGCTCAAAACGCCGGTATACGACGCCGAACAAAAAAGCATCGCCGTGCAAGGTATTTTTTGGGATATTTCCGAACTCATCCGGGCAAAAAATGAACTGCAAAAGTCACAAGTCATGTTGAAATTGGTGATCAACAATATTCCTCAAATCATCTTCTGGCAGGATAATCGTCTGACCTACCTTGGCTGTAACGAGAACTTTGCCCGCATCGCCGGCCTCAACCGGCCGGAAGATATCGTGGGCAAAACCGATTCCGAACTGGCCTGGAATGAGGAAACCGCGAAACGATTTGAAGAAATCAACCGTTCCGTCATGGAATCCGACCGACTCCGTCTCCACGTTCTCGAAACCTTGACGACGCGCGACAACCAATCCATCCGCGTGGATACCAATAAAATCCCGCTGCACGATACGGATGGAAATGTCGTGGGCATTTTGAGCACATACGAAGACATTACCGAACGCATGAAAATGGAAGAAGAAAAAACCGATTTGGCGGAACAACTGCGCCAATCACAAAAGATGGAATCAATCGGACGCCTGGCCGGCGGCGTCGCTCATGATTTCAACAATTTGTTGACGGTCATCCTCGGGTACTGCGATCTTCTGGGCGGGAAAGTACAAGCCGACAGTCCGCAATTCCGCCATATCGTAGAAATAGAAAAATCCGCCAAACGGGCCAGCGCCCTCACCAATCAATTGTTGGCGTTCAGCCGCAAACAAATCATTCAACCCAAGGTGCTCAATCTCAACAAAATCGTCACGGAAATGGATTCCATGCTGCGTCGCTTGATCGGAGAAGACATCGAACTGGTTACGATTCCCGATCCCGAACTCGGCCACGTCAACGCGGATCCGGGACAAATCGAACAAATCATCATCAATCTGGTCGTCAACGCGCGAGACGCCATGCCCACAGGCGGAAAACTCACCATCGAAACTCTTAATGTCGTAATTCGCGAAGATTTCCTCCGTTATCATTTCGATATCGAACCGGGTTCCTACATTTTGCTTTCCATCAAGGACACCGGCGTCGGCATGGATGCGAAAACCAAATCCCATATTTTCGAACCGTTCTTCACGACGAAAGAAAAAGACAAAGGCACCGGCCTGGGTCTCTCGACGGTCTATGGCATCGTAAAACAAAACGGTGGGAGCATCTCCGTCATCAGCGAATCCAACGTCGGCACATCGTTTAAAATCTACCTGCCGCGCGTCGAAAAAGAACAACCGTCAGCGTCCCCGGCTCCGGCCATTACCCCGGAACTGAAAGGAACCGAAACGATTTTGCTGGTGGAAGACGAAGAAATGGTCCGCAGCCTCGCCCGTTACATCCTCGAACATCACGGATACCATGTCCTGGTTGCCCAATACGGCAACGAGGCGCTGCAGATCAGCCAAAAATATAACGGACCGATTCATTTGCTGATTTCCGACATTGTCATGCCTTCGATGGGCGGACGAGAACTGGCCGAACAACTGAACCTTATCCGGCCGGATACAAAAATTTTATATATGTCAGGATACACCACGACCGCCATAACGCCTCAGAACATGAAGGATCTTCACGCCGGTTTCCTGCAAAAACCCTTTACACCGGAAGAATTGGTCCGCAAAACCCGTGAGATTTTGGACGCCGATTGAACGCCGCACGTCCATCTCCTCAAGTGATCGGCGCTTCCCAAATTGCCCGAACCACGTCGCGCTGCAAGTCTTCCTCGAGATCGGTATAAAAAGGTAAGCGCACCAATCGTTTGCTGATCGACTCCGTAAACGGCAATTCCCCCTCACGATATCCGAATCGCTTGCCCATCGGCGATACATGCAGAGGAATATAGTGAAAAACACTGAGGATGCCCTTCTTTTGCAAATGTTGAATCAAACGGCTACGTTTCTCATTATTGGGTAGAATTAAATAAAACATATGGTAGGATTGTTGGCAGTGGGTGGGAATAAAGGGAAGTTGCACGCCATTGCCTTCCGCCCAAGCGCCGAGCTGCTCACGATACCTATCCCAAATGCGCCGGCGTTTTTCCTGAATTCGATCCTTCACTTCCAACTGCGCAAAGAGAAACGCCGCCTGCAAATCCGACGGCAGGTAACTCGAACCGATATCCACCCAGCTGTATTTCTCCACTTCCCCGCGAAAAAAGCGCATGCGGTCGGTTCCCTTCTCCCGCAGAATTTCCGCTCGTTCGACAAACCGTTTCTCATTGACAAGCAACGCGCCTCCTTCGCCGCAGGTAAAATTCTTCGTCTCATGAAAACTCAAGGCGGCCAATTGCCCGAAAGATCCCAACCAGCGGTTCTTGTATTTACCAAACAAACCATGCGCATTGTCTTCCACCACGGCAATCCCACGTCGTTGCGCGATTTCACCAATCGCATCCATCTCACAACCCACGCCGCCATAATGCACCGGAACAATCGCCTTGGTTTTCGCCGTGATCGCGCCTTCCAGCTGCGTTTCATCCAGATTCAACGTATCGGGGCGAATATCGATGAAAACCGGCTTCGCGCCGAACAACACAAACGCATTCACCGTCGACACGAACGTAAACGAAGGAAGAATCACTTCGTCGCCGGCGCGAATATTCAACAACAAAACCGACAGTTCCAACGCGTGAGTACAAGAACCTGTCAAAAGCACTTTCGGAACATCCAACGTCTTTTCCAATAACGCCTGCGCTTTTTTCGAAAACGGCCCGTCGCCGGAAATCACGCCATTCTCGATGGCTTCCCGAATATAACGCAGTTCATTCCCTTGAAACGTCGGACGATTAAAGACAATTCTATATTGATCCGTCAACGAAGGAGGCATCTCTCAATCTTTCATGAAGGAATAGTGCAAGTTACCGGAAGGAAGTATGATTCATTCTTAAAAATAGGGAAGCAGCGCAATCAAAAAATCATTGGATAGATAAAAAGGTGGGTAGAGCAAGCGTCCCCGCTTGCATCATTTCTTCCCACGTCCCTGCTTGCGCCTTCTATTTAAGTCAGTTGGGAATACACTTCTCTTACGCCGGCAATAATCCAATCATTCATTTCATCCGTGTATTTCGGTCCGATGCGAATCTGCACGAAGCGATCATAAATATCCAACGTCTGCCGGCACGTGTCCGGCCCATACTCAATCGCCTTCCCTTCCGGCGAAGTGAACGAGGGCCAGTTGGGATGACGCGTCTGTTTCTGCATCACCGATTCCGCTACCGGCAGCAGCACGGATCCGGTCAACCGGCTGCAGGGAACTTTCCGTTTGCGCAGTTCGGCCAGGAACTGATCGCATTGTTCCTTGCTTTTTGTTTCGATATAAACAGCGTAGCCAATATCGCCCTGCGGATCCGGACGCTTGCGCTTTTTGATGCCGGGCAGGTCTTTGATTCCATCCCGCACCGCCTCCGCGTTGCGTCGCATATCGCGAATCATCGTATCGAGTTTGGGCAGCTGCGCCCATAACACCGCACCGGTGAATTCATTCATGCGGTAGTTTTCCCCGGCGAAGTTGCTCAGTTGCGTCTTGCCTATGCGGTTTTTGAACAGCTCGTCAAAACCTCCCATATTATGAAACCGGCACGCGCGCTCGTAAATCAAGGGATTACCGGTTACCACCGCGCCGCCTTCACCGGAACTGATCATTTTATGCAGCTGAAAACTATAAATCCCCACATCCCCGATCGTTCCCAATTTCTTGCCGTGATAAGAACCGCCGACGCATTGCGCGCAATCCTCCAACACCGCAATCCCTTTTTTCTTCGCAATATCCATAATGGGATCCATATCGCAAGGTCCACCCAACAAATGCACCGCAATCACGGCTTTCGTGCGCGGCGTGATCGCTTTCTCGAACGATTGTGGATCGAGACACATTGATTCGTCGATATCCGCAAACACCGGCAGCGCACCGGCATGAACAACACAAGTATAATCGGACCACCACGTATACGCGGGAACGATGACTTCGTCCCCCGGCCCGATGCCCAAACCGGTAATGGCGCTGTTTAAGGCCGTCGTACCCGACGTAACCGCCAGTGCATAGGGCGCACCCATATAGTTTGCAAAACCTTCTTCGAATTCCTTCACTTTCACCGCTTTGCCCTGACCGTAAAAACGGAAGGGAGACCCCTCTTCCAGCACGTCGATGAGCGATTCTTCCTCGTGCTTGTCATAATACTGCGGCGCGACAAATCCGGCATTGATCTGCGGCGCCTTCGCCGGATCCAGCGCGGCGGAAGCCGTCCGACTCCAACCGTCGATCAACAACGGCGAAGCGGAAGCGGCCGCGAGACTCCTGGCAAGGAACGATCGGCGGGAAAACTGGGTTGGGTTTTTGTTTTCATCTTTCGAATGTATTGACATGATCCAGGGCCCCTTTACTTTTTTATTATGTTTTAATGTATACACTTCCGTGATATGATAGTTTATACGATTATATGATCACTAGATCACCGGTCTGCGCGGTATCCGTAATTTTGGTCAGACGCGATAGAAAATCACTCGCATCCAGGATTTCCATCAACACGGGCCGATCATCCGGCGAGAAATGAACGATCATCCCTTCTGTATCCTGGGCATAGTCGATTATATCATCGGATAAATGAACCAGAAGAACATCATCTTCGCGATTATATTGTACTTTCATATCGTGAACTCCTTGCGGGATAAAATGTCACGACCGTTATTTCCAATTCCGTATCTTCATAAACGATTCTTAAAACATGGTCCTGATCATGATTTCCTTGGGCAATATGACGACCTTTATAGCCATCAATAACTCGTTCGGGATTTCTCAATATTTCGAGAACCTGTGAACGTGTAATCATGCAACCATGCTTTGCGAGCAAGAGAAATTTCTCTTCCGCGTGTTTCGTGAATCGAATTGGTTTCATCATGAATAGATTATACTGATTTTCAGGAAGAAAGTCTTGTAGGGGAGTTTAAATTGATAAAGAGAATGGAATTGGATAAATGATCGGTTAGTAGGTTATCAACGAGGCGCAATATCGCGCATAGCGCGCCAACGAATCCCAAAAAATGCCGAAATAAAGCACCGGAACCACCAGCGCCGTCAGCAAACCGGCGTAAACCGGATGCACGCGAATCGGTTCTTCCGTATACGTCGGTTCGAAGAACATCGCTTTCACGATGCGCGCGTAATAATAGAGTGAGACGACCGTATTCAGCACACCGACAATCGCCAGCCAATACAATTTGCCCTGCAGCAGCGCGACGAAAAGATAATACTTGCCGACAAAACCCGCCGTCGGCGGCAATCCGATCAATGAAAACAGACAAATAGTCATGGCAACGGCGACGATAGGCGTTCGCGCCCACAATCCACGCACGCCGTTCATGCCTTCTTCATCCTGCGTATCGACCATGATGATCACGACGAGAAATGCGGCCAGATTGGTGAAGAGATACACGACCAAATAAAAAATCACCGCCTGCAAACCCACATCCGTGAGCAGACACACGCCCATCAGCAAATACCCCGCGTGTGCGATTCCTGAATAGGCCAGCAATCGCTTCAAATTATTTTGGCTGATCGCGCCGAGGTTGCCGATCGTCATCGTCAGCGCGGAAATCACGGCGAGATGGAAGGTCCAATCGATATCGATGTCGCCCACTTCCACCCAAAAACCGCCGGCGGGCGAACGCGTCAACAGCGTCGAATAAAACAAACGAATCAGCAAAGCGAAACCCGTGCCTTTCGAGGCGACCGAAAGAAAAGCGGTAATCGGCGTGGGCGAACCTTCATACACGTCCGGCGCCCAAAAATGAAACGGAACCGCGGCGATCTTATAACCGACGCCCACCAAAATCAGCAGAAAAATGGTGAATGCGGTCAAATCGATTCCCTTCTCCGAGCTGATGAGAACCTGCTGAATCGCGGAAAAATCGGTGGAGCCGGTCAAACCGTACAGCAAACTCAAACCGAACAGCATCACACCGGTGGAAACGCCGCCGTATAACACAAATTTCAACGAAGCTTCTTCCGAACGTCCGATCCGGCGCGAAAAACCGGCGAGAATATAAGAGCCAAGGCTCATCAATTCCAACGCCAGATAAATCATGATGAGATTCTGCGCCGACGCCACCAAACACATGCCGATGCAGATCGAAAGCAGGATGGAATAAAACTCGCCCTTTTTCAGATGAATGACTTCCATGCTGTACATCGTCATTAACGTGACGACTACCGTGCACAGCAGAAAAAAACCGCGGAAAAACGCGGAAAACATATCGTGCGCAATCATTCCCTCGAACAGCATTGTCGCGGGTTGGGAATACAACCACACATGCGAAATCAATGCCAGGATCGATCCCAGCAATGCGGCGCCTCCGGGAAGATCGAATCCACCCCGCTCCATCCCAAACATATCGGCAAAGAGAACGATCAAAATGGCGACCGTCAAAATCAGTTCCGGCACAAAATACGAAAGGCTCTCGACATTACCCATTTACTTTTACTCCCACGGAAGCCTATTTTACCAACAGATCGATGAGATTCGACATCGTCGGGCTGAACAGATTCAAAACCAGGTGAGGGAAAATCCCGACCAGCACCACGATAAACGCCAGTGGATACAGCGTCACCTGCTCGCGAACGTTGCAATCGGGCAACGACGCGTACTTCTCATTCAGCGGTCCGAGAAACATACGTTGATAGGTCCAAAGCATATACACGGCGCCGATCACGATACCGGAGGTGGAAAGTACGGTAATCCACGGAAATACCGGGAACGAGCCAAGAAACACCAACGCCTCGCTGATAAATCCGGAAAGTCCCGGCAATCCCAACGCCGCAAAGAACGCCACGCAGCTGATCCCCGCGTAAACCGGCACATTCTTCGCCAAACCGCCGAATCCGTCGATATCGCGATGATGCGCCCGATCGTAAATCACGCCGACGAGCAGGAAAAGCATCGCGGTGATACAACCGTGATTGAACATCTGCAGCATCGCGCCGTTCATGGCCTCCGGCGTCATCGCCGCCATTCCCAGCATCACGTAACCCATATGGCTGATGCTGGAATAGGCCACCAGCTTCTTCAAATCCGTTTGCGCCATCGCCACCAGCGCGCCGTATACGATATTGATAAAGGCAATGATCGCAATCGGCAACGCAAAAGCCAATGCCATATCCGGAAACAGCGGATAACTGATTCGAAAAATACCATACGTTCCCATTTTCAACAAAATACCGGCCAGAATCACGCTGATCGCCGTCGGCGCTTCCACGTGCGCATCCGGAAGCCACGTGTGGAATGGAAACGCGGGAATTTTAATCGCGAATGCGACAAACATCGCCAGGAACAGCCACCATTTCAACCCAACCGCGGTGTGCAATTCGGTCCCGGCAATTTCCGCACCCAACTTCGTCAAATCAAAGGAACTGGTATAAATATAAATTACGATCATGGCAATGAATAAAAACACACTACCAAAAAGAGTGTACAGGAAAAACTTGATCGCCGCATATTCCCGCCGCGGGCCGCCCCAAATGCCGATCAGGAAGTACATCGGCAGCAGCATCAGTTCCCAAAACACGTAAAAAAGGAAGAAATCGAGCGCACAAAACACGCCCAGCATTCCCGTTTCCAGCAAGAGAAACAGCGCAAAATACCCCTTGGCCCGATCGTTGATTCCCCACGAGGCAAGAATGCAGATCGGGCAGAGCAACACCGTCAAAAAAATCATGGGAATGCTGATCCCGTCCGCACCCATGAAATAAAAAATGTTGAACGAGCGGATCCATTCGTGCCGGGCGATGTATTGCATGCCGCCGGCCGGATCGTATCGCGAAATCATCACGATGCCCAACAACAACGAGGGCAAGGTGGAGATCAACGCGATTTGTTTGATAAATTCCTTCGCTCGTCCCGGCGTCGCAAGGATAACAAACATACCCAGGAGAGGCAAAAATGTGATCCAGGTTAACAGATGACTCTGATGTTCCATACGTCCTGCTCCGTTATGAGGTGTTTAGGCTGACGGCTGACGGCTGAAAATTTCCAACCCCCGCGCAATGCCTGAATCAACCCACTCAAAATTTTTCTGTTTCCACAATTCTTGGATTAATCAAAGATTGATCCTATTAAAATATTCTCAAAATAAAATTATGCAACAACAATATCGCCCCGACCGCGATTCCTACTTTCATCAGGTAATTTTGAATCACGCCGCTCTGAATCAACGTGCTGACCGCTCCCACCGCCTGCACGACGATGGCGATCAAATTCACGAGTCCGTCCACGACGTATTTATCCCACGCGCCGCTGAACGAGGAAACGCCGCGCAACGCCGGCGCGGTCGCATTGACAATCCCGTCAACCACTTTATTGTCAAATCGCGCCAACACCATACGAAACCACATCACGAATGCAATAACGGTTTTTCCATATAACTCATCCACCCAATATTTATGGAAGGAAAGGTTATACAAAACCGGAAAGCGACCGGCAACAGCCTCCGCGGAAATTTTTTTCTTGTAATAAACCAAATACGACAACAAAATCCCGCCGGTCGCAAATAGTATCGACAACGCCATCGCGCCGTAATGGGCCAATGCGCTGCCGTGCGCGCCATGCCCTTCCGCCGCGTGATGAGCCGCGTCGCCGATGACTGGCGGTACGACGAGATGATTGAACCACAATCCACCGTACAAACCAAAACCACCGATAACGGAAAGCCCCGCCAGAATCATCAATGGCACTGTCATAGAATACGGCGATTCGTGCGCGTGATCGTACCGCTTCGGTTCCCGCGCTTCCCCGAAAAACGTCAGGAATATCAGGCGGAACATGTAAAAAGCGGTAATCCCCGCTCCAAGCAGCAAACCGAGGAAGATCGGCATATGCAGCCAATGCGTCATGCCGAATTCGAGAGACGCCGCCAAAATGGCATCCTTGCTGCCGAATCCGGAAAAGAAGGGAACGCCGGATATCGCCAGCGTGGCAATGAGCATGGTCCAGAACGTGATCGGCATCTTCTTCTTGAGTCCGCCCATCGACGGCATTTCGTTCGTGTGCACCGCATGAATCACGCTGCCGCTGCCCAAAAAGAGAAGCGCCTTGAAAAACGCATGGGTCATCAAATGATACAAACCGGCGGTATACGCCCCCACGCCCAACGCCGTGACCATATACCCCAGCTGGCTGACGGTGGAATACGCCAACACCCGCTTGATGTCGGTCTGCGTAATCGCAATCGTCGCGGCAAAGAACGCGGTGATGAGTCCGATATACGCCACCACCAGCATTGCCGCGGGCGAAGCGGAAAAAATCGGAAACAACCGTCCGACCATGTACACGCCCGCCGCCACCATCGTCGCCGCGTGGATCAACGCGCTGACCGGCGTCGGACCCTCCATCGCGTCGGGAAGCCAAACGTGCAACGGAAACTGCGCTGATTTCCCCACCGCGCCGCCGAAGAGGCAAACCACGGCAATCGTAAGCACCCAACCGGTCAATTCCCCGTGCGCGACGGCTTCAAACACTTTCGTGTAATTGAATTCGCCGATATACAACACCACCATGAGAATGCCGATAAAGAAAAACACGTCACCCACCCGCGTGGTGATGAACGCCTTCTTGCACGCATCCGCCGCCGAATGTTTCCAAAAATAAAATCCGATCAATAAATACGAACTCACCCCCACAAGTTCCCACGAAATGTACAAAATAAAAAGGTTGTCGCACAACACCAACAACAGCATGGAAAAACTGAACAAACTGAGGTAGGCGAAAAATCGGTCATAAAAATCCTCGCCCTGCATATACCCCAACGAATAGATATGGACGACGCTGCTGACCACGGTGACGACCAGAATCATCACCGCCGTCAGGTTATCGATGTGAAATCCCCAATCGAATTGCAGGCTGCCGCCCGAAAACCACGGATAGCTGACTTGAAACACAAAATTCGGATCGTGTTCCCCCACGATGACCATGAAAAACAGGATCAATCCGAAAAAGAGGGAACAACAAATCGCCGCCACGGGAACCCAGTCCCCCTGCCGCGGCAATCGCTTGCCAAAAAAGATTTGGATCACGAACGCCAATAACGGAAAAGCCAAAATTAACCAAGCAAGAAGTTCATACGTATGCATTCCCATGCCTCAATGTTTCATGCTGCTGATTTCGTCGAGATTGACGGTGGAGAACTGCTGATAAATCGCCAGGACGATAGCCAACGCCACCGCCGCTTCCGCGGCGGCGAGAATGATGACAAAAACCGCAAAAATACTGCCATTCACGTCCGTGTTCGGAAGAAAACGATTAAATGCGATTAAATTCAAATTCGCCGCGTTCAGGATCAATTCGATCCCCATCAAAACCCGAATTCCGTTCCGCTGCGTCATCACGATAAAAACGCCCAGCAAAAACAGCGAGATGGAGACGACCAGACAATGTTCGAGCCCAACGGCCATAATACTCTCCTGATTTTTGAAAAAACGTAGGATGGGTCACGTCGTTCGACCCATCATTGGTATTTCACAATTACAAAGCCGAAGTGTCTTCTTTCGCCGCCTCCGCACGGACCTTCGGCTCTCCCCGCGCAATCACCACCGCGCCGATCAGCGCGATCAAAAGCAATAACGAGGCGATTTCGAAAGGCAGAAGATATTTCGTCAACAAGCCCACTCCGATCGGAGATACGCTCGATTCCAGCGCTTTGCTGCCGGCGTCGGGCATGACGCTCCACGGAGTAATAAAGGCAATCGGAATCAATAGCAGAAATAGTACCACGAGAAACAGGATTCCCCATTTCATCTGCAACGTTTGCTTTTCCGTCCCCTGCCCGCTCACGTTGGTCGTAAACATCACGCCGAACAGCAGGAGAACCAGGATGCCGCCGACATAAATAATCACCTGCGAAATGCCGACAAAATCCGCGCCCAGATAAATATAGAGACCGGCCAAACCAAAAAACGTAAACAGCAATGAAA
Organism: Candidatus Omnitrophota bacterium; assembly: GCA_003598175.1. GTDB lineage: Bacteria > Hinthialibacterota > Hinthialibacteria > Hinthialibacterales > Hinthialibacteraceae > SURF-12. The sequence goes on from QZKN01000170.1 coordinate 31,089, forward strand.
ATGCGGCGCGAACCAAATTGGCGGAAAAGGCGGTATACGCCGCCGATCCGAGTACGATAAAGGCCAGGATGTAAAAAACGAGACTATGCAGCAGCGCGTCCACTATTTGACTCCCCCTCCTTTTTTTCCGCTGGATTGTCGCTCGATTCCTCCGCCGGTTTTTGCCTGCCGCCGATCGGCGGGATCGGATCTTGGCAAAAATCGCGAATCATCTGACTACGATCGGTAAAGACGGTTTCATAATCGTGAGACATATAGAGGCTGTCGACCGGACAGACCTCCACGCAGAGCGCGCACCAGCAGCATTTCACGTAATCGATGGTGAATACGGAAGCGCGCCGCGCCTTGCCCTTCCCTTCCCCCTCGCAATACAGGCAATTGACCGGACAGATGCGAACGCATTTGTCGCACGCGATGCAGATACTCGCATCGTTGACCAACATCCCGCGAAAGCGCTCGGGTATGGGGCGTTTTTCGGTCGGATACTGCACCGTCACGGCGGGAACGAAACACTCTTTTCCCGTCACGATCATCCCTTTGACCGTTGTGAGAAAACCTTGCAAAATATCATTTATGATCGCCATAATACCGTTCCATCTCGTTGACGCCAATTTTTTTCACGTACTGAAATATATTCACTCGCCTACTCCAAATACTCACTCCAATTTCCTCCCTCATCCTGAAACATACCATTCACATTCTTTTCGTCGAATCGGTATGTTGCTTATCCTGAATCAGTAATCCACAAGTCCCAATGTACTTAATTTCATATATATATCCTGAGCCATTAATTGATTCCCCAGCGGCGACAAATGACAATGATCGACGTACAAGGCAAAACGAGAAAATATGGATTGGCTCTCAACCGAATAACGTTCGACGATAGCCGACCAATCACAATATTCAAAACCCAATTTTTCACACATGTTTTTCATGAATGGTCGTAATTCACTTATTTCACGATTTCTTTTGTCGGAAGTAGATGAAAATATCAGATCACGGAGTGTATATTCCATGTAGGTATGAAGCACAATTATTATTTTGTTATTATAGATTTCCGATAGAGAAGCCAATTGATTGATCACGTTTTGAGCGGTACCGATCGCATCCTTGACAAAGTCATTTTCACAGGCGACATAAATCAAGGCCTCGTATTTGCGTTTTTGAGATTCACGGTTTGCCACTTGTACACATCGGTATCCATTGTACCCACCCACGCTGGCATTCACGAAGCCATATCGTTCAGAAACCATTTTCTGCAGATAGCTCGCCACGGTGAATTCGTCGTTGACTCCCATCCCAAATCCCACACTATCCCCGATTATCAAAATGGATCGTTCAGCCGAAACCGGGGGAAGAGTTTGACGATACCCATCTTGCGTGATGTGATAACAAAATGAATGTCGCGCCATTTGATCGACATATTCCCGAATTCTGTCTGTCAAAACAACATCGGTTTTAATATACAAAGTAGGAGGATCTAAATTAAAGGATTTCATCGAGCGTAGCAGCCACACATTCACCGCCGCCCCCGGTCGCAACACATAACCGAATTCCTCATCAGGTTTTACTAAAATTGTATCATGTCGCAACGCGCCGGTAGGATTCGTAGTGTTTCCAATCACCGCATGAATCTCTTTCAAATCCTGCAGCACCGGTTTCGGAAGATATAAAATTCCCGCCTTGGGATCCGGCCGCAAAATAACCTGACGAGTCTGTTCCCATGGAAGGAAAGATAAAAGAATAAAAAATCCAACCAAAATTACAACCAACGCATGAACAGTATTCCAAATTAAACCAGCCGGAAAGAAATTCACATTTTTATTGGCTAGAACGAATAGAGCCCATAAAGAAGAAAAATACAAAATCGTAATGATCATTTCTTCTTTTTCATAAAACCTTGGATACCAGCGCACATAGAGAATGATCGTCGTTACTATCAGGTTGAAGACAAACAATCCAGGAATCATCCTTTGAAACATTGCCAAGCGGCTCTCAGAGCAGAAATCCTGACTCTTTTCCTTTCGCGCGAGAAAAAGAACGATTCCCCATAAAATCCAGCTGATATTCAATAAAAACAACAACAAACGCGTGCTGATTTCCAAATGGCCATCCGGCGAAACAAACGCCTTTACGAAGAACTCGTTACAGATCAATACTCCGGTTATATAAAGCACCCCCCACCACTTATTATATTGACCGATTATTGCCTGCAACATGGATTCACCTTTCCTTAAATTTCATTCCTTCCACACGCAACAGGATATCAATTCAGTAAGATTTAGACTTTTCCCGTCAGAATCATCCAGAAACTCGCGCCTAAAATATTGATCAATCCCAGCGGGATCAGGAATTTCCAACAGGTCGCCATCAGCTGATCGATGCGCAAACGAGGCAGCGTCCAGCGCAGCCATATCGTGACGAACAGCAACGCGCAAACTTTTGCAATATAAATGAATGCATGATTGATGCCGAAGGGACCGTGCCACCCCCCCAAAAACAGCAACACGCCCAACGCCGAAACGATGAACATATCCGCATATTCGGCCATAAAGAAAAACGAGAATCGAATTCCGGAATATTCAACATGAAAACCGGATACCAACTCCGATTCCGATTCCGGTAAATCGAACGGAATTCGGTTGGTTTCCGCCAACGTCGACACATAATAACAAATGAAGGAAATCAGGCAAAACGGATTCCACACATACCAATTGCCCATCCCCAAAAAACCGCCGGCCTGCTCGTCCACGATTGTGCCCAACCGCAGCGACCCGGCCAGAAGCACGGGCGGTATAATAAACAGGGCGGTCGGAATTTCGTAACTCAAAAACTGCGCCGCCCCCCGCATGGAGCCGTATAACGACCATTTGTTGTGGGAAGCCCACCCCGCCATGATGATGCCGATCGCCACGACGGACGACGTCGCCAGCAGATACAACACGGCGATGTTCAAATCCGTCGCCGCCATTTTCGGCCCCAGCGGAATCACCACCCACGAAAGCATCGCGCCGACAAACACGATGCCCGGCGCAAGAATAAATAACAATTTATCCGCAGTCGCGGGAATAATATCTTCCTTCACGAACAATTTGACGCCATCCGCCGCCGTTTGCAACACGCCGTGCCATCCCACATACATCGGTCCCAACCGGCATTGCATGTGTGCCGAAATTTTACGCTCGAACCAGACCGCGACGAGAGCCACCACGGCAATCGCGGCGATGGCCACGACCGCGCAGATGGCTGCCGTTAAAATATAAATCACCGATATCGGCAAGGCTTGAAACAATGAAAATCCGAGAAGCAAGTCTTTTAAATAAGCCATTTAGCGATCCACCTCCCCCATGACGACGTCGAACGTTCCCAGCGTCGCCACGACATCCGCGATCAACATATCGCGCGTCAATTCTTCAAACACGCTTAAATTGCAAAACGAAGGTCCCCTCGCCTTCAACCGAAACGGAACTTTGCTTCCGTCGCTGATCATATAAAACGCCAATTCGCCGCGCGGACATTCCGTTCGCACATACACCTCCGCGTCTTTGGGCGGACGCAATACCGCCGGAACTTTGCCCATATGACTCCCTTCCGGAAACCCATCGATCACTTGTTCGAGAATGCGCGTACTTTCGTACATTTCCCGTATACGAATCCAATACCGATCCCAATTGTCTCCCACCTGGCCTTTCAATCCCTGCCCGACGGGAATGTCGAATTCGAATCGATTGTAAATGGAATAGGGTTCATCGCGGCGCAAATCCCAATCCACGCCCGAAGCCCGCAGCATGGGACCCGTGATTCCATAGGCGATGGCCTGTTCGCCCGACAACGCGCCGATATTTGCGGTTCGTTTGATGAAAATATGATTGAAGGAAAGCAATTCATTAAAGCTGTCCAACTTCGCCCGAAATTGTTTGAGAAAACGCCGCGTCATGTCCATCGCTCGCGCGGTCATGTCCTCCGCCACGCCTCCGATCCGCACGTAACCGAAACAGAGACGCCCGCCGGATAGTTCTTCCAAAATATCCAGCGTCATTTCCCGCTCGCGAAACGCATGAAGAAAGGGCGTAAACGCACCCAGATCCAATCCATACGTCCCGACTGCGACCAGATGGCTGGCAATGCGGTTGAGTTCGCCGACAAACACGCGAATGTATTCCGCCCGTTCGGGAACCTCGATTTCCGCCAATTTTTCGACGCACATCGCCCACGTCCAATTGTTGTTCATGGCCGCGAGATAATCCATCCGATCCGTATAGGGCACGTAGGCGTCGTAGCCGATGGATTCGCCGATCTTTTCCTTGCATCGATGCAGATACCCGATGTTGGGAATCGCCCGTTCCACCACTTCCCCGTCCGTGTGCAGTTCCACGCGCAGAACGCCATGCGTGCTGGGATGCTGCGGCCCCATATGAACGACGAGCGGTTCTCCTTGCAAGGGTTTGGGTTGTGCGGGTGTTATCATGTGGATCTCTTCAGAAATATAATTCTGTCTGTTGTTTTCTCTATAATCCAATTTCCCGCAAATGTTCGTGTTCGGGAAACGTATAATCTTTCCGCAAGGGATGCCCTTCCCATTCGTCGGGAAGCAGGATGCGTTTCAAATTCGGGTGGCCGTCGTATACGATCCCCATCAAATCATACGCCTCGCGTTCATGCCAATCCGCCGCCGGCCAAATTCGCGCCACGCTGGGCACGTGAGGATCGGTTTTCGCGGTACGCACTTTTAAAATCGCCCAATGCCGCAACAGCATGGAAAAAAGATGATACACGCTTTCAAAATACTCCGGCCGGTCCACCGCGCTGATACAATGCAACAGATCGAAACGGGTACGCTCATCCGTTTTTAAAAACTCGCAAATGTCCGGCAAGGCCTCGCAACGAATCAGAATAAACGGATCCCGCAATCCCTTTGCCGGATCGCCGGTCACGACGTGTTCGAGCACGGTTTCCTCGCCGAATCGTTCTTTGAGCAAATTGTAGAGGTCGATGTGTTCCATGATGCCATTTTTACCGTTTGGTTTTAACAGAGTTCGCAATGGACGCTCAAGCCGCTGTTTCCGCGCTCTTCTTTCGCAGGATACGATCCTGCCGGATTTTTTGTTGCAGTTCGATCAAACCGGCCATCAATGTTTCCGGCCGCGGCGGACATCCGGGAACATAAATATCGACGGGAATATACAGATCCACTCCCTTCACGACGTGATAACCATATTCGTAATACGGTCCGCCGCCGATGGCGCAACTGCCCATCGCAATCACCCATTTCGGTTCGGGCATTTGATCGTAAAGCAGTTTGATGCGTTTCGCCATTTTATAGGTAACCGTTCCCGCAACGATCATCAGGTCGCATTGTCGCGGCGAACCGCGAAACACCCCCGCTCCGAAACGATCCAGATCGAAACGGCAAGCGCCGGCATGCATCATTTCAATGGCGCAACAGGCCAATCCGAACGTCATCGGCCAGACCGACGACAACCGCGCCCAATTGAACAAGGCATCCACCGACGTAACGATCACATTTTCTTCAAATTTTCCTTGAAGCGCTCCCACGAGAAAACTGTCCTTTCCATCCGCGAATCGATTTCCCTTCGTTACGCGACAGGCGATGTCGTTTTGTTCCTGCATGAAGATCGACATCACGAATAGATGCGAATATCAACTCAAAAATCATCGCATTGGATATTTTTTTATCTATCATTTAAAAGGCATCAAAAATCCCTACCCTCTGAAATCTCTTTTTCAGGGTATAGGTAGAGTATAGCCCTTGCCATGGCAAACGAAAGTTATGGCAAGTTATCGTTTTGGGGATATGGAAAAACGACCTTTGTTCCACAGGAACAATCCGATGATCCCTATCACCGCAATGTATAATGCGATTTCAAAGAGCGGAGTTAGCGCTAAACCGGAACTCATCGTTTCCACTGCTGTCTCCATGATTCCTCAACCTTTTGAACCACGTTTTTTAGGATGACAAGGTTTTACTCTTGTCTTCCGCGAGTTTGTCGCGGAATACCCATTCCAGATGACCCTTGACCCAGCAATAAGCCAATCCGACTCCCAATACCGTCAAAAATACGAACATTTCCCAAAAGACCAGCATTCCCAATTCGGAATACAAACGGCGATAAACCACCGCCCAGGGAATGATAAACAACACTTCCACATCGAAAATAAGAAAAATAATGGCAATGATGTAAAAACGAATATTGAAACGAATCCACGGACCGCCAATCGGACGTTCCCCGCATTCATAATTCGACAATTTTTCTTGATCGGGACGAATCGGACGAAAGAGGCGTGGAACCAATACATTAAAAGCAACGAAGGCAATTGCGGCGAGCAGAAAAATCAAAGCGGCTATGAATTGCGCCGGCATTGAAATAAAAGACGAGGTATCCACCGAAGATTATTCCTCCTTCGTGAGCACGAAGCGGTGACATGAAAAATGCCTAACGGTTCTTTTTCAACAGATCCGCTAAGCTCACGATAGATAAATGTACCAGATCATCGAAAAGATTTCAAGAGCAATTTTGAGGAAACCTCATTTTGTTGGTAACTGGATATGTAATGAACTTAAGAGAGGAAAAACTAATTATTCATTCGCATCTTTCGACAGAACCTCAAAAAAAACAAACACTTACGTAGACGCATTAGGATTGCCGGTCGTTATCGATCCTACAAAGTACCATACAATCCCCCCCAAAAATTTATTGCGAAAAATGATCGACAAACGAAAAACCGGCGCTTTTGCCATCCAATTTGCGCAAAACCTGTCGTTGAAATACCATCCCCAACCCGACTTTATCTCCCATTGTTTCATCCATTCGTATGATTGCAACAAAACGAAGATTCAATTATCATGGCGTCGTGGGCAATCCCCCCACCGTTGGCGCCGCGCCGGTAAACCAATTGCCAACCGCAGTACCAAACGCGCTGATCATTGCCATACAAATCAAAATAATGCCTGAAATCAACACTGCGTATTCAAGCGCCGTCGGTCCGTCTTCGCACAGTACGAAATATTTTAATTCCCTACAAATCGTGGTGACCATTTTTACCCCTCCACAATGGAAATTCAATCATCTTAACTTATTATAGCAAAGTTTCCGGCAAACAAAAACTTTTATGGCCGCAAAGGTGAAAATATCCATAATACTTTGAAATTATTGGGGATGAAAATCAAAGAAAACGAGTCCATTATCTCCTAATTTCGTTGAATCCTCATTCAAAACCTGATTCTATGGGAAATATTTACCGATTTAAGTAATAACCTGTTTATCATTTTGTGATTCTTTATTCAAATCAAGCAGTTGCCATGATTTCCATCTCCCATTCAACTGAACAGTCATATCAAAACACCATTTCCAAATACACCGACTATTTATCCTGACAAAGAAACGGAATCCATTGGTTCATCATTCGGAATCCACTTCTCTATACACTTGACAAATGTATAGGATTTCACGTAATCTAGCTTAGTGCACTAAGCCGTTCGCATCTTATTAAAAAAGAACATTCATTTAATTGTACAAACTATAAATGTTAAAACAGGAGATCCCATCGATGAATCCATTCAAATTCGGTTTCATTTTCATCTGTGGAAGTATGGTTATAAGTAATATAACGATCAGTTCCACAAAAACAGAAATTCCATTCAAGCACGTCATCATCGACAAAAACCAGCCGGCGCAGCCTTACACCAAAATAATCGCCGATGTGAACGGCGATGCCTACCCCGACATCATCATTGCCGGCAACATAACCCCGCTGATTTGGTATGTCTTTCCCACCTGGACAAAACATGTCATTGCGGAAGGCGGATATAAAACCGTCGACGGCGAAGCCGGCGATATCGACAACGACGGCGATTTGGACATCGTGCTGGGTGGGCTGTTTTGGTACGAAAATCCGCGTCCGTCCGGCGACCCGGCGAAAAGATTGTGGAAAGCGCATACCATCGCCAACCACACCACCCACGATATTGAGTTGGGCGATCTTGACGGAGACGGCGATTTGGATGTCGTCACCCGCGATCAATCCGATTTCGGTACAAAAAAAGGAAACGAAATTCACATCTGGCAGCAGGAAAATCCCGATCGCTGGTCGGAACACGTGATTCAATGCCCGCACGGCGAAGGAATCACCCTCAGCGATCTCGATCATGACGCCGATCTCGACATCGTGATCGGCGGAATTTGGTTTGAAAATGCGAAAGAAATCACGCGAGGAATATGGAAAGAACATCCATTCGCAAATTGGCATCCCAGCGCCACGGTACAGACGGGCGACATGAATAACGACGGGCGAACGGACGTCATCCTGACGCCGTCCGAGTTGAAAGGTAATTATTACAAAATTTCGTGGTTTGAAGCGCCGGCCGATGCGAAAGACGAAAACTGGAAAGAACACGTGATCGAAGAAAAGGTGGAATGCATTTATCATTCACTCGAAGTCGCGGACATGAACAACGACGGTGAACTCGATATCGTCACGGCGGAAATGCATCAAGGTGAAGATCCCGACGAAGTCATGGTTTACATCAACCAAGGCAACGGAACGAACTGGATAAAACAAATCCTTTCCACAAAAGGTTCGCATTACACCCGCGTCGGCGATATCGGTAATGACGGCGATATGGACATCATCGGCGCGAACCACGCCGGCGACTATTCGCCGGTTGAGTTGTGGGAAAATTTGATGAAACCATAATGAGATTCAGCAAGTATAGTCTCAACCATCCTAGTCGAATTGACTAAAACAAGGGCAGAAACGACGCTGCCCTTGCCACCCGGTCAAGTAACGCCGCCGTCTCGGCGACATTCTGAATTGCCGGCAGGGCGCCGGCGATCCCATTACGAAAGGAACCAATGATGAAACGGAAAAACCTGATCGTCCCGGTCTGCCTGTTCAGTTTATTATCCATCCCAGTGGACGGACTCGCAAAAGAAACCACCAGGATTAAATGGAGACATCTGTCAACGGTTAACGGCGATCTGCCTGTTCCTAACGCAGGCAAACAGCAAACCGCCAGCATTGTCTTCGACGTCGATCAAGACGGCGTCAACGATTTCATGATCGCGGAACGAACGGAAGCGCCGTCGGTGGTGTGGTATCGCAGAATATCCGACGGTTGGGAAAAATACGTCGTCGAGGACAAGCCGTTGCACATCGAAGCCGGCTCCGCCTGCCACGATATCGACGGCGACGGCGACATCGACGTCGTGTTCGGCGGCGATTATCAAAGCAATGAAATGTGGTGGTGGGAAAATCCCTATCCCGATTTCAAACCGGATCAACCGTGGAAGCGGCATCTCATCAAGAGTTTTGGCGCCAAAAAACATCACGACCAAATGTTCGGCGATTTCGACGGCGACGGCCAAATTGAACTGGTTTTTTGGAACCAAGGCGGCCGGAAATTATATCTCGCCGAAATTCCCGAAGAACCGCACAGCGCAAATGGGTGGACCTGCACGGAAATTTACGCATGGAGCAACGACAGCGAAATGGAACAACGCGGAACCTATCCTGGTTTCAAAGGCGTAAACGAACATGAAGGATTGGCGCAGGCCGACATTGACGGCGACGGGAAAATTGACATCGTAGGCGGCGGTTTGTGGTTTAAACATGTCGCGGGAACCCAATTCCTGCCCAACATGGTCGACGCCGGCTATACCTTCTCCCGTTCCGGCGCGGGCCAACTCATCGAAGGCGGCCGGCCGGAAATCGTACTCGTCGTGGGAGACGGCGTGGCGCCGCTGATCCTGTACGAATGGCAAAAAGGAACGTGGATTAGCAAAATCCTGCTTGACGAAGTCGATTGCGGGCATTCATTGGCAATCCTTGATTTTAACCAGGACGGCAAACTCGACATCTGGTTAGCGGAAATGCGCCTGGGCGGGGGAAATCCGGACGCCAAAAATCTGATTTTACTGGGCGACGGCAAGGGCAACTTTGAAACTGTCGAAATTTCCAGCGGCATCGCCAACCACGAATCGAAAATCGCCGATCTGGACGGCGACGGCGATTATGATATTTTAGGAAAACCGTATGGATGGGAAACGCCGCGTTTGGATATTTGGATCAACGAAAGCGAATAACGAAACCAAACCCTTCCTTTGAGGAGGATCACACCCGTAAAAGCCAACGATTGAGAATCAATCCTCTCTTAAAGTTGATCCGCCCTTTCCTCCTGCTCGGGAATGGCGCGCGCGGCGAGGGAAGCATAAACTTTCTGATACATCTCGTTGATTTCCCACAAAAACTTTTCGTATTCCCCTTTGATTGCTTGTCGAACCTCATCATGAAGCTTCTCAAAGCGTTTGCCGGCGTCGGAAAGAACTTCATCTCTCGATTTGCGGAATTCCAACAGTAATATTTCGCGCGACTGGGCTGTGTTTTCGAGATAGTGCATCATGAAACGCGAAAATGCCGCCCGTTTCTCCGCAAAATAACGCTCCACCTTTACCGCCTCGAACGCCGACAGGGTGATTTCCCGAAAATGGTGCCCTTGCACACCTAGACTGACCGCCTCGACGAAAAATGTGGGGCTGTACCATAAAGTTTTTACCAGAAACTTGAAAGCATTCCAGCGATACGCCTTAAACGGGATCACACCGATGTAGCTGAAGAAGGCGCGAACCTCATTCCAGCTGATCGGCGAGGAATGGCAAGGATTTTTCCAGCGTTTGATTAAAATCGCGCAACGTTCGAAATAGCTTTTCAAATCGGGCGGATAAATGGCCTGCAGAATCTTTTGATAATCGGCGGATACCGCCTCCGCCGGTCGCGTCGTGCGAAAATTGGTTTGAAACGCGTGCGTATTGTTCCCACTGGCCTGGCTGAGCAGCCGTCCTTCCCGCTGCAATCGGTCATACAGATCCGTTTCCGGCAGCGCTTGCAGTAGTCCCACCATCGCGACCGGAATTCCCAGTTGTTGAATAAACTCGATCATGCGGTCGGCGATATCGTCCGGGTCGTGATCGAAGCCGAGAATGAATCCGGACGTGACCTGAATACCTCTACGTTGAATTTTTTCCACTTTCTCCGCCACGCTGCCTTTGATGTTGATGTGCTTGCGTGTTTCTTTCAGGCTTTCTTCCGCGGGAGTTTCGATTCCGATGAAAATCATGTCGAAATTGGAGTTTTGGAATCCTTCCAACAATTCCTCGTCGTCGGCCAGCGTCAGCGTGCCTTCCGTAAAGAATAGAAACGGATAGCCATGTTCTTTCTGCCAATCCGCGATCGCCGCGAGCAATTCTTTGGCGCGCTTCTTGTTGCCGATGAAATTGTCGTCGACGATGAAAACCGATCCTTTCCACTTCAAGCGATAGAGTTCGTCGAGCTCCGCGGTGATCCTTGCCGCATTTTTGAAACGCGGCTGCCGCCCGAACCGCCGCCAGATATCACAAAACTCACAGCCGATCGGGCAACCGCGCGACGCCTGAATCGACATCGCCCGATACTTCTTCCTATTCAACAAATCGAAACGGGGAATGGGAGTGGCATTGATATCCGGGCGTTCCCGCGCTTGTTCGACGTACAAATCCTGACCGAAATGGGCTCGCAACGCATCGAATTCAGCCTGCTTAACGGGCATGGCGTACGCCTTCTTGGCTTTTCCCGCACAGAAATCGGCCCAGAAAATATCAAGAATCGGTTCGGCCTCGCCGATGACAAAATGATCCACCCCAATCAGCTCGGGATACGCGGTGGAAGGATACGGTCCGCCCGCCACAACCGGAATTCCGAATTGGTTGGCGCGTTTCACCGCTACTTCGAACGATTCCTGCTGCACGATCATGGCAGAAACAAACACCACATCCGCCCATCGCAAGTCACGATCCGTCAGCGGCTCCACATTCATATCCAACAAGCGAATCGCACAGCGTTCCGGCAGCATCGCCGCAACCGTCGCCAATCCCAACGGCGGAAACGCGCTCTTTTTGCCCAACATCTTCAACGCCGTGCTGAAACTCCAGTACGTCATCGTGGGAATGACCGGGTAGACCAATAGAACGTTTTTATCACTGTAATTATGGAGGGATGAATGATTCAATGTACCAACCTGTCGTGAAGCACGAAGATTTTAAAAGACGAGAAGGGCATAGGCCGGCAACGGACCGGCTGTTCCCATAACATACGAGTTGATCTTCATATTATTTCATTCCCAAAACAAGTCAATGGTACAGCCGGTGATTTCCATTGCATCATTTTCAGAGATGAGAACAAAGCAGAGAAACATCGGCGGGCCGATGCCGTGTCGCCGACCGTCACGATTCCGGAACATTATTTTTTTCCTGACGCACGCTTTGTCCGCTTGCCAACCGATAAAAACCCCGCTATACTGAACATGTGTTCAGTAATGCAATTGCCGTGGAATTCATTTCGATTCGATGCACGAAAATTGGAGACGAAGATGTGGGTCGAAGATGTCTGGTCCTCGAACCAGTTTCCCCGCTGCCTGTTGCCGCTGGCGGGCGCGTCTGTTGCGGCGGGGTTTCCCTCGCCGGCGGATGATTATGTCGAGAAAAACCTGGATTTGAACGAATATCTGATTTCCAACCCGGCGGCCACGTTTTTCGTGCGCGTTTCCGGCGACTCGATGATCAACGCCGGTATTCACGACCGCGACATCCTCATCGTCGACCGCGCGCTCACGGCGCAGTCCGGGCATGTGGTTATCGCCGTGATCGAGGGCGAGTTGATGGTCAAACGACTCCGTCAACTGCATCGAAAATGGGTTTTGATACCGGAAAATGACGCTTTTCCGCCCATCGAAATCAAGGGGGAAGTCGAACTCATCATTTGGGGAGTGGTTACGTATGTCGTTCATCCACTCTGATTTTAATTCTGCAAAAAGCGGTGAACCGGAGGTAGGTTTTCAGCGGGATTTTGCCGGCGAAATGCCGGCGGTTTGTGTGGACAAACCCACGCCAGCCATTGCACTGGCCGATTGCAACAATTTTTACGTCTCCTGCGAACGGGTATTCAATCCGAAGTTGGAAAACCGGCCGGTGGTGGTGCTCTCCAACAACGACGGCTGCCTCGTCGCCCGCTCGAACGAGGCCAAAGCGCTCGGCTTGAAGATGGGGGAACCGTTTTTCAAAGTGCGCCGCCTGATCGAGCGCGCCGGAGTCAAATACTATTCCTCCAATTATGCGCTGTACGCGGATATGTCGCAGCGAGTGATGTCCACGCTGGCGCGCTTCACGCCGTCGATTGAAATTTATTCCATCGACGAAGCCTTTCTCGATTTTTCGCGCATGGCGAAGGCGGAATTGGGGGGACATCGTCTCACTTACTCTCCTCCATACACGGACCCTGCTCAAATCGAATCCCCGCGGCAATCGTTGACGGACTATGCGCGGATGGTTCGCGCGACGGTGAAAAAATGGACCGGGATTCCCGTTTCCATCGGCATCGCCGAAACCAAAACTCTCGCGAAAATCGCCAACCGCTTCGCCAAAAGATTCAAAAAATTGGACGGCGTTCTCGATTTGCGCAACATGCCCGACCCCGAACGCGTGCTTTCCCAAATCGACGTCAACGATGTGTGGGGAATCGGTCACCGCTACGCTCTCCGCCTCAAAATCCGGGGCATCGGCAACGCCTGGCAGTTGCGCAACGCCGACGATCGTTGGATTCAAAAGGAAATGGGCGTCGTCGGCCTGCGTCTGGTTAACGAATTGCGCGCCATTCCCTGCCTGCCGCTCGACCTTTCCCCGCCGCGCAAGAAGGAAATCGCTTCCTCCCGCTCGTTCGGCGTCCCCGTCGAATCGGTGACGGATATCAAACAGGCGGTCGCCTCGTTCGTCACTCGCGCGGCGGAAAAATTACGAAAACAGCATTCCTTCGTTTGCCGCCTGACCGTGTATCTGATGACCAACCCTTTTAAAACCGAACCGCAGTATTACAACGCCTTCCCGGTTTGCCTCCCCACGCCCACCGCCAGCACGCCCGAACTGATCCGCTATGCCCTGCAAGGCGTCGAAGCCATTTTCCGGCCCGGTTTCCGTTACAAAAAGGCGGGCGTGGTGCTCTCCGAATTCACCACCGACGCCGTCATTCAAACCAACTTTTTCGACGAGTGCGATCGGTCGCGGGAAATTCGCCTGATGCGCGCACTGGACCGCATCAACACGCGGATGGGACCCGGCACGTTGCGATTCGCCGCCGTCGGCGTGCATCAACGCTGGCTAATGCGTCAACAATATTGCTCGCCCGCCTACACCAGCCGCTGGGAGCAACTGGCCAGCGTGCATGCGAAGTAAAAAAACGAATGGTTCTTCTCTCCCGATTCAGTCCGAACTCAATTCATGCGACATCGTTTGCATCGAGTCATCCGGCGTGGACTTGATTTACTCATCCGGAAAACATAGACTTTTTTGATTTGCTTTTTCGACTCTTTTTTCATTTCGTCGTGAACAGCGATTCATTTCAGTGGAAATCAACGCGGGTGGAGCAGGCGTCTCGCCTGCGCTGTTCCTGCAAGCGAGGACGCTTGCTTGACCCATGTTATTTGTTCTATCACTGTGTATTTTCATCATTCGATATAACCAATCGGTCATCATGGTTTGTTCACAAGTGCTGAATCTCTTTTGATCGATTTCTTTCGTAAATTCCGGGTATAAAATGAGAGAGGAGAAACGCCGATGTTGGATGAGTATCGCAAGCACGCCGAAGAACGAAAAAAAATGGGAATTCCGCCATTGCCGCTATCCGTCGAGCAAACCAAAGAGGTCTGCGAACAATTGAAAAACCCGCCGGCGGGAGAGGAAAACTTCCTTCTTCACCTTCTGGCCGATCGCGTTTCACCCGGCGTCGATCCGGCGGCAAAAATCAAATCCGCGTTTCTGACGCGCATTGCCAGAGGCGAAGACCAATCTCCGCTGATCGATAAAATCCGCGCCGTCGAACTGCTCGGAACCATGCTCGGCGGCTACAACATCTCCCCCCTCATCGAATTTTTGAGCGCGGAGGAACTGGCCGTCGCGGCCGCGGCGGCGTTATCCAACACACTGCTCATTTACGACCAATTTGACGAAATTAAGGAACTGGCCGCGGGCAATTCCCATGCGGAGCGAGTGATGGCCTCGTGGGCTAACGCCGGCTGGTTTCTGCAAAAAGAAAAATTACCGCAAAAAATCACATTGATTGCGTATAAAGTGGATGGTGAAATCAATACCGACGATTTCTCGCCTGCAACCCACGCTTCCACGCGACCTGACATTCCTCTCCACGCGCTCGCGATGGGCGAATCCCGCTTTCCCGACGGCATTCGAACCATCACGGGATTTCGCGAAAAGGGGCATACAATCGCGTTCGTCGGCGACGTGGTGGGCACCGGTTCGTCCCGCAAATCCGCCTGCAACTCGTTGATCTGGCACATCGGCGAAGAGATCCCTTATGTGCCCAACAAACGCCGCGGCGGAGTGATTCTCGGCGGCGCCATCGCACCGATTTTCTTCAACACGGCGGAGGATTCGGGCGCGCTGCCTCTTATTTGTGACGTTTCCAAATTCAAAACCGGCATGATCATCAATGTATATCCGATGGAAGGTAAAATCACCGATGAACATGGCCATGTTCTCTCCACGTTTGAGTTGAAACCGGAAACCTTGGCCGATGAATACCGCGCCGGCGGGCGAGTCAATCTCATCATCGGCCGCGATTTGACGAACAAGGCGCGTCAGGCGTTGCAACTCGGCGAAACGAACGTTTTCGTCAAACCGGCCGCCGTCGAAAAGCCGAGCGTCGGATTCTCACAGGCGCAGAAAATCGTCGGACGCGCCTGCGGCATGAAAGGCGTTCATCCCGGCGCATTCTGCACGCCGAAGATGGCGACGGTCGGCTCGCAGGACACCACCGGCCCGATGACCGCGGATGAAATGAAGGAACTGGCCTGCTTGAACTTCACCGCCGACCTCGTCATGCAATCCTTCTGCCACACCGCCGCTTATCCCAAACCGGCGGACATCAAAACGCATCACACATTGCCCACATTTATCTCCGAACGCGGCGGCGTCGCGCTCCAACCCGGCGACGGCGTGATTCACAGCTGGCTGAACCGTATGATCCTGCCCGACACGGTGGGAACCGGCGGCGATTCACATACCCGGTTCCCCATCGGCGTCTCGTTTCCCGCCGGATCGGGGCTGGTGGCCTTCGCGGCGGCGCTGGGCATCATGCCGCTGGAAATGCCGGAATCGGTTCTGGTCCGTTTTCGCGGTTCGCTGCGGCCGGGCATCACACTGCGCGACCTCGTCAACGCGGTTCCTTACTATGCCATTCAAAAAGGACTGCTGACGGCGGCGAAACAGGGCAAGAAAAACGTGTTCAACGGCCGCATCATCGAATTGGAAGGGCTGCCGGATTTAAAAGTGGAGCAAGCGTTTGAATTGACCGACGCGTCTGCCGAACGCAGCGCCGCCGCCGGCGTGATTCAGCTGCATAAAGAGCCCATCGCGGAATTTCTGCGCAGTAACATTACATTGCTGAAAACCATGATCGCCGACGGCTATCAAAGCGCGGACGCATTGAAAAGGCGAATCGAAAAGATGGAAGAATGGCTCGCCCATCCGGTTCTGATCGAGCGCGATCAGAACGCGCAGTATGCGGCTGAACTCGAAATCGACCTGAATGACATCACCGAGCCGATCCTGGCCTGTCCCAACGATCCCGACGACGTCAAATTGCTATCCGCAGTGCAAAACGATCCCGTTCACGAAGTGTTCATCGGCTCCTGCATGACCAACATCGGTCATTTCCGCGCCGCGGCCAAAATTCTGGACGGCAGTCCGCAAACGCCGGTGCGCCTGTGGATATGCCCGCCCACGCGCATGGACGAATTGCAATTGCGGGAAGAAGGGCTTTACGCCATCTTCTGCAAAGCCGGCGCGCGCATCGAGATCCCCGGCTGCTCCCTGTGCATGGGCAATCAAGCCCGCGTCGCCGACAAAACCACCGTCTTTTCGACGTCCACCCGCAACTTCGACAACCGCATGGGCAACGGCGCGCGAGTCTATCTCGGCTCGGCGGAACTGGCGGCAGTGACGGCCATGTTGGGACGCTTGCCGACCGTCGACGAATATCTGGCAGTCATTGTGGATAAAATCCAACCGACGGAGAATGAGATTTATCGCTATCTGAATTTTGATCGGATTGAGGAGTATGCGGAACGGGTAGCGATGGTGTGAAAGAATTCGAGATTATCGGTGAAATTAGCTATGTAGAGACAATCGCAACAGGTCGGGGTGTATATATTCGTCGTTATTTAGAGCGCACTTTCGGCAAAGGTCGGTGGCGAAAAAGAAAAGGGATTGCTTTCGTGCAGCTTGTTGATGGTATAATATGTAAAGCAGAAATCCATTGGTATGAAGCGCATGGGATAGGTCGTAAGGATTTCAAAATCAAGAGGGTGCTCGAATGAACCGTTTCGTAATCTGCATAAACAATGACAGCAATCCTGCAAGTTTGATTGTGGGAAAAGTATACCGCACACTGACGGATTTGGATGCGGAAACGCATAATCTGCTTCGAGTGATTGACGAAGACAAGCAGGAAGAAGATGGCTATCTTTACCCCGCCTCCATGTTTGCACCCATCGACTTGCCGGAAGTGGCGGAACGAGCGTTGACGGCCTTTGGGAAATAGAGATGAGAAAGGCAGGATTAAATTTTGAAACCAGGGAACCATCTCTATTGAACAATTGAAACAAAAGATCCACGATGTTCTCAAAAACGATTATTTCCAGGATATGGATGATTCAGTGGATGTCTCCGATGGTCCTGGCGACAGCATCCATGTCGTTGTTGTCAGCCGGAAATTCGACGGTCATCACATGAAAGAGAAGCATGACTTGATTTGGGCGGAATTAAGCCGAAACCTTGTCCCGGAGGAATGGGGCAAGGTTTCTTTGTCGATTGGCGTCAGTCCGGAAGAACTGAAATTTATGTAGTAATAGATTTTTTTTCAATCGCTTAAAAATGATGAATCAAACAAAAAGATCAGCCATGAACTGATTATTATTTCATAACTCCAATCCATGCTGCAAATTCAATTGGAATTAGTAACCAGCCGAGAAATATATGAATGCACAAATACGTTTGGCCCCACAACTACATCCAAACCAGATCATTCATACAATTCGAATCGACATACGGCGGTGGGGCCTTGTTCAATACTCACATTGCTGAAACTGGCCGCCTCGATAATCGTTGTATCGTGCGATGTGACGCAAAGTCCGACTAAAACAGTATCTTTCATATCAATTTCAATGGAAGCCAGCTCTTCAAAACCTCCACTGACCAATCCTCTCAGCATGGAAAAGGTATCCCCTACCCGTTTGAGCTGGATTGTACGTGTCAGTCTGCTGAGATTCTCATTCGGATTGTGAAAGGTGTCTTCCTCTCCGGCATCGATGGTGGGCCGAACAAAAAAATTGCTTAAGTTGCCTCGGATCAATGCCGCACAGGCGTATTCTCCATCAACGCGGGTGGGATCGTCCACCGTATTGCGCGCAATAAATCCGGCTTTTTTCCATTCGTCGCCTTCATCCGCGCCGGTCAACCATTCGACGGTGCACGTCGCCGTGAAATCGCCGGTTATTTCCTTGAAAATCCAGTAAAATCCATCCGGCACATCCCAAATATCGTTTCCACTGCCTTCGATTTCGTACACGTTATTTGCAAACGTAGCCAATCCCGCGCCGGCGTCATCCCCGACGCTGGCTTGATCCGTAAAAATCCCGATCGGCTGCCCCATGCAAACCATGCCGCTCAATGTCACAATCATGATCAATACAAACAATTTTTTCATCACTTGCCTCCTCTCCTAATGATATTGTTATGAGACTTGTCCATCGACTTTTCATTTTCACATGGCAGAATGGTTCAAGTCAAGTTCTCTCCCTATTTTTGCAGGGAAATATTTCTCGTTCACGCCATGGAGGAAACAACAACCTGGGTATACAAGAAAAATGGACGATTAAATTTTGGCTTTCGCAAGAAACGTAGCGTCCATTGGTACGGAAATATCGCATACTTCGGCAAGAATCACGGTTTTGCTGAGAAGATACGCATATTCAACCTGTTTGCCCAGTTGCTTTACCATTTCCACCGCCGGCTCCAAATCCGCATCGTTGCTGACCAGAACCGCCACATCATAGGCGTTCACAAAAGCAAGCGCGACCATATCGACCGCCAGTTTGACGTCGGTCCCTTTTTCGACGTAGTTATCCCCGCGTTGTTCCAGCCGTCCGAACCGTACTTGAAAATAGGGGATGTTCTGCAGATACGAGGAAAAACGATGCTGATCCTGGTCGATGGGAGGAGGAATGTAATAATAAGCGCGAATCAATTTGCGCTTCTTGCCGGCTAACGTTTCCGCCAGTTTGCCGTAATCAATCTTCAGACGAGGATCATATTCTTTTAGTTGATAATAAAAATTGCTGCCGTCGATAAAGAGACAAATACGGTCCATGATTATTCCCACTGCCTTTTGAAATCATCGATTCGTTTCAAAAAATACATAGGCGACGCTGCCGTCCGGATAAAAAATGGTTTTTATCGGTTTCACACCGGAGATTTCATTGGGTCCGGCCACAATCAGGTTCTTGCCCGGCGCGAGAAAATACCATTGCGCAATGTTGGCATACCGTTCAAATTCGCGCGCGCGAAAATCGCGGTAAACGGGCACGTAGGTGTAAAATGGAATGATATATTCAGGAAAATCCACGCTGGAGAAAGGCGAGGGCGGCCGTCCTGAAAAAGCGGCCAGGTAAATGGGATGCAGACGAACATTGGGCGAGACGACCACGCGGTCGTATTTGTGTTTTTCGGCTTCGGCGTATTCCACCACTTCACGAATACCGAATTGAAATGCGGGCGCGGCAAAAATCGGCGACCGGATCGCGTAAATACCACTCACTACGCCCGCGTTGACCAGCAGGGCGACGGCAATTCCCACTTGCAGCCATTTTCTAATTTTGTAACGATTGATTTTTTTGGTAACAATAAAAATTCCCGACGCACTGACGATTTCGAGCATAGGCATACCGCAAGCCGAACGCAGCGAATTGGGCATGCTGTACAGATCGTAACGGTCGAACGTCATGGCGGACGGAATGGAAAAAAGCAGGAACCAGCAAAGAAAAATGCCGCTGATCTTGTCTCGGCGGCGAAGCAGGACAATCAAGCCGACCACGAAAAACGGAAATAAAACCGCCAATCCCACTCCACCCGGCATCGCCTGCAGCGGATTGGCGTCGCCGGTGAAAAAAAGAAACATCGGCGAGAGATGCTGAAGGTAATGGTACCCAAAAAGCCCCCAACCGTTTTCCAACTGAAAAACGGAGAGAAACATCCAACGCGCCTGCATGGCGTGGTAGTGCTGAACCAAAGTCCAACCATAAGGCGTCAAAATCAGAAGGAAAATTCCCATGCCCGTGATTGTATGCCGGCCATGCGCGATCAATTCACGCCGATACAGAATGCAAATCGCGACAAGCAGCAGAGGCGTGAAAACTCGCGCGGTCGGATAGGCGTAAAACGTCAAGGCAAAGCAGATGGCGGCGCCTGTCAATTCGAGTAGACGCGCCTTGCGATTCCAACGCATGAAAAACAAAAAACCGGCGAGTTGCAGCGGGATCAGCGAGATGACTTCCCAGCCGATGCGGCTATACTGAACGTTCCAAGGCGAAATCGTGACAAGAGCCGCCGCCAGCAATGCCGTTTTTTTATCAAATATTTCCGAAATCAACAGATAGGTGAAAAGAATCGCCAGCGTCCCCAACAATGCGGAAGGCAAACGGACGCTATACGCATGAACGCCGAACGGAACGGAAAACAGTCCGACGAAATAGATGTATAGCGGCGTGCTGTATTCACCTGACTGCCGAAAAAAGAGCGGCCAGGATTGTCCATGATGATCCTGGCCGGTTCGATACACACTCGCGCCGTCATAGGCTTTCAGCAACTCGTCGGAATTCAAGGCAGGCGGAACCGCTTCGAGTCCGACGGTTCGAATCAGGAAGCCAACGAGAAGCAGAAGAACGATGAGCAGGCGAATGTTCATTCGCAAAAGGAATTCATATCGTTATCGAATCGGCCAGTCCGCCACGTCGGTGGTTTTCGGACCGAGAATCAAACCGGTCAGCTCGGCGCTGCTGTTCCAATTGCCGGCTCGGTTGGTGGTATTGACCTGATGTTGCCGATCGGGCGGCGTGCCGAAGGCGTCCGCGTCGTTCTGCTGCGGGCTGATGCCGATGACCTGATTCGCCTCCAGATCATGAACGACCTGAATCGGATCTTCGAAAAAGGCTTTGAATCCGTTGGCGATATGGGCGGCGTCGTTGACGTCCAATCCCACCACGCTGTTGGAGAATTGTTCGTCGAAGACAACCAGTTTGATTTCCCACGTCCACTCGACCGGCGCTTCCAGCCACTCGCTCGCATTCGCATCGGTCACGCGAATCATGGCGGCGGATTCGACGTACGCGTCATCCAGATCAAACGGAAACGCGGGAGGCGTCAGGCCGCCATCGATGGCTTCCAGCACCGGCGCGGAAATGAACTGCGCGCTGACGGGGACATCCGCCAATCCGATGGGCGCGTCGTCGATGGTGTTGGGAAGATCAAAGGTGTACTGCGTATGAAATTCCGAATCTTCGCCGTGGCTCGCGTTGCCGGTATTCAATCCGTTAATGATCAACTCCATACGCTCGTTGCGCCACCCGTCGCCGCTGACGGAGGAACCGCGTCCGGCGGTGTTGATGAAGACGTCGTCGATAACGGTAAAGGCGAAATAGAGCGCGTTGGTCTCATCGTCCCACGCCACTTTCATCGTGACATCCAGATCGCCGGCGGCGGTGGGCGCCGGATCGTCTCCGCTGCCGTTGACTTTCACTTCCGGCACGTCGGCCCACGCCGCGTCGGAGAGATCGCCATCGATGACCGGCAGAATACTCAGTTCGGGCGCGATCAACGTATTGACGTTCACACTCGTGTCCTGTCCATATGCGATCGTCAGTAACATCGAAAAAATTAAAATTACAAATTGTGATTTCATCTTTATTCCTTTCAAAAACAGTATAAGGATTCGATGCTCCTCATTCAAATCATTATGCTTCCGGTCAAATGGCTGTGTCAAGTTAATGATGAGTTACCCGTCACAAATTCTAGAGAATTTAAATTTACAGAAATAATACGAACCGCGGAGCTCCGACTGGTGCGTCAACCACGGATCCTCTGACTTTTCTCGAAATTGTTGCGTTTTTTCCCACCATTGCAATAATACTCCGCTGGAATTCACTTCGTCGGCAAGATTGATCCCTAGCGATTGTCGATCAACCGAATCCCACGATAAAATGCTGGTACACAACAGAGGCAGTTCCTTGCCGGGCAGCGGTCTCATCCTCTATAATTTCCAGATCCACAGTTCAACCGCCATTTCGGATTGGGCTTTGTTCTGAGAAAAGGAATTACAAAATCGAACACCATAAGTCCAATCCCATCCTCATCCGCAAATACGGCGCGCCGGGAGCGCTCGTGTTTCTCCTGCACGGAGGTCCAGGCGCGCCCGGTTATCTCTCCCCCGTCGCGCAGGAACTGGCAAAAAACTTTCACGTCATCGAACCGTTGCAACGCGGCAGCGGTCATGAAACGCTAACCGTTGCCCGCCATATCGCGGATTTGCATGAAATCGTGAAAGCGCATGGCCAAAATCAACGACCAGCGCTCGTCGGCCATTCGTGGGGCGCGATGCTCGCCCTCGCTTACGCCGCCGCACATCCAACCATCGCCTCTTCCCTTGTCCTGATCGGCTGCGGCTCTTTCGAACCGAACGCTCGCAAGGAAATGAACGCCATCCTCGAACAACGCACGAGCAACGAACTACGCCTGCGCATCGAGCAACTCGCCCAAGAGGTTCCCGACGCCGACAAACGGCTCCACATGTTAGGCAAATTGCTTTTGCCCATCTATTCCCATCAACTCGACCAAAGCGAAACGGAAGAAATGGATTGTGACGCGCAAGCGCATGAAGAAACCTGGGCGGACATGCTGCGATTGCAGCGGGAAGGCGTCTACCCTGCCGCCTTTACCACGATTTCTTCGCCGATAATCATGCTGCATGGGAAAGTCGATCCGCATCCCGGCCGCATGATCCATACAAGCTTGAGACCTTTTCTACCCCAATTGGAATACCGCGAATGGGAACATTGCGGCCATTATCCCTGGCTCGAAACAGCCGTCCACGACGAATTTTATACCACCCTACGCGGCTGGCTGCTCCAACAATTTCAAAGATATTCCTTGTAATGTAAACCGATTCTTTTTGCGCAACTTTTGCGCACAGACACAAAACCATTCGAGAAAAAACTGCGCAAAAACAACCATTCCCAGCCTTTCCTACCCATTTCTAATTGGTGTATTTTTTGCTAAACCCTATGAAGTACCTAATGGTTTCCATCGATTCAAATTGGACATCTCTGTTTGATGCAACCAAGACTTATGCCGTCATACATCAGTTCGAATTTAGCATCACTCATTCGTTTTACCGTTCATGCAGGTTGGTATGTCTTCTTATGTTTCATCATGGTAGACAATGCTTGGGCGTCATGCGCCGAATCGCAAATCGCGGCGTCCTTCACCGCCCTCGACTTGCAGGATATCAAAGTCGGCGGCGAAATCGGACGGCGCATCGGCATCACCGCCGAAAACAACCTGCTCAAATTAAATGTAAATGACGATTTTCTCCAACCGTTTCAAGAACGACGATTCGAGGAATGCTTCATCGGCCTCGGTAATTTGATCGACAGCCTTGTCCGTTTTGCCGTCGTGACCAACGATGACCGTATTGCATCGCTGAAAGATTTTGTAATCGCGGAAATCCTCAAAGCACAGGAAGAAGACGGTTACATCGGAACCTTCATCGCCAAACGGCGCTTTGCCGCGCTTTGGGATATCGCAGAAATGGCGTATATCATCCTCGGATTGACCAGCGATTACCATTATTTTCACCGCCAATCCTCGTTGGACGCCGCTGTCAAACTGGCGGATTACATCATTGAGCAATGGCCCGCCAATCTTGAACGCCTCAACCTGCTTAATCCGTTTACCCTGGATATGGCCACGGTCGGACTCGAAGAATCATTACTACAATTATACGTAAACACGAGAGAAAAACGTCATTGGGACTTCTGCACAAATGTCTTACGACTGCCGGAATGGAATGCGGACATTGTTGTAGGGCGATATTCGCCGGTGGAAGGCCATGCTTACACCTATCTGCACAAATGCCTCGCCCAGTTGCGTCTCCATCGCCGGCAACCGGATCCCTCGCTCTTGCAGCCGACAAAAAAACTCATACATTTCCTCACCGAACAAGATGGCCTCGTCATCACCGGCGCCAGCGGACAACACGAATGCTGGCATAACAATCAGGACGGAACCAGTTGTTTGGGGGAAACCTGCGCCACCGCCTATTTGATCCGACTTCTCGACGAATTAATCCGCACCGAAGGCGATTTCCGCTATGGCGATATCATGGAGCGCGCCATCTACAACAGCTTGTTTGCGGCGCAATCGCCCGACGGACGCCGCGTGCGGTATTACACGCCCTTCGAAGGCCCCCGCGAATATTACAAATATGACGATTATTGTTGTCCCGGCAATTACCGCCGCATTATCGCCGATCTGCCGCTTATGATCTATTACCCAACGGAAGAAGGCGCGGCGATCAATTTATTCACCGAATCGGAATGCGAGATGGAACTGAGCGACGATCTGCTGCTGCAGATACGGCAAACCACGCACTATCCGCATTCCGGCAATGTAACCATCCTTGTGAATCCCTCCAAACCCGCCGTATTTTCCCTCGCATTGCGAATTCCTCGCTGGTGTGAGAGCGCGATCGTCACGGTCAATGACGAGACGCAGGCCGACAGCTATCCCGGCGGCTCCTCGTGCACTCTTATGCGCCAATGGCGGGAGGGCGACCGAATCGAATTGCAAATGCCTATGCACTGGCGTTTGATCAAAGGCAGAAAAGCGCAGGCGGGAAAAGTGGCCGTCATGCGCGGTCCGCTCCTTTATGGCCTAAATCCCGCATACAACAAAAATATGAACGCAATCGACCTGCGCGCCATCACAATCGATCCCGCTTCGATTCGCGGCCCCATGATCGATGAAAACAACGGAATCGACGGTTTGACGTGTATGGTGCGAGGATGGGAAAAAATCGGGAACACCACCGGCGAATACCCCGACCGGCTTTTCTTTCTAACCGAGTTCACCGATCCGGGATGCGAAATAATTTACTTCAACGTCCATCGCATGGAAGCGGAAGGCGTGGACGACGAATTGATTCCATCTCTCAACCAACATACGACGGCAAATCACACTGCAAACCTACGATTTCACGCCGCCGCGCCTTAAAATTTCCCCAAGACCAACTTCCCCAAAAGGAAAATCGAGATGATCCGACGACTCCAAATCCTCATACCATGTTTATTCGTTACTATCACCCAAACAACCGCTTCCGAAATCAACGAAACCGCCGGCAAACAACCACCAATCCCCGCCGGCAACTATCAATTAATATGGGCCGACGAATTCGACCGGGACGGCAAACCCGATCCGGCCAATTGGACGTATGAACGTGGTTTCGTTCGCAACGAAGAGCTACAGTGGTACCAGCCGGACAACGCGCGATGCGAAAACGGATTATTGATCATCGAAGCGCGCCGTGAACGCATTCCCAATCCACAATACGATCCCGCCGGAAATTGGAAAAGAAACCGGCAATATGCGGAATACTCATCCGCCTGCCTGACCACCAACGCCTTGCACAAATGGACCTACGGCCGTTTCGAAATGCGGGGAAGAATCGACACACGCCCCGGCCTGTGGCCCGCATTCTGGACCCTGGGAACTGCGCGCGGCTGGCCGGGCTGCGGTGAAATCGACATCATGGAATATTATCGCGGCATCCTGCTGGCCAACGCCTGCTGGGCGGGCCGCGCGCGTTGGAGCGTGGTTTGGGATGATGCCAGAATTCCACTCGCTCGCTTCAACGATCCCGAGTGGTCCTCCAAATTCCATATCTGGCGTATGGATTGGGATGAACACAACATTGAACTCTATGTCGACAATGAATTGCTCAATACAATCGAATTGAATAAAACGATCAACGGCAGCGAGGATAAAGCGAATCCCTTCCACGAACCGCATTATATCCTTCTGAATCTGGCCATTGGCGGTACAAACGGAGGAAATCCCGCCGAAACCGAATTCCCCGCCCGTTTCGAGGTCGATTATGTGCGCGTCTATCAAAAAATACGCAAATAAAGTCACACCTCTTCCGGCAACACAAACGGTTTACGGTACGTGCGTGTTAATAACGCATTCACTTTTTCATCTCCGATTAACACCATTTGCTTCGGATCGAACGTGACTTCTTGCTTCAAGCGATAGGAAATGTTGGCCAACAGCGGGAGGCAGGTGGATAGGAAAATTTCTTCAATTTCCGCATGCAACGTTTCCGGTTTGCCGGTTCGTATGCCGTTGATGAAATTTTGAAAATGCATGGCGTCATTTCCTCTCCCCTCGATGATTTCCGGCTCCTTGTTACGGCCCTGATAAATTCGCGCGTTGCGGTTGTCGATTACCATATAGCCCTTGGATCCATAAAAAAGAACGCCGGAGGATTCGATATCGCCTTCGCTGTTGGTGGGCAATCCCCGGGTTTCCGCCTTCAGTATAGTACCGTCATCATACTCGAAACTTGCATGTTGCACGTTCGGCGTTTCACCCTGATCCTGATAGCCGAATCGGCCGCCGCCTGATTGGATTTTTACCGGTAGTTTTTTGTTGAGCCCCCAGCGGCAGACGTCGATCTGATGAATTCCGTTATTGGCCATTTCCCCATTCCCGAAATGCCAGAACCAATGCCAGTTGTAATGCACGAGGTTTTCATGGTATCCCACATCCGGCCCTGGCCCTTTCCACAAATCCCAATGCAGCCAGGGAGGCGGCTCTTGCACCGGTTTGAATCCCAACGACTCGCGCGGCACGAGGACGAGCGCCTTGGCCATGTACACATCCCCGATGACGCCATTATGCAGTTTTTCGATTGCGTTGCGATATAGATTGTGGGATCGCCGTTGCGGACCTCCTTGCGAGATCCGATTATATTTACGTACGGCTTCCACCATCTTTTGCCCTTCCCGAATGGCATAACAAACCGGTTTTTCCACATAAGTGTGTTTCCCGTTTTGGGATGCCCAAATCGCAGCCAATGCGTGCCAGTGGTTAGGAGTGGAAATCAGGACCGCGTCGATCTCTTGATCTTCCATAATTTCTCGCATATCCGGTGTGAGTTTGGCTTTTTCTCCCGTAATTTCCTCTAACTTCCCATTCCATTCCGTCATGCGACGTTCGTCCGGATCGCACAACGTGACTACCTTTACCTCCGGATTCTTCGCGGCTACCGGTAAGAGTTGTCCGCCCCGCCACCCCATTCCGATCATGGCCAGTCGCACCCGTTCGTTGGCGCCCGCCCAACTTTTGGAGTTGCCTATCAGTGCGGCGCCGGCCAGAATCGAGGACGAATTTGAAAGAAAATTTCTTCGTTTCATAATGGGACTCCTTTGGGTGAATTCTGTTTTATTATAATCCGGAATGATCAAAAAACATTTTTGCGTACGATGGTCTGCTGGCGCGCCGGACCGACGGAAATCAGCATAATGGGAATCTGCAACGATTCTTCAATGAAGTGGACGTAGGATTGCGCCGTTGCGGGCAAATCCTCAAAGCGGGTGATCGCGCTGATATCTTCTTTCCAGCTCGGCAACGTTTCGTAAACCGGTTCGCATTCGCCCAATAGATTGACGTTGGCAGGGAAGACTTTTCTCGTTTCGCCGCGCAGTTGATACGCGACGCAGACTTTGATTTCCGGCACGGCGCTTAAAATGTCCAGGCGAGTCAATCCGATTCCCGAAATACCGGAAACGCGGATCGCATAACGCAACAAGGGCAAATCCAGCCAGCCACAGCGCCGCGGTCGTCCGGTGGTAGCGCCGAATTCGCCGACAGGACCAGCGGTGCGGATTCGCTGCGCTTCTTCATCATATAATTCGGTCGGAAACGGACCTTCGCCCACGCGAGTGGTATACGCTTTGGCGATGCCCAACACATTCGTGATTTTCATTGGTGGAATCGAGCAACCCGTGCAAACTCCGCCGGCTGTCGTATTGGAAGAGGTGAGAAACGGATAGGTTCCATAATCGATATCCAACAGCGTGCCTTGCGCGCCTTCACACAAGATTTTCTTCCCTTGCGCCAGCGCATTGGCGATGACGTCGGTCGTGTCCGTCACGAAAGGAACGAGTCGCTCCGCGCATGTGCGCAGGGATTGAAATGTTTCTTCGAGATCAAGCGGTTTGCCGCCGTATACATTTTCTATGATCGAATTTTTCAAAGGCAGCACCGTTTCCAGGCGTTTGCGCAATTGCGTTTCGTCGCACAAATCGAACATACGGACGCCATAGCGGGCTACTTTGTCCATATAGGCGGGACCGATGCCCCGTTTGGTGGTGCCAAGCCCCTTGCCGCCGCGTCGCTCTTCTTCCAGACCGTCGAGCAGTCGATGATAGGGCATGATCAAATGCGCCTGCCCGCTGATATTCAGCCGCGAGGGCGTAATCTGAATTCCTTTCGATTGCAGGTCGTCCAATTCTTCGATCAAAATGAAGGGATCGATCACCACCCCGTTGCCGATGATGTTCAAGGTATTCTCTTTCAGCATCCCGCTGGGCACGATGTGAAAGATAAATTGCTTTCCATCCACCTGGATGGTATGCCCGGCGTTGTTCCCGCCCTGATGGCGCGTGACGACATCGGCTTCGCTGCAAATAAAGTCGATAATTTTCCCCTTGCCTTCATCTCCCCATTGACATCCCACCGTGACGACAACTGACATGGTTGTATTCCTCACTCTTCTGTTTTATGGAATGGATTGCGTTTTCACAACCCATCAATCCGTTTACGAAACGACGGGTCAAACAACATGATCCATCCTACGTCTACTGCACAAAGAAACTATTGTATACACGCAAAGAAAGATTGACAATGAGAAGCACGGAACCGCTTTGACCTACTGTTTGGATTCAAGAAATTGTTTGAGTTCCTGCGCATGAAGCCATAATTTTTGATTGAGGGAGCTGAGTACGCCCAACTCACCGCGCGAGCGGATTCTTTTTCCATAGGTTGTGAACAATTCCTCAAGCGGCGCTTGACGCCAATGGTTCCACGCCTCGTTGCGAATGGCTTCCACGTCTCCCGCATCGATTTCACCGGCGAGTATCGCATCGCGCAGTTCGCTTGCCGGAGCGAGGTGGATTCCCGTTTCGTGCAGCAGGATACAAAATCGCAGCGTGTTTTCCAAATAGTCGAGATGGGAGCGGAAGGATTTTTCTTTTTCCAATTCCCGCAGTTTTATGACAATATCCAAAAATCCACGCACCTCGTTTTCCACCTCGGGCGGAAGAAAACCCCAGCCGGAATGGTACGGATGGTATTCCGGCGATTCCACGCCGCCGCGCCGGGGCGCCAGAATTTGCTCCACATCGAAGCGCGTCAATATCGGCGCGATCGATTTTGCCGCCGTCGGGCCATATTCGCGCTCGCACCAAGCCTGGTAAAAGGCAGATGTAACATCCGATTTTTCCTCGTTCGTCATCAGGCGAATCCCGTTGACGTTGCTCGGAGATGTACACAGTAATCCAAGCGCCTCGAAATTGGCGCGAATGTCTTCCGTCCGCCAGTGAATGCCGATGACGCCCTCGATTTTTTGATTTTTAGCCAACGCGATTTGCTCGGCAAGCAACGAAACGCGCGGTTGGGGATGCCACAAACGCCGGTCTCCTTCCAACCAGGGAATAATCCAGGTTTCCCGCCCTTCCATTTGACCCATGATTTCCCGCTGCGGATCCCAACCCTGGCTGGGATTGAGGCACGAAAAGATAACGTCTTTCGGCAGGGCGTTATGCAGCCCTTCCAGCAACGCCGGCAGCTGATTCGAGCCGCCCCAGCCGCTGATCGCCATCGGGACGTTCGGCGCCATTTCTTTCAGCATGTCGCGGGCTTTCGCGATATAGGCCAGCGACCAGACGCCATTGAATTTCATTAGATCGTCGTCGAGATAGGAAAACCAATGGTTGTTTTCGTTGAAAAAACGCTGAAATTTGGGGGAGAAGGAAAAATCTCCACTCGGATTAAACATTTCCTGCAGCCAAAACCAGATGTAATCGATATCGGGATAGGCGGATAAAATATTTCGTAAGTACAGCTGCAAAATTTCGATGGACGCAGGATGAGTCGGATCCGGCAACTGCGGACTGCGCAGCAATGCGTCCGGCGGTGCAATCGAGAAGAATTCCGGCGGATAAATACCGAATTCGAAGCCAAGACAGACCTTGATTCCCATTTTGTGAGCATATGCGATCACGCGGCGCATCAAATCCTGCGCCCTCTCGTATCGATCTTCCTGATCACGCGCCTTGATCGCGCAATCCGCTCCAAAAACCTTATGCTTGAAAAATCGCCTGGTTCCGAAGGCAAATCGATCCGTCGTCAACTGGCGATATCCCCAGCGCGCGGTGACGGAGGTGTCGAATTCCGCCGGCGGCAGAACGTTGCGATATTCGACGCGAATCAGCGGCTCGACGTAAGTGACGTACCGTTCGGCGCCGCCGGTGTAACAATGAAAGCCGACGAAGTTCATGTTCAGCGCCGCCATCCAATCCAAATATTCTTTGTAATCGTCAAAATTCCAGGCCGTCGGACCCGACAAAAAATTGTGCCACGGCAGCGTGCCGCGTATGGAAAACGGGGATTCCTCGCTGGATTGACTGATTGGTGATGAGAACACAACCAATAGTGCAACGATTGGCATCAACAAAAGACGCGGGATCCTGTTCACCGATAGTTCCTCCCTATTGCGTTTTTTATGAAACTTATTGTGGTGCGGGCTTCCAGCTTGCACGTGCAGACCGGAGGTCCGCACCACAACCTGGTTTTCATCGTTCACCGTGATCAACCGATCATGACCATTGATATTAGTGATGCGATCGGCAGCCCGGAAACATTGTACGCCGTATCCTATCGTGAAAACAGATGGGCGCGAAACATAAAATCATGACATACTCGTATGTGGATTAAAATCCGACGGATAGGAGAATGAAAATCCGGCGATGCGATGGCTGGAAATCGGTTGTGAGGCTTGCATGATTTGGATTTGAAGTGCACGATTTATATAATTTGTGAGTATGCCAGGTGAGGAAAATGGTTGAATCTCCTTTTGGCGACCTTGCCAAAGAAGCGATCAAGGCCAAAAAAGGCGCAGTTCTCATGCGCCAGGGTGAAATCGGGCGTTGCGCCTATTTCGTGGTGCAAGGCCGGTTACTGGTCGAACGCGAAACGGATGGCGAGAGTATCGTTCTGGGAGAAATCGGGCCGCGGGACATCGTGGGCGAACTCGCGATATTGGACGATGCGCCGCGATCGGCGACCGTGGTCGTAATCGAGGATTCCGTCTTGATTCAATTGGATAAGGTCCGAATCAAAACCATCATTCGCCGCTCGCCCGCCATCGCTGAAGTGATCATGAAGCTGATCTGTCACAAACTGCGGCAGAGTCACGATCTGTTGCGCAAAACCACCGATTTGTGCAATCCGGATTATTGGCGCAAGATCTGTGCGACTCTGCGGTTGTGCGCGAACGGCACAAAGGGACCGGATGAATTATTTTTTACTTTCCTCGAAAATATTCAGTTGCTGACAGGCGCATCCATCCCGCGATTGCGGGAAATCCTCGTGCGATTGGAAGAGACGCAGGTGATCGAATGTGAAGGACGAACCATTCATCGCGTCGATCAGGAGCGGTTGCAGATTTTTCTGGTGAATTGCAAAGAGGAATTTGCCAACGAAGAGATTCAACACCTGACGCCCGCAAGACTCTATCAAGCGGCGCAGCTGCTCTTATCGAATTGCAGTGAAACCACTGACGAAAAATCGTGGATCGAAGCGCCGAAACAATTGCTGGTCGAACTGTTGCTGTCGGCGCATTTTTGGGATACGTTGCGACCTTCCTTGCAACAAAATCGGGTGGAAAAGGTTCTTCAACACCTGATCGCGTCGCAGATTATTTTGCCGAAACCATCCTCGCCGGACATGATGAAAGTTTATCCCTACCTATTGGGCACAGTCGCTGCACCGCGAGAAGAAATCGCAATTTATAATTTAATGAAAAGCAAGTTTTTCAAGCCCACGGCATTGGATTGATGCGACTGAGATTCGTTTTTCCATGGAAAACCTTTCGCGTTTCATTTATTGAGGAAACTTTGTTGGGAATATTGAATATCGCCCGGAGAGATCAAGCCGTTGGAGGGTTCGTAAGGCGGGGCCAGCCATTGACGAGCCGTCACGTTGATCAACGCTTGATCCGGTCCGGCGCTGGCGATGCGCCACAAGGAACGGCCGAATAAAAATTGCCACATCTGATTGGGCGTATTCACGCCGCCGTTAAAATAAATCGTGGTGTAATCGTAACTCAGCTGCGAACCGACGAAATGGCCGGGTGAAAGATTGTCCTTAACGTCAAGCGCTTGAAAAACGTCAGCGGGAATTTGATTGATGAACGCCACGGGAGTAGTGGCGCGGGAAAAACAAGCCGCCCAGCCGTGATCGCCGGAAGGACAAGGGACGTCCCACGGCGCCGCGCTCCAATCGAGAATATACAACTCAATGGCGGCGCCCAATGCCTTGAAATCCCCCTGCACCCGCGCCAGCTTGGCGCGGGTTTGCGCATTGAGAAAATTCGGAACGGCGATGGCCGCCAAGATACCAATGATCGCCACGACGATCAGCAGTTCTATCAAAGTAAAGGCGCGTCGTTTGGTGTTCTTCATGGATTGCCTCGTTTCAAGAACATGGGAGTTGCATCGGCGCATTGTTTTTTTTTGCTCCGCGCCGACAAATTCGATATTATATTGAATTCCTCCTTTTTTTGATAGTGGGTTCGCGATGAATTCTTCGATACCCTCTTGTCGAATCAAACAATCGGACAATCCGAAACCACGAATCGCCGCGGTGTAAAACATATCCGGACTATCACAAAAGCCGCGGGTAAAGTACAATGCCGGTTGAGGAGAAAAACCGTGGAACCGCGTATTCTTATTGATAAAGAAAAGATCAAAGCCTTCTGCGAAAAATGGCGGATTATAGAATTTTATTTATTCGGATCCGTATTGCGCGACGATTTCGGACCAGATAGCGACGTGGACGTATGTGTTCGTTTTTCGCCGGATGCGCCCTGGAGCTTCTGGGAACTCGTTGAAATGAAATTGGAATTGGAAGAACAGTTTTGTCGTCCGGTCGATTTTTTGGAGGCGGACGCAATCCGTAATCCCTACCGTCGGCGTGAAATCGAAAGGAACAGGAAACTGATCCATGCGGAAGCATAAAGAGGACCGTTCTTATCTATGGGATATGCTGGAAGCGTCACGTTCGGCTTGTTCCTTCGTGAAAGATAAATCCATCCATCAATTCCTTTCCGATAAGCTGTTACGAAGCGCAGTGGAACGGCAGTTGGAGATCATCGGGGAAGCGGCAATCCATCTTTCAGTGGAACTTAAACAAAATCACCCGCATATTCCCTGGAAGGTGATCATCGGGCAACGGCATGTTCTCGCGCATGATTACGATGAAATCAAGTATGAACGATTATGGAGTGTTTGCCAAAAAGATATTCCGGCGTTAATCGAACAACTGGAACCGTTATTCCCCCAACAACCGGAAGAGAGTAAGGAATAATGTGTTACTCTTTCGACGCCAAACAGAACCATCGAGTCGGTAGCCAGGATGCTCAACAGACAGACCCGTGACTCGAACTGGTACAGATATAGGAAACGGACAATGGAACCGCGAATCCCCATTAACATCCATAAAATCAAACTATTCTGCGAAAAGTGGAACGTAAAGGAATTGAATTTATTCAGCTCGGCGCTTCGGGATAATTTCGGACCGGACAGCGATGTAAATGTGGTTATTAAAATGGCGAATTATGACAGGATCGGTTTGTATGAATGGTTGGATATGATCGAGGAATTGCAGGAAATTTTCGGGCGGAAAGTGGATCTGGTTTCCACCGATGGCGTACGCAATCCTTTTGTACGCCTTGAAATCGCCCGGAGTCGGAGGTTGATCCATGCCTCGTAAAAAATGGATTACATATAATTTGCATAGAATCCAATATCTATAGGTCCATCATGCTCACCAAATTAACGATCCGTCGATTCAAGCGCTTCAAAGAAGTGGAAATCGAACTGGGGAATCCGGTCGTTTTCATCGGACCAAATGATTCGGGGAAAACCAGCGCACTGCAAGCATTGGTATTGTGGGATATCGGACTCAAAAAGTGGCTGGAAAAGAGAGCCGGACAAACGTTACCGGAAAAACGTCCCGGCGTCACGATCAACAGACGCGACCTTATGGCCGTTCCGGTCCCCGGCGCCAATCTGCTTTGGCGGAATTTACATGTGCGTAATATCACTAAGGTCGACGGGAAACAGAAGACAAACAATGTTTATATCGATATTCTTATTGAAGGAGTATTGAAAAATCAAGAATGGAAATGTGGATTTGAGTTTTATTATGCCAATGAAGAGTCATTTTACTGTCGCCCGTTACGCCTGTCGGACAATAAAACCGCGAACCGAATGAAAATACCAAATAATCTCCAGGATATTCGTGTGGTTTTTTTGCCGCCGATGTCTGGGCTTGCTGAACGGGAATTCTACAAACAACCGGGTGAAGTGAATTTTTTAATCGGTCAGGGACGAACGGCGGAAGTCCTCAGAGTATTATGCTTCGAAACAAGTAAAGATCAGCAAAAATGGAATTTTATAAAAGAGAGAATCGAACAGTACTTCGGAATAACCATCGAATCCCCTCTGTATATACCCGAACGAAGTGAAATCATAATGAGATATAAGGATCGTTCTGGAATTCAACTCGATCTCTCGTCATCGGGAAGAGGGATGCAACAAACCTTGTTGCTGATTTCGTTTATGATGTTAAATCCTTCATCTATCATCCTTTTGGACGAGCCGGATGCGCATCAGGAAATTCTTCGTCAGCGACAAACCTATGAACTCCTATCGGAAATCGCGAATGAACATGGCAGCCAAATTATTGCCGCCAGCCATTCCGAAGTGATTTTAAACGAAGCAGCGGGAAGAGATGTGGTGATGGCTTTTTTGGGAAAACCCCACCGTATCGATGATCGGGGCAGCCAATTGCTAAAGTCGTTACGCGAAATTGGCTATGAGCATTATTATCAAGCAGAACAAACCGGCTGGGTGTTGTATCTTGAAGGCTCCACAGATTTGAAAATATTACAATCCTTTGCAAAAACGCTGGATCATCCGGCTCTTGAATCCCTGCAGAGACCCTTTGTCCATTACGTGTGCAATCAACCCCAAAAAGCGCGGGATCATTTTTACGGTTTGCGAGAAGCCAAAACGGATCTCGTGGGAATTGCCATCTTCGATCACCTGAACACCGCCTTGCACGACCAATCCGAATTACGGGAAATCATGTGGTCTAAATGTGAAATCGAAAATTACCTCTGTCAAAAAGAAACATTATTGAATTGGGCTGAAGCGGAAGGTGAAAAACTAACAGGAGGGCCCCTATTGGCGCAGGAGTGGATTCATAAAATGGAAGAAACCATTTCGGAAATTGAAACAGCGCTACAAACGCTGGGTAAAGAGCCTTGGTCTTCTCAAATCAAAGCATCCGATGATTTCCTGAATCCCTTGTTCAAATCGTTTTTTAAAAAATTGAAACTCCCAAATCTAATGGAAAAATCCGATTATCATGTTCTTGCCTCTTATTTGCCGAAATCCTTGATAGATCCGGAAATCATCACCGCTCTCGGCGCCATCGTCGAGACGGCCGCCAAGGCAAATCCTCTGCAAAATAATGAAAACGCTTAATCATTGAAAAACCGGATCAAATGGATACGCCCGCCTGCCTCGGCTTCGAATCACGAAAAATATCTGGACTCTCACCAAATCCACCTGTATAGTACAGCTGATTTTTGCAGGCGGATTATGTCGAATTTGTTGCCCGCTCGCATGCAAAACATTCTTATGGATAACGATTCATGAAATCACGTGATTTTTTTATAAAAATACCGAGAAAGGAGAATGTCATGTCCGATCAACCTGTTGGCCAAACACAGGAAAGGCGCGCGTTCTCCAGGCGACTCTTCATGAAGGGAGTGGGCACGAGCATGGTCAGCGCCGGCGCACTCTCAACGGGAATCGCGGCTGGAGCGATGCAGGAAGCGCAGGCTTCTCAAGAGGAAAACGTACGAGGGCCGGGTATGGTACCGATGACGCTCAATATCAATGGCCACAATTACCAGGTCGAGGCGGAGCCGCGGGAAACGCTGTTGGAAGTGCTGCGCAACCGACTCGATATCACCGGCCCGAAGTTGGTCTGCGACGCCGGATCCTGCGGCGCATGCACGGTCTGGCTGGACGGCAATCCGGTTTACGGCTGCCTGACGTTGGCGATCAAGGCGCAAGGAAAAAAAATCACCACCATCGAAGGCCTGGCCCAAGGCGACAAACTGCATCCGGTGCAGGAAGCCTTCATCGAGGCGGACGCCACGCAATGCGGTTTCTGTACGCCGGGATTCGTCATGTCCATGTCCGCCGCCTACGAAAAAAATCCGAACGCCTCCCTCGACGAGATCAAGGAAAGCGTATCCGGCCACATCTGTCGTTGTGGAACCTATACGCAGATGCTGGAAGCGGCGGAACTCGCCCGCGGGAAGATAGGAGGTTGAAATCATGGCAAAACAACATACAACCGTCGTCGGGTATGAAGGCAATACCCAATCCATCGAATATGCCATCCCCGAGAACGAAACCGGATTGTGGGGCGCAAATTTCGATTATTCCATCGTCGGCAAAAAAAATATTCCGCGTCTCGACGCCGTCGAAAAAGTCACCGGCAAAGCCAAATATTCTTACGACATCAACCGCCCGAACATGCTTCATGCTGTTGTGTTGACATGTCCGTATGCCCATGCCCATTTTGAGGTGACTGACACGTCCGAAGCGGAAAAAATGCCCGGCGTGAAGTCCATCGAGGTTTTCGACGAAGGCGGAAAAGGAACCGCCCGATTCGCCGGATGGCTCATTGCGATGGCGGCGGCGGAAACCATTCAACAAGCGAGAGACGCCGCGCGTAAAATCAAGGTCAATTATAAGGTTCTGCCCTTCGTCATCGATCCGGACGAAGCGATGGACGACGCCTCCCCGCGCGTGAATCGTGGTGGAAACGTGAATCCGCCGGAAGCGCGCGCCCGCGACCGCGGCGATGTGGATCAAGGTTTTCAGGAAGCGGAAGTCATCGTCGAAGGCGTGTACACCACGCAGGTACAAACGCATTCCTGTCTCGAAACGCACGGCTGCGTGGCCGAATGGAACGGCGATGAAGTGACCGTCTGGCATTCCACGCAGGGAATTTGGAGCGTCGCCGGCGGCATCGCCAGCGGATTAAAGGATTTGGGGCTGCAGCAAAACAATGTCCGCGTCATCACGCAATATATGGGCGGCGGATTCGGCAGCAAATTCGGCCCCGAACCGTTCGGCGTGCTTTGCGCGCTGGTCGCGAAAAAAGTTGGCCGCCCGGTCAAAATGATGCTCGACCGCTATACGGACACGGTGTACGCGGGCAACAAACCCGGTTCGAAAATGTACGTGAAGCTGGGCGCGAAGAAGGACGGCAAACTGACCGCCATTCACGTCAAAGCCTATAACTATCCCGGCCATTCCGGCGGAAGCAGCGTGGCGATTCCGTTCATGGAACATTACGACTGCGAAAATATCCGTATCGAGGAACAAAATGTAATGACCAACGCCGGCGCCTCCCGCGCGTTTCGCGCCCCCGGCCGTCCGCAAGGCTCGTTCGGCATCGAAATGGCGCTGGAAGAACTCGCCATGAAATTGGAAATGGATTCGTATGAATTGAAAGCGAAAAACGTATCCGGCACAACGTACAAGGCCGTGCCGTATGAATTGAAATTGGGCGCGGAAAAATTCGGCTGGAAAGAGAAGTCCAAAAAACACGGCTCGGAAAACGGCAAAATCAAACACGGAGTCGGCTGCGCTGTGACATTCTGGCATTCGACCGGTCAGGATAAGGGCGCATCGGTTCGCTGCACCCTTTATCCGGACGGCAGCGTTGAAGTGGCGAACGGGTGTCAGGACCTTGGCACCGGCCAACGAACCATGATGGCCATCGTGGCCGCCGAAGAACTCGGCATCGATGTCGGTTTCATCAAAGTCTCCATCGGCGACACCCAGTTGGGATTGAACGGACCCGCCAGCGGCGGCAGCACCACCACCCCCACCACATCGCCGGTCGTCAGGAACGCATGCTATCAAGCCAAACTAAAACTTTACGAAAAAATTGCGACCAAATGGAAAACAGAAGCCAGCGACATCGACTGCAAAAACGGAACGGTCTTCTCCAAAAGTCATTCCGACAAAAAAATGAGTTGGAAAGACGCCGCCGCCATGCTCCGCAACAGCGCCATCACGGCCACAGCGGACGGATTCACCAAACCGGACGTGCCGGGCAGCAACACCGGCGCTTACGGCGCACAATTTGCCGAGGTCGAAGTGGATACGGAAACTGGAAAAGTACGCTGCACGCGCATCGTTGCGGTGCAGGATTGCGGCAAGACCATCGCCAAAAAACAGGCGGAGAGCCAGATTTGCGGCGCGGTGATTCAGGGAGTGGCCTGCGCGCTATATGAAGACCGCATCATGGACAACATGGCCGGCCGGCAGATCAATCCGAATATGGAAGAATACAAAATCCCCGGCATCAAAGAAACGCCGGATATCGAAACGGTGATCGTGGACGTTTACGATCCCGTCGTGAACACCGGCGGCAAAGGATTGGGAGAACCGCCGGCGATTCCCACCGGCGGGGCCATCGGCTGCGCCGTCGCCAACGCCATCGGCGTACCGATTCGGGATTTGCCCATCACACCCGATAAGGTTCTCGCAGCCTTGCAAAGGAAGGAGGGGTAAAAATCATGGATCG
Organism: Candidatus Omnitrophota bacterium; assembly: GCA_003598175.1. Taxonomy (GTDB): domain Bacteria; phylum Hinthialibacterota; class Hinthialibacteria; order Hinthialibacterales; family Hinthialibacteraceae; genus SURF-12. Next base: position 70,283 of record QZKN01000170.1, read on the forward strand.
ATTCCAATTCATCAATGCAAACTCCGCGCAGGAAGCGGTTTCGCTCCTGAATGACGGCTCCACCAAATCGAAAATCATCGCCGGCGGCCAGGATTTGCTGACCGAACTCAAGGAACATATCGCCAAGGCGGAAAAGCTGATCAACATCAGCGACGTTCAGGAACTCAACTATATCAACGCCGAAAACGGTTCGTTGAAGGTCGGCGCCACGACCACAATCGCCGCGATTGCGGCAAACGGAGAGATTCTGGCAAAAAACAGAGCCCTCGCCGAAGCGGCAAGCGTGGTGGGATCCCCACAAATCCGCAATCAAGGCACGCTGGGTGGAAATTTGTGCCAACGACCGCGCTGCTGGTATTATCGCAGCGAGGCGTATCCCTGCCTGAAAAAAGGCGGCGGGATTTGCTATGCGCTTTCCGGACGGAATAAGTATCACGCCATTTTCGGCGGCGCGCCCGCCTATTACGTTCACCCTTCCGATTGCGCCACCGCACTGACAGCGCTTGGCGCGATAATCCATTGCCTTGGACCGGACGGGGAAAAAACGATTCCCAGCGAAAAGTTTTTCACCCTGCCGTCCGAAATTCTTCTGCCGGAAAATGTCCTGAAACCGAACGAGATGATCACCGCCGTGGAAATCCCAACGCACAATATGAAAAGCACGTATATCAAATTCCGAGAGAAAGAGAGCTACGATTGGGCGATTTCCGCCGTCGCCGCCGCCCTGGAACTGGATGGGACGCGCTGCGTGAAAGCCAGCATCGTTCTGGGAGGCGTAGCCCCCAAACCGTGGCGCGCGAAAAAAGCCGAAGATGTGCTGCAAGGCAAAACCATCACGGAATCCCTCGCGGAAGAAGCCGGAGAAGCCGCCGTCGACGACGCGACAGCGCTCAGCGACAACGAATACAAAATACCGCTGACCAAAACGTTGGTCAAACGAGCGATTATGAAATTAATCGCATAATACTCGCTCTTTTCAACTCGCGAAGATAAGGGCGCGGCTCAACCGCGTCCTCGTGAACATGTAACGCCGGCATCCTGCCGGCAATTCAAAACGCCGCCGAGACGGCGGCGTTCCATTTTCAAGCATTCTTTGAGATCAACCGATCATGCCTCTTTCCACAATGGATTCCTTATCCAACGCACAATATCAAACACATATTTAAAGTATAACATTCCACGAAAAATCCCTTCTTTTTGCTGTAGAACACCTCATAAACATTGAAAAATAAGAAAATCAAGGTCAAATACACGTAGATCACACCTATAAAAGTGAGGAAATAACGTGATGGAAGCTGTCATTTTCGATATGGATGGGGTTTTGTTGGATTCGGAAGCGTATATTTGCGAAGCGGCGATGAAGATGTTCGCCGAGCTCGGCGTGAACGTGCAGGCCGAGGATTTCATTCCGTTCGTCGGAACCGGAGAAAACCGTTATCTCGGCGGCGTCGCGGAAAAGTATGGCGTCGAGCTTGATTTGACGCAGGCCAAGAAACGAACCTACGAATGGTACGACGAAATCGTTGCCGGCCGCCTCGGCCCGCTGCCGGGCGTTCATGAATTTATTCACCGCTGCAAGTCGCTCGGCTTAAAAACCGCCGTCGCCTCCAGCGCCGACAAAACGAAAGTCTTAATCAATCTCCGCGAGCTGCATTTGTCCGCCGATTCGTTCGGCGCGGTGATCAACGGACTCGACGTGGAGCGTAAAAAACCCCATCCCGATATATTTCTCCTGGCCGCGGAAAAATTAGGCGCGTCGCCCGAGCGCTGCCTGGTGGTGGAGGACGCCCCCTCCGGCGTGCAAGCCGCCAAAGCGGCCGGCATGAAGTGTCTGGCGTTGACGACCAGTTTTTCTCCGGACGGTTTGCCGGGAGCGGATTGGTACGCGGAAAATCTGGCGTCCGCTCCCGCCGCGGCGACGGAATGGTAACGATGTTCGGGAGAAACACTCATGGCCATTCCACGCGCCGTTTTTATGCGAACCATTCCGATCCTCGCGGTTTTGGTCTTGAACGTGTTTTCTCTCGCTTTATTGGACAATATTTTCGTCTTAAAAAAGAAAGAACGGATCATCTACGATTCGGAAGCGGAATTCGAGCAACTGCTGGAAATCATCCACCCGCTGCAATCGCATTTGACAACCTTAAATACGCGCTTCAAAAATAAAAACGATGCCTACATTGCCGCGGCAAAAGAGTATCTCGACAAAAAAGCCCCGGATATCATTCAGGGAGATCATCCCTGGTTTTGGATCGTTCTAAAAAATGAAAAAAATATCATCGAAAGGGAATATCGAAATAGCGCCAAATTATATCAATTCAACACGTGGCAAAATTGCCTTTTTTCCCGCTCATTTCACGCCCCCGTGGGCCGGCTCGACATCAAATTGACGGTGTATTACGCAACCCCGCGCGACTGGCCCACCATCGCGGCGATGGTTCAACGCTATCGCTGGTATGCCTTTCTTTGCGTTTTTATGACCTGGCTCATTTATTTCTGGCTCCATCGCAAGGTGTTTCGCCCGTTTTTGCGAATCGGCAGCGCCATCGAACGCATGATTCAATCGGAGCAGGTCTCCTTGATCCCCAAACCCGGCCACGAAGTGGAACAGGCGTTCAATCGGTTGGCGCGCAATCAACGCGAAGTCTATTTCGGGTCGGAAATTGACCGAATTGTGGATTCTCTTCATGCATTGTCCGACGATGGAGAAGTGCTGCGGCGTTTTCTGGAAAGCCTGATCGAGGCAATCTCTCAAATTTATCCTTACAAACAAATCATCATATATCAGCATCTGCCGGACAAAAACCAATTTTTCCAACTGAATGGCGCGCAGGAAGGTGAGAATGCAATCCATTCTCTCTCCGATAGTGATATCTCCATTCATTTGAATGAATCCAACGAACTACTCATTTACTTGCATATCGGCGATGAGTGCATCGGCGCGATTCGATGCGTCGTCGATCCGGATATAAGATGTTCCTCTCATGAATGGTTACTCATGGCGCAAGAGATTAAAAAACAGGCCGAGAACGGACTCGCGCGCGCGTTTACCCGCAGTCGTACGCTGACCGAGGAACGCAATCGATTTGGCATTAATCTCGCCACCAACATGGGACATGACCTGACCAACATCATCGCATCGGGAAAATGGGATTTGGATACGATCCGGCGCTCCCAACATCTCGGACTCGTGCGGATGGAACCGGAAAAAGGACACTTCTTTTCCGAAGCGGTTGACGGATTGCAAAACAACCTGCAATTCCTGCAGGAAATGGTCGATATTTATCGTTCCTTTGGCTATACACGGCGGCCCCGATACGAACCGACCGACCTTGAATCACTGATCGAAGACGTTACACGGCTCTTTCGTCTTTCCAGTTCGAAAAATCTGACGATCTCCCTCCACATCAGCGAAACGATTCAACTCGTCGCGGAACCCAGGCTGCTGCGAATGGCGTTGTTCAACCTTCTCACCAACGCGGCGCAGGCGATACAGCAATGCGACCGACCGATTCGCGAGGGAAAAATCGAGGTGCGTCTGAACCGGACGGATTCGGGGAATGTCCTTATTACCGTAACGGATAACGGTCCCGGCATTCGCGATGCGCAAGGAAATCCGATGACGCCGCCGGAAGTGAACCGCATCTTTCACGCGGGCTATTCCACGAAAAAAGGAAACAGCGGCGGGGGATTGGGGCTTTCGTGGGTGAAATCCATCATCGAAGACTTTCATCAAGGGAGCATTCACGCCGCGAATCGAGAGGAAGGCGGCGCGTGTTTCTCGATTTCCATCCCGAAGAGAGACACGGCCATTTCCGATGGGATCGCATCCGCGTCAAACCACCAGGATTCCAGATCATTATAACGGAAGAAGGCGCAAATCGAGATCCAAGTCGCCGGCGATAGTTTGACGAGCGGCCCAGAGCATACGATCGATCAGTTCAAGCATTTCGTGGCCAAGGTCGATTTCAGTCTTCGAAATGATTTCCTCTTCCAAACGAATCAGCAGAATCGAAATCAAATTATCAAGAATGACACAGGTACGAAATGCGTCGGCCGGCAGATCCGCGGGATGAATATTATAGCGATCCAACCAGCGAATAAAGATGAGATTGCTTCGATGCAGGGCCAGGCTGTGCTCTTTCAGCGCGTCAGTGGTGGAGCGTGATTTGTGATCCTGGCTTGATGGCTTGGCAACGCCCGGTTTTTGGGGTAATTTCGTTTCCAGAGAAATCACATTATTTCGAGGAACCATCGGTCCCACCATATCACGAAGATATGCCATGATATCGATCAGTGATTTCTCTTCCAGTTCCTCTTGAAGCATATCATCCAAAGGCTCCTCCTCTTCGGTGGAGATGGAACCGATAAAATCATCGACAAAATCCTGAAAATCATCTTCCTCCCATTCTTCCTCTTCATACAGGGGCGGGTTGTTTTCAAATTCCTCCAATTTTTTTAAAAAAAACGATTTGTCCCCACAGGCGTTTTTTAGTTCCGCCGCCAAATCCTCGCCAATCAGTTCTTCCTCGGATATAAAAGAAAGGAGCCGCTTCAGCGATGTGAGAATGGAAAGAATATCGCGCCGCGTTGGGTACAGTATTTTTTGAAAATACCACAGTCCAAGAAAATCATAAACTTCATCGGCCGTGATACTCTCCACGCCTTTCAAATATTGAAACGCATGATATTGCACGAGAAACAATTCCGCATTGGCGGTATGTTTTTCAATCGTGGAAGACTTCAGCCCTTTCTCCATCAAATAAAAGTAAAACTCGTCCAACAAGTTTTCCAGTTTATCGACCAATTCGATCTCAAAACGCTCGAACAGCGGTTGATCTTCGCTTGCGGATCCCACATTTATATTAGAAAAATAGTCCTGGTTCGACAACATGATTCATCTGCCCGATTGGGAACAACGTATCGTATGGATATTCACACGGTTCTATCGATAATAACAGAAATACACTCAATTCACTTTGATTGTAGCGCAATCTATCGCGGAATAAATATGTCACACCGCAAGAACACGATTTTCTCAAGTTTTTTATATCCAATTCAAATAGTCCCCATTTGATCGCATTCCCCCTTCTCCGGCAAATCGGCGCTTTATCAGGATTTTTTATGAACAATCCATGTTTTTTTCATAATCTCCAACTATAATAGGGGGTCAAGATTTATCCATTATCGCAAAGGAGGCTCAAGAGATTCGTTTCAACCCATCAGTTACTGATTTCATGTTTTGATTTGGTGATTTCGACGACGCACTCGACTCAGAGATAAGTGAGCAATGAAAATGGGAACGTGAAGTTCTTATTTTGCGGAGGAGATTTTTTATCCGCATAGGTGGTCAAGAGACCACCGGTTGAGTGGTCGGCAAAGAAAAATGGTGTATATCCCCGATATACCGTTCTGCTCTCTTTTTCCGGCGTACTCAAACAATATCAGTCATATCAGGAACGGTGCATCGCATCGTGAAAGGATAATACCATGTTCAAAAACCATTCTGGAAAACTTGGGTGGCTCGTTCTGGCGGTGTTGGTCGGTTTCCCGTTATCCGTCATGGGAGAAAGTGAACCAAACAACACGTTGTCCAGTGCAAACACGCTGCAATTGAATGCAACGGAAAATGGAGAGCTGACCAACGAGGGTGTTGTGGATTTACATGATTTCTATCAAGTGACTACTCCATCGGACGGATTATTCCAGGTCGGCGTCGTTCCGACCGCCGAGTTAAGAGTGGGAGTCACTTTGCTGGATCAAGATGGGATCGCCGTGCTCGGCAACAACGACGGAAGCGGAAAAGGAGCCACGGCCGGAATCGTTTACAGCAACCTGCTCGCGGGGACCTATTTCGCCGTGGTGCGACATATCGACGGAACAGGAACCTATGGCATAACCGCCAATTTCGCCCCCGTCGAAGAAATCGATCCGGAACCGAACGATACGCCGAATCAATCCGTTCCGTTAACGTTAAATGGAGACGCCGAAGGCCATATCGGTTTTCGCGGGAATCTATACACCGATCTATCCGATTTTTACCAGATTACCACGACGCAAGACGGTTCCATCGACCTGACCGTGTTTCCCGACGGATCCTTGCGAACACGATTGGAACTGTGGGATACCGACCGAACCAACGTGTTAAGCGCCAAGGACGATTACGGCAAAGGAGCATCGGAAAAAATCGTATACAATGATCTTGCCGCCGGCACATTCTACGTGGCTGTCCGCAAAAGCGACGGCTACGGATCGTATACGCTGACCAATTTGTTTACGGCAAATCCGATTCCCAACGATCACGAACCCAACAACAAACCCTCCGACGCCCTGGCCCTCGAACTCCAATCCGCCGATGGAAATTATGTCGGGACGGCGCAGGGACATCTTGGCTACTACGCCAACCAGTTCCGCGACGTAACCGATTTTTACCTCCTTACCATTCCCGAATACGGAAACCTCACTCTTGCAACAAAAGCGGAAGACGCCGGTAATATCGCGGTCGGTTATTCGTTGTTCGACTCGAATCGAATAAAAATAGGAGATGCAAGTTCGTTTAACGGTCTTCAACCCGGCGCCTATTACCTCGAGGTGTGGCGAAGCGACCGCTATGGCGCATATACGGTAACAGCCACATTGCAGCCGCAAACGCCGCCCGATCCGTTCAATCAGCCCGCGGCCGCTTTCGCCATCGATTCTCAAATCGAACATGTCTCCATCACACCGGACAGTCCGTTTTCGTACTCGATCATCACTTTTCCGGCGGACGGTTCGTTGACCGTCAACAGTACGTTTACCGACACGGTCGGCATTTTCGTCGATCTATTTTATATGGACGGAACCACACATATCGGCAGAAATGATCATTGGTATACCACTGCGCAGAGAACGTTCACCGTTCCCAATCTACGCGCCGGCAGTTATATTTTGCGAGTTCTGCATCGCCAGGGCCAGGGATTCGGCAGTCTGGAAAATCAATTTGTTCCCGCGCCCAACGTCGATGCGGAGCCGAATGACATGTGGAATTTCAATTCCTCCTTCTCGACGAATCAAACCATCGTCGGGCATATCGGATTTCACGGAAACGGCCGAACGGATTCCATCGATTGTTATTTGATTGATATTCCGGATGATGGACGATTGACTATGAACAGTCTCATGGATAACACCGGCGGTGTATATATCGATTTCTATGCCTTGCGTGAAGAAAGCGCCAGCACGCATCTGCTGAGAAACGATCACTGGTACACAAACGACCAGCGTTCCTCAACCAAATCGAACCTCCTGGCGGGTAAATACATGGTTCGCGTTCTGAATCGTCAGGGGTATGGTAACTACGAAGTTTTCTTCAATTTTCAACCCAATCGCAGCGGCGACGCCGAATATAATGATCACGCCGATCAGGCGGTTCCCCTTGCACTCAATCAAGGAACCATTGGTCATATCGGGTTTGACAAAATATTCCGTTTCGACTCCAGCGACTGGTATAAAATCACATTGCCCGCCGACGGCAGCGTCCTGCTTTATGCCCGCACGGAAGCCACATTGGGTTCCTATATCGATCTCTACCATTCCGACGCCGTCTCCAGAGTTGGGCGAATCGATATATGGTATAGAGACACTCCCGGAACATTTTCCGCGCCGAATTTGCGCGCCGGAACCTATTACATCCAGGTTATCCATCGCCAGGGATACGGAACCTACGAATTATTCACAAAATATCAGGAAAAAACTGAAAAAGATCTGGAATTGAACAATTTTCTCACGATGGCGAAGCCGTTACCCGTGGGGGAACTGGCTCAAGGAACGCTCGGTTATGCGGATGTCTATTTTAACGATAGTGAAGATTGGTACGTCGTCAACCTTCCGGTCGCAGGTACCTATCGTCTTTATTATCAAACGGAACCACAATTCGGATCATACTGCGACCTCTTTACCGCGGACATGAAAACCCACCTGATACGGCATGATCATTGGTACCGATCCACGCAGAGCGTCAGAGATATCGAATTGGGCGCGGGCGACTATTTTATTCGCTGCCTCAATCGACAAGCCTACGGCGCGTATTCCTTGCGGATGGGAAGTCCGGATATCGCAAACACCGGCGCCTTGTCCGGAAAAGTCAAGTCAACCGGCAATTTTCCGCTGGCGGAAGTGGATTGCGCCATTTTGGATCGAACCGTCAAAACCGATTTTCTCGGCCAATTCCAATTTGCCGACATCGCTCCGGGAAACTACACCGTGACGATTAGTTCGGGCGCAAAATACTACGCCGTCAAGCAGCAAATCACGATTCGACCGGGAGAAACCACCTCAATTGACGTCATCCTGCAGGAAAGCAACAAAACCGCTCCCGCGGATGCGCCGCAGTTTTACGGTTTCGCCCGTGACCGTTACCTGCATCTGTTTTGGTCGCCTTCCGAAAGCCCGGACGTGGCCGATGGCGGAGGATACAAACTCTATATCAACGATATTACGCCAATGAATCTGGGCAATGTTCTGACCTATCGTTCCGACGGTTTCCAAAACGGCGTTACCTATACCTGCCGATTGACCGTTTATGACAAATTCGGAAATGAGAGCGACGGCGTGGTGGTGGTCTTGAATTCTACCGGAGAGCAGCCGGGAATCACACCGACTCCGACTCCAATCACGACTCAACCGCCTCAACCGACTCCAGTCGCCACGTTGACTCCGACGCCGGTTTCCACTCTCCCACCGGGAACTCCGGTTGTGGCCACGCCGACGCCGACGCTCCCCGGCCCGTATGACACGCCGCTCCCCGAACCGGAGCCGTTCATGGTGTACGAATTCGATCAGGCGGATCTCACGGCCAACGGCTGGATGGAAATCCCCGGCGGATTCATCAATCTTGAAGGCGGAAAAGTATCTTCCGTCGGATTTGTCGGGAATCCCATCCCCTCTTCGGTGGATAAAAAAGGACTATCGATCACCGTGGGGCCGAATCAATTGTCCCTGATCTTCGCCATGCATCCGGTATATACACATGGCTATCCGCTCCTCATGCGCGTCACGGCGCGCGCGGACGGCGCCAATGCGGCGCTGGCGATTGCCGCGTTGAAGGGAAGCCTGATCACGGGAACGGCGGATTCGTCCATTGCCACCCATTACCCTGCCAATACGGCTGGTTTCATGGATCAGGAACGACGCCTGGTGCTGATTTACGAGCCGGATTCGGGGGAGGAAGTGATGCCGGTCATCCAACTGGTTTCCACCGGAAAAGATCAGGTTACTGTATTCATTGACAAATGCGAACTATTCCTGATGCAACCCGGTTACCATTATTCATGGGAACAATTCCGGGCGATTCCGAATTGATCGTGCAACAAAACACGATGGAATGACGAACAATAAGGGGCGCGAGGATATCCGGATGCGGCTGTCCTCGCGCTTTTCTTTTTATTTGAATTGTCCAGTGTAATCAGAGAGAGATGTAGACAGGAACTCCGCAGTATCGGATTCAAACGACTTTACTGACAATCGCGAGGCAGAGGAAAGCGGTCTTGCGGACGGATTCGGTTTTTTCCCGCTCGTTGAATTCCGGGTGAATGAAGGGATTGCGCAAATGCTGCAGAAGTATAAGTTTTCCCGCGAGTTCCGTCGTCATCGCTTCGGAAATACCTTTGATCCCCAGCGGATTGGTGATTTGCACCTTTCCCTTGCGATTGGTGAAGGCATGATTTTGCCCCCAGCAAAAGAGAATGACGCCCAGCGCTTTCAATCCGTCGGGTTTGTATTTCGAGCCATGTTTGATGATCCGTTCCAGAACCTGCCGCGTAATGTCGGAATTCAATTCGAGATCGCTTTGTTGAATGGTGCGAATCAGATATTGATTGAAAAAAATATCGAGATTTCCCAACGCGCTATCATACAGATCATTGGCCAGTTCCAACACTTTCTCGTTGGATAACAGACGATTGACTTTTCGCCCGATCCGCAATTTCACCTCGTTCTCCACGGCAAACGAATAGGAAAAACTCACATTTCGCGCTATGGACAGATTCGCGTGGGAAGAGGATAGTTGCATGCTTTCCGCCACGGAAAGCATGGTTTGTGTTTCCGGATCAAGATCTTTCGCTTCCGGCAGGTTGGTTAGAACAGATTGTAGAGCGGATTCCAGATCGAGTCCTTCCAGCGGACGAATAAATTTGTTTTGATGGCGTTCAAGACGATCGACCAGTTCGTAAACCTGACTTTTCAAACCCGTGTCCAAATGTTGATCATTTAACAGCGTGTCGAGTTCCCGCCGAAGTTGATCGACGTTCACATTATCTTTCTGTAAAAGATCTTCCAATTGGTCCTGCAAATAGCGTAGGCGTTGAAAATGTTCGTAAATGGAATCAAGGCGCTGATAGAGGGTATTGATTTCCTCTTCAATGCGGGATTTGCTCAAAACGAACATCGCCCCATATTGCCGGGCCAATGCGCCCTCGTCGAACGTGCCGACGGCAGAGATCATGATGATGGGCAAATGGGGATATTGCCGCTTCACATCGCGGATAAATTGCAGCCCTTCGTCATGCGTGCGCATGTCCAGGTCGGTGATGACGATCTGCGGATTATCTTTTTGAACTTTCTCCATCCCCTCGACCGAATCGCCGGCTTCGATCACGCGATACCCCGCCAGCGTCAGATTGCGGGTCACGGCCGATCGGTACTGCGGATTATCGTCAACGAGCAATATACGCCGTTCATTTTTCATTGTTGTATAATTTTACACTTCAACGATTTTTCGCGTTTCCGCCGATCGAATCTCCGCTTCGACGGTTTTCAACGCATCGCGACCATGCGCGAACGTGGCGCGGTCCGGCGCGACGTTTTTATCGATGCATTCGATGAAATATCGATCCTGCAGGAGATAGCCGCCCAAATCGGAAATATTGATCCCTTCCACCTTTTCGCTTTGGGGGGTTTCCGGCAGGGCAGGTTCCACGATTTCTCCTTTGAGCGGGTAGAAAAGCAGGCTCGGTTTGCGGGACGAATTATAATCGAGCACACCGTTTTCGAACGCGGCTACATACGACATGCAAAAACCATATTTTTCCGCATCGTACCACGTCCCTTCCGCATACACTGCGGGCCCCCCGTCAAAAAGATATTGCGTGGTAATCTGCCGCCAGCCGGTTCTGTCATTCACTCCCTCCGAAAACACCGCTTTGGGAATACCGAGAAGATAATGAACCATATCGGTATCGTGCAGGTGAAGATCCAACGCCGCGCCGCCGCTTTGCGCCGGATCGATATACCAATTCGTCGTGGACCAGCCGGGTTGAGCGCACACGCGGTGCATTTTCAAATTGATCAGGTTTCCCCAACGATTGCCGGAAACAGCTTCCTTGAGAACCGTATATTCGGGCCAAAAACGCAATACATGGCCGACTTGATTGAATCGGTTGGTACGTTCCGCTTCTTTGACCAATTCGTCGGCGAAAACCAAATATCTCGCCAGCGGTTTTTCCAGAAAGACGTGTTTCCCCGCGGTCAGGGCCTTCATCGCCAAAGGATGGTGGGTCGGCGTCGGCGTGCAAATCATGACCGATTCGACGTCATCCCGTTGCAGCAGTTCATCCGGCGTTCCGCTCCAACCACAGCCGGTTTTTTGAGCCAATTCCTGGGCTTTTTCCGTGAATTCATCTGCCAGCGCCGTCAATTCGGCCTGTGGAGTCGCCAGGCAGGCCTGACTGTGCATGTTCCCCATTCCACCGCATCCGATAATTCCTATTTTAACCATGTTCCTATCTCTTTCTATCCTATCTTGTGGGTAGAGCAGGCGTCCCCGCCTGCACTGTTCCTGCAAGCGAGAACGCTTGCTTTCCCCATGCACGAACGTGCGTCGTTTACTTTCAACCTTCGCTGCAGCCGGGCGGCAAGAGCAGCGTTGTTTCTAACCTTGTTCATAATCCCACGACCATTTTTATGAAGATCACATTCGTTCCGGCGCATTCACCCTCAGCAAACCAAGCCCGTTTCGCATAACCTGCCGAATGGCAAGCACAAGATGAAAACGAGCCAGGCTTCCGGCCGGATCATCCTGATCCAGAACGCGCTGCGCCTGATAATATGTATGAAACATTTTTGCCAAATCTTCAAGGTACGTGGGAATCAATTGTGTTTCAAACCGTTCCGCGGCGTCGGAAACGAACGAGGGATAATAAAAGAGTTTTAACAACAAGAGGCGTTCCTTCTCTCCCATCAAAATGCTTGTATCGAATTCCATCGCGGGCGAAACGCCGATCCCCCGTTCGATCGCTTTTTCTTCCATGCTGCACGCGCGCGCATGAACGTATTGCAAATAATAAACCGGATTATCCATCGATTGCTTTTTGGCCAGATCCCAATCGAAAATCATCTGCGCCTTATAACTGCGCTGCGCAAAGAAATAGCGGGTGACGTCCGCTCCCAATTCGTCCACCATTTCAGCCAGCGTCATGAATTGCCCTTCGCGGGTGGATAGTTTCACTTTTTCCCCTTCCCGCTGAATGCTGACCATTTGATTGAGCAGGTACTGCAATCGATCAAGGTTGTGTCCGAATATCCGCAGAGCGGTTTTTACCCGTTCCACCTGGCTGTGATGATCGTGCCCCATGACGTTGACCAGCAAATCGAAACCACGATCGTATTTATCACAATGATAGGCGATATCCGGCGTTACATAAGTAGGTTCCCCATCGCTTTTCACCAGGACGCGATCTTTTTCATCGCCATGATCGGTGGTGCGCAGCCAGATAGCGCCGTCTTGTTCGTAGGTCGCGCCTTTTTCGGCCAATTGCTTCAAGGTTCGAGCCACAGCGCCGGATGTATGTAAGGAACGCTCGCTGAATGTTGCGTCGAATAGGACACGCAACCGCCGCAAATCGTCCATGATGATATTCATCAATACATCCGCCGCGTATTCCGTAAACGGCTCCCATTTTTCTTCCCGCAGTAGAGAATCGCCGCGCGAACTTTTCAAACCGGCGGCGATATAACGAATGTAATCGCCTTTATACCCGTTTTCCGGCAAGGGCGAATCGACGCCGAACAATTGGCGGTAGCGCGCCTGCACCGATCGGCCCAGCATCTGCATTTGCACACCCGCATCGTTGTAATAATATTCACGCGTAACCTCATACCCGACGGCGCGCAATAATTCCGCGGTCGTATCGCCCACGACGGCGCCGCGTACGTGTCCGACGTGCAAGGGGCCGGTGGGATTGGCGCTGACGAACTCGACTAACGCCTTTTTTCCGGAAAATCGGAAGGACCGCCCATAATGTTCCTTCTCTTTCAAAATACTTTTGAGGGTATCGATCAAAACGGTTCCACTCAAGCGAATATTGATGAATCCCGGACCGGCGATCATAACCTTTTCGACATGCGGACTGGCCGTGAGTTTCTCTTGAAACATGGCGGCGATTTCCCGTGGATTCTTTTTCAGTGTTTTTGCCAACACCATCGCCGCATTGGTGGTAAGATCACCATGCGTAGTATCCTTTGTCGCGACAAAAGTACAGGATGCCGCATCGAAAGGAGTTTCCGGCGTTAAAGTTGAGATGGTTTCGGCCAAAACCGTATTGAGATGATCGACGATTTCAAAATACATACGTTATAACCTCAATCAGAATAAAACCTTACATAACTGCATGCCTTGGTTGATGTTTGGGCTGGAATTTACAGTGTATTCGCAACGGTAAAATCGCAAAGGGTTTCGTTCGACAACGCTCGTTGACGACACTCAAATCGGTTTTCTCAGGATCAGCGCATCTTCTTTCGGTTTACAATAGTATCCAATCCGCTTTCCCACCTGGCAAAATCCCAAACGCTCGTAAAAGGATCGCGCCGCTGTGTTGGATTCTCGCACTTCGAGCGTCACGCTTTGCGCGCATTGTTGCAATCCCATCGCCGTCGCTTCCCGCATCAGTGTTTGAGCGATCCCTTTACGGCGATAATCGGGATGCGTGGCGATGTTGTTGATGTGAATTTCGTCGCCTTCCAAAATCCAAAAACAACAATATCCCACGACGTGATCAGAGGCATTGTCCACCGCCACCAGCGAATGATTATATCCCTGCGCTTCGAGTTCGGAAAAAAACATGCGTTTCGACCACGGCTCGCTGAAGGATAATTTTTCGATTTCGTGAATCTGTGCAATATCCGTGATGAGTAAGGGACGAATGCGAATGCTCATGATGGAGTCATTTATCCATGCTGCCGCTGTTTCCAATTCACTTCCGCCTGTGACGGGCCGAGATAATGAGGAAGCAGCCGCGCCGGTTCCATCCCACCGCCATTCCTTAGCTTCCGAAAAGCCAATTCGGCCAGAATATCCGCGCGGGGAACGTCCCACACGCAAGGCAGTTCGAAAAAAAGGCTGCCCAACGTTTCCCGCAAATCCGATCGATACGATTCCAATCCCGGCCCATAAAAAATCATCGGTTCCTGAATTCGCTTGATCAATTCGTCGGGCTGAACATAGAGTTCATCGGTACATGGTAGAATTTCTCCGTTTTGCCGACGATACATGCGCGCGTACAGCCATCCTTTTCGCGCCGGCAGAATGGGACAAAGCGGATAGGCGGCGTAGGGAACCGATTCGGCAAATACGTCGAGCGTGGAAAGCGCCACGCAAGGCAAACCGAGTGCAAAAGCAATTCCCTGCCCTGTCGCCATGCCGACTCGCAGACCGGTATACGATCCCGGTCCGGACGTGCAGGCCAGGGCGGTCAATTCGCTCACGTCACGCCCGGTTCGGTGAAGAAGCGAATCCACCGCCGGCATCAATCCTTCGCTGTGAGTCGATTTCACGCAGGCGGTCAAAAGGCCCACCAATCTTTTTTCATCGCGCAAGGCTACCGAACCGATCGGTGAGGACGTATCGATGGCCAGTAATAACATGCGTTCCCTTTTCAACGTCATTTCTTTGCTTGATGAAGGGTAAGTTGGTTGCGTAAAGGAGTAAAGAGGCTCCATTTTCTTCTTTCCTGATCAAGAATCGTTCCACAAAGATGCACGGTTTTTTTCGGCGGCAGCGTATTTAATTTTTCCGCCCATTCGATTGCAATCAGTCCCTTCTGCTCCAATAACTCCGCCCAATAATCCTCTTCCGCCGAACGGAGCGTATCCAATCGATAACAGTCGATATGATAAAGCATGATGTCGCCATGATATTCACGGCAAAAAACGAATGTAGGACTTGACGCGTCTTCCACAATCCCCATTGCATTCGCCAATGCCTTCACGAACATGGTTTTCCCCACGCCGAGATCGCCGTGCAGAGCCATGACTCCGCCTTCTTTCAATCCGTTTTGATAAAGCGCTTGCGCCAATCGTTGGGTTTCCATTTCCGAGTTTGACGTGAAAAAGGACAGATTGGGTTGATAGAGATTCTCCTCCGTCACGATCAAATCGACAGGATAGTCATCACGAGCCGTCGGAAGCGCATGAACAACCTGAAATTCGAATCCAAGACCAATGACCTTTGCATCGTTCCGCTTGTTGACCAGCAAACGATCATAAAATCCCCCACCGAAACCGATTCGAGAACCAAAACAATCAAATCCGACTCCCGGCGTGAGAAAAAGATCGATTTGGTTTGCCGGAATTTCTTCACAACGGTCGGGAACCGGTTCACGGATGCCAAACGAGCCGGAACCGACAAGGTCACGTTCGGGATCGGTAATGCGAAAAAGCCGCAACCGTTTCACCTCGACTTTCGGCAAAACCAGGTATTTGCCGTCGGCCAACGACGCCGCCAATAATGCGTCGGTTTGGACTTCCTCGTTCAACGAAGCATACGCCGCAATCCATTTCGCCTTGCGCCATTCCGGCAAAACCTGCACGGCGTCGGCGATGCGGCGACTTTTGACGTGAATCACCCGCGCATCCTGCTCCGCCCGTTTTTGCCGCAGTTTTTTTCTCACTGTCGCTTTTTCGAGTATGGACAAAGCGGGAAACGCCGTTTGTTTGCAATAATGAAGCAACGATAAATCCATACACCAATTCCGTGAAAACAAATAATTTCGCATAAACCTTCATGACCCATTGGTTACAACGAAGAATGAAATGTACGCTCTTTTCCCCCCTTAATCCCCCCGTCAACGGGGGTAATGGGCTCCCTCCCCGTTGACGGGGAGGGTTGGGGAGGGGATATTTTAATATAAACCCACTTGACCAAAAGGTCACAACGAAGGGATGAAAATAACCGACGTTCGTACATTTGTGGGTAAAGCAAGCGTCCCCGCTTGCATGTACAGCACAGGCGGGGACGCCTGCTCTACCCACGAAAATGCGGACGGGACATCCGCGCTCCGGCATTTTTATATTAAAATTGACACGGCACGAAATAAATGAAAACGAGTCAGACATTATTATA
>QZKN01000151.1 GCA_003598175.1 Candidatus Omnitrophota bacterium
ATTGATATAGCTGATCATGGACGCCAGCGTCGTGGATTTGCCTGAGCCGGTTGCGCCGGTGACGATGACAAGCCCGCGAGGAAGCTCAGCCAATTCCTTGATCGTGGGGGGAAGATGCAGATTGACGAAAGAGAGATCGGCGTCGCGAATCAAACGGGCAACGAGGCCGATGTGGCCTTGCTGACGAAATAAATTGATGCGATAGCGCGTACCTGTTTGTAAGTGATAGGCAAAATCCAGGTCGGGCCGCTCTGAAAAAATCTTGAACTGATGATCGGTTAACAGGATTTTGAGGGTTTCGTTCATCCAGGCGTCGGTAACGGTGGAAAGAGCAAGGCGAACGACGGTTCCGTTGATCCGCATAGAAGGGGGAATCCCCATTTTGAGATACAAATCCGACGCGTTTTCATCCTGCATTTGCAGTAAGAGATCGACAATATTCATTGCAACCTGTCTCCGTTTGCATGAGGTCGTTTTTCACCACTTATTTTGGTTGGTGATGAATGGGAAAACAAGGAATTGATCCTGTTTCGAAAATCCTTTTCTTATCGGGAAGGATAGCGTAAGGTTTTTGAAACGCCTATCGCAAAAAACGATTGATCTCACTATTTTACTTTAATGTTGTGAGGAAATGGCCAACATAAACAGCTGGGAGCTATTCTGAGTAAATTCCAGCGAATGATTTTTTTTGTTTTTATATGAAAATGCGCCTCGTAGGGGCGGTTCGCGAACCGCTCCTACGACGAATTTTCATCCTTCGTTGTGACCAACCGATCACAACTGATTCTATGAAAAAGAAGCGCCGACATCCAAACGGCATTGTGGAAATGCCGGAGCACGGGTATTCAGCCCACACGCGTAGACCGGAGGTCTGCGCCACAACATAGTTTCATGTGTACGTTGTGGCCAATCGGCCATGACGGTTTTCGTGAAATCGGAGCGTCGCTTTTTACCGGAATTTGGAAACGAGCGAGATAAACCTTGTATTCGATAAACTTTGAGGGAAAATATACGAGTAATGCTTGAACGCGTGGGGAAGTTGTACTTTATTGTTTTGCCCATCCGTCTCTCAGCATGTGATCCTTATTATACATATCCAATCAGAATATGCACATTCGGATTGACGGCCGTGAACTGGTATTTTTTCGTTAAGGGAGCATCCGAGTCATATGAATCATCCAAAACTCATTCAAGGCGGTATGGGCGCTGGTGTATCCAACTGGTTTTTAGCCAAGGCCGTATCCAAAATGGGACAGTTGGGAGTCGTGTCCGGAACCGCGTTGGATTCAGTTCTGGCGCGTCGCCTGCAATTAGGAGATCCGGAAGGCCATCTACGGCGTGCGCTGGATCACTTTCCCATTCGGGAAATCGCTCAACGCGTATATGACACTTATTTCATTCCGAACGGTAAAGCTGACCACGAATCGTTCAAACGCATCCCGATGTATTCGTTGACTCCCAGCCGCCAATTGCAGGAATTGACCGTGCTCGCCAATTTCGTCGAAGTGTTTTTGTCAAAAGAAGGGCACGACGGAATCGTCGGGATCAATTATCTGGAAAAAATCCAGATGCCGAATCTCGCGTCGATTTATGGGGCCATGTTGGCAGGTGTGGATTATGTTTTGATGGGCGCGGGTATTCCGCGGGAAATTCCCGGAATCCTGGATCAATACGTCAATCACGAAGAAGTGGAACTTCGTGTTTCCGTGAACGACGCGGACAAAGACGATCAATATAAAATGCTTTTCAACCCGGCGCAAATCATCGGGAAAATTCCTTATGCGTTGAAACGCCCTCAATTTCTCGCGATCATATCCTCGAATACCCTGGCAATCTCCCTAAAACGTAAATCGACCGGACAAGTGAACGGGTTCGTCATCGAAGGTCCGACCGCGGGCGGGCATAACGCGCCTCCGCGAGGGGCGCTTCAGCTGAATGCCTTGGGCGAACCCATTTGGGGAGAAAAAGATATTGTGGATCTCGAAAAAATCAAGGAATTGGAATTGCCTTTTTGGTTGGCCGGCTCCTTCGGCGACCCGAAACGGATTGAGCAGGCGTTCGAACAGGGCGCCGACGGCGTCCAGATCGGTACGCCCTTTGCGTTTTGTGAAGAATCGGGTTTGGACGATGAAATCAAGAGCAAAGTATTGAAGAAAATCCTGACCAATGAAGCACGGGTTCTTTCCGATGCGAAAGCGTCGCCCACCGGTTTTCCCTTTAAAGTTCTCCAGCTGGAAGACTCCATTTCCAATCCGTCCGTTTATGAAAAACGCACACGCATTTGTGATTTGGGATATCTTCGCACGGCGTTCAAAAATGAAAACGGACGCGTGGAATATCGCTGCCCGTCGGAGCCGGTGAAAAATTTTCTGCGAAAATCGGGAAAATTGGAAGAGACGGAAGGACGCAAATGTCTCTGCAACAGCCTGCTCGCCAATATCGGATTGGCCCAACTGCAGCGTTCCGGCTATTTGGAAAAACCGTTGGTCACGTCGGGCCAGGAACTGAATTTCCTGACTCGTTTTTTACAGAATGGGAAACTCTCATATACCGCCGCCGACGTGATTCAAGCCTTGATCCCTCAATTCGAACTCGCCGAAGCGTGTGTTTGACTCACGCATCCGTTTTTTTTAACCGCAATGCGATATCGTTGGTATAAGGGGGAGACTCCACACGGAATTCCCCGCCGTTGTGATCGATTTTTTGTGAGCGATCCACCATGCCGGTTATCGTGTTCACCCATTCGGCCCGGTAAACGCCGGCGGGAATGTCCAGATACAGTTCGACTTGATTCCCTTGTTGGAAATAGAGGGCATAGGCGCATCCCTTCTCCACCAACGCCCAGGCATTCACGCTCCCGTTGGCTTCGATTTTTTTGATGATGGATGGATCGGGCGCCATGCGAATGAAATCGAAACCGGTGATGAAGTTTTTCAGAATACTCAATTGACTGCGCAGCGCCGGACTGCCGCCGCCGGGAGCATTCTGGCTTGCGATTCCATTTTCGTATTCAACCGTGAACGAATAATCGAGATTGTCGAAGAGTCCGCCGCCGGCAATGATGAATGCCCAGGCGTCGCCGCGATATTTCACGTCGCTGTTTCCGCTGAAGCCGGTTTCATCATAGCCGATTACGCGATTCAGCGCATAATTTTGCGCGACGGCATCGGGCGGATACGCATAATGAAAGTTGAAGATGGAAACATGCGGATCGGGATTCTCAATCACTTTGCTGCCGTTGGCGATATTTTGGGCAATGAGATGTTTCGCGGGAAGAGCGGATTCCGTTTCGGCGATCAAGGATGCGATATGGCGCTGCCAGGCGGGCGTGATTCCCCCGAAATAGGGTTCATTACAGATTTCATAAAAAAGATTGTCAAACTCGTTCATTTCCTCGACGAGTTTTCGCACCAACGTATCCTGGGCGTTCTGTAGAGCGGGCTCTTTCATCGCATAGGCTTCCGTACTTGACACGATGCCGACGCCGTTTACGTTGTTTTGTGCATTCATCGGGCTGAATGTCCACAGGGAGGGATTATAAAACGGGCAGAACAACACCAATTCGACCACGATTTCTCGTTTTCCCGCCTCAGCGACGAAATCTTGCAAGCGACTGAAATATGATTCGTCCCAGCGGTAAAGATCGAACTTGTTGCCGCCATTACGATATCCGGGCTCCTCGCTGCGCGCCCATGGGCAGAGGAAACGGAACGGCGCGGGCGCCAATGTATTTTTTTCGATATTGAATTCGCCGGATTTTTCACAATAGACGCCGGAAAACGTACGGGTGAGGTTCAACCCTTTATCGCGCAATTCATTCAGGTAAGGAATGTAATCAAAATCGAGGTTCAAAACCGCGCCGTAATGTTCCCCCGACGTGATCAAAACCGTCGGTTCATCACGGAATAGGAAATAATGCGGATTTTCCGGATGCAATTGGATCGGAGGATGGGCATATGCGACGCCGATGGCCAGACAGATACAAAGCAACGAAAGATGGATTGGTTTTCTCATCACGATTTCTCCTATCATGGGGAATGATTCCTGTCACGGATTTCGATTTGGAGTTCCTAATAGATTCGTTCCAATGCCAGCATGGTCACATCATCGGCAAAACGCTTCGTTCCGGCCCAGCTTCCGGCGTCGCGATAGGCGCACGCCAATGAATCCTGTAACGAAGACGACACGGATCGCCGCAGTACTTCGGACAGGCGGGTATAGCCATATTCCTCGTCATTTTTCATGGATTCGGTGATTCCATCCGAATAAATGACGAAACGATCGCCCGGTTCGAGAACGGTTTTTTTGACCTGCAGGTTGTTTTCCTCGAGGAACAGATTACTGATGCAGGAACCATCGGAATCATTGAAATAGTTTACATGGATTCCATCATGTTTCACCAGCAGGGGAGGAAGATGGCCGGCGCGAATCCACGAAATCGTTGCGTCATGTGTATTCAGAATGGCGTATAGCAGCGTGCAAAATTTTGAACTATCGCCGGGAAAACGTTTATTCAGCATGGAAACCAATTTCTTGGGATCGCAGATGCCGTTCGGATAGGCGTCGTGCGCGCGTTGCTCGCGGACGGTTTCGCGCGCGACGGACAATTGATCGATCATGCGGGTCAGCGTCACGGAAAGTAGAGCGGCCGGTACGCCGTGACCGGAAACGTCGAGAACGTAAAAAGCCCAATGGTATTCATCAAGCCGAAGAACGTTGAGAAGATCGCCGCCGATATATTCGGACGGCTCGAACAGCCAGGCAAAACGGAAATTGGCGATATCCGGTAATTTGTCGGGTATAAATCCGCGTTGCACTTTGGCCGCGGCGATCAGATCCTGCCTCATGCGTTCGTTGGCGTTGCGTAGTTCCTCTTCCGCCTTGATCCGTTCGGTGATATCTCCAAAAATGCCTTGTATGCCGATAATCTTTCCTTCGACGTCGTGAATCGGTGTTTTCACGACATGGACGTATTTCGTTTCGTGTTCGAGGACCTTATTTTTCTCGATATCCTCGAACGTGCGATTGCTTTCGATGACCCCGCGGTCGTCTTCACGATATTTCTTCGCCAAATCAAGGGGAAAAAAATCGAAATCGGTTTTTCCGAGGATGTCTTCGATCGGTTTTTCAAGGAGATTGCAGAACTGCTGATTGACAAAGGTAAAGCGGCCTTCCAGATCCTTGCAAAAAATGAATTGCGGAATATTTTCGACCAGCGAATAATAAAACGATTCGGAATCATCCAACGTCAATTGCTTGCGCAATTTGAGGATGTACTGTTGATTTTTTTCCTTCAACGTTTTTTCTTCTTTTCGATTCATTTCTCAAAACCTTGTCGGATAGGAAAGGAATAAATCCGAGCGCATTCGACGTTCGGATTTATCCCGGCAATTCATTCCGGTTTTCATCTTGCTGATGCATGGACATTTTATCTCGAAAAAGCATTTTTTCAATGCAATTCCGATTCATTACACTCATTCTTCGGCGGCGCTGATCTCCTGCGCGTCATTCGAGGCGTTCACAAATATACACAGGATAAACAGGGCGGCAAAGCAAGGGATACGATTCGAATGGGTTTGCATATCGCCCCTATCATTTGTCATGCCGCAGGTGGTTACCATCCCGTTATTTTTTCGTTATCATGCAGGGATAATGAATCGTAAGTTCATATTCCCGTCACCATGCATTACTGAGGAGCAGACCATGCGAAAGGTTCGTGACACGATAAAATGGAAATCGACAATCCTGTTTGTCCTATTAGTATCATTTGCAAACATTCCATTGGCGGAGGAATCACCGGTCATCAAACTTGATTCGGTGGTGGAAGTACAAAACGCGGTGAATCCATTCGATTATTTTTCCAATTCGTGGACGGTCATCGGTTTGAAGGATTATGAGAACGGAACGAGAATTACGCCGAATGGAGAGTTGGTGCTGGCGGACGGATCGTTGTGCCGTCCGTTGATCGGTAAGGTCATGGCGCCGCTGAACAACGATGTGAAAAAAACATTGCGGGACGGATATCTGCCGATGGTCAAGTATGATTTTACGGCGGGCCAATTTATTCGCTATGAATTGGAGATGTTTGCCGTAAGCGAGAACCAAATCGGAGACTCGACAGCCCAATGGACCCAGGAGGAGAATTTCTTGAACCTGCTTCGCGTTCAATTGAGCAATGTCCGAGAGGTCGCCTGCAAAACGTATTTCGGATTGGAATGGACCAACAAGGATTTGCCGATTGAATCCGTTTACGAAGTGTATCAACATCCCCGTGTGCGAGCCATCTATGCCAAGGACGCCTTGCTGGGTTTGGTTCATCAATCCGACGCCTGTCAGATCCGTCACGAAAACAATCGCGTCATCGTGCAAGTGGAACTCGAACCAAAAGGCGCCACATCCTTTGACTTTTGCATTCCGTTTCGCCCCTATCGCGTGTCCATCGCGGAAGTGGAAAACGTGTTAAGCGGCTTTCATTACGACGAATGCCACGAACGAACGATATCCGAGTGGAATGATCTGCTCGAGCAGGGAACTCAGTTCGACATTCCGGAAACGAAACCGATGGAAACGTATAAGGCATCGTTGGTGAATCAATTCATCGGGATGGATCACGGCGAATTGCATGCGGGAGAGGGATTTTACGACCAACTCTATTTACGCGACGCAGCCTATCAGGCGATTTCGCTGCTTCATGCGGGGTATCCGGCCGCGGCGCGGAAAGCATTGGAATGCTTTCTCCCTCATCAGAACGAAGACGGGCAGTTCATCACGCAAAAAGGCCAACTCGACGCGCATGGCTACAGTTTGTGGGCGCTGGTGGAATATTACCGGCTGACGCGCGAACGATTGTGGTTGTTGCGCGTCTATCCGGCGTTGAAGAAAGGCGTCGAATGGCTGCAACACATGCGGAGGACGGAAACTGACAAAGCGTCGCCGTTTTACGGAATACTCCCCAACGCCATCGCCGACGGCGAATATTTGTGGGGAGGAGAATACCATATTTTGGGCTATGATTGGTGGAATCTGCGCGGCTTGCAATCCGCGGCCGAAGCGGCGCGTGCGTTGGGCTATTCGCGGGACGCGGAAGAATGGGAAAACGAATTCCGGGAGTATAAACAATGCATCTTCACAGCTCTCAAAAAGACCGGATTGGATTATATTCCGCCAAGTTATGAAAAAATGGGAACGCATTGGGGGAATCTGGAGGTGATTTTTCCCAGCCCGCTACTCGATCCCTACGATCCACTGGTCACGGCCACATTGGATGAAGTACGTAATCATTTCGGCGGTGGATTCCGCGACGGCATTATTCGCTGGTCGCCGGGACGGCCGGAGCCGGCAATTCATCCTTACATGTCGCAATTCGTGACCAACACGCATATCGCGCGGGGAGAGTATGAGCAGGCAATTGACGGATTTTATTCCTTTCTGCTGCATACTTCCTGTACCCACGTGTTTCCGGAAGGGGTACATTACGAAAAACGCGAGGCATGGAACAATACCCTCCCGCATCTTTGGGCGGCCGCGCTCTACGTGACCACGTTGCGGAACATGCTGGTGCGCGAACAGGATGATGAGTTGCATCTGCTTTCCGCCGTACCGCTGCGGTGGTTGGACGCGGGCAAGCGGCTGGCCATTAGCCCTGCTTTTACGTATTTTGGATCGGTGGGATTTGAATTGAACGCGCAGGAGGAAACGATTCGTTTGCACGTCGATGCGCCGCAACGAAACGCTCCGAACAAGATCGTGGTTCATATGCCGAACGGGATCGAGATCATCGAAACCATTGCGCATGGGGAAAGTCTTAATGTAAAAGATAGCAATAAGATTGTTTTGGAAGGAGAGATGATTCGGCAGCCGTTTGAGTTGGAGATCAAAATCCGTCGAAACGAGCAGCCCGATGCGATGACATTCGACGCGAAGGTGGCGTCATTTTTGTCTGCCGTCGGGAATTGATTCCGGTTTCCATTATCTCGTCATTTCCGCGATTGCTTTGTTGATCATTCGAAAATGACGCCGTTGTTGGAGGTATAGATATCGCCGGCGGATTTGAGGCCGTTGGTGGGAGAATAGATTCTCGGACGAACCAGATCGTGAGGCTGGCTCCAGGCCTGTTGATCGACCTTATCCGGTCCGAGGCTGGTGATGGTGTAAATCGTGTTGCTCGGTCGCCAGGCGGGGCGGGGATTGAGCACGCCGGAATGCGGGCCGGCGTATTGAAACAACGGCGCGAGTTTCACATGTTCGAACCGGCCGATGGGCTCCAAAAAGAACGGATCGATGGGAATGGAGCCCATATACCCAATGGGCGTCGTGAGTTTGGCGTACGATAGAATTTCGTTGTTTTGGATGGCGACGCCGGGAACCTGGCCGCTGTCGAAATCGGGCGGGTAGCTGTTGTTGTCGAGGAAATAGAGTTCCATCGAGGTGTGTAAGGCTTTCATGTCGGACACGCAGCGGGATACTTTCGCCCGCATCTGTGCGTTGAGGAAATTCGGAACCGCAATGGCGGCGAGAATGCCGATGATGGCGACGACGATCAACAATTCGATGAGGGTGAATGCGTGGTATTTTGTTTTCATGGCAGTTCCGATCCAATCCTCCGTTGAAAAATAAAATGGATAACGAATTATCTTAATTCAGAACGGATTGTTTGTCGATTCTCGGTCTCCCTATTCGTGAATTTGATGTGTCGGCACAAACGGTATTGATATCAATAAACCTGATTATGGGTTCCGATTCGGATTAAATGAATGACTTCGTAGTTATTTTCTTCCATAAAGATAATGCGCAAATCCCCTCCCGCGGAGATGGCTCGCAACTCTTTTTGTTCGCCATGAAGGGAATGGTTTTTGAGTTGAGGATCAAAGGGATTATTTTCAAAACACCGAATAACCTGTCCGATTCGCTTCTGTTGGTTCGGGGGTAGTTTTTGGAGACTTTTAGTGAAACTTTTACGATAAATGAATTTCATTTAGTAATTTTTCATTTCAATCCAAGGGATTTGCACAATTCATCAGCGGAAGAACATTCAAATGTATCGATTCGTTTTTTGGATAATTCCGCTTCCTGAAGGAGCATTTGGATAACACCGGGTGGATAGTAAGTTGCTTTAAACTCCTCCTCTTTGTTGGCAGTAACAAAATCTTCCACTTTTTGCCGTTCTTGAGGAGGGAGTTCCTGAATTTCAAGGATTATTTCTTCTGCGGATTTCATTGCATCGTTCTCCAGGGATGGTTCACATAATTTCCGTATAGTATACAACACTGGAATTCAGTTTGTCAAAAGATTGGTACTTCAGACATCCGGCGACGTTACTCGATACAATGAAGGAGGGAGTTGGAGCAAAGGAAAATCATCCTCTGGTATTCTTAATGGAAGTCATCGGCGTACTGATCGAGAAATATGAGGACGAGCATGTTCCCGAACTGAGCGCGACATAGTTCCAATCATCTGTACAGAACCGTATTTCTTGTCTACAGTGAACGCATGATCGATTCAGTGAGGAAAGGAGTATCTCGACTATGCTGCATCTCGGCCTTGTCACGTACAATCTCGCCAAGGATTGGGATATCGATACGATTATTAAAAATTGCGAAGAAACCGGCTTCGAAGGCGTGGAATTGCGGACCACACATGCGCATGGAGTGGAAGCGTCGCTCAGCAAGGCGCAGCGCGAGGATGTGAAGAAACGCTTTCAGGATTCGAAGGTGGAATTGATGGGATTGGGAAGCGCCTTCGATTACCATACGCCGGATCAGGCCAAGTTGCGAAAAGACATCGAAGCGACGAAGGAATACATCCTGCTCGCGCGCGATGTGGGGGCGACGGGAATCAAGGTGCGGCCAAACGGATTTCCGCCAGACGTGCCGAAAGAGAAAACTCTCGAACAGATCGGCAAATCCTTGCGGGAAATAGGAGAATTCGGCGACGGATACGGCGTGCAAATTCGTCTGGAAGTGCATGGGCGCGAAACCTGCCTGCTGCCGAACATCAAGGTGATGATGGATGTGGCGGATCATCGCAACGTCGGCGTGTGCTGGAATTCGAACGACGACGATTTGTCCGGTGAAGGCTTCGACTATAACTTTAATTTGGTGAAAGATAAGATTTTTATGGCGCATATGCGGGATCTGTATGTGAATTATCCCTTCCGAAAATTGCTTAATTCTTTGAATTATATCGGATTCGATGGGTATACGCTGGCGGAGGCTTCGCCGGGCACGTCGGATCCGATTCGAGTGATGAAGTATTATCGGGCGTTGTGGCTGGCCTACCAGAATTTGAAGTAACGGGATCAATGGGTAGGGAAGGGCGCATCGCGATGCGCCCCTACCCATTGGGCAATCAAATGAGAAATGGAGAAGAGATATGAGTATCCACGTTCCGTGGAAATTTTTTCCGTTATTTTTCATACTCGCATTTCTTGTAAGCGATGCGCCGGCTTCGCAGTCTGCGGATCGGAGCGTCGCCGAGCCTTATCAAATCGATGTTTTCAAGGCGGGAGAGGAAGGATATCATACGTACCGCATTCCGGCGGTGGCGGCGACGTTGCGAAATACGATTCTCGCGTTTTGCGAGGGGCGGAAAGAAAGTCGGAGCGATTCCGGCGATATCGATCTGGTTTTGCGACGCAGTTTCGATAACGGAAAAACGTGGGAGCCGATGCAGGTGATCGTCGACGACGCCGGCAACACCTGTGGCAATCCCGCGCCGGTGGTGGATCGGACGACCGGCGTGATCTGGCTGCTCATGACCACAAATGACGGGGAAATCGGTGAAGGGCGGATCAATCAGGGCGAGGGATACCGCGACGTGTGGGTGTTGAAAAGCGAGGACGACGGGAAAACCTGGTCGAAGCCGGTGGACATCACAAAATCGGTGAAGAAACCGGAATGGCGGTGGTATGCGACGGGCCCGTGTCACGGAATTCAATTGGAAAATGGAACCTTGGTGATCCCCTGCGATCATTCTCTGGATGAGCAAAGTTCCAATTGGTTCTCACACGTGATTTACAGCGACGATCACGGCGCATCCTGGAAACTGGGTGGAACCGTGCCCGGCGGATTCACCAATGAATCGACCGTGGTTGAATTGGTGGACGGCTCACTCTATTTGAACGTGCGCAGTTATTTACGCCACAACCTGCGGCAATATTCGATCAGCAAGGATCAAGGGAAAACCTGGTCCTCTCCGCAAGAAGATCCGACCTTGATCGAGCCGGTTTGTCAGGCGGCGGTTTGTCGGTTGACGGCGAAGGGAAAATTGGAATTCCAAAAAAATCGGATACTCTTTTCGAATCCGGCCGCCAAGGAACGGGTGAACATGACGATCCGTCTCAGCTACGACGAAGGCCAAAGCTGGCCGGTCGCGAAAACGTTGCACGCGGGGCCTGCGGCGTATTCGGATCTGACCGTCGCGCCGGATTATTCCATCGGCTGCCTGTATGAACGTGGCGAGAAACACGCCTACGAAACGATCACCTTCGCGAAATGTTCGCTGGAATGGTTGACGGACGGAAACGATCGTCTCGCGCCATGAGATCGGAAACACGAAAATGGTTTTTTAATGGCCGCTCCAGCGGATGATTTCGATTCATCCAATTTTCGTTGGATTTCTCGAATGGTTACGTTTCCGATTCCTCGGTCAACCGGTCTTTGTGTCGAATGGCCAATTTCCGGATCAACTCGGCGTTCTCCGATTTGTCGCGCAGGTAAATGACGTATCCGCCGCTTTTTCTGTAGGTGATCGTGTCATCATAAATCAAATACCAACCACGAAATTCATCGCGCAGATAACGATCGATATATTCGCCCTCATACGAGATGATGAAATTCACCTCATATTTGTCCAACAGGTACTGCCAGTATGGTTTTTCGCTGTGATACCAATCGAAAAATTCCGGAAAATCCTCTTCGCTTCCGATGGAACGAATCTGATGAAACGTATCCTGCCGGGTCAATTCGCGTTGGAAAGGATACCACCGGCCTTTTGTGTCGTAAGCGCCGAGGGGAACTCGCCATACTTGAAACACCCCGAGTTCTTCTTTGGCAAATCGGCTTCCCCATAAATCGTAGCGGCTGTCGGTAAACAACTTCATGTGTTCGGGCGACAATCGCCAAATCAGATACCCTGCAAAATTGTCATGATTGAACATCGGACCGGAAATTTTGTGATACAGAAGGAAATTGACAGGATCTTCGGGATACGCCTCTTTGTCATAGCCGTTTTCAAGCAACAGCGGAAACGCCTGCATGTTTCGATGCCAGATTTTCCCCGGCCGCAAACCGAAGGTATAGGCAAAAAGTACAAAGATGATAATCACATCGACGTGATACCTCATTCCCCAGCGAACCAACGAAAAGAGCGTTCCCCAAAATCCTCGGATGCTGGCTCCACGGCCCGTATCCATTGGAAAAAACGCCCGGCGTTCCTCGGAAATCGCGGCGATCAACGGCGGCACGGCCACCAAGGCAAAAAGAGGGATGTGCCGATGATAATTCAACGCCTGATGACCGAAAAACACCACCGCCAGTCCTTCATAGACCCAGATCGATCCGGCGCGCATCATCGGCAGCATGAAGAGGCCCAAAATGATCATCTCGAACGCATTGTTGATCTGCATGTTGGGCGCTTGCAGCTCGCCCACGTGTCGCAACAGCCACCAATCGCCGGTCACTTTGAACGGAAGCAGATGGATGTGATACGTGAACGGATTCACGAACGATGCCAGGATCACGGCAACCAATACCAGCGAGCTGGATCGTAAGCGTCGGAAGGAAGGCGCGGTGGGATTTTCATGCAGCCAGGTCACCAGACAGCACCACACCTCGCTTAACCACCAAAAAAAGATCAGAATGATTCCGATCACCGCGCCGCCGTGCAGATTGACCCATACGATTTCCGCCGCAACCGCGCCGATAAACGCCCAGCGGAAATTCTCGCCCAATTGAAACGAGAGAATGATGTGCAGAAAAATGACGATAAACAGATTGGTAAAGATCGGCGGACGTAAAAAAAGGCTCTGCTGGGACGCCAACAGCGCAATGATCGAACCTAAACAGGCCATTTTCCATCCCACGCCGTTGCGGTACATATATAAAATCAGCAGGGCAAACGTCAATGTGATGACCAGGGATTTCATTATAATCGCACCCTGCAATCCCCCCAGCTGATACGCGCCGTAAAAAATCAAGTGGGAGAGCCATTCGTGATTCACCCACGGCGTTTGCGCGCCGGTATAGGTGAATACATCATATTCCGGAAACTGAAAACCATGTTCCAGAAAATGCTCCCACAGCACTTTTCCCGTTTTCAAGTGCCACCAGGGATCATTGCTGGATAGGATGGGAAACAAACCGGCGAAAAAAGCGCCGCATAACGTGATGACAATCATGACTCCCGCCAGTACCCGCATGAACGGAGTCATATAATCCCCATTTCCATCCAAATAGCCGTCATTATTGCCGAATAATCGCAAATTCAACACGCTCGAAATACCCTGTTCTTTCTATCGAGTAAAAATATTTCCCTGCCCTTAAACCAGCAATCCGACTGGTTTTCCCATTGGATAGACTCGGATGGTAATATGGCAGAAATGAGATACGATTCAAGGTTACCTGTTAACTCGCAGTAAGGGAAATGATCAAAAAGACATTATCTTGCGTTGTTTAATTATACATTTGGCATAGAATATATGGGATGAAGAATTGAAAACATGAAAACCACCGTTTTGGATGAAACGGTCGGGGATTACCGGTGGGATTGAATCGGTTCCCCTAAAAAATGATGCAGGACTCTCGAGGAGGTCAATATGCCAAAACGCGCGATGAACATCCTGGAACTCATCGGCGACACGCCGATCGTTCGATTGAATAAATTACCGGCCAACGGTTCGGCCACGGTTTGGGCCAAACTCGAAGCCCAAAATCCGGCCGGTTGTGTGAAAGAACGCATCGGTCTGTTCATGATCGAAGCGGCGGAAAAAAAGGGCGTTCTCAAGCCCGGCGGCGTCATCGTCGAACCAACCAGCGGCAACACCGGCATCGGGCTGGCAATGGCGGCGGCGGTGAAAGGCTATCGCGTCATACTGACCATGCCGGAAACCATGAGCCTTGAAAGACGAAAAATTCTGACGGCGTTCGGTGCGGAAATAGTCTTGACGGAAGGGCCGAAAGGCATGAAAGGCGCGGTGGACAAAGCGGAAGAACTGGTCCGTCAAATCGACGGCGCGTATATGCCCCAGCAATTTAATAATCCGGCGAACGTGCAGATTCATTATGAAACCACCGGTCCGGAAATTTGGGAGCAAACGGAAGGCCGTATCGACGCGTTCGTCAGCGGCATCGGCACTGGCGGCACGCTGACCGGCGCGGGGAAATTTCTGAAAGAAAAGAATCCGAATATTCTATTGATAGGAATCGAACCCGCTTCTTCTGCGGTTTTATCGGGCGGGAAACCCGGCCCTCACAAAATTCAGGGAATCGGCGCGGGATTCAAACCCGAAATTTTGGATTTGAAACTGATCGACAAAATTATGCAGGTCAGCAATGAAGATGCAATGACCACCGCGCGCGCCTTGTGCCGGGAGGAAGGGATCCTGGCCGGCATCTCCTGCGGCGCCGCCTGTTTCTGCGCCTTGGAATTGGCGAAGGAACTCGGACCGGGGAAAGATATCGTCGTCATCCTGCCTGACACCGGTGAACGGTATTTGTCCACCGAACTCTTTCCTTACACCGGCCCCTGATTTTATACCTTGGATTCCCTATACTGGTGAGTAAGAATTGAATCGGGCAGGATAAGGCCTGTCCTTTCGATTCCTGAGCACATTTGTATGGAGAAAATATCTCGTGAGCGGGATCGACCAACTTGATTTTTCCATCCGCCGTTTGGGGACGCCGCGCTATGCTTCCCCCCTGCAATTGTCCTACGTGAACGATGATTACATCGCCAACTTCGTGTTGGACAGCGAGCGGATTCTTTACGCCAACTCTCTTTCATCGATTCAACGCAGTATCGAACAGGGCATCGAACCGCCCTCGTTCGAGGCGGCCGGACCACGGGATCGCATTTTTTTCAATCCGCCGGACGTGACCGCCGCCATTGTCACCTGCGGCGGACTCTGTCCGGGATTGAATGACGTCATTCGCGGATTGGTGTTGTCGCTCCGTCACAACTACGGCGTGAATCGGATTCTCGGCATCCGCTACGGGTATCAAGGTTTGGTCGAGCGCTCGCAACTTTCACCGATTGCTCTCGATCCCGAGCGTGTGAATGATTTGTCATCGCGTGGGGGAACCTTTTTAGGCTCCTCTCGCGGTCCGCAGCCAGTCGATGAAATCGTGGATTTTCTCCTCAAACGTGGCATCAACATCCTGTTCACCATCGGCGGCGACGGCACGCAACGGGGCGCGGCCGCCATCGTCGAAGAAATCAGCCGGCGTAATCTTTCAATTTCCGTAATCGGGATTCCGAAAACCATCGATAACGACATTTTTTTGGTGGAAAAAAGCTTTGGCTTCGACACGGCGTATTCGGTCGCGACCAGTGTTCTCTCCAGCGCTCATGCCGAGGCGGAGGGAGCGTATAACGGCGTCACCATCGTGAAATTAATGGGAAGAGAAGCCGGTTTCCTCACGGCGACCGCTTCCGTCGCCAGCGGAGGTGTGAATTTCACGTTGATTCCGGAAATTCCTTTCGACCTGGATCCGCCTCATGGATTTTTATCGGCGTTGGAAACACGAATCCGCGAACGTAACCACGCCGTGGTCGTCGTTGCGGAAGGAGCAGGACAGGAATTTCTGGTAAAGGAGGCGTCGCGTTTGGGAACCGACGCTTCCGGCAACATCAAATTGGCGGATATCGGCGTATATCTTTGTGATCGCGTGAAAGAATACTTTCATATAAGACATATTCCCGTTACCGTGCGGTATATCGATCCGAGTTACATCGTGCGTTCGTTGCCGGCCATTCCCTCGGATCGCATGTTTTGCCTGCGGTTGGCCCACAACGCCGTCCATGCGGCGATGAGCGGCCGCACCGGCATGATCGTCGGATATTGGAACTCCGCTTTCACGCACATACCCATTGAAGCGTCCGTTTCCCGCAAAAAACGGCTGGATCCGGAGGAGGATCTCTGGCTGTCGGTGCTGGAATCGACCGGGCAGCCGAATCGGATGGTTAATGCGGAAACGGCAAAGAAAATGTGACCGTCGTTCCTTTCCCCACTTCACTTTCAATCCAAATCCGCCCGTGGTGCGCCTCCACCATGCGCTTGGCGATGGCTAGCCCCAATCCCGTGCTTTTTTCACCGGCGGTGGGGCGTACGCTGACCTTGCTGAAAGCGTCGAACACTTTTGGTTGTTCCTTTTCGGGTATCCCTTGTCCTTCATCGGCGACGGCAATGTGCACTTCGTTATCCACAACGCGTGCGCGAATCGTGATAACCGTCCGCGGATGAGAAAATTTAATGGCGTTGGAAATCAAATTATCGAGCACTTCACGTATCCGGCGGGGATCGAAGGAAATTGTCGGTAAAGACAGGTCCGCATCCAATTTCAATTCAATGGATTTTCCCAGCGCCAACACGCTGTCGGCAGAATAACACTCTTGCAGAAATTCCGTGAGATTCACGTTTTTCCTCTCCATCGATAATTGTCCCGATTCGATGGCGGTGACGTCGAGTAGGTCACTGACCAACTCGATCATATACTCACAGGTTCCATACATCATTTGGATGATTTTTTGGGGCTTTTCCGGAAATTCGCCAAAAAAGCCGTCTTTGAACAATTTCAAAAATCCCATCACCGTGCCGATCGGATTGCGCAGATCGTGCGCGGCAATTCCTAAAAATTTGTTTTTCAATTGGTTGAGTTCGAACAGTTGCTGATACAATCGGCTTTTTTCCAAAATCGTTGACAACTGACCGGCGATTTGCAGAAACAACTCGATGTGCAAGTCTTTGTAAGTATTTTTTTCCATGCTGGAAAAGAATATGAAACCGATGGGATTTCCCATTGCAATCAACGGGCAGGTAAGGCTGGATTTCATTCCCTCTTCCACGATCAATTGGGTCGATTCCGAATAGGGATGATCGCGCAGATACGCATCAAGATCATTTAAAATACGTGGCTTTTCCGTTCCAAGAACACGCTGCAAGCTGCTGCCCTGCATTCGGGCGGAGTATCCTTTTGTAATTTTTATGTGCACTGCGTCCGACTTTGCCCATCGGGCGCGCAGGATCGTATTTTTCTCTTCCAGTAAAGACACGCCGATTCGATGATAAGGGATAATGGGTCGGAACGAGTCGAAAACATGATTCAGCACATCATCGAGAAGCAGGCCGGTGTTGATTTTTTCGGTGATACTCACCAATATGCTGATTTCGTTAAATTTATTTCTTAGAAATTGTTCCAACGCCGCCAATTCCAAACCGAGCTGTCCGACATCGTCCTTTCCATCAATTAAAACCGATTGCCCAAATTGGCCGTTTCGCATTGCGGAAACGGCTTTTCGATACGTTATGATTCGCGGATCCGTCATAGTCAAACCTCATTCGCCCCATAAACTACCATGAAATACATGCTAACAATATAATTGCCGGTTATCGGCATTATTGAAGGGAAATGAACCAAATGCTTTCCAGCCAATGTACGAAACCATGCTGGACAACCCGTAAAAAAAGAGGCGTGATTTCAGGTGGTCTTTCTTGATGGTTGCCGGCGCTTGGATGTGGAAGAGGCAATTGCGAATGGGATTGAATTGAGACAGGCAGCCTCAAAGTAGATTTATTAATGGGCGATTCACAAAATGGCAGATCTTTCACTCACTCTGCAGATGAATTTCATCCCAATACCCCGCTTCATAAGCCCACCCGCTGGCTTGATTCAGCAGTTCGAGATTGATTGTGGTCCCCGCAAATTTCGACAAATCCACTTTGACTTCCATCCACCCATCTTTTGCCGTTTTAGCGCCCACGCTTTTTTTCATGATTTCCTTGCCGTTGGCCTTGACGATCAATGTCCAATCGCCTTGTGGATGATGACCGACCGTCATCAGCAGGTTTGTTTTTTTCTCGGCGGGAATTTCCATCGTTTTATATAAAATACAGGCGCGCTCCTGATCGAGTGGATGGGTAATCAGGACGAATTTTCTTCCGTCGAACTCTTCTCGCAGACCGGGATCCATATCCTGCCCGCATTGTTTGATTTTCCATCCTTTGATAAAGCGATCGACATCGGCGTTGAGTTCTTTGCCGGACGATATTTTCGCCATTTCCTCATCGGTGAATCGGCTGTTTGCGATCGGCCCCGCTTCCCAGCATTGCTCAAGTTTACCTGGCTTCGGCTCGATAACAGGAATCACGAATTCTTCCACCCCGTCCGCATTTTTTTCGATTCGCCCGCCGGCTTTTTCCACCGCCTGGCGCACCAACGTTTCGCTGACGGTAATGAGCTTGTCGAAATTATAAGCGGTATGGCTGAAATATTTCTGCTCGTCGAGGGCGGAAGTAAATCGTTCCGGCAATTTTGAAAATCCGACGGTGGTAAAAAGTACGCCGCCGGCGTTGGAGGGATTGCAGTCGGAATCCTGTCCACAGCGAGTGGAAATGACGATGGTCTGATCGAAATCCCCTTTGCCGTACAGTAATCCCATCACGATATAAGCGCCGTTGATTTTCGCGTCGATGTTGAAGGTTTCTTTCGGATCATTGCACGAAAAACGTCTGTAATCGGGATTGAGTTGATACTTTTGATTGATTTTTTCCCACGTGACCTGCCAATCGTTCGGTTCGTCTTTATACCACTGCATCACGTCGCGGATGGCTTCCGCGTATTGACTCTCCGCCGGGATGCATTGCAAGCCGGCTTCGATGATTTTCAGCGGATCGGTTTCGAAAAAAGCCTCCGCATACATCCCGCCGACAAACTGGCCGCCATAGAGACCATCGCCGTAATTCATCAAGCGTCCGAACACTTCTCCCAGTTGGATCACCGTGTTCGGCAAACCCGGTGCGATCAAGCCGGCAAAGTCCGCCTCGATCTGGTAATCGATATCATCCGCATGTTGGTTGAATTGCGGGTGACCGGAATCGGGTGGAGCGATGCCGGCGCGTAGATTGTCGCGTCCCGCGCGGTTGGCATGCCAAAGCGGATAACCGCTGTTGGCGAAGTCGATGCCCGCCTGGCGGATGGAAACGTCGAGTCCGTACAGTTCCAACGAACGCAGAAAGGTCATTTCCACATAGATGTCATCCTGTCCGAACTGATTCACCATTTCCGGTTTCCATTGCGGTATTTGATCTTCCGGAATGATCTCACTTTTCCATTTGAACTCCGTGGGGCCGCCCCATCCCACGCCGACCATTTGCCCGATCCATCCCGCTTTCATCTTGTCTTTGTACTCGTCGATGGAAAGCCGGCGATATTGCTGCTGGGCAGGAGAATCCGGGATGAACACACTGAAAACCATGCTGCATACCATTGAACAATAGAAAATTTTACGCATGACATACTCCTCCGAGAATGAAATGGATCCTGCAAGAGCGAAGGATGAAAATCCGAATCGATTTAGTATTCCAACGAAATCCGTTCGTGTCCAGTCTATGAACCTATTTGTGGTTCTTTTTCGAAAACACTTGACGAATGGCAAACCACCCTCCACGATGAAGTATTCTATTGTTTCAAAACGCCGATGTGGAGAATTAAGATGAAACGCTTTTTCATTTTATTTGTTTCCGGTTTTTTGTGTTGTTCTTTTCCCATGATTTTTACTTCCGCCGATGAACCATTGTATACACTTTATTCCGATGGCGGACGTCTCGTCATTCAAAATAATGATGGCGTGATTTCCTTACAGGCGTTGGATGCGCGCTTCCCACGTTACCAGCGAATTTGGATCGATTCGCAATCCCACATTCCGCTGTGGACCATTACATTGCTCGATCAAGACGGCCAACGTCACACAACGAACGCATTGGAAGGGAAGGGAACCATTCGCGAAGCAACAAAACAACGAATGCAAATGGAATGGAAGAATCTGCAGCCGGGAAATCTGAAAATCACCGCAACGGTTTCGGTGAAGAATGAAGGCTTCGAATGGGAATTGGAAGCGGATGTTCTCGAGTCCGATTTCACGTTGTGGGATATCGTGTATCCCGAAATCGGTCCCATCGCCCATCCCCGTGAATCGCATTCCATCGTTCCTTACGGTTGGGGATTGCAATTTGACGATTTGTTATCCCGCCGATTGGATGGCGTCTATCCATCTGCGGTCTACGCCATGCCGTTTACGGCGATTTCAGATAAGGACACGGGCATTTATCTCGGTGTGCACGATCCCGCGGGACATGCGTTTCGCCTTTTCGTCGGACGTCGCGACGATCCGAAAACCGCCGGTCTCGGCGTTCGCCACGATGTGGAAGGCATGGGGCAGGTAAATCGTTTCCGTGTTCCCTACGCCGTAACCACGATTCCGTTTCAAGGCGATTGGTACGAAAGCGCGCGAATTTACCGCCAGGCGGCCATGAACACGGAATGGGGCAACATTCCACCGCTTGCCGAACGAAAGGATATCCCACCGTGGCTGCTGGATACCGATTTGTGGTATTGCGGTCCTTGCCATGATGAAGAGAGCGCGAAGCAGGTGCTCGCATTCGCGGAATATTTTGGTGTTCCCACCTCCGCGCACGTTTATCAATGGCATCAGATTCCCTTCGATGATCATTATCCGGAATATTTTCCTGCCAAACCGGATTTTCATGACGCAGTGAAAAAAGCGCAGGAGGCCGGCATTGCCGTGATGCCCTACATCAACGGCCGATTGTGGGATCCCGCGACGGACAGTTGGAAGGATAACAATGCGGAAACCGCCTGCGCCATCGATGAAAAGGGCGAGAAATATGTCGAAATTTACGGCTCGAAGGTTCCGCTCTCGCCGATGTGTCCGTTTACCAAACTCTGGCAGGATACGGTGGTGAATCTCGTGGATCGCCTGGTCAATGACGTCGGCGTCCGCGCGGTGTATATCGATCAGATATCCGCCGCCGCCGCCAAACGATGTTTCGCGAACAATCACGGCCATCCCGCCGGCGGCGGGACGTATTGGATTCACGGCTACCGCGACTTACTCAAACGATGTCTGGCGCTTTTGCCGCCCGGCGCGGCCTTGACGACGGAAGAAAACGCGGATCCGTGGAACGATCAGCTTCACGCCTGGCTGCTGGTCAACACGCGGGAAAACGACGGCGATGTCATCCCGCTTTATCCGGCAGTTTATGGCGGACGGGCGATCTCGTTCGGCTTTCAATATATCCATGGCAGCGATTTTTCCGAACGGTACCCCTTCCGCTTGAAAATGGCGCGCGCATTCGTTTTCGGCTCCCAATTGGGATGGGTCGGCTCGCAAGTTCTCGATGAAAAAAATGCGACGGAAGCGGAGTTTTTAAAGACATTATGCCGGATTCGGCATGAGTCACGCGATGCGTTGCAGTTCGGTGAACTACTGCCGCCGGTCGGTATAAAAAACGCCGGCATGGTTTCCTGGACGGTTCAAACCGGCGAGGAAAAGAAGCAAATCACGCAATCCGCCGTCATGGCGTCAGCGTGGCTGACGCCGGATGGTCTGCACAAACTCGCGTTGGCTAACGTTGCGGATGAGGGACAAACGATCACTCTGACGATCACGCGCAACCATGTGCGGGGCGAGGAATTCGCCGGTATTCAAGCGATCTCTCATGACAAGCAAATTTCCGTTCCATTCTCCCGTAATCCTGTCGGCGATTGGGAAGGAACGGTTGTGCTCCCTGCTGTGGATGCGTGTGTATTCACGATAAATACAACCGATGTGAAACACTGATCTGTTTTTCGCATGATTGGCCGATCACAACGAAAGATGAAAATAACCATTGTTTGTTCATACGTGGGTAAAGCAAGCGTCCCCGCTTGTATGAATAACGCAGGCGAGGATGTCTTCTTCATTCTTGCCGAATGTTATTAAATGCGAATACGTTGGCGGCTCATATTGCATTTTGCGGAAATCTCTTCTAAATTAAACAATCAGGCGTTAGGTAACGATACGATTAAATTCATCGACTGCCGATTCGAAATCTGGAATTGGCCAATACTCATGTGGTTCCGATACGATGTCAACTGTATGGAAAACGTTTTTGTTGATATTCCTGCTTTTTATGGCTGTTCAGGTCTGCCAATCGAATGCCAATGATCCGGTTATTTCATTCCATACGGATTTGACGAAAATGAGTCTCGAGGAACTGATGAACCTCGAGATTACTTCCGCTTCCAAAAAACCGCAAAAGCGTTCTGCCGCATCCGCCGCCGTTTTTGTCATTACGCAGGACGATATCCGCCGTTCCGGCGTGACCAGCATTCCCGAAGCGCTGCGAATGGTTCCGGGGTTGCAGGTTGCGCGCATCGATGCAAACAAATGGGCTATTTCGTCGCGTGGTTTCAACGAACGTTTTGCCAACAAATTGTTGGTTTTGATGGATGGTCGCACGGTTTACACTCCTCTGTTTTCGGGCGTGTATTGGGACGTGCAAGACACGTTGCTGGAAGACATCGAGCGTATTGAAGTGATTCGTGGACCAGGCGCGGCGTTGTGGGGCGCCAACGCGGTGAACGGAGTGATCAACATTATCACGAAAAACGCGAAAGATACGCAAGGCGGCCTGTTGTCGACCCACGTCAGTACGGAAGAAAACCTCTCCGGCGGATTTCGCTTTGGCGGCAAAATCGATGAAACGACCTTTTATCGAGTCTACACGAAATACTCGAATTGGGACCGCTTTGTCAATTCATCCGGCTGGGACGCCGCGGATGAATGGGACGTTGCACGGGGTGGATTTCGGGTCGATTCGGAATTATCCGAATCGGACACGTTGACCGTGCAGGGAGATTTATATTCCGGCGAAGTGGGAACGAGTTACAAACACCCCTATTTTGAATATCCATATGCGCAAGTGGTCAACATCGACGATACCATTACCGGCGCCAATCTTCTGTCCCGCTGGAAACGTGAATTCTCTTCGACATCGAATATCGCGTTGCAATTGTATTACGATTGGAGCAAACGGGCGCTGGACATCGGCGGTGAAAATCGTGATATTTTCGATCTCGATTTTCAACACCATTTTGCCTGGGGCGACCGCAACGACGTGGTGTGGGGTTGGGGGTATCGTTTTACCGCGGATCACATCGACGACACCATCGTGGCGCGGCTTGATCCGCGAAGCCGCGAAGATCATCTATTCAATTTGTTTGTCCAGGATGATCTTATGCTTTGGGAGGATCGTTTGCATCTTATTTTGGGTTCGAAATTCGAGCACAACGATTATACCGGCTTCGAAATCCAGCCCAACGTTCGTTTGCTGTGGACTCCTCACGAACGGCATTCTTTGTGGACCTCCGTTTCTCGCGCCGTGAGAACGCCATCTCGTGCAGAACATGATCTTCATCTTGTTCCCGAAGTGGCGCTGCCGTTCGATCCGAGATTGCCATTACCCTATCCGGTTTTCTCGGAATTCATTGGGAATCGTGAGTATGAGTCCGAAAATCTTCTTGCTTATGAAATTGGTTACCGTTGGCTGGTCAATGATCGATTCAATATCGATGTGGCTACGTTTTACAACAAATACGATCGACTTCACACCGCCGAATTGGGTATGCTCACTCTGATTCCCGATCCGCCTCCTATTCATTTCTCCATTCCCGGCTCGTTGTTTAACAAAATGGACGGTGAAACGTACGGCGTGGAATTCGTCGCCGATTGGCGTCTCCTGCCGTCGTGGAAACTGCAATTCGCTTATACTTATTTACAAATGCAGTTGCATCTAGCCGAAGACAGCACGGATGTCGTATTCGAACAGGCGGAAGGGGAAAGCCCGCACCATCAGTTTTCTTTGCGTACCGCAGTGGATCTCGTAAAAAATCTCGAATTGGATATTTGGCTTCGTCATACGGACAATCTACCCGCCTATGCCGTCCCCGCCTACACGACCCTTGACGTCCGATTGGGATGGAAACCCCATGACAATTTTGAACTTGCGCTTGGTGTGCAAAACGCTTTCGATCCACGCCATCGGGAATTCGGAAATACGAGAATCATTCGCTCTCTTGCTTCCGAAGTGGAACGGAATATTTATCTGCAAGCTACCTGGCGGTTTTAAATTGCCTGGATTGTATGTTCCCTTGCCATCAACTCACGGCGATTTGTCTCATCCCCTGACTCACTCCATTTCTTGACGATTCCCCGCTATGCTATAAGGAACATGGGTAGTGCAGGCGTTCCTGTTTGCCCGGTTCTGCAAGCGAGGACGCTTGCTTTACCGCCCTATTGTATGCGGAAATCCCCATAAATGAGATGAACGAAACAAACCATGCAAATTGTTCTTGCGCCTAACGCATTCAAAGAATGCCTTTCCGCTCCCGCCGTGGCGGACGCGATGGAAGAAGGCATCCTTCGCATCCCTGCGGACATTCGCACCGTCAAAGTTCCTTTGGCCGATGGCGGCGACGGAACCACCGACGCGCTCGTTTCCGCAAGGAACGGTGTATTTGTCGAATTGACGGTTCACGATCCGCTGATGCGTCCGGTTACCGCCCGTTATGGCCTTATTGACGATGGCGAAACTGCCGTAATGGAAATGGCGCAGGCTTCCGGTTTGTGGCGTTTGCGGGAAGAAGAGAAAAATCCGCTCCTGACCTCGACGTTCGGCGCCGGCGAGATGATGCGAGATGCGCTGGATCGCGGAGTGTCGGCGATTATCGTCGGCATCGGCGGCAGCGCCACAACCGACGCGGGCATCGGCATGGCCGCCGCATTAGGCTACCGCCTTCTTGACGGCCAAAATCGAGAAATCGATCCAACCGGCGGAAACATGCAGGAACTTGCCGGGATTGACGATACATACGCTCATCCCCATCTCAAAAAAATAAAAATCCACGTTGCCTGTGATGTCGCCAATCCGCTTCTCGGTCCGAATGGGGCTGCGCCTGTTTATGGCCCGCAGAAGGGCGCGACTCCGGAGATGATTTTCCAACTCGAAGATGGTTTGGCAACGGTTGCCCGTCACTTGCAGGCTTACAACCGCCGCTTTCGACCGGAAATGCCCGGCGGAGGCGCAGCCGGCGGATTGGGCGCAGGTCTGGTGGGATTCTGCTGCGCCGAGCTGCGCTCCGGTTTCGATCTCATCGCGGATTACGCCCGTTTGGACGACGCGCTGGCCGATGCGGATTTGGCGCTGACGGGCGAAGGAAAAATCGACCACTCCACTCGTTTCGGTAAAGTCCCAGCCGGAGTTGGCCAGCGCGCCAAAAAACATAACATTCCGGCCGTGGCTTTGGCCGGCGGCATTTTCGGCGATGTATCCTCTTTATATGAGGAAGGAATCTCCGCGCTGTTCTCGATTACTCCCGCGCCGATCTCGCTCGCCGAAGCAATCGGGCGGGCAAGGGTATTGATTGCACAAACTTCAGAGCAGGTGATTCGATTGTGGCTTCTCAAAAATTAATGGTAATCATCATCGGCGCCGGCGAGGTGGGCAAAGGGCTTGCGCGCCGTCTGACCGCCGAAGGGCATCAAGTAAAAATCATTGACAACAATCCCGTCATTTTGGCGGATATTGAAAGCAAACTGGATGTCTTGACCGTTGCGGGAAACGGCGCGAGCGCCTCCGTTCTGCTGCAAGCGGGGATTGAAAACGCCGATTTGTTCATCGGCGTCAGCGATAACGACGCCTGCAATCTGTTGTCCTGCGCTATCGTGAAGCAATTCAACGTCATGCGCACGATTGCCCGTGTGCGCAGCGAAGATTATCTTCTCCCCGATCGCTCGCATTATTCCAACGCCATGAACATCGACCTCATCATTAATCCCGACGAAGTGGCCGCGATCGAATTATACGACCTGCTCGAAAATCCCATTGCCAACAGCGTCGCCGATTTTGCCGGCGGACGCCTGAAATTAGTCGGCTTTCGCGCAACCATTGCCTCCCCCATCTGCAATCGCACGTTGCAGGAACTGCCGGAATTGGGTTTTTCCGACTCGCTGTTGATTGGCTCGCTGGTGCGTGGGAATGAAGTGATCATCCCTCGCGGCGATACGCGGGTTATTCCCGGCGATCAAGTGTACGTGATCGTTGACAGCGCATCGTTGGATAAATTGAATAAACTGGGAGGCATCGCCGCGCGGGAACTACGCAAGGTCGTCATCGTCGGCGCCAGCCGCGTTTCTTTTTTTCTCGCAGAAAAACTGAAAAACAGCGGCGCCAACCTGATTTTGATCGATCAGGATGAAGCGCGTTGCGAACAGTTCGCCGCCGAGTTGGAACACGCCACCATCCTGCACGGCGACGGCACAGACATCACCATGCTCAACGAAGCGGGCGTCAACGAGGCCGACGGATTCGTCGCCGCCTCGCAGGATGATGAAACCAACATCCTTTCCGCCTTGCTCGCAAAGGAACAAGGCGCGAAACGCGTCATTTCTCTTTTACGAAAACCGCAATACATTCCTCTCCTTGCCCACATCAAACCCATCGACGTTGCCGTCAATCCTCGCCTGGCCACCATCAACGCCATCATGCGCTACGTTCGACAGGGAAAAATCCTCACCATGGCCACCCTGGCCGAGGACAAAGCGGAAGCGATCGAAGTTGTGGTGGATTCCGAATCTGTTCTTATCGGCAAAAAACTGAAAGATGGCTTTATCCCCCGCGACATCCTGCTTGGCGCCATCGTCAGAGAGAATGAAGTGATCATTCCCAAAGGCGAAGACGAACTGCGCGCCAACGATCAGGCTATCGTGATCGCCCTGAAAGATAAAATCAGTAAAGTGGATGAACTCTTTTCCCGCAAGAAACCACCTTTTGGATTAAAACAATTCTTTGGTTCACTCTGAGTGAAAAAAATGGGTGATTAACTGAACACCGCGCGCCAGGCGAGATAGGCAATGGAGAAAATGCTGAGCCAGAGAATGAAATCGTAGAATTTTGAGGGCGTTAATTCCTTATCGGTTCGGCAATAGCGAAAAATGAGAGCCTGCCAAGCGACGACGATGAGGAATAGTGAGTTGGATATGCCCATGAAAATAACCAAAAGAAGCGGTTTTTGGATGAAGAAATAGATAATGCCGCAAGTCAGAGGGAATACCCACGCCATGATGGCGATGGAGCGTTTGCGCTGGGCTTCATTATTCCAATCGATGAGTTTGCACAGATGAAAAAAATCGCTCCAAACGCGGGAGAATCCGGCGGTGTTGGCGAAAATAGTGGAAAAGAGGACGGTGAAGGCGCAGAGCATGAAGACCATGCGCGATCCGTCGCCCAGCACTTGTGTGAAGAGGCCGGACAGTTGAAAGATGAATTCGTTGCCGTCCGCCAGCGTTGGCTGTGATTTCAACACCGCTGCGCCCAGGATGTAGAAGGCGCAGGTGGTGACGGTATAGACGATCATGGAGACGAGGGCATCGATGGTCATGACGCGAATCCAGCCGCGGGCGCGGTCAAACCATTCCGGCGAACCGTCGCGCGGTCCGGTCCAGGCGGCGTACCCTTTTTCCCAGCACCAATACGTGTACATCACGGTTTCCCCCGCGGCGACGCCGGTGATGCCAAATGCGCCGAGGGCGAGCGCAATCATTTCCGGCGGCAGGTGGAAAGTAAAACCGCTTGCCAGATCTGAAATAGAATAAGCGTAGGGAGTCCATTGAATGGCAAAGACGCAGTAAAGGACGGTGGAGATGAATAGAAAGTTAAGGGCGGTGGCGATCCACTCCACTGGTTTGTATTTGCCGTGAAACACGAGCAATGCGATGAGGATCACCAGGATTCCCAGCCACACTTCCAATGAAAAGCGAGGAAATACGTAGGCGGCCACTTGCGCGGAACCTCCCAGTACGCCGCCCTGGCCGAAAAAGGTGGCGATCAGGTAAAGAACGCCGCTATACACGGTCCAATGGATGCCGAAAATACGAATTCCCTTGCCGCGATTCCACGATTGAAACGAAGGGCGCCCATGAATAATACAATTACGTCCATGTTCCAGTTGTACCGCAACTTTTATCAAACAACCAAACAAAATCACCCAGAGTAAAATAAAACCGGCTTTCGCGCCCAGAGCCG
Organism: Candidatus Omnitrophota bacterium; assembly: GCA_003598175.1. Classification (GTDB taxonomy): domain Bacteria; phylum Hinthialibacterota; class Hinthialibacteria; order Hinthialibacterales; family Hinthialibacteraceae; genus SURF-12. The sequence continues at coordinate 28,139 of QZKN01000151.1, forward strand.
TGGTCGCAATCAATTCGCCGGAGCCGACGATGGCGGCGGAGAGAATCAGGCCGGGACCTAAAAAACGTAGTGAGGTAAAAAAACCGGACGGTGGTGTGCGAATGTCCGTTTGATATGGTTTGACCGTCGGATCGTGTGGCATGATACTCTTTCTTTCCATGAAAACCGCCATGATCGGTTGATCATAATGAGGGATGACCCATGCGTCGCCGCCATATCGGCGACATGTCCTTTGCCGTCACACTATACGCGAAGTGCCGTGACGATACTACTCCCACCACATCTTAGTTTGCTGAATACAATAATTTTAATTTATTGAAGGATCAAAGAGCCTGCTTGGCGCAAAAAACAGCGTGAAAATGCATTCCTTACATTGACATCATCGGATTAAAAAGCAAACTATGTGAGAAATGATAGCAGCAGGCATGTTTCTTGCTGATTTAACATTGATTACGTATTTATTTGTCGTTGTTTTTTTCAATTTTGAGAAAATATCCATTCATTTTTATATGAAACAACGGCATTTGCTTTCGGTGATTTGCGTTGAACGGGATCAACATATCAAACTTTATGTTTGAGGAGACCAACAAAGTGCGCTATTTTGCAATTAGTAAATCGGTAATGCGAATGTTCTTATTCTTTCTCATTTTGATAAATAATTTCATTCTTTCTCATAATGGATTCGCGCAGAATATTTATACGATTGCCGGCGACGGGCGACCAGGCTACGCGGGGGATGGCGGCGCGGCCATCCAGGCGCAATTGAAGAAACCGTATGACGTTGCATTGGATCGTTTGGGCAATCTGTACATCGCCGATTCGCATAACCATCGCATTCGCAAGGTCAGTGTGTCAGGAACCATTACGACCGTCGCGGGGAACGGCCAGGTCGGATTTTCAGGCGACGGCGGAGCGGCGACGCAGGCAAGTTTATCGTTCCCGGATGGCATATGTGTTGATGGGCAGGGAAATCTATACATTGCAGATACTTATAATAATCGCGTTCGCATGGTCGACGCGGCAGGAACGATCCGCACGATTGCTGGTTCCGGACATCCCGGGTATTCCGGCGATGGCGGTCTGGCCATCCATGCGAAACTTTTTTTTCCACTGCGAGTGATCATTGATGAAGAAGGAAATTTGTACATCGTCGATTCCAGCAATAATGTCATTCGCAAAGTGGATGCGTCCGGCGTGATTACGACGGCGGCGGGGAACGGCCGCTCCGGTTATTCCGGCGATGGAGGCGCCGCGAACGAGGCGCGGTTGCGGAGGCCGATGGATGTTTATAAAGATCGGTTGGGGAATCTTTTCATTGCGGACACGGGAAACGATGCCATTCGTAAAGTCGATTTTGCGGGAACAATCAGCACGGTTGCAAGAAATTTGGGGAATCATAGCTGGCATGATGATGAGCAGGATGGGTATGAAAACCGTTTGCAATTTCCTTCGGGTGTTTTTGTCGATCAAAGTTTGAATCTGTTCATTGCGGATTCGTACAACCACCGCATTCTTAAAATCGATCCTTCCGGCCAGGTTTCCCGAATTGCCGGTATTGGTTTGCCGGGATTCACCGGCGACGGAGTCCCAGCGACGGAAACACGATTGCACGATCCACGCAGCATCTGCGGAGACGTGTTGGGAAATTTATACATCGCCGACCGGAACAACAACCGGATTCGCATGATCGGCGTCAATATCGGCGTCAATGCGGGAACGGATCGGCAAACGTATATTCAACATCCGCTGTCGTTGAGCGGAGAAATCATCGGTGGATCCGGTAATTATAATATGAGTTGGTCCATTCGAACCGGCCCGAATACGAATCCGGCTCAGTTTTCCTCGACGACGGAATTGCAGCCGGTTTTCACTCCGTTCGCTGCCGGCGTTTATCTTTTGCAATTGGCCGTCAGCGATGGATTTCAACCCTCGGTGATCGATACGGTAACGATAACCGTTTTTGATGCACTCAGCATCACCGCCGGCCGGCAGGATCAGGTTCATCTTGTAAACACCGCTGTTCGCTTGTTTAGCGAAGTGCGCGGCGGCGATGGCGCTATCGCGTTGAATTGGTCGATTGTTTCCGGTCCCAGTCTCGATCTCGATCAATTTTCTTCCACAACGATTGCCAATCCTACGTTCATGCCTTCTGTTGCCGGACAATATGTGGTGCAGGTCAGCGTTGCCGACGGTATGCAGACGGCCAACAGCAATCCCGTGAGTTTTTTGGTTTATGACCTGTTGGTTGCCAATGCCGGAGATGACGGGAATGCATTTATTCTTCACTCGATCCGATTGAATGGGAGTGCAAGCGGTGGAACCGGAACCTATACCTATAGCTGGTCTGTTCTTTCGGGACCGGATCGCAGTTTATTTCAGTTTTCTTCGACGTCGGTGAAGGATCCAGAATTCACGCCGACCGCCGGCGGAACCTATGTTCTGCAATTAAGTGTGAATGACGGAATACAGTTTCGGGTGCGAGACACGGTAGAAATCAGCGTTCGGCATCCTTTGCTCGTGAACGCCGGATCGGATCAACGGACCTATGTGAGAAATCCGGTCAGTTGGATCGGAGAAGCCGAGGGCGGAACCGGCAATTACACGTTCGTTTGGGCGATTGAATCCGGCCCGAGCACGGATGAAAGTCAAATTTCATTCACCTCGGCAGGCGCTGCTCAAGCGCTTCCGCCGGATTCGATTGCACTACGTGGAACGATTCGCGATTTTATGGATTCTCATCCCGATTTTGAAAGTTTTACCGGGAATACGGTTGACGCCGGACTGGTCGAAACGCAATTGGGCGAAGACGGTAAACCGGTTTTTAATGCGTCGAAAGTGAACGGCAAAATAACTTCCGCCGAAACGTTTTATCAATGGTATCACGATGCGCCCGGCGTTAATCAATCGATGGATTTTGAAATCGAATTGACGCGAGATCCCCACTCTTCAACGGACAATCCCATCTATACCATCGATTTCGACAATTTCTTTCCGATTGACGACCAATTATTCGGAAATCAAAGAAGAAATCATAATTTTCATTTCACGTTCGAGTTTCATTCTCAATTCGTGTATCGTGGCCCGCAGGAATTCACGTTTTCCGGCGATGACGACGTATGGATTTTTATAAACAATCAGTTGGCTCTGGATTTGGGGGGACCGCATCCGGAATTGTCCGGAACCATTAATACCGGCAATTTGGGGCTTGAGACAGGACAGATGTATCCGCTGGACTTTTTCTTTGCGGAGCGGCATACGGACAAATCTCATTTCCGCATCCACTCGGGTTTGTTATTGGAAGCCAATGCGAATCCCATCTCCGCCGGGCAATCTCAAATCACTTTCACGCCGACTCAAGCCGGTATCTACGTTTTGCGATTCACGGTTGACGACGGAGTGCAAACTCCGGTGAGTGATACCGTCGCCGTTACGGTTCATGGCGTGTTGGCAGTGGATGCCGGGGAGGATCGAACGACTACGACCAATTATCCTCTTTCTTTATCTGCCATAGCGAGAGGGGGATATGGGGATTATGCCTATCGTTGGACGATCGTGTCGGGACCGAATGTTGATGTGAACCAATTTTCTTCAATCTTGCAAGCCGATCCTGTTTTTACCCCGCTTGAGGCAGGAACTTATGTTTTGCAATGCACCGTTTTTGATGACGCCCAATCATCGGCAAGCGACACGGTGACGGTAACGGTTAACGTTCCACTGTCCGTTGAGGCGGAAATTACCGGTTCGGGAACACAACTGGAAACCTATATCGATTCGGCCGTTCAATTGAATGGAGAAGTGACGGGTGGAAACGGGAATTATACTTATGTTTGGACGATTCTGAACGGGCCGGATACAAATCCTAACCAGTTATCCAACACGACGGTCGAGGATCCGATCTTTACTCCTTCCTCGTCGGGTGAATACATCCTGCAATTGACTGTGAGCGATGGCGTACAGACTTTGATCAGTGCTCCCATCACCGTCAATGTGTTTGAACCTCTCACGGTTGAAGTGGGAGAAGATCAGGTGATTTATCTAGGCGGTTCCTCACAGATGAATGCGGTCGTGAGTGGGGGAAGCGGAAATTATTCTTTCGCATGGAGTATCATTTCCGAGTGGAATCCTGCTCTCGAGCAATTTTCACTTACAACAATAGAAGATCCTCTCTTTACGCCAACTTCAACCGGCGTATATACATTGCACTTGCGTGTACAGGATGGACCGTTGCAGGAAAATGATTCTCTGCAAGTGACGGTGCTAAGTACAATCACTGCGGCGGTGACGGCCGCAGGTTCCACATCGGATTCCGAATTGCTGACGTATGCGGGGAATCCCATTCATTTGGATGGGGAAGTAAGTGGTGGAATCGGAAATTATACGGTTGTATGGGCGGTTTTTTCCGGCCCGGACGCCAGTTCGACACAGTTTACATCACCGGCGGAGGAGAGCACTGATTTCACGCCTTCCTCGGCGGGAACATATTTTCTGCAGTTCACGGTTTCGGATGGAATTCAGGATCCGGTTACGATTGATGTGACGGTGGAGGTTCATGCGGTGCTGACGCTCGACGCTGGGCCGGATGATGGAATAAAAATCGATAGTTCGATTCCATTGAATGGCCAGGCGGCGGGGGGAAGCGGCGATTATATTTACAATTGGACGATTGAGAGCGGTCCGGCTCTCGACAATATTCAATTTTCCGCAACCACGATTGCCAATCCTGTGTTTACTCCCACGGCTGTAGGAACTTATGTTCTGGGATTGAGTGTGACGGATGGGATTCAGTCGGAAGTGAGCGACTCGCTGACGGTCATCGTGGAAAATACCTTTTCCGTCGATGCGGGAGAAGATCAGATTACGTTGGTGGAACGTTTTATCAACTTAAATGGAATCGTTGTCGGTGATGCGGGAACGTATACGTATTTATGGGAAATTGAATCGGGGCCGGATACGAGCAGCGGTCAGTTTTCTCAACCATTGAACAAAAATCCTATTCTCCTGCCGTTGGCCGCGGGAGATTATGTACTCCGCTTTACCGCCAAAAACGAGAAACAGCGAAGCGAGAGCGATACGCTCATCGTTCATGTATACGAAGAGATCGGCGTCGATGCCGGTCCGAGCATTTTTTCCGTCGTCAACAAACCAATTTCATTGCAGGGCGCCGCGACGGGCGGAGATGAAACGTATAATTTTTCATGGACGATCAAATCCGGTCCGAGTTTGGATTTGAATCAGTTCGCCTCGGCTACAATCGCAGAAACCACCTTTACTCCCGTCGAAGTGGGGACGTATGTTCTCGAATTGATGGTGGACGATGATATCCAGACATCGGTTGTCGATCTGATGGGCGTTCAGAGCGCCAGTTTGAATACGCTCAGCCGCGTGATCGTCACGGATACGTTGGATACACTCGAAGATTTGAGCAACGGAATCGATTTGGATCCGTATGACAGCAAGGAATTGATCGTACGATGGGCATTCTCACCATTGTTGTTCGATGATTCCGACATCAAGGATATTCACATTTACGTCCAAGAGAAAAAAGTTGCCGCCAATGAAGAGGAACAGGAAGATCATGCAATAAAATTCGAGTATCTAGGTCGAACAGACAGTTCCACGCTTTCCTATTTCGAATGGAAAAAAGGCGCTCGATTTCAAGTGCATCCACGGTTTGCGAATGGACCGGATTATGGAAAAGAATACCAATTTCAAGTTTTTGTTTTGACGCATAGTCAAAATCCTCTGTTTTTAGGACCGTTTCAAAATTGGGGTCCGGTCAAATATCAACTGGGGATCGATTTTGTTCCTCCGACGCCCGGTTCGGCATCGATACAGCCAACCGCAACGTTTACTCCTGAGCCGACCGAAACCGCAACGCCGATACAATTTAGTGGCGGGGTGATACCGCCCAGCTTCACCCCCTCACCCAGCCCGACGGAAATGGAGACGCCGACGCCCACTGAAACGATGGGAAATTCGTCGGGAGGAAGACGCCCCAGCGCCACGCCGCAACCCTATTCAACCTCGACGGAAACGGAAACACCGACGCCGACGGATACGCCGGGAAATTCGTCGGGAGGAAGACGCCCCAGCGCCACTCCGCGTCCGAGTTCAACACCCACGGAAACGGAAACGCCGACGCCCACCGAAACGCCAGGATCTTCCTCTGGCCGGGCGCCGACCTCGACGCCGGTTTCCATGCCATCGGAAACGCCGACATTATTGCCTACGGAAACCGAGACGCCTGCTCAGTCAGGACGGCCTGCCCCGACCAGCCGTCCACGAGCCACGGCAACGCCTACTGCCACAAGTATACCGAGCAGCGAAGGGAGTGGATCACAACCGAATCTGCCAAGCGTCCCCGCTTCCACCCCGCAGCCGACGGCAACGAGCTGGTCGGGAGGATCGCAACCGACACAAGTAAGTGGGGGTTCAACAAATCCCGGCAACGAACCGACCTCTACGCCCACGATCGGCGGCGGCGCTGTCGTGAATGATACTTCGACTTCCACTCCGACCATTATTGCTGGATCGATTGTAACAAGCACGCCGACTCCCTCGCCAACGCCAACGCCAACGGCGACGGTGACTCCGACCGAGACGAGAGCCGTGATTGTGAGACCCACCGACGGAATCACGCCGGCCGCGCCGACGCCCACGATTCGACCGACGACTGCGATCAATACGATTCCGACTCCCACGCCGAATACCGTGATTTTCACATTTGACGATGTGCAGCATGGGTTTATCGATACATGTAGTTTTGTGTACGAGGACGTGCCCATCGATGAGGGAAATCCGGCGGCGACTGACGGAAAAGGAATCAAAGCATTGATTCCGAGCGGGCGGTTGTGCATGATGTATGCGCCCAAAATCGACATCACGGATTCTCCGATACGTATTTCGTGCTGGTTCAATATGACGAATGCCTCCATGATGTATGCGCTTGGCGTTTTTGCGGACATCGAGGGGCAGACCGGAGCGGTTGCCTATACCACTCGTTATGCGCCGGAGATGATCGGAAACGTATGGCAGAAAGCCGTGATTGAAGTGGAGGCGAAATATACGTCCGTCCAACCGTTCATTGCCGTGTATAACGGAGATAGCGAACATGGCGCGATTGTGTTTGCCGATAATCTGAAAATCGAACAGGGAGTAAATAAGGACATTGGCGTTAGCGTCGCACACAGTGAATGGACGCCTAATTTGTGGTTGCTGGAAGAAACCGGCGGCGATGCGCATGTGGAGGGGGGGACGATTCATCTCAATAAAGACGTCTCCAGCCAGGCGAGTCGAATCGGGACCTCTTTTGAATCCGGTTTTTATCCGAACTGGTCGCGGGTGGAAATCGATGTTGTTAAAAATTACGGTGAACAGGGAACCTTCACGGCGTGGATCGGAAACGGACCGAACGCCTTTCAAAAAGACGTGCCGCTGTGGATGTTGACGCCCGGTGTGCAGGAAACGATCTCCATCGCTGGCATTACGCGAGAACCCATCGATCCAATGTACATTCTGCTACAAATCGCAGGCGAGGACGAGGAAAGCGTTACGATTACCAATGTGCGCATCTACGAACGGGTGGTCAAAACCGGCGATATGAATTAAAACGGGAAAGTATATTTGATCAGTTTCCGTGGCATACGAATCGGAATATGGGTAAAAACCGAATGCCCCACGCTCCAAATCAACCAACCGGTCAGCATGAATCCAAACCAATCTCCCGACCATGAGTATAAAGATCGATTGCATGGAATGAAAAGTGAAAATAATATCACGGCTCGCTTGCCGGGAGGCGAGATTGATCCTTCCACCACTTCTCCTGTCGCTTGGATGAGGGCGCCGTACCCCCAATTACACGCTTTGATCAATGGCATACGGAATTCCACCGCGCGGAATTTGGACATGGCGTAATCCATATAGGCAATTTGGCCGTCTTTTCCAAAGGATTGGAAATTGGCCATATGCGCAATCACGTTTCCACCCATACGGACGCCTTTACGGATATGCTCCAAACAATGAATTTCATAACAGATGGCGGGAATGATCACGCATCCTTCGCCGATATCGAAAACCACAGTTTCCGTGCCGGGGAGAATACATCCATCGGCGAGAATTGGATTCAATGTCCTTAGCGGATCGTATTCGTAAAAAGGGAGAAGATGATTTTTACGGTACGCCGAGATCGAAACTGAATCCGGCCGGACAAATCGGGCGGTGTTGTAATACTGCGCCGGTGAAGTGTCCGCAATCAAATCCTGACATCCTATCAAAACGGATTTTTGCGTCAAATCGGAAAACGCGTGGATCTTGCGATTGAGAATTCCCTCCCAATGCGGTTGTTTGTAAAGATCTATCGGCGCTTCAGGCCAGACAATGATGTCGGCGTTCGGGTGTTTTTTTAATCCGGCGTGGCTGAGTTCGAGCGCGGAATGGATTTGCTGCCGATTTTCGCGCACCAGGGAAGATATCGGTTCGTTGCCGGAAAGACAAGTTTGAATCGCGAGCGGTTGCACACAATGTTCCAATCCCGACTTTTCTTGTTGATGCAATTGCGTTATACGCATAAAACCATAACCGCTACAAACGAGAAGAATAAAAATGATGGCAAACGGGTAGCGGTTTCGTTGTTTGCGGTCCTGAAAAGGGACAATCCAATTGGAAAAAAGCATATTGATGAGGAGAAGAACGAATAGAATGCAGGGAATACCTCCGAAATCCGCAAGCTGGATCATCAACGGTTGGTCATGAAGCATATGCGCCGGGCTGACGCGAAATAGCGCCGGCGTCCACCAGAGAAAAACCGTAAAGCAGGCGCTTTTTTGAATGGAAGCGGTGATCCCATCCTGTTTCAACTTTGGTTGAATGAGTGCGAAGAAAAGAAAGGGAATGAGATAGCACGTAAAAAAAAGTGAGAAAAAAACGGCGGAAAGTGGAAATGAAAGATACTCGCTACGAATCCCTGCCCAAATTCCTGGCCCATTATGTGGAAGGGAGTACAGCAGGCCGTATAAAAGGGCAAGACATAGGCGTTCTATTTTTCCGGCGTTGCGGATCGCAGTGAAGAACGGAGCCAGGCAAATCCAGGCAAGAATGGAAATGGAATGCGTTGATGGGAATGCGAAATAGGTAATGACGCTAGATAACAGGACCAGGAAAAAACGGACGAAATTAAAAGGAAAACGAAATTTCATCATTACGGTTTGTAACCGTTGGATGTATTTTTTTCGATCATTTGAAGGATTCGCATCTTATTTTAGGGTAGTGGAATTCCTCCATCAATCCGCAACCGAATAATGTAACACACCGCTCGTCAGCGTCTCTCGCTCGCCGGAAAGCGGACTCAACGCGATATAGAATTGATAGGTGTGTCCATCCTGCGGCCCATCAGCAAAAGCGGCCGCAGTTTTGAATTGACTGGTAGGCGACCAATAGAAATAGGTGATGGTTCCATTGTAGGTCTGCCCCAAAAATTGATAGGTTCCGCCATCGACGCTAACCAATACGTGATATTCGTTCACCGTCGCCGCATCTCGGTTGAAGTTCCAGGCGATTTGAATGGCGCGCGCGTCCGAAGCATCAACATTCGCACCGGTTGAGCCCATCGGCGCGAGATCGTCGCCGCCTAACAGGTCATCGTAGATCACGACTTTTTTGCTCTGCAAATTGGGAACCTTCGGCTGGATTAGAGAAACCGCGTTTCCCCCTTCCGCATTGAAACCCACCGGAGCGGAGGCGTCGAAATAGTCGTCCGGACCTAAATTTCCATCGATGCGAACGATACGAAAGGTGTAAACAGAATTGAAATCCGGTCCGTTGGCAAATTCGGCGCTGAGGTTGGCCGCGCCGGCGAACCAATCGAAACGGGTTGCCGTTCCACTGGCAGTGCGACCGAGATATTTTGCACCTCCAAATCCTTTTCGAACGTATAGATGCCAATCGGTAGCGTTGGCGGTGTTCGCAGTCCAGACGATGGAAAGATTGCGCGCATCGATGGCGTCGAAATCGGTTTGCCCGGTCAAATCGCCGGAAACGTCGCCGGTTTGATCGTAAATGAAAACGGATTGAACATTCCCGGAAATGGGTGTGGATGTGGGCGCGGCCGACATCGGTGTCCGTGTCGGAGTCGGCGGAACGGGCGTCGGCGTTTGCGTTGGTGTAGGGAGAACGGACATGGGTGTCTGTGTCGGTGTAAAGATCGAAGTCGGATTGGCAGTGACCGTCGGAAGGATGGGCTGCGGTGTGAATGTTGAGGTCATGATCGGCGCGGGTTCTTCGGAGGTATTCCACTTTACCCCCAAATCCTTCACTTCAGAGTATCCCCACTCCGATTCACCTTTACTTGTTTCGCGTTCGCCAAGCAAAACGAATTGCAGTTCCACATTGGAAAAATCGATATCGAAATAATTAGGAAAATCCTTACCGGGAGTGAGGTGTTGATAGGTAAAAACCGGTTCTTGCCGAACCAATCCATACGCATAATCGCCTTTTACTTGTTGACCCACTCTTTCGGAGCGATCGAGGATGCCAAAATATACCTCATCTGGCTCATCCATTTTGAAGGCGACGCTCAATGTGATGAATTGGTCGCCGATTTCAAGTTGTTTTGAATATTGGAATTCATCATCATTGTCATACACATCGATGCAATAATCGATGATTTGATTATCATCATTCGTGATGAAGGCGATGGCGCAGAGGGCGGCCTGGTCGTCATAATCGGAATAATCCTTTCCGGCTTCGATCAATAAAATATAATCGCCGGACCAATACGTTCCGCTTTTCGTCAGAACTTCCTCATCTTCGCCGGGAGTGAAATCACCGATGCGGGTGGCGGTCAGCGGGCTGGGCGTGCCATCGCCGATATCGATCCAAAAAACTTTTTTATCCCAATCCGGCGCGCAATATTGGCTATTCCCGCAGGGAATGGCGGTAAAACCGATAATGGTTTGATAGAGCATCCCAAACTCGGGATCATCCATCCAAAAACCGACATATCCCTCCAATTTCTCCCAGCTTCCGGACATCGATTGGGTGAAAGCGCTTGAGGGTATGGTTGTTTGCGTGGAATTGGCCGTGAGTGTGAGAGTGTTTGAGCGCACAATGGTTTGATGATTCGATTTGTTTCTGGCCGAAATCTTTTGAAGTGTTCCAGAATAATAATTGGCTCCATAGTAAGAGTTAGACGGTTGCGGATATTTATCTTTCTTTCCACCGGCAAACGAGAAATCATAGACGAATAATTGAAAACCCGTAATCAGAGCCAGGTGCATGATGAAAAGAGTGTTTTTGTGTTTCATGGTAGTAACCTTTCTTTTGCTGTTGATGGATTCGTGTGACCCGAATGAAAAAGAAAACTCGTGAAATTGCCTCCTTATCGGATGGTATTTCTCTGTTGTTTCAATTCGGTAAATTCGTCAAAAATTTCACATTTTCAATACCATGTGAATGAGATCATTTATCAGAAATCTTACGCGCGTAAAAATGGATTGAATGTTCTTATGCAATTTCAATCCACGATGATTTCATAATTGATTATGATTGATGATGGGGAGGAATCATATCATCGAAAAAGTGGATTTTTTGTCCTGCATTTCGAGGACAGCGAAGTAGATACCACGTTGACGGCTGGTTCTAAGCGAGAGAGAAGATTTATCTCTCTCACACGCAGAAAATAAGAAAGGAACCAGCGAATAAGATTCTACATCGGAATTGATGCGGGATGGGAGAACATGCGTTATGAAGTGAGAAATGCGAAGGGGGTCAAGCGACAATTACTGCTCCGGAATGGATTTGAGATTGCCCGCCAACTGATGCAGTGCGATGATCGCGCGATCCACGAGCCGTTCCCCCGCTCCCACTTCCACATACGTGGAATAACTCGCGCCATATCCTCCTTCGGAAGCGGCCTGAATGGTGGGGAAATAAGAAAACAATTCGTCACAGTATCCCAGAAAGAAAGTATGGGCGATGGGAGATCGTTTCCGCAGATCGATTTGAAACTCATTGAAGAATTCGCCGGGAAAACCTACCCATGCGATTTGCTTACCCAACATGACGATCGGCGTTTGCGCCTTTATGGTGGGCGGACGATCCTTATAAAATTCATCAAAATATTCCTTTCCATACAGTTTTATATAAAATTCCTTGACCTTTTCATCGTTCAAGTCAAAACGATAATCAAGTTCGGTCGTATAATTGCGTGCGATGATTTCGAGCGCGTCGGATGGCAGAGATTGCATGGATTCGGTAATTCGGACCACTTCGTTGCCTAATTTTTCTCCTTCCTGTCGCAGGAGCGCGTAGCCTTCGTCCGTTGATTCGCCGCGAACGAAGGGATTGACGTTGCCGCAGGCGCCCTGCATAAACAGACAGGTTCCCCCCAGTTGTTTTTCGACGTAGTCCCGCATCGCGCCGGGAAATTCGGCGGTGTATTTTAAATTCTGCCCGCCGAAAACGACCGGATGGCAGGCGAAGTGAACCAACTCAGCAATCCAGTTCCCATCATGATCCGTAAATCCGACCACACCGACCGTCTGATCAACGGGAGTGGGTACTTTGCGGTTGGGGTTTTGAAACAGCATGGTTACCGCGCCGTTCGGATGAACCTCTCGGCGATTGTAGGAAATGTCCATCGATCCGTATCCGACTTTGACAGTCGCTTGCTGTTTTGTTGATACCGCATTGTCGACGGCATGCAATAATTTTTTCTGTAATGTTGAAAGCCACGGCTCTTCCCGGGTCGGTAGGTTTGATTTCAAACTTGGACCCGAATGAGTATGGGAAGCGATGAACAGAATCGATGATATGCCATGCTTTTCCAGAACTGATTGGCGGATGGCGTCGCAGATTTCTTTCGGCGGCGGCGCGATAAGATCGACAGTGATCATTGCGATCGAGGTTTTTCCGTCATCAAGGACAATGGCTTTTGCCAAGAGTGGGTCCCAAACGCCGTTCGACAACTCCTTGCGTGCCGCGTATCCGCGCATCGGCATTCCAATCGGCGGAGTAATGTCGATGGTTGCCGTTCCTACACTCAACGCATGGGCGATATTTCCAGTCGATCCCAAATTCTCGGAAATGAAGAGAGAACAGATTCCCATCGTGAAAATAATTGTTTGGAAAATACGCATTATTTTACCTCCGTATCGTTCTTTCTTTTCTGGAAAGGATAAAGTGTTTAGACAGAAGGCTGAAGGCTGAAGGCTGAAGGTTAAATCCTTACCACTTCTTTTCATGAGCATGATTGCGGATCGACAGATTGCTTACAGATACGAATTCTTTATAATACCATTTCACATAGGACTTTTCCTGATTTAACTAATGGCGCTGATTTAAAAGGACGACTCGGTATGGGATTTTTTAAGCGAAATAACGTCCAGGCGGCAGATATCGCTTATGCGACGTTTAAGGCTGTGGGCGAATGTGTAGAAGCCAGTCGCGAAAAACCGGTTTTCATTTTTAAACACAGCGCCATCTGCCCCATTTCCGGAGCGGCAAAACGCGCGGTGGACGCGTTTTTGCAAAAAAATGGCGTTATGGTCTATCTGATCGTCGTGCAACAGCAACGATCACTTTCCCATGCCGTTGCCGAATGGTTCCATATCAAACATGAAAGTCCGCAAGTGTTGTGTATTCGCGATGAAAAAATCACGGCGGTTTACAATCATTACGATATTACCGAAACGAATCTCGAACATGCGTTGGGATGAAGCTAGCGACTTACTTTCCAAACGGTTTTTAGAATTTCATGCATTTCCGGGTCGTGATGCATGATTTCCGCTCGCACGAAGGGGTAGTAATCGTTGGTTCCGAAAAACGCTTCCGATAATTCCGCGAAATATTCCTGATCATTGTTGAGCGCGTAGGCTTTTTGCATTTGACCGTTATAACGCATGACCCAATCATACGATCCACTGCTAACGGCGTGTTCATAGGCCTGTTTGATCATGGGATTGTCATATCCGAGAACCTGATGGTGATATGCGTGGGAAAGTTCGTGCAGCATCATGAACGGTTGATCAAGCGTCCAATGGATAAAATTGGTGGCGTTGGCGATGTGAACCGATTGAGCCTTTTGCGGATCGAAGCCGTTTTCTTTCAACCAATCGGCGGAGGGATGATAAACCGCGCAGGGAAATTTTTTTGCTTCGAGATCCGCCCATATCGGGACGCGTCGTAAATCCGCGAGAGCTCTATCGGGCACGACGCGGTTGATTTCATACAATTTATTGTCCAGCAAATTTAAAACGTCCTGGCCCAGCGGTTTTTCTTTCAGAAGACGATTCTCGACGTGTACCGTCCAGCCTTGAATGAATTTGACCGTGTAAGGAGCGGAAACGAAATAACCAAATTGAGCGGTGGGAAAGTAACAAAACAACAAAACCACGCCGTAAAATGGAATGACTGCTGTAAGTTCTGAAAAAACAGATAGTTTATTCATTATTGTCTCGTTCGGCGTTCATTATTTTTGAAATTGTAAAGGATATGTTCATGAAAAACAAGGCGATTTGAATGCTGTATCGGATCAATTCGCGCCCGGAATGAAAATTTCAGCATCAATTCATGTTTGTTCATCTTGTTCGGCATGGTTTCTTTGATAATGTGTTAGAAAAAATCGTGGAGAAAAGAAACGAGAAACTCCTTGTCGCGATTGCGCTTTGTGATGAATGTGCGTTATAATTGAGAACCATTGAAGTGAGGGGATCATGATTGAAGATAGATTACCGGAAAGTTTTGTTGATCAAAATACTTCGGCAAGCGGAACCTTGAAAACGGATGGGAATGTTCGTATCAACGGATTGCTCGAAGGACAAGTCATAGCCAAAGGACGAACGACGATCGATCGGGCCGGTCGTTTGAGGGGAAAAATACATGCGCGGGAGGCGATTATCGAAGGATCGGTTCACGGCTCCATCGAAGCGACGGAAAAGATCCTGATTTCCACCACCAGTGTGATCAAATCCAACGTAGTCGCTCCCCGTCTGGTAGTGCAGATCGGCGCCAAACTGCAAGGGTCCTTCGTCATTACGCCGGATCAGGGAGAACGTGAACGGCTGAAACAAAAACTGGATACCGATTACACGAAACCCATTTTACAGCGGATTCCTTTTTCAGTTTCTTTGCCGGATGCAAAACAGGTTATATTGGTTGGAAGTTTTACGGATTGGGATGAAAACAACGCGATTTCGTTAAAAAAATCGAATGATGGAGTATGGTCAACCGAAATTAAACTGATGCCGGGCAATTATGAATATTTGTTATTGGTCGACGGCGATCCCATGCCCGATCCCAACAATCCCCTGAAAGTGGTCAATGCTTATGGGGGGGAAAATTCCATCCTGACCGTGTTTTCGGATTAGTATTTCAATACAAGCGGACAATTTTCAACATTTTAACTAGGCGGAAGTTCCGCAAGGGCAGATACAGCGCTGCTCTTGCCACCCCGAAGACGTGACGATCCTTTGTTTCTATTGATAGATTTCCCAACGCGCCACATTCGAAGTCATTGGTCCCTGCGAACCGATATAAGTTCCATTCTCTCCCGCCGTCAGCGCCGGCGAGCCGGATTGCAGACGAAATCCCTCTTTTGTGAATGACAACGAGTCGATTTGCGGGGAAACGAACAGCGGATCGGCGCTGATTCCGTGATCGGGCGTCACATTGACATACGCCGCGCCTTCCGTCCATACATTGCAATAACGAACCAGGCAGGCTTGCGGATCGAAAACAGCCGGATCCGTCGGCGAACCGTTATAAATGCCGGTCTTGCCGACAATGTTGCTGTTGGAAATTTGGAGTTGCAGCAATTGACCATTCGTTGGTTTTTCCACATCCACATTGTAATCATTGCTTGTGTCGGATAGATTGTTTTTGTAAATGTCGCAGTGATCCATCTGCACCTGAACCGGCGTTACCTCATCGAATACATAAACGCCGCCGAATTGGTTTCCCGCAATGATACAATGCTCAAACGTGGTCTTTCCTGCGAAACATTGTACGCCGGAATCGTTGCCTACAAACGCGCAATTGCGGACAACCGCGTCAAAAGGATTATTCATACTGAGCGCTTCGAAACCAATCGGAAAGGTGGCATGAAATCCGCAATAACCGGCATGAAAGACGCCACAGTTTTCGATAATGGGAAGAATCGGTTCCACTCCTATTGGACTAAGAGAAACGACAATCCCTGCTACATCGCTGTGGGAAATTGTATTGTTGCGAACGACTGAATATCCGCCACGTAAGGCGATACCAGTGACACAATTCATCACTTGATTATTTTCAATTACATTTCCCGGCCCTGAGACTTTCGTTGTCGGATCCGGACTTTCGGGGTATGCACCCGCATCGATTTGGATACCCGGTCCTGCGCAATTTTGTATTATGCAATTACGCACGGTCACCGAAGGATCGCCCAGCGGGGATGCGAGAGCCAATTTGGCCGTTTCAATTCCGATATGGATATTTTCTACCGTGCAACCTTCAATACGGATGGCGCTTGGAGGTGTGACGAGACCAATTCCCACCACTAAAATTCCAAAATTCGCCTGCGTCGTTGAATAACGCACATACTCCGCCTCTTTACCCGGTCCGCGAATAGTACAGTTCCGAATCGTCATGCCGACGGATTCTCCCACCGCCAGAATGGCGGAATAACCGAGAGCATTGTGAGCAATGGTTTGATTCTCAAAAGTAATCCCTTCGATCAATACATTCTGGCAACCGAGAAATAGCGCCCCAAATTAATCCACACCGGGAATTCCCAGCACAGCCAATCGACTCGACTGATTCACCGCACGAATGGTCGGGTGTTGTCCCGCCGCGGCTCGCAACGTAAACGAAGCAACCAGATTCGCCACCGCGCCGGCAGTGATGTCCTCTTCATATACGGCGTTATCTGCAATCACGATTTCGTCGCCGTTCTGAGCGAGTAAAAGTGCATGTTGTACACTCGCCACATTGCCTGTTCCGTCTTTTGCAACCGTAATCGTCGCCGATTCTGCTCCCCAAGCCGCCATCGCAAAAACGACGACAAAAACCATTTTCATTCCCATGCGATTCATATTCCATTTCACCTTTCCATGATAAATTTAGTTTCGTTGGATAAAAGGGATAATATAAAAGAGGATACAACCTTCCTATCATCGAAAACCGTGATTTATTGTCCTGGAATTCGAGGACATAGGCGGAAACGACTCACTCAAAAATAAGGAGATCGCCCGATTTCTTTCCCTGACTGACACGTATTGCAATCTACACGTTCCCGTGATGATTAAAAATTCGATTAATATAAAATAATGCGGAAGAGGGAAGATACCGCATCATGAAAAAACAAATTTTGTTGCTGAAACCGGGTACACAAATGCTTTTCTTCGCCCAAAGCGCCTGACATCCCAAATAGGCGATCTCATCCACCGTCATCCCTGCCGATTTCTCTTGCTGTTTTCGATCGGTGCTCCGGGGACAAGTCCGCAGCAGGAATCCCGGACAAAGCGCCGTAACCGAGACGCCGCTCCCCGCCAGCTCCTCGCGAAGGGAATTAGAAAAAGAAATGAGAAACGACTTCATCGCGGTATACACGGATTTCGAGGGAAGGGGGAGGAATGCGTACAACGAAGAAACATTCAGAATAAAACCAAATTTCCGCTGAATCATGCCGGGTAGTAAACAATGGATCAGGTTAAAAGCGGAAATCATATGCTTGTGAAGCATTTGTGTTTCCTGCGCGATTTCACAGGCGGTAAAATGCCCAAACGGATCAAATCCGGCGATGTTGATGAATACATCGATGGTCAGCTGGGTTTTTTCCAGAAAATGAATCAACTGATTTACCGCGTCAGGATGCGCCATATCGATCGAAAAAATTACGGATTTCACCGCGCTCACATTTTCACAAACGTCCGCGACGAGTTGAAGCACATTCTCATTTCTTCCCACCAAAACAAGATCATATCCCTGTCCGGCCAACTGATAAGCAAAGGCGCGCCCCATTTCGGACGTCGCGTTCGTGATCAACGCAAATCCTTTTTCGTTTTTTCTCATTATCATGAAAAATGGGATGAACATGCGTCCCATTAGAATTTCCTTGTCAAAAATGGTTACATGTTTTTATATTAAAAGGAGTGAATTCGCTTGCCTATCATCGAAATGAAGGATTTTTTGTACTGCAATTCGGGGACAAAAAAGGAGAAGAATCAGATTTTCTGCGTTTTCAACCATTCCCGCGCCAATTCGATCATGGCCTGCATATTTACTAAATTCAGTTTTTGTCGGATCCGTTTGCAATGAGTCCCGACGGTGGCGACGCTCATGAACAACTTATCCGCGATGTGACGAGGACGATACCCTTGCCCGATCATGGCAAACACTTCCATTTCCCGTTCGCTGAGACGGTTTGGAATCGAATGCAAATCGGGAGTGGGGGATTGCACCAATTGATCCAGCATATGCTGTTTGAATTGATCGCTGACGAATGTTTTTCCGGACAAAACGGCGCGAATGGCGACAACGATTTCATCCAATGACTTGTCTTTCATCACGTACCCGCGCGCGCCGGCATGAAAGGCATGTTCCGCGTTGCTGCATTCATCGTGCATGGAAAGAACGATGGCGGGCAAATCAGGGTGTTGGATCTTCAATGCGCGCAATAAATCCAACCCGCTGCTTTTTTCCAGACTTAAATCCACGATGACCAGATCCGGCTGCAACCTGGCGATGGCTCGTGAGGCATCCTCCACATTCGCGGCCGAGCCGCACACACACAAATCCGGTTCCGCTTCTAAAAATACTTTCAATCCTTGCACCACGACGGCATGATCATCCACAATGAAAATTCGCGTCGTGTTTTCCGTTTCTCTCTGGTTCATGGTATGAATTCCACTTTTCGGTTATTGATGAATCGGTAGAGTACAGACGATTTGTGTTCCTTTTCCCGGTTCACTGTTGATCTGCAAAAACGCATGGATCATTCGCGCCCGATTTTTCATGATATTGATTCCGATCCCTTTCGTATTCGATGAATTGGTGTGGAAACCGGTTCCCCCATCCTGCACGATGGTTTTGACCGTATCCGGATTGCATTCCACACAGATGTCAATAAACTCGGAATGGCTGTGTTTTGCGGCATTGTTCACGGCTTCCTGGACGATGCGATACAGTTCGGTCGCCGTATGGATTTCAATATCCGGAGTCTCTCCGTTCCAATCCAGTCGGCAGTGGACGCCAAAAATCGTTTCGACCGAATGGGTCAGTTCCCGCAACGCATCTCGCAATCCGTGGGTTTCCAGCTCGTGCAAATACAGACCGCGTGACAAATGCCGGCTTTGTGTGGTGACTGCCTGTAAATGTTCTTGAATTTCTGCGAGCATCTGTGCCTGCGCGGTGGGCATCGTATCTTTCTTTTTCGATAACGTGCCGAACATCAACGTGATTCCCGTCAGTGTCTGGCACAAACTGTCGTGAATTTCACGTCCGATTCGCCGCTGTTCGTTCCTGCTGGTTTCCAGAATTTCACTTTCGATCTGCTCGGTGATATCATCCACAAACACCAGCGTCTCCACTCGTTCTCCATATTCATCGTTATGGTGAATAAAACTCCAGATCAACGTGCGGATTTTGCCGGAAGGCAGAGTGACCGTCAATTCATGCCCGATCAGATTCCGTTCCTGCAATTGCCGGTGAAGCGCTTCCAACTTCTGCCGATCTTCGCCCTGTAGAGCCAGCTCCCACCATTTTTTCCCAATGAAATCCCTGTTGTGTAAACCAAAGGTTTGTTCCGCCGTGGGATTCAGAAATGTCAAATCACCGTCGGCGTTGTAACCGACGATCATCAGCGGACTGGTGTTGATGATGGTTTTCAAATAATCCCGTTCCACTTTCAGCTGCGCCGTGCGGGAAAATACTTCCGCTTCCAATCGTCGCTTGTCCCGTTGTATTTTCCATACTCTATATTTATAAAATCCGAGAATCCCAATGACGCCGCTTAGCAGAGACAGGAATTGAAACCATCCGGTATGCCAAAAGGGAGGCGTGATCGTAATGGCGAGTTCTTTCCGGTCGCTCCACACCCCATCGCTGTTCGCGCCTTTCACCTGAAAACGATAGACGCCCGGCGACAAACTCGCATATCGCACCAGCCGTTCACTTCCGCACTCGAACCACTCCTGCTCGAAACCGAGTAATCGATATTGATATCGATTTCGGTTGGGATTGGTATAACTCAAAGCGGAAAAATGGAAAATGATTGCATTTTGCCAATAGTCCAGCTTGATGTGGAAATCGTCTTTCCATAGAGAAGGCGGAACCGGTTGATTCAACACTTCGATCTGTTCGATCACGACGGGCGGTGGATTCGGATTCCTTTCTATCGTTCCTTTATTTAAAATCGTAAGTCCGTTCGCTCCCCCAAAATAAAGGGTTCCATCCCGTCCTTTCAAGCCCACGCCGATATTGTATTGCAGATTGGTCAAACCGTATAATTCTCCATAATTGACGATTTCCTGTGTTTCCGGATCCAGCCGGGCGAGTCCGCTATTGGCCGTACTCAACCATAAAAAGCCATCCTCGGCGCAAACCACGCTGCGAATGTCATTGTCTACTAATCCGTTTTTAGGTGTAAAACGGATATAATCATCCGTGCGTCCATTCATTCGAAAAAGTCCGTAATTTGTCGCCAGCCAAAGCTGGTTGTTCCGATCTTCTGCCATCCCGTGAATCCAAATTCCGTTGGCATCCATGATCTCGGGAATCAGATGATCGTAATGTTGAAAGGATTGGATTTCGGGAACAAAACGATTCAATCCCTTTGCCACCATTTGATACCCGCCGGTTCCCACCCACAACGTTCCTTCCCGATCTTCGTAAAACGATCGAATGGCGTTGGAGCTAAGGTTATTCGTGTCCTCTCGAAAATGGATGAATGTGTCCGTTTCCGGATCAAGAATGCTGATTCCTCCTTTTTCCGTTCCAATCCATATCGTCCCGTTGTTCATTACGTGAATCGAGCGGACGATTGCATAATTCAATGTCTTCGCATCGGGAATTTCCTTTTCATCCTTCAGGAACGGGTAGCGTTTGACCGATCCGTTTTTCGGATCGAGCACACAAAGTCCCTGCTTCCACGATCCGATCCAGATTCGTCCGTCGGGCGCGGCGGCAAGAGCGGTTACCGTATCCTCACTGATCGTATCCTCTCGCGTCGGATCATGTCGATAATACGTGATCCGGTTGGTTTTGGGATCGTACCGATTCAATCCTCCATTCTGTGTTCCAATCCATATCGCTTCCTCTCGATCTTCACACAACGCATACACGGCGTTCGCACTCAATGCCGGCGGATTCTCTTTGCCGGGAACAAGTATTCGAAATTGGGATTCGTACGGATCAAATCGATTCAGCGCATTATCCGTACTCACCCAAATTGCCCCCGTGCGCTCTCGATAAAAGGACAAAAGATTGGACGAACTCAAACTCCGAGGTCGTTCCATTTGATTCTCATCATAGACAAACAATTCACGCTGCGGATCAAACCGATAGAATGCCCAAGGCGATACAATCCACAGGATTCCCGTCGGATCTTCACACATGGAAGTAATTTTCGGTTGAATCAGCGCCAACACGCTATTGGGTTTTTCCGTCGTAAAACGTTTGAATTCATGGATCTGAGGATCAAAACGCACCAATCCACGATTATTCCCCATCCATAAAAAACCGGTTTGTGAACAAAGGATCGAATTGACGGAATAATTGAAGTCAAACGGATACGGAGTAAAACTACCCGATAAGGGATCGAAAGCAAACAATCCGGTTTCCATTCCGATCCACATGCGCCCTTCCTTATCCTCCTGAATGGAATTGACTTGAGACGGATAGGGATTCTCATACGGGATCGCAATGGTCGGATTGCACGAAAAGGATTCCCATCGCTCGTTTTGTGAATTGAACCGGTTTAATCCGGTTCTCGTTCCCACCCAAATGACGCCTTGTCTTGTTTCATACATGCAAATGATGTGATCGTTATTTACTGTTTGTGGAATGGCCGGTTCGTGATGATAGGATACTTGAGTTTCTCGTAACGGATCGATTCGTATCAATCCCGCCTTCGTTCCAATCCATAAATATCGATGGGAATCCTCAAACAGGGCAGTGATTCCCTCATCAAGAAATGAACCGTATTCATACCCATTGTATCGGCACAATCCCCACTCGGAGCCAAACCACATATACCCTTCCTCATCCTGCAAAATATGCGTGATTGGCTGAAAGGGAATCCCGTCTCGAAACGTAATGTGCTGAAAAGAAAGCGTGTTATCTTCCAATTCGATTTCAATGGCCTCCACGTGGTTCAATCCAAGGACCACCAAAATAATAACCCCTAATTTTTTAAAAATAAACAAAAAAACGGATCGAAAAGTTTTCATGATCTGCATAGCGCTTTTTTTCAGCGGATTCCAGTAGAATTAAAAACACAAACAGGAAAATTGGATAGGGTAATCGTCGATCCTGGCGCCGCCTGGTAATCAATAGTTTCATGCAATGGCCATTCCTAAATAAAAAATATTGCGCGGACACCTTGTGCCTTTGGCGAACACATGTTAAGATAACATAACAAGAGAGAGAATCACCAGAAAAAAGATTGAAGCGCCTATATCCAAACCGTTCAGGATCGGTACATAAAAAACCGGGATGAGTTCAAGGATCGGACCATGACGCAAATAACCAATGATAGCACCTATTGGCGTGCATTTGACAAAAATCAGCTTACCCATTCTGTCGCTCACTATTTAATGGCGATCAACCGCCTGCGGGAAGAGCAGGGATACGCGCGCGCCATCGATGTGGCCAACATGCTCAGCGTATCCCGAGGCGCCACGTCACTTGCGCTGTCTCAGCTGAAAGAACGTGGATTGGTCAAGGAAGATCCGAATCGCATTCTTTTTCTCACGGACGAAGGCAGCCATTTGGCGCAGACGGTGGAACACAATTTCGCTCTACTCAGCCGATTTTTCGAAGATGTGCTGGGAGTATCGCCCGAATCCGCGCGCGCGGACGCCTGCAAAATGGAACATCTTCTCAGCAAGGAATCCTCCCGCGCGCTGGTTCAATTTCTCCAATTGCTATTTTCCGGCAAACATTGCATGAAAGAGATTTTATCCGAAATGCACAAAACCAAAGGCGGGGATGCTTGTCAAAAACCTCTCTGTCCCTTATGCGAGCCGGTGGGCGAGTGCTTGATGCCGCCTTCAGCGGAACATTGATCCTAATGATAAAAAAGATTCTTAATGCTTAATTTTGCCTTGTAGTTTATTTGCAAAGAAGGGATTCAGCAGACGTGACCGAGCAGAAATTGAAAACTTGTCATTTAGGTTTATCGGGCATCATTTCGCGGGTGGAAGGAAATTGCCCCACCACCATCCGACTACTCGAAATGGGACTGGTTCCCGGCCAATGCGTTCGTATTTTGCAGACGGGCAGCCCCACCTTACTGCAAATCGGTGAAACACGATTATGCGTCCGATCGGATGCATTGGATAACGTCTCGATCATCCCAATAAGCGAAGCGGAAACCAACTCGACCATTCATCCCTTCGTGCAAGATAACATTTCCGAAATACAAACGGTTCAGACACGCATGTAGAGTGAAATCGAATCGTACCAGCCGATTTCATTTCTTGTCATTACAACGATCTCGCCGATTACCGGATAGACTCTTCCCCGTTGATCGGTTCAAATTAATCCTATTGCCGACAATCCGGCGTCTCTCTCAATTCCACTTGCCTCTTGCAGGGAGGCGATGGTAGAAAGTAGTGAAAACCGTGCCTACCGTAATGGACACTCAAACTCAATGCACCTACCGGCGCATTGCGCTGGTCGGCAATCCCAATACCGGGAAAACCACGCTGTTCAACGCTCTGACCGGCCTCAATCACAAAGTCAGCAATTATCCCGGCGTGACGGTCGAAAGAAAAATCGGCCATTTTCAACTGCATGATCAACCATTTGAAATCGTGGATTTGCCGGGAACCTACAGTTTGTCCGCGTATTCTCCCGATGAATTGGTGGTGACCGATATCCTGCTGAATCAACAGGCGGGAGAAGAACCGATCGATCTGGTCATCGCCATCGTCGACGCCAGCAATTTAAACCGCCATTTTTACCTCCTTTCGCAATTGTTCGAACTCGGTTTACCCATTATTGTCGCCCTCAACATGATTGATATCGCGGAAGCGCGAAATCTGCGCATCGACGTACAAGGCCTGTCGCACGATCTCGGAATCCCCATCGTTCCCATGTGCGCCAACAGCGGCAGAGGAATCGAGGAACTGAAGAAATGTATTGAACAAATCACTGCCGGTCATGGCGCAATTCCACGCATTCGTCCCCATCTGCCGGATAGCATCCAATCCGCCTTTCACACATTGCGGGAATGGATTCGTTCGCATGAGATGATCGCCGGGCGTTCCATTCCCGATGCGGAAATCTATCGCGCCTTCATGGACAAAGAAGGCGTTTTCGAACAACGCCTGGCGCGCATCCTTGGTCCATCTTTTATCGAAGAACTTCAGAACTGCCGCAATGCCGTCCATAATACACATTCTCTTACCGCGATCGAAGCGAAATCCCGCTATGATTGGATCGCCACGGTTTTATACGGCCATATCACTCATCCCGAACAACCGGTTCGGATTCTGTCGGATAAACTTGACCGGATTTTAATGCACAAGATCTATGGAATGGTGATCTTTTTTGTCGTCATGGCGTTGATGTTTCAATCCATCTTTACCTGGGCCGCGCCGATTATGGATCTGATCGATGCGTTTTTCGCCGCCGCCGGTCAATTTGTGCTTACATTCATGCCGGAAGGGACGTTACGCAGCCTCCTCGTCGATGGAATCGTCGCCGGCGTCGGCGGCGTGTTAATTTTTCTTCCGCAAATCGCCATCCTTTTTTTCTTCATCGCCATTTTGGAAGATTGCGGGTATCTGCCTCGCGCCGCCTCGCTGATGGATCGGTTTTTATCCCGTTTCGGTTTGTCCGGACAATCGTTTATTCCGATGCTGTCATCCTTTGCGTGTGCGGTTCCCGGCGTGATGGCCACGCGAACCATCGCGGACCGGCAAAGCCGCCTTTTAACCATTCTGGTTGCTCCATTAATGAGTTGCTCGGCGCGGCTGCCGGTTTATTTGATTTTTATCGCCGCGTTTGTTCCCGACCGCTCTGTTTTGGGATCGTGGATCAATTTGCAGGGATTCACCCTCCTCGCGATGTATTTGATCGGTATCGTCACGGCTCTTGCCGTTTCACTTATGTTTCGCCGCACGCTGATGAAAAAAACGCCGTCGCACTTTATTCTCGAAATGCCTACCTACAAAATGCCCCTGCCGCGCACGGTGCTATTCTACGTGTACGAACGGAGCAAAGATTTTGTGGTCCGCGCGGGAACCATTATCCTTTGCGTATCGGTTTTGGTTTGGGCGCTGGCATATTTTCCTCATCCCGCTTCCATCACACAGGAATTTGATCGGCAACGGGAAGAAGCGGAATTCCGTTTTCGCGGAGATGCTCTTTCCATTCTAAGAACCATCAATCTCGCCATCGGCGATGCGTCGTTAAGTACACAAGAATTGATCGATAGAACGGAAACCGATCCAGCTCTGCAAAATCC
Source organism: Candidatus Omnitrophota bacterium (assembly GCA_003598175.1). Taxonomy (GTDB): domain Bacteria; phylum Hinthialibacterota; class Hinthialibacteria; order Hinthialibacterales; family Hinthialibacteraceae; genus SURF-12. The sequence goes on from QZKN01000151.1 coordinate 53,805, forward strand.
CGTTTCCAACACACCAGCGGCACGTTATCACGAGCGCATTATCGAATATGAGAATCGTCTCGCCGGAATCGATGCGGAAGCAGCCGGAGAATTCATCCGCCGGAGTTATTTGGGCCGCATGGGCAAACTGATCGAGCCGATCGTGACGCCGCTGGGTTGGGATTGGCGCATCGGAATGGCGACGCTTGCCTCGTTTCCCGCACGGGAACTGATCGTGGCTGCGTTGAGTACGATATTAAACACCGGCGCGGACGTGGACGACTCCTCGGTCAGTTTACGCGCGGCCATCGCCGGCGCAACTCGCGAAGATGGAAGCCCGCTGTTCACTTTGGCCGTGGCGCTGTCCGTCATGGTGTTTTTTGCCTTATGCTGCCAATGCGCGGCCACGCTGGCCATTATCAAACGGGAAACGAATTCCTGGTTTTGGCCCGTTTTCACCTTTACCTACATGACAGTCCTGGCGTATTCTGGCGCTTTTCTCACTTATCGTATCGGACTTTGGTTGGGATTGACGTAAGGAGTTTCTCGATGGATTGGCAAACCTTGATCGTATTTATGATTGTTGTTCTATGTGGTTTTTGGGCTGGTGGACATATTTATCGTTCTCTGACCGGCGGCTGCTGCTACCGTTGTGTAAAAATGAAGCGAATGGCCATGCAATCTTCCCGCATCTCCAAAAAAGAAGAAAAATAATCCGTGGGTTCGTCAACCGCTGTTTTTACGGTACCCTCCCCTGCCATCCTCATTAAACTATGTATAATACTGCCACCAGTCATAATCCATAATATCGCAGGATGGATTATGTTGTTCAACCCATCAAAACCGGTCGAGGATGAATTGATGGATTCAAACGGTGGATCCCATCATCATGATCAGAGTGAAACCATGAAGTGGTTAAGCAACCTATTTAAAAAGGAATCCCGAAAAACCGGCGCTTCCTTGCTCACGCTGAACGATAGATTGCGTGATTTTCTCACGCTGTTGCATAAACATGACCAGGTTCTTGCCGTTCTGGGCGACATGGAGGAAAAACATCAAAAAGCCGAACCGTTTGACATCCACTATATCCGTTCGAGTTTGAATGAAATCCGTCACGGCATGAATCTGATCGTCGAAAAAATGATCGCACTCGGCGGTGAAAAATATGGGATCTTGCGGGAACGATGCGCCGTCATCGAATCCGAGATCGCGAGCGTATGTCCCGGCGCCCATCCGATTGAACCGGACGAATTCATCATCCCTTTCAATCAATTGGATCGCAGTCATGCTCCCGGCGTCGGCAGCAAGAACGCACAGCTGGGTGAATTGAAAACCAAATTGAGCATTCCGGTTCCGGAGGGATTCGCCATTACCGCCTGGGCTTATCAACATTTTCTTACCGTCAACCGGTTGCAAACCAAAATCGACGAATATCTCGATAAAGTCGATCTGTCACGTCTTGACGAACTCGAACAGGTCAGCCGGGAAGTGCAATTGCTTATTACCACGAGTCCCGTTCCGCGTGATTTGGAGGACGCCATCTACGCCGCCTATGATGATTTGAAGTCCCGCGTGCCGTTGGGAAGAGTGGCTCTGCGTTCCAGCGCCATAGCGGAAGACGCCTTTTACAGCTTCGCCGGACAATACGCCACGATTCTCAATGTACGCGAAAATCATCTGATCGATCATTACAAAGACATTCTCGCCAGCCAATTTTCCGCCAAAGCAATCTATTATCTCCTCGGCCATACCTTATCCGAGGCGGAATTCGCCATGAGCGTGGGATGCGTGGCCATGGTGGACGCGGCGGCCGGCGGCGTGGTCTATACACGCAATCCGATTCATCCCGACCGCGATTGTCTTTTGGTTCATTCCGTTTTCGGTTTGGGAAAATCGCTCGTGGATGGCACGTTGACGCCGGATGTGTTCCGCATCGCAAGGCGGGATGGGACTATCGAAAAGTCTCACATTGCCCCAAAGCCGACCCGGTTGGTGTTGAAAAATGATGAAGGGATCGAAGAGGAGAAGGTGCCCGAAGAAAAGCAGACACAAGCCTCGATCGAGCCGTTCCATCTCACCCAACTGGTGGATTATGCGTTGAAAATCGAAGCCCATTACGGCTGCCCGCAGGACATCGAATGGGCCATCGATCGCGAAGGGCGGCTGTGCTTTTTGCAGACGCGTCCCCTGCGCGTGATACAACCGCAAATCGCGGCTCTCGATCCCTACGTTCCCGGCATGAAAACGATTTTATCCGGCGGGATCACCGTTTACCCGGGTGTGGGCGCGGGACCGGTTTTTCATATTGCTTCCACGCAAAACCTGCCTGACGTCCCCGACGGCGCGGTGCTCGTGGCGCCTCATCCCTTTCCCGGTTTGGTCACGGTCATGAACAAGATCAATGCGTTGGTTACCGAAATCGGCGGCGTAGCCAGCCACATGGCCACGCTGGCGCGTGAAGTGCGATTGCCCACATTAGTCGGCGTGAAGGAAGCGCGGCAGCTGCCATCCAATCAAACCGTCACTGTCGATGCCACGGGTGGATGTATTTTTGACGGAATTCACCCGGATTTGGGCGAGCGGCGCTGCATGAAACACGAACTGTTTGAAGATACGGCGCGTTATCAATTGCTCCACCAATTATTATCCAAAATCTCTCCGCTCAATCTGTTGAATCCCGCCGACGAGGATTTTGTCGCATCCAAATGCCTGACCTATCACGACGTCATTCGTTTTGCGCATCAAAAAGCGTTGGAAGAAATGTTTGCCGGCGCCCAAAAAATGAGAGACAAACATCGCCTGGGCGCTCGCTTGAAGAGCGACATTCCACTGCCGGTGAATATCATATCCATCGAAAAGGAATGTCTCGATCCCGGTAAGAAATGGGTGGAAGCGGATGAACTCTGCTCGGTTCTGATGCAATCGTTTTGGCAAGGGATCAAGGATCAGGGCTGGCCTTCGCAGCGGCCGACGACCGATGTTAAAGGATTTATGTCCGCCGTGGCGACCACCATGACCATGGGCAGCCAACCGGAATTTCAGGAAAACAGTTTTGCGATTGTCAGCAAGGAATATATGATCTTAAGTTTGAATCTGGGCTATCACTTCACCACCATTGAAGCGATTTGCGCGAATGAGAAGGATAAGAGTTATATTCGTTTCCAACACAAGGGCGGCGGCGCGCCATTCGACCGGCGCGTCCGGCGCGTTCGCATCCTGTCCGATGTGTTCGCGAAGATGGGATACGAATATATCAGCAAAGGCGATTTTTTCGAAGCAACAATATCCTATTTGAGTTGCCGGATCATCAATGAAAAATTACGTCTGCTTGGCCGTTTATGCATGTTAACCAAACAACTCGACATGGCATTGTCGAACGACGCCATCGCGGAATGGTATTCGGAAGATATTATAAAGAAAATGAAATTATAAAGGAGTGAAACGATGAATCCCATAAAGGTGGGGGATGTGATGATCCCTCTTGCACATTACCCTCATATTCCCTATTGGTTCACCTTGCGGCAGGCCATGGTGGAGATGGAAAAATCCGAAATCGAAATGGACGGACGAAAATCCCTTCCGCGTATCATTTTGGTCTTCGATGAAGCATATCAATTGTTGGGAATGATTCGACGGCGGGATATTCTGCGGGGATTGGAACCCAATTTTTCGGACGGGCAATCGTTGTACAAGCAAGACATCGCATCGGAGGAACATGCAAGCTGCTCGGAGGACCTCTCGTTTGATCGGATCGTAAACCTGTTGAAAGAACACGCTGAAAGGCCGGTTCGAGAGGTCATGTTGCCCATCGAGGTCACCGTCGAATTCGAGGATTTCATCACCAACGCCATTTACAAAATGGTTGAAAACAATTTAAGCCTGATTCCGGTTTTAAAAGACGGGCAGGTGGTCGGCGTTATCCGTTCCGTCGACGTGTTTCAGCGCCTCGCAAAATTAATCATGTGAGGAATCGTAATTGATCGGCGCGAATGGTTTTACGAAGAGTGAGATAAAAGGGTTGGATTCGGTGGTTGATGTTGGTAGTTGTCTCGCCAGGCGCCGCTGGATTGGCCGCCGCCGGATCGTGTCTGAAAAATATTAATACGTTGTAATTTGTGCTTTCGCTTCTTTCACTCCATCAAAGCTCAATTCCGTTGCTCAAGCAAAGGGATTCTTACGATGGCCGATTAAATTCGTGACTCGCCAACACCCGCCGCAACTCCTCTTTCAACGCCTCATGTTCGGTTTGAATCAAATTCGGATCCGTTTTGTGCAGTCGATCCGCCGCCTCATACGCTTCGCGCAAAAGTCCGGCGTCTTCGAAGGGATCGCCGATGCGGAATTTCAAATGGCCGCTTTGGCGGGTACCAAAATATTCGCCCGGTCCGCGAAGTTTCAAATCTTCCTCGGCGATTTTGAATCCGTCGCGGGTTTGTTCGAGCACTTTCATTCGTTGTTCGGCGAATGGAGAGATCATGGCGGGCGTGACCAGAATGCAGAATGATTTCTGCGTTCCCCGCCCGACGCGCCCCCGCAATTGATGCAGCTGTGCCAGGCCGAAACGATCCGCGCCGAGGATGACGATGATGGCGGCGTTGGGGAGATCCACTCCCACCTCAATTACCGTAGTAGCCACAACCACGTCGATTTCCCCCGCGCGCATTTTTTCCATTACGTCGCTTTTCATGTTGGCGGAATGACGGCCATGCAGAATCTCGACGCGGCGATGGGGAAGAAAGGTTTGCGAGAGACGTTCGAAGGCCTCTTCGGTCGAAGGGAGTTGCGGCGCATTCTCGGATGGCTCGATGATGGGACAGACGACGTACGCCTGTTGTCCCGCTTCAATTTTCTGATCGACAAATTCCCAAATTTTTCGTTCATTTTCCCATGTTGTCCAACGGGTAACAATGGGCGGACGTCCCGGGGGAAGTGTACGAATGACGGAATTATCCATGTCGCCGAACAACGTCAGAGACAAGGTGCGGGGAATGGGAGTTGCGGTGGTCACCAGCAGGTCGGGATGGTCGCCTTTTTCCATCAAGTGTTGACGCTGCGCTACTCCGAATTTATGCTGTTCGTCCACCACGACCAAGCCCAGGCGCGCAAAATTGACGCGTTCCTGAAAAAGAGCGTGTGTGCCGATCACAATGTGGGCGGAGCCGCAGGCCACGGCTTGTAGGATTTCGCGGGATTCCTTCGCTGTGACGCTGCCGGTCAGCACAACCACGTTGATCGAGGGAATACAGGCTGTCAACCGCCGGATCGAAGCGGCGTGTTGCTGCGCCAGGATTTCGGTTGGCGCCATAAGCGCGGCCTGATATCCGCCGGCGGCGGCAACGAGCATGGCGTAGAGTGAAACCACGGTTTTGCCGGAACCGACGTCGCCATGCAGAAGACGATTCATCGGCGCGGGAGAGCAGAGTTCCTCTTGAATCTCGCGGCAGACCTTGTATTGATCTTCGGTGAATTGAAACGGCAGGTTCTGCAGAAAGATTGCCGGCCAGTGCGATGGCGTGGACGGATCGAGCGGGGACGAAATGATATCGGAAAGCGGATCGGGTGAGGGAGGGATGTGGCTGATCCCATCCAATTTCTTCACTTTGGCGCGATAACGCCGGAGGATGAGCTGATGCAGAAAAAATTCCTCAAAAATCAGACGATTGCGCGCCGTGCGCCACACCGATGGGGATTGCCGGTTTTGGGTTTCGAATAGTTTTTGCTGAAGTAAATCCGCTTCCGATAATTCGATATCCGTTGGTGCGCCTTCGCCGGGTTGGGGAGTATGCAGGATACGAAATGTTTCCGTTCGGGTGGGAAACCGGTTATCCGCAAGAATGAATGGCGGAAGAAATTCCTGCAGATAGGATTGAAAGCGCTCGAATGCGTGCTGCACAACTTTTTTGATGATAGTATGCGTCAATCCTTGCGTCAGCGGATACACCGGCATGAACTCAGCCGCTCCCGCATGTTCTTCTTCTACGATTTTTAATTTGGGATTCGACATTTGGATATAATGATCATATAATTCCGCCTTCCCGTGCAGCAGCAAATGCAGGCCGTTGCGTATTTTCCCTTCCAGGAAGGGTTGATTGAACCAGACGACCTGCATGGAGCCGCTGTGGTCTTCGATGGTTACATTGAAAATGTGCCGGACTTTACTCAAATTGCGGGGGATGCGGGGCTGGTAGAACGTAACCTTGCCCAAAACGGTGGTGACCTGCCCGGGAATCAGATTACGAATCGGAGTCCGAGTATGAAAATCCTCAAATCCTCGTGGAATGTGCCACAAGAGATCGCGAACGGTCAGTATCCCCATTTTTTCAAACAATTTTGCCCGTTGCGGTCCGACGCCGGGGCAAAACATGATGGGGGTATCCAGACCTTCACCCTGAAAAACCTTTGGTTTTTCCTTCTTTTTCGGGGATGCTGAGGATTTTCCACTCATGACGAATGCTTGCGAGTCCGTTCGATCTCCACTCCCACCAATCCGTCGAATTCGGGAATACAACACTTGGGTTTTATTGCTTTGATTCGGACCGATTCGCCCCCTCTCTCGAAAATCATGGTTGCGATGTGTTCACACAAGGTTTCGAGAAGAATAAACGTTTTCGATTCCGCCATTCTTCTGATATCGTGAAACACCGCTTCATAATCCAGCGTATCTTCCAGACGCTCCGTTGTCGCCGCTTTTTTTGTGTCAAATGCAATATGAATATCGAGGCGAACGGGTTGAACTGATTCCCGTTCTTCCCTCGTCACGCCGATATGAAGCGGGATGGTTACTTGTTCGAGAAAAATAATATCATTCATTTTTTATAAGGAATCGGTTTATTTCGTAATTTCCTCGACGTACTCATCGAAATGAAGAACAATGAAGTCCAGCACGGCCGCATTGTCATCGGGCTGGAAGGTATCGGCCGTCTGTTTGAGAATCTCCGCATTTTGCGGGACAAAATCCACTTTACGCAGGTTTTTTTGCAGGTCGTCGCGATTCATTCTGTTTCCGTGGATTTTGGTTCTTCCCAAATCGATGTTGACATCTTTCGTTTTTATTTGCGCCTCATCAAAATGGTGCAGATAATTCTCCCACATTGAGACCCCCTCCTCAAAACCGTTTTCCGCCGCCTTCGCGAGCGTACCGAGACAGGTGCGGGTAAGCCATTGATATTCTTTCAGGGACATTTCCTGTTCGTCCAGTTTTTGAACCTGCTTCTGCGCGATATTCGCCGCCATATTGGCAGCCAGATGCACGATATCTTTGATTTTACCGATGCCTTTCAATTTCGATTTAATCCCTTCCGATTCGAATTGTTTGCCGATTTCATCGCCGGTTAGTTCCAATTTCTGCAGGTATTCCGTGGCAAACTCGACGGCCTCGACGCGGATTTGAAGAAAGGCTTTTACCCGTTCCTCATTCATCACCCCGTCGTCCGGTGGAGTGAACGGATAATCCTGATCGAGTTTTTGAAACTCTATCGCCACTTCCTGATAAGCGGCCTGGATTTCCTGCCCGAATTGATAACCCTGATAGGCGATGAATCCGATTCCGCCCGCCATCAATAAGGAAAACAGCAGGACGAATAATCCGCAACCCATACACCCCCATAAAAAGACTTTGTTTTTTGCCATGATCGCTTCTCCCTCTTCAACAATCTATACGTATGGTCCCCATTTTTTTTCGCACGGCAAGAAAAAAATATCAAATCACCACGCCGCGAAATGTCAATCATATACGACAATGATGGCATCGAACCATAAAATTATCAATTGCGGATAACCTGTTCATGCCGCTTGCCATGTTTTGGTTCCATCGGAATTGTTTTTCCTGACGCTTCCACGATTTCATGATATGATATCAAGAAAAAAACAGGATTTTAAGATGATTCATGTTTCCCGAATTCTCGCATTTTTGTTCTTGATTGCAACCATTGGTAATTCCGCTGAAGATATCGTCATCAACGAATTGAATTATCATCCGATTGACGACGCGCCCACCGAATTCATCGAATTGTATAATCCCACCGCTCAACCGATCAATTTATCCGGTTATACATTCACGGATGGCGTTGCTTATACCATTCCTGCCGGAACCATCGTGCAGCCAAACCGTTATTTGCTGGTTGTACGATTTCCGACCCATTCCGCCTGGCGAAATCTGCCTAAAATCGGACCCTATATCGGCAAACTGTCCAATACCGGCGAAACGATTCTACTTCGCGCGCCCGACGGCCGCATCGTCGATGGATTTACCTATAGTGATTCTCCTCCCTGGCCGCGCGGCGCGGATGGTTACGGCGCAACGTTGGAGCGTATTTCTCCTGATTTGTCCTCAGAAGATTATCATTCCTGGCGCGCGTCGTTGAACGAAGGCGGTACGCCCGGCCAGGAAAATTCGGTCGTTGGCACTCCCGTGCGTCCAACTGTGGTTTCCTATCGCACCGAACCTGTATCCCCCACTTCCAACAATGACGTAAGAGTTGAATTCTTTTTGGACGGCGCGGAGTGGATCAATACGGTTAAATTGAAAGTGGAAACAATACGCGATGGTTCCTTACAACGCAATTTATCGTTGAGCATGACGGCGCAGGCAATCAGCGACAGCCTTTCCGTGTTTTTCGTGGTGATTCCCAAACAGCCATCGCAGACGTTGGTGCGATTCTGTCTTGAAATTACGTTGAACAATGGAACATTGTTCTATTTGCCTCACATCGCCGAGCCGCGCCCGTTTGAAAGTTACTTCGTTTATGATAACGAAATCCCGACCTCGTTGCCTCTGTTGTGGATGTTTTCCGGCGTCAGCACCCGCATCCACAATCAAACCATGATAATCAGCGGAGCGGTTTTTCAATCGCGGGGAGGTGAACCGGCGCAAGTGTTTGACGGCGTGCGGATCGTCAGTTCCCGCAACGGTCAAAAAATCCGATTCATCAAAGGCGAAGAATGGCAGGGAAATCGAACCCTTAATATCATTCCCGAATCGCCCCCGCGCGGAACCACGGCCGGCGCTCAATCCCCGCATGTCGAGCAACTTTCGTTTCGGATCATGCGCGATTTCGGCGTGTTGGCGCCGCAAAGCGAATGGCTGCGCGTGATCGAGCGCGGAAGCCATACACAACGCATTTTCGTGCAGCAACCCAATGAACAATTCCTGCGCATCAACGACCGCGATCCGAGCGGAAATATATATAAAATCGCTTACAACGAACCCGGCGGGTATTCCAAAAAGAACAATCTCGACGAAGGAAACGAGGATTATATTGAACTTTTCAGACAGGTAAACACAAACAATCGCACGAACCTGGCCGAATCTCTACGAAAATATCTCGTGATCGAAGCAGTGATGGGATACGAAGTCGCGGTCAATCTTATGAGTCATTGGGACGGCATCAAAAACAATATGTTTCTCTATCACTATCCCTCTCCCGTCGATCAATGGGAAATCATTCCGTGGGATATGGATAAAACCTTCGGTTATACCGATTCCGATCCCATGTTCTGGAAAATGCCGGTTGATTTCCCGCTGACCGGCAATGCGCCCGGCTCTCCCGAGCTGATTTCGCGAAATTTGGTTGGCCCGATCGGCCGTCCGTTTCATATGGACGCCGAACTGCATCAGGAATACGTCCGTCGCGTCCAAGAAGCGCTGGACGGCCTTTTTTCCATTGCGCGCATCGGTGGGATGATCGACGAAAAAGAACAGTTGTTGCTCGAGGATTTGCAGTTGCTCGAATCCTATACCCGTCAGGCGCGGCAAACCCGCCGCAACCAGATTATCACGTCCTATGAAACCATGCGTTTTTTCCTCCGCAACCGTCATGCGTATTTACGCACACAATTTCCCACTTCGTTTACCGCCGCGCGCATGACGCCGCGGAATACCTATCAACCCGGCTCCACCATTTCCGGTATTCGCATCACCGTAAAGACGCTCGGCGACGAAGCGGTTACGGCAACCGTCACAGAAACCATCCCCAGCAATTTTTCTGCTACCAAAATACAGGCAGATGTGGGAACGACCTCTTTTTCCGCAAATACCATCACCTGGCGATTCTCCAATTTTACCGGCGAAGCGGTGTTGACCTACGACCTGACCGCTCCCGCGTCGAATCCCCCATTCAAGGCGACCATAACCGGTTCGATATCCGATGGAGAGATCAGTTATCCGCTGGCTGATGCGGAACTCCAATATTCGCTTCCCGTCGGCGGTCTCAGCGCGGATTGGGTGGTCGGCGCCGGCATGTGGGCCGTGGTGGACGGCGTCCTGACCTGTTATTCCGATTCCAACACCGATCCGAAACATGTGTGGGTCGGAATCAATTTCGGCGCGGGCGATTACACCGTCAAGGCTGACGTCCGAATGTTGGATTGGCAAAATCAGGACCTTGCCCGTTCCGGCGTGGCGGTGCGCGTGAATCCCAACGATGGTCAAAAAGCGTTGAATTTCTTATTCCACGACGACGCCGGCAGCGTCGATCTTCTCAACGATCTCGTCGCGTGGGGAACCCGCGGCGATTACGCCTGGCAAGTCGGCGAATGGTACACCATGACCCTTCGCGCCGAGGGCTCATTTCTCGAAGGAACCATCAAAAAAACCGGTACGAACCAGATTCCCTACACGATTTCATGGAATGATCCCGCGCTCGCCCTGCGCTCGCCCGGTTTTCCCGGCCTGACCGGCAGCTCGTTGAACGGCTTGACCGCTCAATTCGATAATTTTGAAGTGATTGTTAACGGAAGGGTGGTTTTTTCTGATAATTTCAATTCGGATACGGATATTGAAAAGTGGGAAATCTACTGAAATTATTTGGATTAGTGGTATGGATTTCTTAAAACTGCCGCCTGTCCCTCGCTTCGTTTCTGAACAAAACTCGCTTATGATAAATCAATAGGCTTTCACGAAACTTCCAATGACGTTCAGCTGTTTCATAATATCCCGAAGATGTGGAGCGCCGGTAATGAATAATTCTATAATCAAAAATGCTTTGGAACTACCAGGTGGAGCAAGGTTCTACCGGTGCGCTTTGCAGGTCAATCCTTATGAGTATGTCAAGAGACATTGTTCAACGAATAAATATACTGATGAAGACGCCTATAATCAGGCGATCGTACAATCCTGTTTAAATTCCGGAATTGAAGTCATTGCGATAACCGATCACCATCGGATTCACACGAGTACGAAATTATCCTTGAAAGCGAAGGATGCAGGGATTATCGTATTCAATGGAGTCGAGTTGGAAACAAAAGAAGGCATTCATATTATCTGTCTTTTTAATCCCGACGAACAGCCAAGAAGAATCGAATCAATTTTGGCAAAATGTGGTATTTTGGATATTCAAGAACCGCCTCAATCCATTGATTTCGATTGCGATGATTTGTTGCATAAATCTTCTGAATGGAGTAGTGTTTGTTTTGCTCCGCATATCACTTGTAATAAAGGATTACTGACCGCAATCCAGAAAAACGCCCGTTCGAATTTGTGGAAATCCCCTTGTTTATTGGCTGTTGCCATTCCTGGGCCGGTAAGCAATGAAAATGTGGAATTCAACCAAATTCTGCAAAATAAGGATCCTAATTACTTAAGAGAACGCCCCATTGCGATTATAAATGCGCAAGATGTTTCGTCTCCCGATGATGTTGAAAAACCCGGTTCCTCGTGTTGGATCAAGATGTCAGCAGTTTCCGTGGAAGGCCTTCGGCAAGCGTTTCTCGATCCATCCTCGAGAATTCGTCTGTCAAGCGACGATGCCCCTGAGGAACACGCTGAATTTGTTGCCATGGCCTGGCAGGGGGGATTTCTGGATGAAGCCGCGATTCATTTCAACGAAAACCTGAATGTGTTGATCGGAGGTCGAGGAACCGGAAAATCGACAATCATTGAAAGTCTTCGCTATGTTCTTGGTCTGATTCCTTTAGGAGAGGATGCGCAAAAATCTCATAAAGGAATCACGAGCAATGTATTGAAAAACGGCACAAAAATCTCTCTCCTGCTGCGCTCGTATCACCCGTCCAAACGCGAATACGTGATCGAGAGAACCATTCCGAATCCTCCCATCGTACGTGATGAAACGGGAACGGTATTAAATATTCTTCCTGCTGATATCATTCCCCAAGTCGAGATATATGGTCAGCATGAAATATCCGAGCTTACGAAGAGCAAAGAGAAATTAGCCTATTTATTGGAACGTTTTGTCGAAAAAGACGCTTCACTTTCCCAACGGAAAATTGAAATTACACGAAAATTGGAACGTTCTCGGAACCGATTGCTTGAATTAAATAAGGAACGACTGCAAATAAAAGAAAGATTGGCGGCGTTGCCTTCTCTTGAGGAAACACTTCGCCGCTTTCAAGAAGCGGGATTGGAGGAAAAGCTCAAAGAACGAAGTGTATTGGTAAAGGAAGAACGAATTCTAAAAACTACAGAAGAAAGACTCGTTCCTTTTAAGGATTGGATTGAACAAGTGCGACGTGAATTACCGATTGACCGTGCTTTTGTTGCGATAAAGGCATTGGAAGGGCTTCCGGGTAAAACCATCCTCGCAAAATTGGATCAAGTTTTGGAGCAATTGACTCAAGACATCCGGACTTTGCTTGGGCAGATGGATGAACGAATTCAAAAAGCAGAAGCCGGGATTTATGAAACTCGTGTTGAATGGGAAGTTCGAAAACAACAAGTTCAGGAAGAGTATCAGAAATTACTTCGCGAACTGCAAAAATCAAAAGTGGATGGTGAAGAATTCATTCACCTGCGCCAACAAATAGAAGAACTACGTCCGTTGAAAGATCGGCAAGAAGCATTGGAACGGGATAAGCGTGAATATGAACATGAAAGAACACAATACCTGGCTGAATGGGAAGACGTGAAAACCGAAGAATATCGCGCACTTGAACATGCAGCCAAAAAGGTGAATAGAAAACTACGTGATCAGGTTACTGTTGAGGTAATCTTCGCCGGTAATCGTGATTCCCTTTTTCAGCTTTTTCGTGATCAAATTGGAGGACGCTTGAGTGAAACTTTAGAGATTCTTGGAAGCAATCCTTCGCTTTCTCTCAAAGAATTTGTGGATACGTGTCGGAGCGGAGCGGAATGTCTAACAAAGAATTATGCTATTCCCGGTACACAAGCCGAACGAATTGCCGGCGCAGGTATCGAGATTTTGATGCAAATCGAAGAACTGGATTTACCTCCGACAGCCACGATAAAACTGAATGTTTCCCCGGAAGGATCGACTCCAAACTGGCAATCGTTGGACGATTTATCTACCGGACAAAAAGCGACGGCCATCTTGTTGCTGCTTTTGTTGGAGTCTCAATCTCCATTGGTTATCGATCAACCGGAAGACGATCTGGACAATCGTTTTATTACGGATGGGATCGTTCCGAAAATGCGCGAGGAAAAACGACGACGGCAATTTATCTTTGCGACTCATAATGCCAACATCCCGGTTTTGGGAGATGCGGAATTAATCGCGGGGCTCGTTGCGCAGGGAGAAGCTGGGGAAGGAAAAGCCCTATTACCGAAAAACCTCATGGGTTCCATCGACACCCAATCCGTCAGAGAACTTGTTGAAGAAGTGCTGGAAGGCGGCAAAATCGCCTTTGAAATGCGTAGGCTCAAGTATGGATTTTGAATCATGACAAAAACCGAATTGTTGGAGTTGATCAAAAATGGAGAAAACTCCGGTGTGGAGTTTAAACGAGATGTAATTGAGAATCGTGTTTTAGCTAAAGAGTTGGTGGCATTCGCAAACTTGCAAGGAGGTCGTGTATTACTAGGTGTGGAGGATGACAGTTCCATTTCCGGGATTACGAGAGAAAATCTCGAAGAATGGGTGATGACCGTTTGTCGGGACAAAATAAGGCCGGCAATCATTCCCTATTTTGAAATTCTTCGTGATGTTGAACCAGGAAAAGATGTTGCTGTAGTACAAGTCGAATGCGGTTGGTCAGTCCATCACGTCTGGCATAATAATCATCGAACGTATTATATCCGCGTTGGGACGCGCATAGATGAAGCCAGTCAGGAGGAATTAGAACGGCTTTTCCAGCAGCGCGGCGCCTTTCGCCTGGAAACACGACCGGTTTCCGGCTCCTCGTTTCATGATTTGGACTGGAGAAGACTTAAAGATTACTTCAAGCGTATTCGTAAACAACCCATTCCCAAAGACGGCGATATTGAGGGCTGGGAAACTCTGCTAATGAACACGGATTTTTTAATTGAAAACAACGGAAAAAATCCTGTTACCGTTGCGGGAATCCTTTTGTTTTGCCCCAATCCAAATCGTTTTCTCCCTCAGGCAGGAATCGACGCGGCGGCGTATCCGGGAAAAGTAAAGGATTATGCCGCGAAAGAACGTTCAACGCTACGCGGCCCTTTTACGCCACTCATGGCAAACAAGAAGTGCATCGAAAACGGCCTAGTTGAACAATCAATTGAGTTCATTCGCAGAAATACAGAGGTGACAGCTCACCTTGAAGGAGGCGCTCGCCGAAAAGAACATTGGAGTTATCCGGAGGAAGCGGTTCGAGAAACGATTATCAACGCCTTGGTTCATAGAGATTATCTGCTTTCGAGTACAGATATAGAACTCTCTATTTATGAAGACCGCTTGGAGGTCATCTCCCCTGGACGGCTTCCCAACGGGATTACGCCGGAACGAATGAAAACCGGCTGCCGCGCCGCCAGAAACCAACTATTGAAAGACGTCATGCGGGATTACGGCTATTTGGAACATATGGGGATGGGAGTGCCGCGAAAAATTATCAGAGGGATGTTGGAACACAATGGAAAAGAACCTGACTTGATTGAAGACGGAGAACGATTCATTGTGAGGCTGTGGAAATAAACGATAATTCAAATGTGGAATAATCACATAAATAATAAATTTATCATCCCCGTTTGCCTGATCGGCGTCGTTTTCATGGCGCTGTGGCTGCGCCTTGACGCCGCCGGCTGGAGCCTGCCGTTTCGCTTTCATCCGGACGAATGGAAATATGTGTCCGGCGCGGCGCGCTGTCTGGACGGGGAATGGAATCCGAATTATTTTCGCAATCCGCCCGGATTTTCCTACGCCAGTGCATTGTGGTATCCGCTGTGGCTGCGTATCGGCCCTCCCGTGCGGACGCCGGAATGGTTGGGGATCGATCCGATGCGTCTGCGACCCTCGACGGATCCGATCACGACGTTCCATTATCGCCCGTTCGATCTGGTTTTGGGCAGCCGGGTATTATCCGCAATGTTCGGCGCGGGAACCGTGATCCTGGTATTTTTGCTGGCGAAGGAATTGAGCCATCACCGCGTTGGATTGATCGCGGCGGCCATGACGGCCGTCTCGTTCGCCAATGTGCGGGAAAGCCATTTCGCCGTCAACGACGCGGCGATGACTTTTTTTCTGACGCTGGCGCTGGGATGGGGGATGCGCGGCATGCGGTTGGATTCTTTGCGTTGGTTTTACATGGCTTCCGCCGTGAGCGGTGTTGCCGTCGCGTTCAAATACAATGCGTTTCCCGCAACGGCGGCGTTGTTGCTGGTTTGGTTATTGCGATCTTTGCGAAAAGGAATATTGAAATCCCACGCCGGCAAAGTATTCGCCGAGCTCGCCATCGCGGCGGTGTTGGCGATGGTCGGTTTTTTGCTGATCTGCCCGTTTCCCGTTCTCGATGCAGAAACATTTTTTGAAGAAATGGGGAAATTATCGAACGCGGCGCGAAGCGGCTGGCCGGGGCAGGAAAAAATCTGGTCGGGATGGCTTTTTTTGAAATCCTTGTTCATCAGTGAGGGCGTTTTCACAGTTTGCTTATCCTTTGTGGGAATCGCGATGCTCGCTCGCAAAAAAATGTGGGAATGGTTACTGTTTCCCGCTTGTTATCTGGCGTTGATTTTTGTCCATCCGCTGTACTTTATGCGGTTTTCATTGCCGGCGTTGCCGTGGTTCTCGCTGGCGGCGGCCTTTTGTGTTTTTTCGTTATCGCAAAGAATTGAAAGTTGTTATATGAAAATAACACTGCCAACTTTGCTGGTGGTTTTGTGTCTGATCGAACCGCTGGTTAAAGATTTGCGCAGCAATTTTCTATTCAAACAGGAAGACAGCCGCATTACCTGCCTCAAATGGCTTCGCGGCCAACCGGCGAACGGATTTATCGCCGCGGATCTGTATGCCGTACCCATCCCCTACCGCGGCATGGCGGAGCCGTGGAACACATCGCTGGATCCGCGCGTGGTTGTCATCGATCAAATCCCCTCTTCGCAAATGCCGGAACTGCAAAGAGCGCTGAATGCCCCTGCCGCGTATGTCGCCGTAAGCGCCTTCGCTGTGTTTCCCGGTTATCTCGATGAAACGTATCGGCAGAGAAGGGAAGCGCTGAAGCGATTCGCAGGCAGTGACAATCCCGTACAGGTATTTTCCGTTTTTCAAACGGACCAAACCGGCGTCAACGACTCGGAGGAATCAGCGGATGTGGAAGACACCTACAGTACGGTGCGAAGGCTATGGGAACGAAAATGTAACGGACCGGGAATTGAGATTTATCAAGTAATGAATGGTAACTAATGCAGATCCGATTGAGTCGAATCATTTTCGGCGAGGCAAGGATCGAAGCGCTTCTCGCGACGAAAATCGCATATGACTCCTCAATTTTGGCTCAATCTACAAAATAATATCGATCGGTTCGATGGGATTCGGGAAATGAAGGATCGGAAGCGGGAAATTACACTTTCTGTTATTTTCTTGCTATTTTTTTCACTTCATTGGAAACAATAATTGTCGCTTGTCAGTATCCGAATCGAAAAGGGAGAGCAGGAAATGAGTGTTTCGACGTTATTTAATCATAAACAGGGATTGATGAAAAAGGAGAGACTGATTACAATAGAGGAACTGGTTGAATGGCTTGGATTTACAAAGAACCAGAAATTACGGAACTTCAATAAAGCCGGAGTGGTGGAATTGGTAGACGCGCCAGACTCAAAATCTGGTATTCTTCGGAATGTGGGGGTTCGAGTCCCCCCTCCGGCATTTTGATTTCATTAGACTTACACCTCTTCCCACAGAATCAGATTCCTTATATCATTTTCAAAATTTTATTCATACCTACCATAATTTAGCGCTGTTTCGATCAATCGATAGTAATTTCTTTCAGTCGTTTGCCACAATGGCGCGTTGATGGGCGCGGCAGTCGGCATGATGACGTAACCGCCGCCTTCCGCCGCGGCGTCGATGGATTGTTTGACGTAGGTTTCGATCTGTTCCGGCTGCCAATATTCGAGATAGGCGAGTTCGATATTACCAAAGAGAATCAGACTCTCGCCATATCGTTTCTTAACATCGCCCAGGTCGACGTCGCCCTGCGGCGGAGGTTCGAGCGGATCGGTGGCGTCTGCGCCCATTTCGATGAATTGATCGAGCAGCTGGCTGACGTTGCCGTGCGAATGCAACCGAACGTAACCGCCGTATTCGTGAATCAGGTCGATTATCGCCTTATCATATTCAAGCACCAATTCGCGGAAAACATCGGGCGGAAAATAAGGTGGGCTGATGTATTCGGGACCGTAAATCCGCCAAACCGGACCGGCGCCATGTTCGAGTTTGTACCGCAATTCGGCGTGAAGGCGTTCGAGCGCGAGGTCCATGAATTTCCGCAACCTTGCTCGTTCCTGCCAGGCGAGAATCATGAACGGCTCGAAATCGAGTGCATACGCCATCGTGCATACCGGATCCATCGTATCACACAGCATAACGCCGCGATCGCCCAAACGCGCGACGGCCTGCTCAAACGAACTCATGTCCACCCCGCCGAATTCCCACGGCAGGGCATAATACGTTTCCATGTCTTCAAGTGTTTTGAACAACGGCTCGATCGTCCACGTCGTGTGGAGGTCGTCATCGCGACGAGTGAGACGGGTAAGGTCGTGTACGGGCGTATGGAGTGTATATCGCTGAAACGTGCTTTTGCCTTCGCGCCATTCGACGATTTCCTCGTCCCAGCGATATTTATTTATTCCGGATCGCTCCCAAAGGTAAAGAATATCCGTGTTCTCGCCGATGAATTGTAGAAGACTGCGATAGCTGGGTTGGTTTTCATACCAGGAATCCGCGCCGAAAGGGAGCAGTTCGTATGTGGAAATCGGCACACGATCCACCGGTTCGCGACGAAATGTCTTTAAAAGGCGCTGTTGTGATGTCAATTTCATATATTGATCTCCGGTCCTATGTCGTCATGGAAAAAAGTCTTATTTAAACTTGAAATTGGCATATATTGAGTGTGCAAAATTTCCGCACCGTAATTTTTGACGTTTTTTTCAGGGCAACACTATAATAGAGGATATCGGAATTTATATAAATGCTTGGAATCCATTGAATTAGCAAGAAATACAGTATGAATGGAATGAAGCATGTGCAACGATAGGATCGGATTTCATGATCATTGATGTTCACGCACATCTCACGCCCAATGGCAAGTGGTTTGGAAACGGCGCGGACGCGTCCGTTGATGCTTTGTTGCGGCAAATGGATGAGGCGGCTGTCGACATGGCCGTGCTGTTACCCATGCCGTGGCTGCATGATAATGATTTCATGCTGAAAACCGCGGCGCAACATAAGGATCGCTTCATACCCGGAGTGACCGTGGATGTGTTTTACGATATCGCAGAACAATTAAAAAGGTTGATGGATCATGGGGCGCGGATCATCAAACTGCATCCCAAACGGCAGAATTTAAATTCGCCGCATAACTCCACGTTGCGAGATATTTTTGGATTTGCGGAAGAAAATGCAATTCCGGTGGTTATGGATACCTTTCATCTTCCCGCCGGGCATATGTTGCAGTGGACGCCATTGCATTATGACGAATTGCTGGCGGAATTTCCGCACCTGCATTTGATTCTGGCGCATGGCGGATCGTTTCATGTGCTGGAAACGATGGAATTGATGAGCGCGCATCCATCGGTTTATACGGATATTTCCTACATCATCAATTATTTTTCCCCAACTACCTCCGTCTGGAACGATCTTCACTTTTTTCTGCGTCAAACAAAAGGTGAACGCATTCTTTGGGGCTCGGATTTTCCTGATTATTCGTTGGGAGAAAGTCTGGCAGCGGCAAATGAGTTGATGAGGGATATGAAAGAAGGCGTTCGCAAATCTATCCTTGGCGCGAACGCCTTCAATTTACTTAACTTAACGAAAACGGATTAAACCGGTTTATTAATATTTTTTCCTCTACAAAATCAAAATACCTGAAACGGTTGGTTTAAACCATATCCGATCACGTCGTATCGATCGCCGGCCGGTTGACCGTCTTTCGGGCCGCGTTGGAACATGCCAGGCCAGGCGGAGCCGCGCGGGGAGCCGTTATGATGCGGACCGAGCAGGTTTTTCAGGCTGCCGAAAACGACGACGGTGATGGTGTTCTCGCCATTGCGGATTTTATCGCTGATATCCAGCCGCCAGGGCTGCCAGCCGATGTATCCGGCGAATTCGCCGTTCACGTCCACGCGCGCGACGGTTCCTTTCCAATCCTGCAATTCCACATAATGAGGCGCTGAACCTTGCTCACAGACGACTTTTTGCGTGTAAGCCACTTTGCCGGGATAACAGGGACGTCCTTGCTCTGACCACGAGCCGAGTTGTAAAGCCGTCGGAGGAACGATTTTCCATCCTTTCTCTGCGCTAGCCAGTTGGAAATCGCCCAGCAAATAGACCGTTTCCGGTTCGTGATGGAGAGTAAACGGCCGACCGATTGTGGATATCTCATTGCGGCCGTCCTTCAGCCATTCGGGTTTGAGATTGTAAACGTTGAACGATCGATCCAGCCACCATTCTCCCTTTTCCGACTGCGCCAAATGCCCGTTGATCCTGACCTGATAGCGTTCTCCCCGCTCGACGACCAGCCGCAATGCCGGCATGGAGTCGTAATTTGCGATGGTGAAGGGATAGCGCAATTCAAAACCGGAATCCGGCGGAAAATGGTCTTTTTGCAGGATTTCATCTTTGAATTGCACCGCGCTGTCCCACGGATTTCTATCGAAACCATGCGCCTGATAGATTTGCCGTTGGGCGTCGTAGAAATACAGCCCTTTTGATTCCTTGCCGCTTACTATCAAATCGACGTAATCCAGCGGCAGGACGTTCGGCTCGAGCATTTCGATCTGCAATTCGCCGATTGTTTTCAGCGGTGTGTCCTTTGCGACAAATTTTGACTGGGGCGGAAGATTGGGATCCGGCTTGCCTTTACGATAAATTGCAAAAAGGGCGCTGCCGGCGGGTGGGAGTTCAACATTCCATAACTTTGAGTCGCCGGTTTGCGATTGAGTTTCGATGAATTCGAAAGTTCCCGATGCGGGATTCCATTTTTCCACGAATTTGCAGGAAACGGTGGTTTCCGCGACGGACGATTCGTCCAAACTGGTGTTGGAAACGAACAGAAGATAGCCATCGTCCAGTTCGCGCAGATAGTGGTAGACGCGGCCGTTTTTCGGCGGCGTCGAGGTGACGAGAACGCCTGCATTTTCCATCTGTTTGAGTTGGTCAGGAGTGAAGTTTTCCTCAATCCATCTCTTTCCCGCTTTTTGTTTGATTGTTTGGATGGAATCGCTGGGTTTGCAATCCACGTAAGGCGGAACGCCGACGAGGCTAATGATTTTACCACCGTTTTCGACGAAATCATCAAGAAGGCGGACGGTTGAGCTCTCCAAATTTTCCGTTCCCGGCGGCAGAATCACGAGATTGTAGGCGCACTCGCCGACAACGAGTTTGCCGTCCTGCACGCGAGCATGATCGGCCATGACCGGTTCGCTGCCCAAATCGAACGCCACGTGCGCCGCACCCAGCTCAGTAATATAACTTTGAAAAGCCGTGCCGAGTTCGTTTAATTTTGGGGATTGGGAACGGCTCCAGTTATACATCCATGCGGTCGTGGTAGGTTGAATGACCAAAATCGGATTGCGTTCCTTCCCCGCTGCGAGCGTCCACGAAAGACGACTGAAATAGTCGGTGGAGATGTGATACGCTTCCCAATACGGCGCGTGATAGGAAAAGGATTGCGGATGGTCGCGTTTGCGAGCGCCGCGAATGGTGTAATAACTGAGATGGGGATTGAAGAGGTTGATCCCGCCGACGTGCAGAAAATCGCCGATGCGTTTCATGTCTTCGAGGGTCAATTCCCAGCCGCCCGCGCCGTACGCTTCACATAATTTACGCACGCGGCCGAATTGATTGGCAATGCTGTTGACTTCTTTGTTGGAACGGTAATTGCCGAACTGCGCATTGAAGGCTTCGCTGTATTGATTCATCAGGCAGTCGATGCCGGGCCAGTGCTGCCAGGCGTAGAAACTCATGATGTCCGGGTTGTGGGAGAGATCCGGCCAGCCGTGTTCCCAAACGTGGCCGGTGGAGGCGATTCCGCGTTTTTCACAGGCTTCATAATATGGTTTGGCGAAATTGTTCATGAACAAATCGAGAATGGTTGCCGCGTAATCGTGCCGAACGCGCCGCCAGTCGCCCACATCGGCGTGGATCGAAGGCAGATGATCGAGAAGGTCGTAGCCCCAGCGTTTCTGAAAAGCGGCAGGCAGGATCGACGACCAGCAGCCGGCAACCTGCGGTTCGTCGGAGAAACAGGCCAAAACACTTTTGCCGTAAAGATCGGACAACACTTTGTCGTAATTTTCGAGCGTGACTTTCAGAAAGCAATCCGTGACGTCGCGACGCATGACGTCAACGTAGGTTCGCCCGCCATACCACGGCGAGCGGTTTCCATAACGGACGCGATAAGCGATATACATAGCCGGTTGCAGATTCAAGTCGCCGGCGGATTTTGATTCGCCTTTTGCGACTGCAGGAAGGGATACTCGTTCATATTTTCCCGCCTGTTCGTCAGTTACGCGGTAGAGAGCAAGCGTATCTCCATCAACGATCAGATCATTCAGCTTATCCGCGGAAAATTCCTGCCGCTGCAGGGAAAGCTGAGTGGAATCGGGAATTAATTCGGGCACGAAACCGCCGGCAAAACCGGACGGATAGCTGTTTTCATCATAAATATAAGTCACCATGCCTCGTTTTTGCGCTTCATCCGCCGTGAAACGCCACAATTCCAGCCAGCGGTCGGATAGATAAGGCGTAACCAGGCCGGGACGAGGATGAACGAAAACGCCGCCATAACCTTGTTGTTTGAATTCGTCCAACTGGCGGGCAAGTTCCTCTTCCTGCATGTCATCGTTCCACACATAAAGCGGAGCGGGACGATACGGGGCGGGAGGATCGGCGAAATGCTGCCGCACGTCGGCCATTTTGGAGACGCGCAACTCGCCGGGATTGTCCGCCATTGCGTGAAAAACAGACAATACGCACGACACCAGCGTGATACAGGTAATCAAGGAAAGTAATCGATTCATCTTTCACCTCGTTTTCTTATCAATTGTTCTCAGTTCTGCCGGAAGAATGGATTCTTCAGACAATAACCATCACACCACGGTTCGCTCGCGATTTAAAACCAACACATCGGAAATGGGCAATGTTGCAATACATCTTGTCCGGCCATCCCGATCCAAAAATTCCACTTCCACCGCATCCGGAGGCAATAATTCCACAACCGTGCCAACATCACCGGTTTGCAAATGGCTTTCCTCATACGATTCCAATATTGCGATCATATCGAATAATTGAGGTTTTTTTTTCTTTTTCACCGTAAAACTCCTACCTTATCGCAAGTAGCATGAAACAAATCTAGGAATTTCCTCACCGGTACGAATAATCCACGCAGAACGAATCACTGCTTTACTGATTGGTCCAATAAAGTAGAAATCAATTGTGAAACGCTGCCCATAATCATCTTTTTTTCCGAGAATTACTTCGTTCGACCTTGCCGCTTCTCTTAATGCTTTCACAAGCAAATCGACGTTACATATTGTAATCCCAAGAACACTTTGAAATAACCGCGCTTTGTGTTTTCCTTCATCATGCTCATTATCAAGTATATAATCGTAAAATTTTCGTAAATCAATGAACGCATGCTCTCCGTTCGGCAAGCGCACAAACTCTTCTCCTTTCATCATTCCGGGAAACAGACTCATTCAAAAAGAGAATCCAGCTTTCTGATTCGGAAATCAGGAAACCATAAAACTTAAAAAAAGCAAGAGGCAACATCCCTTCAATTTGTCTTGACAATGAGATCCACCTCAGTTTGATAGCGCGTTGGAGTTGCTTGCGAATGCCTTGCATAACGCAAAAGGATGTTTAACAATGGAACGACAGCGACGTCGCCGGTTTTCATGAAATCCCCACGCCGGCATCCTGTCGGCTGCACCGGAAATGTCGCCAATACGGCGGCGTTGCGATTCGTTGAGAATGACAAAATAAAAGGGACAGGGCGCAAGGGATATGAATGTGTGGAAAGGTATTGCGAATTTTTATCGGACCGGGCCGGATAAGCCGCTGCGGGAAAACGAAAATGAGATACGGAAAATTTATGAGCGGAAACGCCGGGAAGTGTTTCTCGCCATTGTTTTCGGATACAGTTTTTATTATGTCACTCGTTTAAGCATCAGCGTGGCCAAGAAACCGATGATCGACAGCGGCGTCCTGGATGCCGCGCAGCTGGGGAAAATCGGCTTTGCCATCTGGCTCAGCTACGCATTTGGAAAATTGATCAGTGGATTCATCGCCGATCATTGCAACATGCGGAAATTCATGACGACCGGTCTGCTGGTATCCGCTGTCATTAATATCCTCTTCGGATTTTCCGATGTTTTCCTCGTTTTTTTGGTATTATGGTTTCTGAACGGATGGTTTCAATCGATGGGATGCGCTCCCAGTGTGGTGGTCATGTCGCAATGGTTCAGCAATCGCGAACGGGGAACGCGGTACGGGCTGTGGAGCGCGGCGCACAGCATCGGCGAAGGCATCACCTTTGTGCTGACGGCGGTGGTCATCTCCTACTTCGGCTGGCGATGGGGATTTTGGAGCGCGGGAGGAATTACAATCGGCGTGGCCATTCTCATGGCGGTTTTTCTCGCCGACCGTCCGCGCACGCTCGGTCTGCCGGCCATTGCGGAGTACAAAAACGATCACTCCGGCGAGGAGCAAACGGAATCGATTTCCATTTGGCAGGCGCAAAAAGAAGTTCTATTGAATTCGGCCGTATGGATTCTCGGCCTCAGCAGCGCCTGTATGTACGTCGCGCGGTATGGCATCAGCAGTTGGGGCGTCATGTTTTTGCAGGAAGCCAAGGATTATTCCATCATCGCGGCGGGATCGCTGTTGGGCCTGGCAAAAATAGTGGAAACCGTGGGCGCGGTGTCGTCCGGTTTTGTTTCCGACTTCTTTTTTGGATCGAGACGGAACGTCGTCGCGTTATTTTACGGACTCGTGGAGATCGTGGGGCTGATCATTTTATTTACCGCCCCCTCAACCCATCTCTTCAATCTCGATCCCGCGTTTGCGACAAATATAAACGATGGACCGGCGTCCGGCGAGATTTCACAGGTGTTTCAGGAACACGGATTCGTGTTGCCGGAAAACGCGTATATCACATCCGAAAGTTATAAAGATTTTAACGGCGACCAGCGTAACTGCTGGATCATCCATTGCAGCGATTGGGCTTTCGGATTGATGGATTACACCATTCATGAAACCGCCGGCGAATTGCATGTGGGTTCCCATTTCAACATCCTGCACGTGCTGGGCGCTTCGATGTTCGGATTCGGCCTCGGCGGTTTGCTGGTTTTTCTCGGCGGGCTTATGGCGGTGGATATTTGCTCGAAACGGGCCACTGGCGCGGCAATGGGTTTGGTCGGCGTATTCAGTTATTTGGGCGCGGCGGTGCAGGAATGGGTGAGCGGCAATTTGATCGAAGCAGGGAAAACGGTCGTGGAAGGACAATCTCTTCACGATTTCAACAGCGCGATCCTATTTTGGCTGGGCGCGGCGATTTTGGCGGTTTTGTTGTCTTCCACTCTTTGGAACGTGAAGGCAAAAAAATGAACGATTTGCAGTAACGAATGAAAAACATTTTGATCATAAAACCCTCCGCGTTAGGCGACGTGATTCAGGCCACCTGCATGTTGCCGATTCTCAAAATCCGCATTCCCGAAATACGCATCAGCTGGCTGGTTTTCGAAGAAAATGCGGATGTGGTTCTCGATCATCCGCTCGTCGATCACGTCGTGAAAGTGAAACGACGCGGCTCATTCTTCCGACGACTACCATCCTTGTTGCGCGAACTGCGCGAACCGCAATTTGACACGGTTATCGATATTCAATGCCTTTTTCGTTCCGCCATGCTCTCGTTTTTAACCGGCTGCAAAAGACGAATCGGTTATAAAAACGGGCGCGAAGGTTCAACCTATTTTTATACGGAAACTTTGGACATTCCCACGCGGTCCATGCACGCCGTGGAGGGGTACATTCTCCTCTGCGAAGCGCTGGGCGCAAAGCGGTTGGAGCGGATTGAATTTCCGCTGCCGATCAAGGTACATCATCGAAACCGCGTTCATGCGTTACTGGCCGAACACCCGATTCGCAGGCCGTTGATCACCATCTGCCCGACCGCAAAATGGGAAACCAAACGCTGGCCGGAGTCCTATTTTGCTCAGCTGGCGGACGAATTGTACCTCCGAACAAATGGGGAAATCGTACTAACAGGCGCAAAGGACGAAACGCCGATCGTGGATCGCATCACCCGGCAGATGAACGGAAAATGCCTGAATCTGGCAGGACAGCTCTCGATACCGGAGTTGGCGGCTTTACTCGAAATTTCCGATTTGTTCGTCGGCAACGATTCCGCGCCCATGCATCTGGCTTCCGCGGTGGGCGTCAAAACCGTCGCGCTTTTCGGCCCGACCGATCCCGACCTGACCGGACCCTACGATCCCGGCGCGACGGTTCTCAAGCAGGATGTCCATTGCCGGCCGTGTTTTCAAAAACGCTGTAATCACATCATTTGTTTGGAAAATCTGTCGCCGCAAACGGTCATAAAAGCATGTATGGATAAACTGCGGGAGCAATGAGCTAATCTTTTAGGTCATAAGGCGCGTGCGGTGAGTTCATCAATGCGGTTAATATCTGTTTTTTGACCATCCTTCCGCTGCTATACATAAATATTAGCAATAAAAACGCTCCCCACGGCGCCATACACAGGAAATTGAACAAGCCATGAGAAATAATGGATATAACCAATCCCGCGCGAACATAAATCCAACCTTTGGATGATTCATCCATAAATTTTGTGATTCCCAGCGCAAATCCCCACGCGGCGGAAAACAGGACGTGGCCGGGAACGGAAAGGAGGGCTCGCGACAGGGAAAGTCCGAGCGTGCCGCCGTAAACGGATTCATCTCCGATGGTCAGCACGGATGACTGGTGAGAGATCAGATAGCCCAGATTTTCGAGAGAGGCAAATCCCAACGCTGTCGCGGCCGCATAGACGATGCCGTCCATCGGCTCGTCGAATTCCGCATAACGGTAGATCGTCGTGCGGACAAGAAAAAATTTGGCGCATTCCTCGATGACGGGCGCGGCAAAGATAAGCATGGTAAAAGGCGAGAGCGGCAGGATATTCTCGATCAAACCGCAAGGAATGACGAGAAGCATACCGTAAAAAAACATGCGCCAAACCAACGCTTTCGGCTCCGGCTCCAATTCGTCTTTTTTATAAAAATACCACAGCCAAAATAAGCCCGGCGCGAAGGCTAGGATGCCAATCCAATAACCATTCATTTCATTTATTGTTCCTGGAAAATGTAACGCCGCCGTCACGGCAGCAATTCCGGCAGGATGCCGGCGTTCCATTCAGGATGTGAAAATCGAGAAAATTGTATTGACAAATTCATGAAAACGTAAGTTGAAACGAAGCCTTGAGCACACTTTTATTGCCGGGATAAGGTATCTTGAAATTTTTGGAGGAGAAATTCGCTCGTAAATGGTTTGACGACATAATTGTTCACGCCGGCCTTCAACGCCATCAGGATGTTGTTCTTGTCCACGTTCGTCGTCACCATGATGATTTTTACTTTTTTGTCGTTCAACCGGATTTTCTTTACCGCATCCACTCCGTTCATGTTGGGCATGAACATATCCATGAAAATTACGTCAAATGGCTGCTCCTTGAATTTCATGACAGCTTCCTTGCCATCTTCCGCTTCGTGGAATTCAATGTTCCCCACTTTCGAAGAGAGAAGATTGATGATCAATCTTCGCATGGTGGATGAATCATCGACAACCAGGATTTTCATGACGGTATTTCACCAAAATGGTTTGAAAAATAAGGTTTAATAAAGCGATTGTAAAAGAGATTGAAAAGGTGGTAAAGGAGAAAAAAAGGATTGGAACGGAGTACAGACATTTTTTCCGCATGTAGATGCAATCAACAAAGAAAAAGGTGGGCTGCGTCATGCAAAGAACCCACCTTGTATGCATTCATGCGGATCCTGTTTTTATTCTGACGGCATAGTCTTCGACAAATCGCGAATACGAATATTTTTCCACCACACATGAGCCGGCGTGTCGCCTTTGAAACTGTGAACCTGCAAAGCGATAAATCCTTCCTTGGTCATGTCATCGGTTAAATCCGCCGTGGGCACGCCGTTGATCCAGGTCATGATCTTATCGCCGTAGCAAAGCACGCGATACGTGTTCCATTCGTTGTTTTTAAACGCTTTTCGCCCTTCTTCGTTGTCCTTCAAATCGCACAACCATCCGCGGCGCGCTTCGTCATAAATACCGCCGCTCCATGCGCGATCGGAGGGATTGATCTCGACCTGATAACCGTGCACGCGTCCGTTTTGATACTCTTTCAAACTTTGGCTGCGAATTTGGACGCCGGAATTCAGGCGTGGATCGCATTTGACGTCAAATTCCAGTTCGAAATCGGAATAATGTTTTTTCGTGCACAAAAACGAGTTGGCGCTGCCTTCCACCGTCGTTCCGACGATGACCTCGTCCTCGATTTCGAATTTGGCGGTCCCATTGAGTTGTTCCCAACCTTCCAAATCCTTGCCATTGAAAAGCGGTTGCCATGCGGGCGTGTCCGGCAGGGGCTTTACGCGGATATTTTTATAATAGATTGTGCTGCCGGGATCGTGTCCCTGTAGTGCGAAGGTGCCGCTGGACAATGATTTTTCGGATTTTTTCGCCTCGGCGGGTTCGATGAAGTTCACCACCATCTTGCCATTCACCAAAATCGCGACGTGATCGCCCCATACGATGACATGTTCGGTAAACCATTCATTATCCTTCGCATAGGCTTCATAAACGTCTTTCGTGTTGTAAAGGCTGCCGGTTTTGCGCGGATCGGAGGCGTAGGAGTTGTTCACCTGCACTTCATATCCCTTACGCGGCCAGCCGTCTTTTTGATAGGTGGTGTGAAAAAAGATGCCGCCGTTGGAGTTGGGTTTTGTCATCACATCCACTTTCAACTCGAAATTGGTGAAATTGTGGTTCAACACATCGCCCATGTAAAACAGGTGGCAGCGCGGACCTTTCGCGACGATGGCGCCGTCTTGAATACTGAAGGTGTCCGGATTATCGGTGGTTTTTTCCCAGCCGGCGAAACTCTCGCCGTCGAAGAGGGATATCCAACCCTCTTCCGCCGCTTGTGCGGAAATGCTTGCCAATCCCACCATGCAGAGACAAATCCATGTCGCTTTCATTTTTTGTTGCATTATCAAATTCTCCTTTTTTAAAATGAAATGAAAACCGAGTCTATAAACACTTTATCACCATTGCCTATCAACGGAAGATTGCCAGGCGATGAAAAGGGATGGGCGAGAGTATCCGCTTCCGCGCCGGCGTAAGTCCATGCTATAATCAGCGCGATTTGAATTTCAGGGATGAAGAAAGGATTCATTATGTTCAATCATCAGTGCAAACCAACCATTTTTCGTTACTTGATCGCAGGTTGTTTTTTCGTGACGGCGCTTTCTGCCAACGCCGCCGATCCGTGGGCGGTTTTGAAAGGCCAGGACGGGCCGGGCAAGGGCAAGCACATCGTTTTCGTAACCGGCGACGAGGAATATCGATCGGAAGAATCCATGCCGCAGCTGGCGAAAATTCTGGCGACGCATCACGGTTTCCAATGCACCGTCTTGTTTGCCATCGATCGCGGCGATGGAACCATCAATCCCCAG
>QZKN01000062.1 GCA_003598175.1 Candidatus Omnitrophota bacterium
CATAGCGAAAACCGCCGTAGATGGCGACGAGCAGGAGATAGAAGACACACGCGCACAGCAGCGTTCCGAACGGAGACGATTGCGCATAATAATCCACAAAACGGTAAAACGGCGCCAACAAGGCATGCAATCCATCCGCGGATGGTTCCGCCTCGACGAGGCGATGTTGCGGTTGGAAAATCGTTTCGACAATCGGCATGAGCATCGTAAGAGAGCCCACGCTGAGAACTGATACGATCACACTGCAGACCAGCGATAACGCCAAACGCGATTTGTAGCGGATCGCATAGGCCAGCAGGAGCCGCACGTTGCGGTATTCATCGCGCAAGCCGCTCGATTTCATGATCCGATCAGAGATTCGACTGATGCAGCGTATCCAGAAATTCCCGATTGCTTTTGGTTTTTCGCATCCGCTCGATCAGGAGTTCCACCGCTTCGCTGGCGTTCATTTCGTTGAGAACCTTGCGCAACAACCAGACGCGTTCGAGTTCGGCGTGCTCCAACAGCAATTCCTCTTTGCGGGTTTTGGAACGATTGATATCGATCGAAGGATAGATGCGGCGTTCCGCCAGTTTGCGGTCCAGGTGAAGTTCGAGATTGCCCGTGCCCTTAAATTCTTCATAGATAACATCGTCCATACGGCTGCCGGTGTCGATGAGGGCGGTGGCCATGATCGACAGGCTTCCCCCTTCTTCGATGTTGCGGGCCGCGCCGAAAAAGCGTTTGGGAGGAATCAGCGCGCTGGAATCGATGCCGCCGGACAGGATTTTTCCGCTGTGCGGCGCAACCTGGTTATAGGCGCGAGCCAGCCGGGTGATACTGTCGAGAAGGATGACGACGTCCTTTTTGCATTCGACCAGCCGTTTCGCTTTTTCGATCACCATTTCGGCGACTTGAATATGGCGGTCAGGCGGCTCATCGAAGGTGGACGAAATGACTTCGCCTTTCACCGTTCGCTGCATATCGGTCACTTCTTCCGGACGTTCGTCGATGAGAAGGACGATGACGACCACTTCGGGATGATTGCGCGTGATGCTGTTGGCGATTTCCTGCAGCAACATGGTTTTTCCCGAATTGGGAGGCGCGACGATCAACGCGCGCTGTCCCTTTCCCATCGGCGTGATGAGATCGATGATGCGGGCGGAAATACGATCGTTCGTGGATTCCATATGCAACCGTTCATTGGGAAACAACGGCGTCAGGTTGTCATACAGAATCTTATCCTGGGCGGCTTCCGGTTCTTCGCCATTGATGGCTTTCACCTTCAGGAGGGCAAAATAACGCTCCCCGTCTTTCGGCGGGCGAATAATGCCGGACACCGTATCTCCCTTGCGCAGGCTGAATCGGCGAATTTGTGAAGGGGAAACGTAAATGTCATCCGGCCCGGGCAGGTAACAATAATCCGCGCTACGGAGAAAGCCGAATCCTTCCGGCAACGCTTCGAGAACACCGGATCCTTCGAGCTCGTTTCCTTTGTCGCCTTCCTCTTTCGCCGCATGTTCGAGGATGCGATAAATCAACTCCTGCTTGCGCAGGCCGCTGATCCCCTCCAGTTTCATTTCATGCGCCAGTTCGACCAGTTCGGAGATTGTTTTCTTCTTCAGACTGGCCATTTCCAACGATTCGGATGTGTGATCGGATTTGGTCGTGGTATCCATCGCGTCGTTTTTCATTTGAGTATTCACGTCCTCTTCATTAAAATTTTCTCTCCAACCATTCGACTCGTAATTGCGAAAAGTCTGAGATCGAATGTTGTTCTGCCGGGGTCTTCGCGTTCGGGTTCTTGTTTCCATAGTCCTTTCTTTCTCCGGACATTTGATACCATTTCTTATTCGAAACGCCATTACTGTGAGAATCACAAAGCCAAATTCGTACGGACCGGCAACAACCTGATTGCCTCCTCGCTATCAGCGCTGGATAGCCGGGTCCCAGGAAGAAAAGGTATTGAGTGTCATCCTTTAATAATTTTTTCTACATTTGCTTGAAGAGCGGAAGGATCATCCTGATTGGAGATCAGAATATTCCCCCGTCTCATTTTTTCAAATTCGGATAATTGTGTTTTTTCCCGCCGATCGAACTCGGCGGACGAAACGCCTTTCATTTTCGAAAACCGTTCCCGTCGTTGCCCAATCGGCGCGGTAACCACGAGAATCGCATCAAACATATCGGCAATTCCCCACTCAAAAATCAGAGCCGCATCCACGACTAATGGGCCCACATCGTTCGAATGGCGAAACGACATGACACCGGCGCGAATTCGCTCCACGAGAATGGGGTGAACCAACCGATTCAATCGTTCCAGCTCATCCGTTGAACGAAATACAACATTCCCAAGTTTCTCTCTACGAATCTCACCTCCCACATCCAAAATCGAATTGCCGAACGTACGGACAATTTGATCAAAAACAGGAGATTCTTTATTCAGCAAATCATGCCCCAGAGCGTCGCCGCTGATGACCCGGGCGCCCTGTCGTTCCAATATTCCGGCAACCGTCGTTTTCCCGGCGCCCGGATTTCCGGTCAATCCCAGCGCCAAACGAGTGGGCCGGATTCCGGGAGGACATACACAGTGAAGTCCCTTGAATGGATTCTGTGCATCCGTCACTTTAAATCCGCCCAACTTCGCCCGAGGGAGAATTCCACCGGCGTGGGAACGCTTAAATCCATCGCATGTTCCATCCGTTCGCGGCATTGCCGGCAAATCTCCTCCGCCCGCTCTTCCTTGATTTCAAGAACCAATTCGTCGTGAACCGTCAGGAGTATGGCCGCTTCCCTTCGCAATGGACGAATCAACTCATCCACGCAAATCATGGCTTTTTTCAACAAATCCGCCGCCGAACCTTGAATGGGCGCATTGATGGCCGCCCGTTTTGCATTCTCCTGTCGCATCCGGTTGGAATCCCGGATACCCAAAGTTGGGATGCGGCGATTCATGATGGTCGTCACATACAGATGATTCATGGCAAAATCGGTGGTTTCATCCATATAGGTTCGCACACGCGGATAGCGTGCGAAATATCGTTCAATATAGGAAGCAGCTTCCTTGTCATCGATTAGCAAGCGCCGGGCCAAACCATACGGCGACATTCCGTAATTCAGGCCAAAATTGATTTCCTTTGCTTTCCGCCGCATATCGGCATTCACTTCATCCGGCTTCACATCAAATATCTCCGCTGCGGTTCTGCGGTGGATATCCTCTCCCGCAGAGAAGGCTTGCAGCAATCCCGGATCCTGGGAAATATGAGCCAAAATGCGAAGTTCGATCTGGGAATAATCCAACGAAACAAGTAACGAACCTTCCTCCGCCACGAAAGCGCGCCGAACCCGTCGGCCCAGATCCGTGCGAATCGGGATGTTTTGCAAATTCGGATCGCTGCTGGATAACCTTCCGGTATTGGCGACGGCCTGATTATAAGTCGTATGAACACGCCCGGTTTCGGAGCGAATCAATTTTTGCAGTGCATCGAGATAGGTGGATTTGATTTTTTGCCGATGGCGGTAATCCAGGATTTGTTGTGCAATCGGCGCACCATCCGCCGCCAGTTTCTCCAAAATATCCGCCCGCGTCGATCGGGTTCGGCCGGAAAGCAATTTCAAGTCATCATACAGAATTTGAGCCAATTGCAAAGGGGAATTGATATTAAATTCTTTCCCCACCGAACGATAAATTTCACCGGCGAGCGTCTCCAGTTCCCGTTCCAACTCCCGCGATTGCTCAATTAAAACCGCCGGATCGACCTTGATCCCACGACGTTCCATGTCGGCGAGGACACGCAGCAATGGCAATTCCACTTCGCGATAGAGAATCCCCAAATCATATTCATCGATTTTCGGCATCAGCACGGACCGCAGTCTCCAGGTGGCGTCCGTATCTTCACACGCATAATCGGACACCGTTTCCACATCGACATCCGCCATGCTTTTTTGATTGCGGCCTTTGCCGATCAGGTCGGCAATCGGCGTCATTTCCATCGCAAAGCACCGCCAGGCCAAATCATCCAACTTGTGACTCTCCATTTCCGGCTGCACAAGATAGGAAGCAAGCAACGTATCATCCTGCACTCCCCGCAGATAAATATTTGCATTTTCAAGAACATGCAGGTCATATTTCACGTTGTGGCCGGTTTTACCAATCGTTTCCGATTCCAGAATTTCTTTTAACAGGGGCGTCGCTTGTTCCAGAGAAACATTTCCGCCGGAATGATGCCCAACCGGAATATACCATCCTTGATTTCGGTCAATTGAAAATGAAAGTCCGACCAACCGGGCGCTCAACGAATCCAACGAGGTGGTTTCCGTATCAAACGCACATTGACTTTTTTCACGGATGGCTGGCACAACCTTGGCTAGTTTGTCGAGAGTATCGATGGTTTCATATTGTTTTTCACGATCCGACGCCGGAGCCTTCTCCAGTTCCTGCGCAAAACTGCGGAATTCCAGCTCTTCGTATTGTTGACGCAGCCGGTTCACATCGAATTTGGAAATTTTATAGAATCCATCGGTGATTTCCAACGGCGCGTCGGTTTTGATCGTCACCAACGTGCGCGAAAGAAACGCTTGCTCTTTATACGTCACTAAATTTTCTTTGCGTTTTTTACCGGTTACCGCATCGATATTCTCATAAAGATTTTCCAAGGCCCCATATTCCTGAATCAACGCAATTGCGTTTTTTTCTCCGATGCCGGGAACGCCGGGGACATTATCGCTGGAATCCCCCATCAATGCGAGTACATCGATCAATTGATCGGGATTAACACCGTATCGTTCCTTTACTTCATTTTCAGAAAAAATCATATTTTTTTGTTGGGCAAGACGCAAAACGGAGATCGAATCATCGACCAATTGCATTAAATCCTTGTCTCCGGAGACGATCATCACTTGTTTTCCATGTTTCGCCAACCAAACGGCAAGAGTTCCGAGCAAATCATCGGCTTCGTATCCCGGCATTTCAAAACGGGGAATTCCCAGGCAATCCGTTATTTTTTTGATGTATGGAATTTGAACCGCCAGATCATCCGGCAAGGCCGCGCGATTCGCCTTGTATGGCGCATACAAATCGACGCGGAACGTTTTATCCGGAAGATCAAACGCCACCACCATTTCCGACGGTTTATACTCATTCAGCAAGCTTCGCAGCGTCATCACATACCCATACACCGCATTGGTTGCCATCCCATCCGAACGGCGCAGGTTGCGAATGCCGTGATAGGCGCGAAAAAAAACGGAACTTCCATCAATTAAAAAGGTTTTATCCATACTCTTCGCTCGTCATTCGAAGCCATGGAGAACAGGTAGAATACATTTCCCATAAGAGATTATTTGCTAATGAACCAATTGAATACAGAGTAACAACAAGCCATTCATTTGAATTGTCATCCGCCGTGGAAACCCATCGATGAACCAACTGTATTGAAACACATCATGCGCTCAAATTACGAGATCGTTTCTCCCATCGAGAAAATCGATCCATCCGTATCAAACCACATGCATTCTCTTTTGAATATCAGAAAGGTTCTACGGACAGCATTGCTTCAGAGAATGGAGTAATATTTATCTAATCAATGCGGTTAGCAAGGCCATAGGTATCATTAAATCGAAATATCCTGCCGTACATGACCCATTTTACGTACCATCTGCAACGATAACACACATTTACGCCATCAAAAGGGGTAAGAAAGGTTAATAAGGACATCTTGTATATCAGAAATTATTATAGTTGTGGAATTTCCCCGACAGAAGGCGTGATTTTTTATACCAACACTTTTCCAACAATATTTTAATGATTTCGAGAGAGATGTCCAGGGGCGGCAAATGAATAACCGCCCCGGAACCGCTTTTATTGCATATTGATTAGAATTCAGGTTCGACGATTCTGGCCGTTATAAACCACAACGTAGAGAATTTCGATTTGGAGATGGCGCGATCCGTGAACAGTGTCCCTAAAAATGGAATTTTACTGAGAAGTGGAATCTTATTCAGCTGTTCATTTTCTTCTTCCTGAATCAAACCACTCAAGACCATGGTGGATCCGTTTTTCATTCGAACACTGGTCTGAACCACTTTTTGATTGAGAAGCAAGGGGCCTATATTGGGAATAGCCTGGCCGGGAGGGGCTTCGCCCGTGATTCCAACCGGCAGCCGTTCACCCGGATCAATGATCTGAGGTAACATCTCGAGATAAATATGATCGTCATTGAGAATGAAGGGCATGAAAGCCAACGTAACGCCGGTAAAGACTCGCTGGAAGTCGGCAGTCAAACGGTTGTTCGTGGGATCATCATCACCCTGATCTTCAAATGTGACGTCATCGGCGTACGGAATTTGCTGTCCGACAAAGAATTGCGGTGGAACCAACGGATTGGGAATGGCCAGCAGTTTCGGCGCCGCCAGCGTATTCATGCTGGATGTGGATTCAAGAAGGCTCAACAGAAAATTCAATCGAGACGCTCCAAACGTATACATGCTTAATTGCACGCCGGGATTACTATCCGAACTGACGTCTCCCTGAATCAACGAAACGGCTGTATCCATATTTTTGGCGTCCATGTTAATGGATTCCAGCAATGGATTTGTCAAAATATAGTCAAAATTGATGGAACGCAGATCCGTCAACGAAACGGTGACCACCCGCGCTTCGAGTTCCACCATCCGTTGTGGTTTGTCAAAGACATCGATGATCCGCTGAACCAGATCAAATTCATCTTCCTGCGGCGTCACGACGACAATACTGTTTGTGTTGATATCGGGAATGACGCGCATCGAGAAAAATTGAAGAAGATCGGTTCCGCCACCGCCGCCGCCCTGCAAATTAAATCGATCGCGGCTGGTTTCTTCAAAAATATTCCCGATATCCTGGGTGGTCCCCTGTTCGTCCGTTCCCAGAGATTGGATTGCATTCTGACTCAGGAATGTCGTACGCGTGGATTGCTGATTATCATAGAACATATAGGAAATCACGTCGAGAATATCATGCACGTTCACATGTTTGATAACAAATGAACGAATGAAAATGTCCTGCAAACTCTCTCCGCGGACGCTGCTGAGATACTTTTCCACTTTCGCAATATTTTGAGCGGAATCGACGATGTCGATCGTTCCTTGCAACGGATTGGGAATGATATGGCGTCCCTGCAGCCGCGCCGCATCACGCCCTTCCTTTCCAAACAGCATTTTTTCGATAATATCAGCAATCATCGTGACGAAGTCTTCGCGCCGAGATAAGGCTTCCGGCGTATCCTCGACATCGTCGACATCGGTAATGGAAAATTGTTTTGCCTGCAATTCTCCGGTCGTAAGCTGTTCAATCCAACGGGTTTGGGAAAGTTCCTGATCCACGCGTGCAATGTTTTCGGGATAATCCATGACAATCAGGAAATTCGATTTCGGTTCGAGTAAAATTTGCCTCCGATTATCGCGTGCGTCCGTTTCCAATCCCTCATATAACATGAGTTTCAATATTTGGTAGATATCCCTCGCCACATCCTTTCCCAAAGGATAGATTTCGGTAATGATCGGTCTCTTGTCGCCAACGATGGTGGGCATTTCTTTCAAAAACGCCTCAACTTTGCGAAGATTATCCACCGTATCGGTGACCACGAGAGAACGGGTGTTTTCATTCAGGAACAATTCCTTGCCGGGAACATCGAATTCCCCGTTCGGCCCATAGAGAATGGTTTTCAAACTTCTGTTGGAGTCTTCCAATACGGAGGGATCCGAGAGAATGGCGGAGATGGTCTTATATTGGGCTTCATTCAGAGGAAAGATACGAGTCATAAAACCGGGTTCCACATACAAGGTTCTTTCGACTCGTTTCCAAACATAGCCATATTGCCTCTGAATGACGTTCAGTATCCCGCGCAAGGTTGTGTTTTTCACTTCGAGAGCGACATTTCCTCCCAATTTATCGTCCATGACCAAATTCAATTGGCTGAAAGCACTTAACGTTTTTAAAACATCCTTGATATCGATCAATTCTCCTTGCGTGGAATATTGGGCGATTTCGACATCCAGCATTTTCTCATATTCGGCTTCTTCGGCCGCTACCTGTTCAGCCGCCCGCCGGGATGCAACCGCCTGTTCATACTCCGATTTGGTATTCGTTAAATATGTTTGGCTTGCCTGATGATTCGGCAGGATTTGAAGAGCGTCATTCCATTTGGCCACAGCCTGAATGATTTCTCCCTGCCGATAAAGCGAGACGCCTTCTTGAAATAAAGCATCCGCCGTACTCTTCAATCCGGCTTGTTCAGAACCATCCTTCTTCTCCTGCATCGTCAACTGATCTTTTTGCGCGGTGGAACGCGCTTTGTAGATCTGATCCAGAATTTTGTCCGCACGATTATCGTTCGGAGCAATGGTTTTCGCGCGTTGAATCTCGATTTCCGCCTTCTCGAATTGACCGCTGTTGAGATAGATCATCGCTTTTTGTAATTGATCTTCATACGTGGACAATTCATATCCCAATTTTGCTTGTTGCACACTGGCTGCCTGCACTTTTTGTTTGCCAATCGCCTCCAAATACGACTGTATCTGTTTTGTTTCTTTTTGATTGGGGGATTTTTTCAAAGCCGCTTCCAGCGTGGTTTGCGCTCCACCGTAATCGCCATCTCTCATCATGGCTTGAGCGGTCTTGATCAGTTCGGCGGCGGAAAGGCTCTCCAAAGTAGGCGCCGCTGCGACGGTGACGCCCGCGGCTTCCAATTTCGACAATTCTGTTTTTGCTTTTTTGTGAAGCGGGTCCATTATAAGGACCTGTTGCAATAGACTTTTGCCCTTTTCCGTATTTCCCGCGCGGATTTCTTTTTGAGCCAGATTAAACAGATAATTGGTTTGCGATTTCACCGATTGGCCTTCATCATTGCTTGCATGAACAGCTATAGCCGGAAGCAAAGAGTTTCCAACCAATGAAGCAAAAACCGGTAAACTGATTCCCAAAATCAGAAAACATACGATCGAGGTGTACAAAACCGAGTGCTGATGACGTAGTATTCCATGTCGCAGGCATCGCAGGATAGCAAACATCTAAGATACTCCTTAGCTTGTATATAACCGAACTAGGCCGGTATTTTCTACATTTATCATCAAGGCGATGAAAACATCCGGCGACAGTGCGGCCGGACTTTTTCTTCCTCACCCTAAAATCAGCCACTTACGTTTTCGTGGAGAAAACACAAACAATCCCGACTCCATTATCGGATTCAATGATAGTAATCTCAATGTAAAAGCAAATCTTCCCTTTGACAAGTCTTTCAAAATCCAACAGTTACAGACATTTTTCCACTTTATTCG
This sequence comes from Candidatus Omnitrophota bacterium, assembly GCA_003598175.1. Classification (GTDB taxonomy): domain Bacteria; phylum Hinthialibacterota; class Hinthialibacteria; order Hinthialibacterales; family Hinthialibacteraceae; genus SURF-12. Next base: position 9,289 of record QZKN01000062.1, read on the forward strand.
GAAGCAGAAATATTGATTTGTACATCGATATAACCGGATTTGGAGAGTATAACAAAGCCTTGATCCGTGTCAACTTGTTTAATACTGATCCCCAGGTTTTTGTCGGCCGGGTCTCCTTCTTTCAAATAGATGGTGCGATTACGGGCCGAGGGATTATCCTTATCTTGCAGAACGATTTTATAACGGGAACCCGTCGGTGTGACCGACACAATCGTATAGAGATCCGTCAGGGGGCCGGGTTTGGTCAAGGCGCGAAGTTTTCCTTGAAGATCAAGCACCTGCTTGCGCAGATCGGGAGTCAATGTCGATCCCCGCTCACTCAGAACAAATAAGTCATTGAGCAGTTGTTTTTTACCCTGTTCATCAAATTCATCGAATCGGTTATTCGCAAGAATGGCTTGCTGCGCCTGTATAAATTGTTCCGCTTTTTGCACAACCAGATCCGTTCGCTTGGATACGTAATCATTAATTTTATTAGCCAGTTCCTTATCATTGGGACGCGTTGACAACGCTTGCCGCAAAATAAAAATAGATTCTTGCGATTTGATCAGATTCCCTTGCGCCAGCGCCTCATTGAATTGAATTTCCGCCTGAGAAATCAACTCGGGGAAATTACCGGTCACTTTTTGTTGAATTTGGGTGATCCGTGCTTGCAGAGTCTCGCGGTCAACACGGGAAATCAGTGTTCCGTTCGGATCGATTTCAATATCCAGTTTTTGTTGAATCCCGCTTAATGAGAAATACATTTTCAACAGAGCGATCATATCCTGACCGGCGAGAACCTGCTGGGACTGCGTAAGTTCTCGATTCATTTCCTCGCGGATGGAATTTCGTTGGATTTCTATTGCTTTTGTGTACGCGTCCAGTTGCATTTTTTTAATGTTCGCAAGATTATCGACGCCGATATTCTGCCCATCCGGATCCGAATCGATCACGTCGGAAAGATTCTTACTTGCACGGGAAAACGCATCAATCGCTTCTTTATTATTTCCCGCGGTAACGAAACGATTGCCATCCTGCAGATCCTTTTCCGCCGCTTGCATGATTTCATCCAGATGCTTTTTGGAATATTCCTGTTGGGCGCGACGTTTGTATTCGGAAGGAAGAATCGGATAGGAAATTCTCGTTTCCGTGACGTCGAGAGAGATAACTTTATCGAACTGCTGAATGGCCGCCTGATAATCGCCGGCTTCGTGCAGTTCTTTGCCTTTTTGATACGTGCTTTCGACTTCCTGCCGCATTCGGTATTGTTCTTCCTGCGAACCGAACGGGCTCCGTTTGACTTCGTACGAGGTAATCGCGCGTTTGCTCAGCAGAGTGGAAATCACGTTTTCCGAAGAAACTACACTATCCTTTTTTCTGTCGGTAGGATTGGTACTGTCATCACCGATGGTTTCCTGAATGATATCATCCACCGACATCGCACTTTGCTGGTATAGAAACCACCCCCCCATCACCAACACGAGAACGAGAACGGTTAAAAAAATCTGGTCTTTTTTCGTGCTGCAAAATTCAAGCAGCGTATCTTTATCGAGCGAGAGATTCAAGATTCTTCTCCCTTTCTTCCGTACTGTCGTTTGTATTGAGAAAATTCGTATTCGCCGAGTTCTCCCAATGAAATTCACTTCGTTCTTACAATCGATCGTCCAATCGAACGCGAAAACCGCTTATTGGCCGCCCATAGGCATCCCCCCCATGCCCATCCCCCCCATACCGTACATCCCCATGCCATACATCCCCATGCCGTACATGCCCATGCTGGTCTGTTCGCCTTCTCCCGGTTCCGGAGTGGGAGTGGGCGTGGGCGTGGGACTGGGCGACGGGGTCACCATAACGAAATTATTGATAAAATCATCCGGCGTCAATTGCCGCCCAAGATACTCGTCAAGTTTTTCCTTGGTCAACTGAATGCGTTTGATTTCGTTATTTTCACGATCGTGAAATCGCAATTCGATATCCTTGATCGTTTGATCTTCGCCGGCATTCTTAAGCGCCGTTCCGATTTTATTGAGGATTTTCAACCGATCCTCATCCCGCTCCATTTCGTAAAGGCCGACGATATATTTCGCGTCGGATTCGGGATCATCGGGATTGCTGCGCGATAAATTCACCAATAGAATCGTGTCATTCTGCGTCAATTTACGAAATTCATCAATAAACTTGATTTCGAAATCGGAGGGATCGTTGAAGCGAACAATCTCAATTTTGAATTGCGTCAACGTTTGGCTCAGTCCGGTCGAATCCGGCAAAACATTCTGATCTCTGATCACAACGGAATCATAATCGAAAAAAGGCGACATGGACAGGCGTTGCACGTACGTGGAAACCACTTCGTAATTGAGAGCGCGCCCGGAAATCACCATTTTCGTGCTGGTGAGTTCAATACTTTCAAGCCAAATGTCCTCCGGAATCAAATTCTGCATCTCCAGATAGACTCGGGATAGATTTCCCCGCTTCGAACTCACTTCGCTGATGCGGGAGAAACGGTTCAAATACATGTCCTGGGTATCGCGCGCTTTCTTAAGATCGGCGCGCGAATCCTCGCCCGGCTTGATGATTTGTGAAACTCTGGCCACCGCCAGAGAACGTTGATCCACCATGGTTTGCAAAAAATAAATGGCGCCGGTCAGCATGAGCACCATAAGAAAAGCCATCAAAGAAAGCACGGGGGCGCGCCGTTCCAGTTCCAATCTCTGTTTGATGTGATCGGGAGCGAAGCTCAGCGCGCAACGCGATTTGCGCGCAACGCGAATGGCCATTCCCATCAAGGGCGCTTCCACCCGCAACATCTGTTTTTGTTCATCGGACAATTGTACGGCGCTGCATTTTTCCGCATCAAAAACAGTAACGGGAACGCCGAGTCGGTCTTCAAGAAATTCCGAAACGCCTTCCATTTTGGAAGTTCCCCCGCAAAGGATAACGCGGGTGACCGGCAAGGCATCCGGTTGGGAGACATAAAAATCGAAGGATCGGCGAATTTCAGTCACGATACTCTCGAATCCCTGTTCGAGAATCGATGAAACCCGTTCCGGTGAAAAACCACTGGCTGCCTGCTCTCCGCCGGTCTCCGAAATATCGGAAAGAGGAATCACTTTCAATTCCTCGGCTTTATCGAACGGGATTTCAAGTCCTTTGACCAGAAGATTGGTTAAGGAATTCCCGGCGACGGGAGCGCTTCTCATAAACTGCATCATGCCGTTTTGTTCGATCACGATATCCGTGCCGGACGCGCCGATGGAAACAATCGCCGTTACTTCTTCGGGGTCGTGATCCGTTGATGCTGCATAGGCGTTGTAAACGGAAAGAGACGCCGCTTCGATCACATCGACCCGGATGCCGCATTTTTTCAGAATATCGGTATACGCGGCGGCCACTTCTTTACGAACGGCGACCAGGTTGACCTCCAATTCGGCGACATCGCCGGAAGTTGCGGCCACCTGATAATCCATATTGACCTGGTCCAACGGAAAGGGAATATGCTGACGCGCTTCATAGCGAATAATCCGCGCCAATTGCCGGCCGCGAACCACGGGAATTTTCAAACGGCGCGTGAATGCGGCGCGTCCGGGAATGGTGACGATCGCGCGTTTTTCCTTGATTTCCAACCGTTGCAATAAAAGAGGAAGAGTTTCCCGAATCCGTTGGTAAAAGGTCTCCGTATCCACGTTGGGAGGAAGCATTAAACGTTCTTCCCCGGCTTTGACCACTTCAACTCCTGATTTGACGATCCGGAGTTGGAGAACTTTAATCCGTTGTTGTCCTATATCAATAACGAGTAATGGAAGTTTTGCCATGGAAAAACCTTTTCCCTGCTCAGAATCAAAAATAGATCAGGCAGAACCATAAAATTGTATCAAACCTTTCCTGGCTTTGGAAGGGTTTGGAAATCCTTATCTGCGGTTGACGATCTCGTTTACTTTCTTGAGGTATGCAGTCGTGGCGCGCACAGATATTGCGGAAGTGGTAAATCCGTCAAAAGGATCCGTGGCATCACCGAGACGATCTTTATTGCGATGAAAGAGCCCCGATGTGGGATCCTTCCCCATATCGTTGACGAGAATACGCAGCCGCGTTTTCGTCGTGGGACGTATGGCGCGAAACCGAATCGTTGCCAGAACGCCTTCTCCTCGAACCGGTTCCCGATACCCCCGTTTCCGGTAATCGATAATCCCTTTTTCCGTGTCAACCGTATTCAAAACGGGGAAATCGAAAGGAAATTCGGTTTTATAGTCCCGATCGTTGATATTCACGCCGGGATTGAAATCGTCCAGATCCTCCGCCTCCAACACTCTCGGATTATAAAGGACCAACAGACTGATCGAATCGAACACCTCTTTTTCCGGATTGGCCAGATATACATCCACGTCGAAGGTATCCCCGACATCGACTTCATCCTGACGTGGAATCAAATAAAGGTGAGTGCCGAAATGAGCATCCTCCGTTTTGTCATCCTGCGCGTCCACCCGTTTCACGTTCGGGCGTTTCGGTCCCTCTTCCCAACTTTCCAGAATGGAGATGTCAAGAGAAATCACGCCATCCTGGGGATTGTATTGCGAACCGAGTTGATCGGAGTCATTCAACGTGAGACAGGTCAGCGGTTGCCCGTTTTCCGCTTCGATCTGCGGATCGGAAAAAATCAAATTGATCGGAGAGCGATCGGTTTTTCGCAAAGGAACAAACGAAATGCTTGCCGCCACACCGCCATCGGTGTTGGTTTCATTTTGAACGGCGGCGACGTAACGAATCAGGCCGGTATTCGTATCAATCGAATTTTGCTCCACCTTGAAATTCGATTTTGCAGTCAGGTACGGAGACGGCGTTTTGGATTTGCTTGCTGCATCGTCCGTGGAATCCGTTTTTTCCGTGGTGGAAAAATCTTTCAATGAAGTAATGGCTGTCGTCGCGGGAATCCAGATTCCGGTTTCGTCCGATCCATTGATGGGAAGGAGATCTTTCGGATTGTATTTAATGGCGAATGCGAGACTGTTATACCCCAATTTATTCGGATTGGCCAATTTCACATCGACGTTGAATGGCTCATCGACGGCCACAATCGGACTGGGGGTATCCAAATAAATCGTTGCGTTCGATCGGATTTGAGGTTCGGCTTTCTTCGCGGCGGGTTTTGCTTGTTGCGCACCCGGCGCCCCAGGCCGCGTTCTCGCACCCGGCTGAGTTTGGGCCGGCGGCGCCTGACCTTGAACAGATATACTGGCATCGCCTCCGCCGGTCTGTGTGGCGGGACTTAACGCCCCACGCGTATTTTTCCCCGCCAACGCTGCGCGGCGGTCGGTCGACATACCACTTGAAGTCGTCTGGCCGGTATTTCCCTGGCCGGTGTTACCGCTTGGCGGAACCAATCCGCCATAATTGGCGCCGGTTTGTGAATATCGGCTGCTGCGGGAAGAACGAGCGCCGGTCATTCCACCTTGATTTCCGTACGATTGGGTCCCGTAATTCGATTGCCCGCTCCGTCGGCTGGAACGTCTGCTTCCCATGCTCCCCATACCGCCCATACCGCCCATACCGCCCATACCGCCCATGCCGCCATAACCGCTGTTTCCGTATGATCCGCCATAGTTGCCGGAGTTATTGTTTCCATACCCGCCAGATTGGTTTCCATACGAATTCTGGTTATAACCGCCATACTGATTCCCATAATATTGGGCATCGGCAACGGAAACTCCAAACCAAAGTAAGAAGGCGGCCAATAATACCATGATGATATTGAATATTGATTTTGATTTCATGTTACATCCCTCGCTATCGTTTTGGTCTCTTTACGATAACGAGTCGGGTAGAATAGCAGTCATCGGGGTTTATTCAAATTTATCAATTCCCCTGAAAACAATCCTTACACGCCGGAATCGCGATTTCACTTTCAATCAACGGTATCTTTTATGTAAGCCGATGTCAAGTTGCAAGGAGAAATAAGGCCGTCAGCATCCATCAAATTACCGTTTTTCTCCCGACTCGCCTCGTTTCAATAACCCGGTTTTATTATTTTTTCCTGGACCTTGATATTGTGAAGTTGAAACTTTTCAATTTTACGATCAAGCGTCGGCCGTGATATCTTCAATATATTCGCTGCCTGGCTTTTATTAAAGCGAGTAAATTCAAGAATTCGTAAAATATGCCGTTTTTCCGCTTCGTCCAAGGTCAAAATTTCCAGGAGTTCATCCGCTCTCGTTTCGGTTTTTTCCTCTTTTGACTTGGCCGAATCGGCGAGGTGGATGTCGAGAGGGATGTGTTCCAGCCAGATCATATCCTGCGATTCGTTCATCAACACGGCGCATTTGATCACATGATTCAATTCTCTCACATTCCCCGGCCAGTCGTGGCGCATCAAAAATTGAAGCGCCGCATCGGAGATTCCCATAATCGCTTTGTGATACTGTTTGTTGTAAATTTTAATGAATTGATTCACCAAAACCGGAATATCTTCCTTCCGTTCCCGCAAGGACGGAATATCCAGATGGACTTCCTTGATCCGGTAATAGAGATCCTGGCGAAACGAACCGTCCTTGACCTGCCGATGCAGATTCTGATTCGCCGCGGTTATGATGCGAACATCAATGGGAATGGGTTCATTTCCGCCGATGTGCTCCGTCACCCGCTCTTCCAACACGCGAAGGAGTTTCGCCTGGGTCGTGAGACTCATTTCCCCGATCTCATCGAGAAAAAGCGTGCCGGTGTTGGCCTGCTCGAATTTGCCTTTGCGCGAATAGACCGCGCCCGTAAACGCGCCTTTTTCATGGCCGAAAATTTCGGTTTCCAGCAAGGCATCCGGCAATGCGGCGCAATTCACAGAAACAAACCGGTTGTTGGCGCGGTCGCTGGCGTAATGAATCGCCTGCGCAATGGTTTCTTTTCCTGCGCCGTTTTCCCCCGTGATCAACACGATCGTGTCCGAATTTGCAATTCGCTGCGCGGTACGAACGATCTGTTCCATCCGGTAATTCTTGCATATGATTTGGTTAAACGTAATCTTTTTTCTGGACATAAGCACCTCTTTTTCCCAATCGGACAAAGTCCGTTATCGAGAAATCTGACTTACGTTGTCAAGAAATATTACATAAAAATCATCAATCTTAGAAGAGAGAGGTGAAATAAAAGTTTCATATTTTGCATGAATTTTTGTAAACAGATACAGAACGTGAAGAGAAGCAAGAGAAAAACCAACGATTCGTTTACATGGCGCTGATCTTTTTCTCGTCCAGCAATTGATAGATTTTATCTCGGCACCGTCGACATAAATCCATTTGAAAAGGATAATGGACTTCATCATTCAATTCTTTTTCGCTTTTTTGTTCCAGCAATTCGAGAATTCGGCGCATTTCGTCTTTCATTTTCTCGGGCGGCGTATGGGTCGTTTCGTCGAACGTTCCGCCATCGTAGGCGCAAAACAATTCTCCTTTCCAAATAAACCGCGGGCGGCCGATTTCAATCAGATCGCCGCATAAATCGCAAATATACTTGATTCCCTGCTGTTTTGGCATAATTTATACACACTTTGAGTCAGGAATGCTGACCGCATCAAGGACAAGGAAGTCAAATCATCATAATGATTAAAATAAAGAAATCAATCAATCAAACAGCCTTTTCGGTTTCTATGGAAAGTCCCATCGGCGCCATTTTCGCGGTCTGTTCCGATTTGTCGGTTTTAAGCATCACTCTGGGAAAAGAAAGCAAGAAATCCGCGGAAATCATGCTTGCACGCGCAGGTTATCAAATCCACCAATCGAGTAATCCTCTCTGTATTCAACTGCAAAACGAACTGAATGAATATTTCAGTGGAAAAAGAATCCGCTTTTCCGTCAAAACCGAGACCCAAGGAACCCCTTTTCAAGAAAAAATATGGCGGGAATTACTAAAAGTTCCTTTCGGCAAGGTCGTAACCTACGGCCAATTGGCTGAGCAGGCGGGATTTCCGCGAGCGGCGCGCGCCGTGGGAACGGCGATGGCCAAAAATCGGGCGCTCATCGTGATTCCCTGCCACCGAGTGATCGCCGCGGACGGTAGATTGGGGGGATTCGGCTGCGGCATTGAAGTGAAAAAAGCATTGCTACGGCTGGAAAAAGCGTGGCATGAATGAGTGGATATATTATGAATTCAGGGGCTAAAAACAATGGATTCCTGCGTATCCGGTAACGTAATTTGTACACTTTTTCCGGGAATTTTTTTCCCTTGAAAATAAAAATCGCTCTCCATGAAATTCGATATAATTTCCAGTTCTCCAAATCGAGTTTTTTGCACGTCCCTTTCTCTCGTTAAGAATTGAAAATCATCCAGCGCATATCGATACGAATAGGAATGTGTTTTTTTGAACAATTCCGCATGTTTCACGATGTTCGATTTCATTTGTTCAAACCGGTTTGCATTCAAATGATAAAGCGCCGGCGTTTGATATAAGATTTCCGTCAACGCAACGGTTTGCACGATGTTGGCATATTTGAAGTGGGACGTATTCCAATGAGCGGAAGTGATCACCGAATCGTGAAAAACGGCTTCATAAAGAGGCAACCGGAAACGAGGATCGACATGGAGCCGAATATAACGATCCTTCAACGGCGCCTGTTGGAAGAAAACTTCCGGCTCTTCGCTCGGATACCAGCGTCCGATGAAATATTCGGATTCCCGGTTGCGCATATCCGCATCGCTCCAACCAATCACAGGCAAAAAGACGCCTTCTGCCACGCTTAACACATTTGCAAATAAATAACTTCCGCCTTCCGACCCGACCGGCACGTTGAATGTTTGTCCAATCCATCGAATTCGGTCGACGCGGGCGGCTACGTCTTCACTTTGACTGACGTTTCTGCCGGCATGATAATCATCATAAAACTCACCGAACGCGTCGCAATCCATAAAATAGTATGAATATGGAACATTCTCAAAATTTTGGTTCACTCTCCGCTCGACATACGGCCTCGCAGCTATAGGACTCAGTAGATACCCAATTTTATTAAAACCGGAATAAGGTTTTCCATTCGCCCGCAAAATCCTGCCTTCGCGATAGAGTGTTTCATCGAATTGCGCCGTCGACCAGGATTGATCGGTTCCCGCGGTTTTGGGATCGTGAATCGAGTGAAATCCATCATAGGTTCCCAGCAAAAATCCTTGCTCTTCCGCATACGACGCCACCTGCGGCCGCATATCGATCTTTTCCCATCCATCCACGCAAAGTAGAAAGCGATCCAATCCGCTTTCAACAAGAGCATCGATCATTTGAATGGATACACCATCTCCCCATGTGGACGGATCATTTAAATAATTGGAATAGGCGGAATAAAAAAGATGGGAGTTGAGCTGCATCAATTCCGCATTTGAAAGGTTCTCTTTTTTAATAAGCATCCGTAAATCGGCAGGCAACGTTTCCGGCGGCCAAATCGCTTTATTATACAAATGCGGGGAGAGCAAAACTGCGGACAATACTCTTGTCATCTCTTTTTCGAGATAAGGATACGCTCTTTCCTGGCCGGATATGTTTTTTACTATTTCCCAGTCATCCGCAGAGAGCAATTGTTTGATTTGTTTCCCCGGCATCGGTGTTTTTGACTGTTTGACAATCGTTTTCGCCAATTCGACCCATTTATTTTTGCGAATATCGCGGACGGTAAGGGGAGCGCCGCCCCAAAGATAGGCGTGCAGCGCGCCGATCAGGCGCTCCATGCGCGGCGCGGCTTCGATTTTTTGTTTCAGCGTTACAAAGGAACCTTTTTCGAAGAGATATTCACGAAAATGCTTTGCCGGCGTGATGGGGGATACATCATGATCAAGATAGATTCGCACGGAAATCGGCATGGAAAGGTCATGATTATCCGGAAAGGCATGTTCAAAAAGGAAATGGACATCATTTCCCTTCTCTTGAAAGGTAATTTGATTGTGAAAAGGATTCTCGACGAGGTAAGTCAAGAGAGAATGATTATTCTCTATCCCCCAGAATGGCATATACAAGCCTTCGAGAGTGTTCCATTCGTTTGCAGTCAGAAAGTCAAGCCAAATTTTGTCGTCCAGAGGGATAAAATAGCCTTCATGATTTGGCCAGATCAGCGAAGTTTCTTCTTTCGGCATTGAAATCAGCGGCCACTGCCACGTTTGCGGCTTTTTTGCCTCGGCGGTGATTCTCAAGACATGATTTTGCAGATGAAATGTGATTTTCAGATGTAAATCCGCATAGAAAATCGTTCTTTCCTCCTCATCAATTTCATATTTGCCTGCAGCTAATACAGGCTGGGAAACCGTCCATATTTCCTTTGATTTTTCTTCATTTTTTATGGTTGTTTTCAGCGTTGCGGGATCAAGTAAAACTGCGAAGTTCCCTTCTTTCATGCAAATTTGTTTTTCTTGAAATTCATAGATCGTTTTTTCATCACCCCACATTGTATCAGAACAAGAAAAAGCAATCGCGGCAAGAATAAAAATCCGAAAAGCGGGAGAGACATGTTTCATGGGAATCTCCAAGGATAAAATGGCGCTTCTATTCATCTATTCAATACGATCCAAAAAGCGATTTTGAGTTATCGGAGAAGATTTTTATTTCATGTAGCCGGAGCGCGGACGTCCCGTCCGCATTTAGCCGCACAATATTACTTTTCGCCCCCCATGCGGGCAAGATGCCCGCGCTCCGGGTCATCGACCATAGCTATCCTGTTGTCTCACGCCGGAAGAATGGAGATTCCGTAAAGAGAAATCATCGAATCGCGAGTAACAAACGTTAATTTTTCAAGTTTTGTAGGGTGGGCTCGGTTCAGCCCACCAATCGGATTTACGATAATACTGGTGAGCTGTTGCGCTTCGAGCCCACCCTCCATAGCTGACTTCCAATCCAATCAATCATCCCCCGCGAATCCAAACCGTTCTCCACATTTTCCATTCCACCTTTTTCGCGCCATTCGTGCTCCCTTCGTGCTTTCGTGATTCAAACGCCTCTGAACCACGATAAACTCGATATTTCACGAAGACACGAAATTGTTAATTATAACCTTTTTCTCTTTCCGCCAACCTTCTCGGTTTCCCACAACTCCAAGTTTTATCGGGTGGGCTCGGTTCAGCCCACCAATCGGATTTACGGTAATATTGGTGGGCTGCGCTGCGCTTCGAGCCCACCCTACATGGCTCATCCTAATAAAGAAAAATCAATAGTAAAACCGATTTGTTCAAAATGATGATCGTTCGTAAACGCTTTTGTCAGCGCCAGGCGTCGCATAACAATGAAAGAAGTACAATCCGTAAATGAAAAATGCTTGTCCGTGTATTGCTTGAACAATTTCCAAGCCTCTTCCTCAATATCCACAGTAATCGGAACGACATGAATCAGGCGTGAGGAACGAATTCCCTCTCCAAAATTCACTGCCGTGAAATGTCCCACTTTCATTAAAAGACAGGTATAGGTCTCATCTAAAACAAAATTGGTCGTGATGTATCGATAACCTTTCAGCAACAATTCTTTGTTCATTTTTATGGACAAACAATGCCATTGGTCTTTTCTATTATTGAGCGCAATCCATGCGTTGGTATCCACGAAGATTTGTTTCATTCCGGAGTATTCCCCCCGTATATATACTGGTCAGCGTTCACCGATAAATCTGCCGGCCCCTCTTCGCCATGACCTTCCATTGAGTAAATGGGATCCCTGGTAATATCAATCGATTCTTCGGCTTCCGCTAATTGTAAAATCCACTCTCGAATCAATGTCTCAACGTTTTTTCCGGTTTTTTTCGATATTTTTTCCAAGCGTTGGTATTCTGTATCCCATAATTTGATCGTGAGTTCCATCATCCCGCTTATCACCTCCTTTTCCACCTTTCTGCGAACGCCGAATTCACTGATTGACTTACATTATACCTTAATACCAAATGTAGAGATTACACAGTTTTGTAGGGTGGGCTCGGTTCAGCCCACCAAATCGGATTTACGCTAATATTGGTGGGCTGCGCTTCGCTTCGAGCCCATCCTACATAGATTTACGCAGAATATTTGGAATGCGCTTCTCGATTGAGCGCGAAAATCATGTTTGTGGGTAAAACGGAGTATAACCCACCGCAATTCAACCCCGACTGGTGGGATTCATTTTATTCATCCCACCCTACCCAGCGGATTTGTTTGGGTTTACCATTCCTGTAAAGGCGTAAAATCGATATCGGGCCGGTCATAGGTATTCGTTCCAATGACCGCATCCGTATACGCTTTTCTCCAGTAATAATTATGTCCCGACGCCGCCTTGAACTTTTCGCCGCTTTCCGGGTCCACCACATCGGTCTGCCCCAGCATCATGTTGGACCAATTCCGCATGCGGTCGTCGTTGGACGCCTGCCGCGTCCAATACGATTCGTTAATGACGTTGGAGATTTCCTGATGCGTGCGGCTGACGATATTGGAGGTATTGGCCGTGATTCCCTGTTGCATGGCAAACCATTGGGGATTGATTTGGACGGATTGGATCCCATGATCAAGGACAAGTTGCGCGGTTTGCACCTGGTCTTCCGCAGCAGTATAGCCATGCAGGTTGGGAACATGCCAAATGCCTCCACTCGATAATCCCGTCGGATAGGTCACAGAAGTTGTGCCCGCAAAATAGTAACCACATAGTTTTTGTTGGCCGGAACGGCAGGTAAACGCGACTTCTCCCACGCTGGTCTGCACGGAGACGCCTGTAACCGCGGATTGCGTATTCAGAGTATTCAAGGTTTGCGCCACATCCGGCCGGTCCTTGGTTTCCGTAAACGTCAAATCGGAATACACTCCCTCCGCTTTCTTTTTCACATATTCTTTGGCGAACTCCACGCCGGTGAGATAATGCATGACCAGCATGTTCACACCATATCCCGGCGAATACCAGGAGCCTTCGGGAAAAAGGGGAGAAAAGGGAATACTGAATGTGGGAACTTCCGCATCCCCGCCGGTGATGCGGATTTGGCCGTCCGGAGATACCAACGCCACGCACGAACGCACATCCACCGACGCGAAGCGATAGAGTCCCCCCTGCACCTGCCATCCTTCGGGAACCTCCAGACTGAATGCGTTTTCCCGGGGATCGCTCCAACGAACATATTTGATCTTCGGATCATCCGGTTTTTTACCTGCCATCGTTTGGGAAGGCTCGGTAAATGAAAACGAATCCAGGACGCCTAACAGGACTGGCTTTTCTTTTGCAAATCGGTCCTTCGGCGCGGCAATGATGTACATCATCCCGCTGTGATCTGCAATCGAGCAGAGAACGTTGGCTTTCCCCGCTTCCCCTTTCCTTTCATAGGAAAAAGTGGCTGATCCTTCATCGGGCTTCTCGCGAATTTGTTTGAATTGCTCGATGTGGTATTTCGGAAACATCGTCGGAAAAATTTTATCGAGTTTATCGAGGCTATCGCGCGCCGATTGCCGTTCCTGAGAAATGAACGGAAGGACGATTACGAAGGACCGCATCTCCGGATTGCTGATCTGAATGAACCCGTTGGGCGAGGTTTCGACTTTCCACCCGGCGGGATGCCGGACGGTAAATCCGACAGGATTTTTATGTTGGATCCAATTCCCGTATGACATTTTTTTGTCCGATTCTCCCTTTTGCGATGAAATCGCCATAACAAAAGGGATGATGCCGATGGAAAGAAAAAAATGCATGATCGCACCTCCAAATCTTCAATGCGGCAAAGCCGGGCGCAAGCCGCATGTGAGTTTACCTACCGATCACAGTCCCCTAAAACCAAGTCAATCGTGCCGATAATCGCCACCACGTCGGCAATCATATGCCCGCGCGACATTTCCGGCAGCGCGGAAAGATTCACAAAAGAGGGAGAACGAATTCTCATGCGTTTCGGGTAAGGGCTGCCGTCGCCGACGGCGTAAAAACCGAGTTCGCCCTTGGGCGCTTCGATGGACATATACACCTCGCCGGCAGGCGCTTTGACGCCGTCGGAAGACAATAGAAAGTGGTGAATGAGCGCTTCCATTGAATTCTCGATCGTGGATCGCTTAGGAAACGACACTTTGTTGTCTTCCACTTTAATCAGACCGCCCGGCAATTTTTTCAAGGCTTGTCGAATAATTCGCCGCGACTGCCGCATTTCCTCCATCCGGACCAGATAACGGTCGAACGTATCGCCGTTTTCGCCCAACGGCACGTTGAAATCCAATTCGTCGTAAACGAGATAGGGGTTGTCGCGGCGCAAATCCACATCCACCCCACTGCCGCGCAGGCAAGGGCCGGTCATGCCGTATTCGACGGCGCGTTCGCCGGAAATGACGCCGATGCCTTCTGTCCGCAACCGCCATATTTTGTTATCGGTGAGCAATGTGGCATATTCTTCGATCTTTGCGCCAAAATCGTCGATAAAGGTTTGCACCATTTTGACAAAATGAGGAGGAACATCGACGGAAACGCCGCCCACACGCATATAGGAAACGGTAAACCGCGCGCCGCAAACCTCTTCAAAAATATCATAAATGGTTTCCCGCTCGCGAAACGTGTATAAAAAGACGGACATTGCGCCGATATCGAGCGCGCTGGTTCCCAGCCAGAGCAGGTGAGAGGAAATGCGGGCCAATTCACACAAAATCACTCGCAAATACTGCGCGCGGGGAGGCGCTTCGATGCCGATCAGTTTTTCCACCGTTAAAACCAGGCCGGTGTTGTTGGACATGGGCGCGAGATAATCCAAACGGTCGGTAAAGGGGATGAAGCGATGATAGCCTTTCGCTTCCGCCAGTTTTTCCATGCCGCGATGGAGATAACCAATGTCAGGAATAACGTCGACGATTTCTTCTCCGTCCAATTCAATGACCAGACGAAGAACGCCGTGGGTGCTGGGATGTTGAGGTCCCATATTCAAGACCATGTGGTCGTTGTTGAGCTGTTTAATCGTCTCGCTGATCCGCCGGTCGGTTTGAAAGTCGAGTTTATAAGGCATGGTTCTCCCTCAATTCATTCAAAAATGGAGTGCTGACATCCTGTCCGCTTGGGTAAAGCAAGCGTCCCCGCTTGCACACACGACGCAGGCGAGGACGCCTGCTCTACCCACGAAGATGCGAACGGGACGTCCGCGCTCCGGCATTTTCATATACACCAATCACTCATCCGCCAATTGTTTGTTGATATATTCATAAGGCTCCTGATCTGCAACAGGGAAATCCTTGCGCAACGGATAGCCTTCCCAATCTTCGGGCATCAAAATCCGGCGCAAATCCGGATGGCCGCGAAATACGATACCGAACATGTCGAAACATTCACGTTCATGCCAGTTCGCGCCGCACCAGACCGGCGTGACCGAGTCGATTGTGGGCGGTTCTCCGACAACAGGAGCCTTCAATCGGATTCGATGTTTACTCACCGTGGAAAAGAGATGGTAAACGACGTGAAAACGGGGCTCGCCATCTCGCATGTTGTTTAAATTATCGACGGCAGTCAAATCGGCGAGCATATTGTATGCAAGACCATTGTTATCGCGAAACGTCCGGCATATTTCCACGATCCGTTCGGGTTTCACATAGAGCGTCAACTCTCCGCGAAATTCCACGAATCTTTCGACGAATTCATTATAAAGAATATCCAGTTTTTCTTTGATCGCTTCAATCGGTTCGCCAACAATCGGAAAACTCATTATCGATTCCTTTGCAATACATATATCACCGCTGTCCCGCTGGCATTTCTATGAAAATGGTCTTCGTAGGGGCGGTTCGCGAACCGCCCCTATGAGGAATTATCATCATTTGTTGTAACCAATCGATCATAAACAAAATATCCACAGACGCCGGCGTTACAATCCGGTTCAAACCAGCATTTTTTCCGGCACACGATTCTCGTCTTTCGATCCACCGATAATGATCGGTTCAAAATCGCGGCGGTGTTTGCCGTTCAAATTCGATTCCTGAATCTTTCGCTGCAGTTGCATGACGCCATACAGCAGCGCTTCCGGCCGCGGCGGACAGCCCGGCACATAGACATCCACCGGTAAAACTTCATCCACTCCCTGCACCACGCTGTAGACGTTGAACATGCCGCCGCAGGAGGCGCAGGCGCCCATCGAGATGACCCACTTCGGTTCGGGCATCTGTTCATATATTTTGCGCACCACCGGCGCCATTTTTTTGGTGAGCGTCCCGGCCACGATCATCAAATCGGCCTGGCGCGGCGAAGCGCGAAACACTTCCGCGCCGAAACGGGCCATGTCATAACGGGAAGCGCCCGTCGCCATCATTTCGATGGCGCAACAGGACAATCCCATCGTGACCGGCCAGAGGGAGTTTTTCCGTGTCCAATTCACAACCTTTTCAACAGTCGTGGTGATGACGTCGCTGCCCAATATATCCACTATTTTGCTTTCGAGGCCCATTCGAGAACTCCTTTTTCCCATACATACAGCAATGCGAAAACCAGGATCATGAGGAAAATTCCCATTTCGGCCAGCCCGAACCAACCCAGCCGGCGAAATATCACCGCCCAGAGAAAGAGGAAGACGATCTCGATGTCAAAAATCACGAACACCATGGCGACGAGAAAGAATTTTACGTTAAAGCGTTCGTGCGGCGTTCCGATGGGGGGCATCCCGCATTCGTATGTATCCAGTTTTTCACTTTTATCCTGCCGAGGTCCGACCCAAAAGGACGCCAATACCGTGCCGCCGGCAAACGCCATCGCGAGAGAGGCCATGATGAAAATGGGAAAATAATCGAGTAACAGCACGATAATTTCACCTCGTTTCTTTTTACGTTCGGGTTAGTTTACTTGAATAAAAAAAAGATCACAAGATTATTGTCGGGTGGGATGAATAGAATCTCACGAATCGGAAATGCAACGGATTCCGCTCCATTCAACCCATACACATTGGATTGAACGGCAAACGCGCCATTGTTGACATCCTGCGGATAGGCCGATCGTCAATCCCGATTGCGAATGGGAATCCCGCACTGATCGCAACGGATATCTCGCTTCCTCTCCCATAAACACTCATGTCTTCTTTTTTTTTGCCGATAATACCCCAAAAAAAGAAGGAAACCATTTGCCGTGCTGAATACCTTATTGCTCATTGCCTGTATCGTTTTCGTGTCATTCATTTGGGGGCCGTCTCCGATGTGGGGAGTTCTGGCATTCCTTTTGGGAATCGTCGCCAGACACCAGAAACAAGCGCAAAAACATGTCTGAATCTCTCATTCGACGTCATTTTTTCATTCGCTGACGCTCACGAATAGTAGAAAATCTCCTTCCTTCTCAAAATTTCATACTTGCCAATAATCAATTCCCCGTCAATAATGATTTAACCTTATGTTTGCATTTCTTATCGGCTTTGAGTTATTCGGTTTTTATGGTATAATTTGCCGCCATACGAACCGGATTTGATCTCACTGTAATTGGTTTTGTCGAGTTGAGGGTTATGAAACATGTCCTATTGATCGGCGTCGGACCGCTTCCCTTTTACGAATCCGATCATCTTTATGGTTTCGGCATTCGCGCCTGGCAATTCGCCTTACCGCTTTTGCGCGCGGGGAATCGGATCACGCTGATCACCTGCGAATTCGGCGTGACGCGGGAAAGTTCCGTACAGATTCGCTATCAAACGTATCCATCCGTCTTCGGCCCGCTGGAACATATCCCGTTGCCCGAGCCCAATGCGCGGAACATGAACGTCTTGTTGACCCGCATCGAGGAAATCATCCGCACTCACAATCCGGACGTCATCGTGACCGCCGGCTCAAGCATTTCCAGCAACCTGGCCGCTTTGCTCGATACCGATCTGCCCATCTGGATGGATATGTTCGGCGACCTTTTCGCCGAAGTGCAGGCCAAAAGCCCCTTTTCGCGCAACGATGAAGAAATCGACTTCTTTCATCGCAATCTTGCCCGCGTGCTTTTGCGCGGCGACCGATTCTCCGTGGTTTCGGAGATGCAACGCGGCGCCGCCATCGGCCAGCTGGGTCTGATGGGGCGGCTGAACCGCTACACGTTGGGCGAAGAAATGGTCTGGACCATTCCCTGCGCGATGAACGGAGCGATATCACCCGTCAAACGACGGTCCATCCTGCGCGGCGACAAAGTCGGATCATCCGATTTTCTGCTTCTTTGCAGCGGCGGCTTCAACACCTGGGCGGACGTGGATACCCTTTTCTCGGGTATCGAAGGCGCAATGGAAAAAAGCAATCGCGTCCATTGCATCGTAACGGGCGGACAAATCAAAGGGCATCACGAGGACGGTTTCAATCGATTTCGCACGTTGATCGAGAAGAGTCCGTATGAACGCCGCTTTCACCTGCTGGGCTGGGTTTCGAACCAGGACGTGACGCAGATCACGCTGGAATGCAATCTCGGCCTCAATATCGATCTGCCCATCTATGAATCCGTGCTGGGCAGCCGCAATCGGATGTTGTATTGGATGCAGTGCGGCCTTCCCATTCTCACCACGGTCACAACCGAAATTTCACGCATTCTGGAAGCGCACCACCTGGCTCTGTGCGCCCCTCCCGGAAACGCCAAGATCATCACGTCGCACATCCTGGATGCGCTAGCGCATCCCCACGCCATGAAGAAAATGGCCCTCGACGCCAAACGCTTCGCCTATTACAACCTGACGTTCGAGGAAACATCGCAGCCGCTCGTGCGTTGGGTAAAAAATCCGGTCAAGGCATCCGACAACGGCGAACGCCTGATCCGCAACGGCCAATTGTTCAACCAAACCGATTCGTTCTGGCACGCCTGGGCTTTCCCGGAAAGCGAAACCATTATCGATCCCACCATCCCCCGCCCGCCCAAAACTCTCATCCGCACCCGCCCGCAGGGAAAAAGCTGGTGGAGACGGCTCTGGGGGCTTTAATCGTTTCATAATAACAAACCACTTTTTGGGCATAGGCATTCGCATTCAATTGCAGGGATCCTGCATTTTTCCAATCCCCCAAATCGATCATGCGCACCGCATTGGCGTGATTCTTCGCGCTTGGAATCAACTCCGACAATTTATTCGGCGCTTGTTCGAGACTGGACGGATTGAACACATGCCCTTCCTGGCCGGGAAACAGGGCCAGGTAAAGAATATCCAATTCCACTAAATTACTAAAGAAATGGGTGCCAAGCGATACATCCGGCGTTAAGTTTTCCCGCATGGTCACGATTTCACACAGCACGGCTACGGAAGAGATCTCGGCAAACGAGACCGGCACCCCCAGCGACGGCGTCGTGGTTCCCCAACGGCCCGGACCGATCAACATCGTGACTTTCGGCGATGGGTTCTCTTTCAACCGCGTCAGACGGCCGATCAGGCGCGCTATGGAATAACGATCATTCAGCGGCAGTTGGCCGTATACGGCGGGAACGACGTAAATAATCCTGTCGATATTCACCACGCGGCTATGGCCGATGACCGAACCGTGCGATTCGAGCAGGATGTCATCGCGATTCAGGCTCGTCGGCGGCTCCTGAATCCCACTGTCGCCTTTATACTGAAACGGCCGGCATTGCAACAGGTTGATTTTGTAAGACTCCATGCCGAAAAAATTCACGGTGAACTCGACATCGACGGGATGATTATAGGCCTGCTGCAAAATCCGCAGCATCTCACGAATATCGTCGATCAATTTCGATTGGGAAAAAATGGATTGAAAGGAAAGAGTGGGTTCGATAGGTTCCTGATGATCGCTTCCACGGGTCAGATTGGATAGTTCCTCGTCGAGGGCATAGAAAAAGTCCGCCGGCAAACCGGGGCTGTTTTTTATCACGCCGGAAAACAGATTCGTCGTCAATTCATTCGTTTCCAAATTCAAAACATCGACTTTGCGCTGGGTAAAACGGCGCACTTCCTGCATTCCGGTTTCCGGGCGCAACGCAGGGGCGTTCAACGCGACCAGACGGGCAAAATCATCGCTGCTGCGTTCCACCGCGCGTGTTCCCAGGCCGAAAACCATACGGACCACCCCCGCCCGGGGATCTATCGATTCGCACCAGACGTAGGGATTAAAAGAAATCCCCACCCCGGCAACCTGCGGATAAAACAGATGGCCATACTGCGCGCCGGAGACGCGCTGCACGAGCAGCGCCATTTGCTCGTCGATATCGAGAATGCCGCGACGGGCGCGATAGGTCAACGCTTCTTCGCTCATGCTGCTCGCGTAAATGCGGCGGACCGCGTTCATGAATGCTTCCATGCGTTCGCGGTGGGAGCCCTGATTCACACAAAACACACTTTCGTACTTACCGGCGAAGGTATTTCCGAACGTATCCTCAAACAAACTGCTGGAACGGACAATGATGGGAGATTGCCCATAATAATCAAGCATGTCGGAGAAACGCTTGACGATGTAATCGGGAAATTTCCCATTCAAGATGCGTCGTTTCGTCTCTTCCGTGTCATCGAGAAAGGTTTTCGGATCTTTTTGCTTTTTGCGCATCCACCAGCAATCGTTAAGAACAAGAAACGTATAAAAAACGTCCGAGCCGATGTAAAACGAATCGTGCACCTCCAGAAGTTGGTTCCAGCGCGGATCGATTTTTTTGAGAATCGCGCGCGCCAGAATCATGCCGACGGATTTGCCGCCGATGAATCCGGTTCCGTTCATGCGTTTGCGGATTTCGATGATACCGGCAAGAGATAAATACTGCTTGGCCAGGCGAAGAACGCATTCATCGCGCGAAATGGCCATGCGCAGCAGTTGATCGAAACGTTCCTCGATCTTTTGTTGCGAACATTCGCCTCGGCGGTGCGCCTCAAGCATTTCTTCGGCTTGCAGAAACATCCGATTCCACACCCCCAATTGATAACTGGCGGTTTCCAGCACCGAACCGGACACGGAAGTCAACACTTCCGCGACTTCGGCGCTGTGCGTGATCGGTAAAAACCGATCACCTTCCCACACGTGCAGCATGTTGATGGTCGGTGAAAATCGTTGATGCACTTTCAACGGATGAACGTACATTTTACCTTTATGCCGATACACGTCGAGAAGCAATTGCGTCGTTTCCGCGATGGGAGAAGCGGCATGAAACGAATGATAATTGCGCAACACCGCGAAATAGGCAATCGCCTCCAATTTCAGCAAATAGGGGCAGGTAAGCATAAAGAAATTACCGACCATCCGGTCGCTGTAACAATCCAGCGCCAACTCCGACAACGAGTCGAAGACATAAAATCCCCCTTTTCCATGCGCTTCGATCACGTCGTGGATTTTGGTAATGAACGCCTCGAATCCCAGATGCGGCGAGAGACGATGGATTTCCGCTCCGACATCGTCCGGGACCAGTGCATTCTGCCGGGAAAAACGAAAGTAGATCATTTTCTCATTTCGCAAGCGGACTGTTTTATAAAAAGGTTCTACGAAGGCTTGATACTCGTCGATCGAGTCCACTTGCCAAACGATGTTGTCGCCTGGAACGAGTCCTTGCAACACCTCATCAAGTCCGGAAAGACCGGTGGAAAATGGAAAATTGTGTGAAGACATCCTGTTTCCTCATCCGGAGCGAGCGAATCGGACAGCCCCGTTCGAAATATGTCATTTTATTCGAATTCCATGGTTCGAAATTCTTCCCTCGCCATTACATTAGCCATTTCTTTTTTAAAATGAATCAGTCGGTCGAACTCAACCATCGTGCATAATGCGATGTTGGAAGTGGGAATTCCCGCTTCCTGGATCGCCGCGGTCGGATTCAGCCCGCCGGTCACGATCATTCCCGTTCTTCCCTCATCGATGGGAAATTCCAGCAGGGATTGGTTGGGTTTTCCCAGCATGAGAATACCATTCAAACCAATTTCTTCGAGCCGTGAACGGATCGTTCTCGTTTCACTCAGTGAGGCGGTGGGAATCTCGCGAAGACTCGCGCCGATGCGCCCGTGACCCGTTCGCGCCGCTTCCCGCACGCTGGTCAAACCGCCTTTGATAAAGATCTCCAACGGATCGAGCGACGTGCCGTTGTAATAGATCACGTCGGTAAAACGAACCGGGCGGCCATCGTGCACTTCGAGCACCCCGCCAAAGCGTGAAACCGCGGGAATTCGTGCGCTGAGAAGCACGCCGTTAATGGTTACACTGCAGACCGTGCCGATCCCCACTTTCCCCGGCGGCACACGGAAACTGCCAAGACATTCGCCCGCTCGGGCCAAAACAATGAACTCTCCCATCCCCATCCCCATTTTGAAAACGGGAACCATTTCACGAATGGCGCGGTTGAGTTGCGTTTCGTCGATGGTGGTGACATTCAAAACGACGAGGCCGGAACGTGATCTGAGATTCAAGGTGGTTCGGCAGGCCAGTTCGTCCACTTTGGAAGCCATAAAACCGACACGATTCGTGACGAGGGCGTCATGAATCTCTTCGTAACCGGCCGGCGTGATGGTGCGGCCGCCCTCACGGCCTCGCCGAGCCGGCGTAACCAATCCGTCCTGCTCCATTTCCTGTAAATACAAACGAATCGTCCTGCCGCTGAGTTCAAATCCATAGGCGGCCAATTCATCGGCGATGGTTGCGCTGCCGATCGCTTCTCCGGCATCACGAAGAATACGCAGAATGGCAACTTTCTGTTTCGGATTGATGTCTTTCAAGATGAATCCTTATATTTTATAGGCGATAATGCCATAAATTACCATTATACAATGGTCAAATCAAGAGTTAAATGGCAATATTAATGGAAATTGAGATTAAATAATGACCTCATTACACCCCAAAAACTTCCACAGAATACTCGTTTGAAATCAACATCGGATAGGTTACGTGAAATTGCCATGAAGAAACTTCCACAGAATCGCATATAATATGCTTTATTAATTCGAGTTATGTAATCAATCCCCGTAATAAATGAAGAAGAAAAAAATCAAAAATTACCTGTGATTCTCATTCTTCACTTGACAGTGATAAAGAAGACTCTTATTATTTGGAATTGCATTGCCAATTAAAAATAGACATTAATTTCCATATAAGTGGTCATAATAAAAGATGAATAAATGTGGTGCGGTCTGTGCGTGCAGGCTGGAAGCCCGCACCACAATATTTTCGCCGTAAAAATAAAGTATTACAGCTCCATTGCGGAGTGAATGAAAAGGAGAGAAATCCATGTCGTACATCACAGAGGTATTGCAATTAGTTGAGAAGCGAAATCCCGGCGAACTGGAATTTCACCAGGCGGTGAAGGAAGTGCTCGAATCGCTCGAACCGGTTGTCGAGCGCCATCCCAAATATCGTGAACATCGCATCCTCGAACGAATCACCGAACCCGAACGCGTGTTGATGTTCCGCGTTCCGTGGCTGGATGACAAAGGAAATGTGCAGGTGAATCGCGGTTTCCGCATCGAGATGAACAGCGCCATCGGGCCGTATAAAGGCGGATTACGTTTTCACCCCACCGTCTATCTCGGCATTCTGAAATTCCTGGCGTTCGAACAGGTTTTCAAGAATTCCCTGACCACGCTCATGATGGGCGGCGGCAAAGGCGGCTCCGATTTCGACCCCAAAGGCAAATCCGACAACGAAGTCATGCGCTTTTGTCAATCGTTCATGACCGAACTGTTTCGCCACATCGGCGCGGCCACGGACGTTCCCGCCGGCGATATCGGCGTGGGCGGTCGCGAAATCGGTTTTCTGTTCGGTCAATACAAACGTCTCCGTAACGAGTTCACCGGCGTGTTGACCGGCAAGGGATTGAATTGGGGCGGTTCGCTGATTCGTCCGGAAGCGACCGGTTATGGCGCGACCTATTTTGCGCAGGAAATGCTTGCCACTCGCAACGACTCGCTGCAAGGCAAAGTTTGTACGGTTTCCGGTTCCGGTAACGTGGCGCAGTACACCGTCGAAAAAGTGAACGAACTCGGCGGCAAGTGTGTGACGCTATCCGATTCGAACGGTACGATTTACGATCCGAAAGGCATCGACGCGGAAAAACTCGCGTGGGTGATGGATCTGAAAAACAGACGCCGCGGCCGTATGAAAGAATATGTGGATCAATTCAAGGGCGCGGAATACAAAGACGGCGTTCGGCCGTGGGATGCGCCCTGCCAATGCGCGTTCCCCAGCGCCACGCAGAATGAAATCGACGACGACGACGCCAAAACCTTGGTCAAAAACGGCTGTTTCGTTGTCAGCGAAGGGGCAAATATGCCGTCCGAACCCGGCGCGGTGGACATTTTTCTCGAAAACAAGGTTCTGTATGGTCCCGGCAAAGCCGCCAACGCCGGCGGCGTGGCGGTTTCCGGCCTGGAAATGGCGCAGAACTCGCAGTTCCTTTCCTGGACGCGGGAAGAAGTGGATCAAAAACTGCAGCATATCATGAAGAGCATTCATTCGAATGCATTCCGAACCGCTGCGGAATACGGACAACCCGGCAACTACGTCGTGGGCGCCAACATCGCCGGCTTCGTGAAAGTCGCCGACGCCATGATCGATCAGGGCGTGGTGTGATTGTTATTTGCGAGTAAATCAAGATACAGGCAGGCTTTGCGCCTGCCTTTGCTTTTTATGATTCAACCTTCTCGAATTCCTGCGGCAATTTTTCTAAAATTTTTATTGTCTCTTGTGATACTCGAATCACCTGCCCAACCAAACGTACGATATATTCCGGATCGTCCTCACGGTTGGGATCGGAAACGATCCCACTTCGCTTATGTTCTTTTACCTGATACTGATCGATCACCCATTCCAACGCACTGCGATTTCCCAAACAATATGCAAACGTTTCCGGTGGGATACCCCGCAGTGTAAGCGAATTGTTCACTTTCAATTCAAGCCGGTCTCTGCTCAACCGCATTTTTTCCACACGATACGAAAGCGGCGTATCCGGCGTTTCCACCCACGCCAGCTCATAGGGCTCCACCTTTTCATAATGCAAATGCCATTCTGCCAATTCCTTTCCCATCTTCGCAAATGTATGAAAATCGGGCGCAAAAGGAATCCGCGGCAATTCGCGTTTCAAATTCTCACCATACCGCTCACGATAGCCGGGATGATGCAGCAGACCATAGACATAATAAAAAATATCCCACTTGCTGATGCCATCGTTTTGATAATGTTGCCGAAATTCGTTCAACGCCCAATCTGTGATATTTTCCCGGCGATTCACGCCGTCCTCGCTATACACATAAAAAGGAAAACATTGATGCGCATCGACGGGAGCAATTAAGTGCAAGTCAGGAATTATGTTTGATATAAAAACGTTATAATGTGAAGCGCGGTATCCAACATCGCTGGAAACGATTAATAGGTTTTCCGTTTCTTTTTTAGGGTATATATTATTAATTTGGTAAACGGCTTCGTTCAAGACTCGATCAAAAAACAAAAACTTTTTTGTAAACGGCCGATATAACGATTCACGTATTTTTTCTTCCTTAAATTCCGCTTCCTTTTCTTTTTTTAGATTAGTTTTTAAGCCCATACTCCATTTTAACTTTTTGTAATCCACAAATTCATCAAGGTCTTCCACTTCTTCTCTTCTGTATCGATCAACTTCTGAATTGTAATCTTTTACAAATTTCCTTACTTTTATAAGCAACTTATTTTCTTGAAAATCATAAACAGTATCATCTCTGCATGTCGCTACTCCTCTGCTATAAGTATTGAAAATTGTTGTACAGTTCTCAAACTTTTTTCGTTTTGATAATTTATCTCCCATCGGCAAAAACGCATGAAATTCTTTTTCCTGTCCCACCGCCAACCAATTGTTCTTATTGTCCGGTTTCAGGCGTTTCCACTTGATTTTAGAAATAAATTCCTTGTCATTCAGATAGACATATTTTTCTTCTCTTCGCCAGAATTCAGGTACACGAGTATAATAAATCGTTCTTTTCTTGCGACTCTTTTTCCGCACGGCAACAGTGATCCCCACGCCGACCTTGATTCCGAAAACATTATGCGACGTACCACTGATTTTTGGATTTTGTCTCACATCTCCATGCAAATCGACATGATAAATCGTATGGAAATCTTCTAAAAAGTGCTTTCGCATCCCATCCAGAGCATATTTGTGCACGAAACTGTTGTTACTGACAAAGCAGACAATTCCATCCTTTCCATTCAATCGATCGGTGGCCCAGCGAAAAAACTTCACATACATATCTTTGGTGGCGTTTTTATTGGTTGCTTTTGAATGTCGGGCGTACGTGAATTTTACCCTCTCGTCAATCACGGCATATTTTCGATTTTTATTGTTGTCATTTTCGTTCAGCTGACCAACGTTATAAGGTGGATTGCCGATGATCACCGTGATGGGAGTGTTTTTCTGCCGCTCCACTCTAGCCGTGTTTTCTTCCGTCATGCATGCGAAGATTTGCTGCTGGTGATCGGCCAGATCCAACGTATCCACGAAACAGATTCCCTCAAACGGTTCGTATTCGCCGGTCAGTTCATAATAAGCGTGTTCTATGTTCAGCGCCGCGATGTAATACGGCAACAGCATGACTTCATTGGCAAAGAGTTGCTCTTTATAAAAACGCGGCAAGTCGCGTTTTTTGACGCGCTGCAATAAATGCACCACGAAATTCCCCGTTCCCGTGCACGGATCCAGCACATTGACGCCTTCATCGCCCAAATTTTTACCAAACTCGTTTTGCAGCACTTCCACCACGCTGTTGCACATAAAATCCACGATCGGGCCGGGCGTGTACACGATGCCATGCGTATCCGCCACCTTTACGCAATACCCTTGAAAAAAGCGTTCATACACCGAATTCAACAGCTGTTGCTTTTCATGAAAATCGGTCAACGTGCGCGCCGCATTCTCAATCGCCACATAAAATGGATCGAGATGTTGCAGAAATTCATCGCGATTGAAACTCTTTGAAAGCAACGCCGTGATCACATTTTCCACTTCCGCCGCAATCACGTTGCGTTTGGTGAATTCGGGATTGTTGAAAATGGTGCGCAGCAGGCGCTCGGTGAGCAAATGTTGCACCAGCATTTCATTGACTGCATCTCTACTGAGATTGGGATTGAGAGAAGATCGGCAAATATCAAAAAACTGTTCGAACGCGGCTTGAAATTTGGCATTGGTTTCATGCGCGTTGGCAATCTTATCCGCCAATCCACGCGCCAGATCCGGCACCCGCTCCTTAAATCCATCCACCGCCTTTTCGAATTCTTCATGATCGGGTTCGGTGTAGTTGTAAAAGGCGTTGAGTAGATCCGCTATTTCCTGCGCATTGCTTAGGTCCACGGCAAACGCGCGTTTTTTATTTTGATACAATACTGCCCGCTGTGTATCTTCAAAAATAATATTGGTGAGAGGATAACCTTTGTCGATTTTCTTCCTGATTTCCTCCTCGAGTGAATCGTTGGTGTCTTTCGCTTCCCAATATCCACGCGGCAGACCATTGACGTCACGTAACGTCCCGTCCGGACGAATCGTGCGTCCCATGCTCTTCTCGCTCAATTCGGGAATCAGCATCCATCCCCGTAATTTGGCGGTCGACTCCAGCAGTTGTTCAAACGCCCGCCGCACCGCCGATTCATGATCGACATGCTGCCCGGCAAATTTCTCCAACGCAATATGATATTCTTTTATACTTTTGTGATTGGATTTGATTGAAATCGACTGCGACATCGTTTACTATTCCCTTGAAATAATTTCTCGGATTATTATGCCCGGATTTATGATTTCATAAACGGCTAGTGGATTTAAGTAATCCATCACGCAACCTGGTGGAGATCATCAAAATATTCGCCGGTTAACTTTTTGCCCCACCGCGCCTAGGACCATGCTTTGGCCTCTCGCAAATCGCCATCCGCTGTTTCTGTCAAGATACGGTTTTCGCAAAGATTGCATTCAGGACGATAAAGCATAATCGGTCTGGTTGCCGAATCCAACGAGTTGCATGGCGCCATCCACGAAAATTTTCAGGATTGAATACGCGTCATTCTCCGTTCCCGCCCCCTCGATCATCGCCGCCAGCGTGCAGTAATGAATCCCGTTGATTTCCTGATAATCATTTTGATGATAATGGCCTTGAAAAACCGCCAACACCTTTCCCGATTGTTCGAGAATCCTGCGAACCGCGGGAGCGCTTTTCACCGTGTAATGCCCTTCGATATCCAGCCGTTGATGGAGGAAAACAATGGACTTGTGTTTCGTTTTTTGCAGATCGTCGGCCAGCCATTCCCGCTCCGCGACGGGAATTTCGGTATCCGTCCATTCATAATTTTTTTCGCCGTATGCCACTTCATCGCCGCGAAAACAGGCGTCCAAAACAATGAAATGAAAATCGTTATGATCGAAAGAGTAAAAAGAATTGGTTTGACGGACAGTTTCCAGAAACTGTGTTTTCGTAAGCGACCAGACGCAGTGATTGCCCAACACATAATGCCGCGCGCCTGCGAATTTCTGCAATTCCGCGTCGATGGTTTTCAGATAACCGATTTCCGCCTCCACCGTTTCCGCCGCATCGACGTAATCGCCAAGTTCCGCGGCAAAGTCAACAGGAACGCGATTGAATTCCGAAATGCTTCTGCGAATCTTGGCCATCGAGTCGCGATAATGCCGCGTATCGGCCGGCGTTTTGTCCGCATAATGCACGTCCGTGATGAGTCCGATTTGCATTACAGGATTTTGAGTGGTTGGTTCAGCGGCCATTGAGGATAAAGAAGCGGCGCTGGATGCCATCCAAAGCATCCCTTGCTTCAAAAACGCACGGCGGTTGGAAACGATGTGTTGATTACTCGAGTTTGTGATTTCCATTTGTATTCGCTCCGATTGTAAAATTCCTTTCCGATTATCCATTTTAGTTTGATTATTTTATTACTATAAGGAGTCAACCATCGCAGAGAGAACTCGATGAAAAACAGCGGCAATCAGGATTCCCACCACGGAATGAGATACCTTAACGGGACAATCGTTTGCGAACAAGATCGAGGACAGCCATCACGAGCCGAGCGCGCATGGTTTCTCCGTGTCCGCGAGTCGACACCCGTTCGCATGTAAACCCATCCGTCTCCGACCCAAACGCGAGCCAGACAAACGAGGAACTTTCGTTCGGTTGTTTCACTTCCGAGACGGCTAATCCCCAATGGGTTCCCAGTTTCTGAGTCATGCGCTTCGCCATTTCTTTTGTCAGCGTTTCGCTGAGCAGATTGCTTTGTTTCACGAATTCGTCCGGGATGGAAAGAATCGACGCCATCACTTCATCATCGGCGGCAACATAGCCTCCACGAAAATGATGCGCGTCATCCTCCACATCGCTGAGCGCAGCCGAGATCACGCCGCCGCTGCCCACTTCGGCAATACTGATCGTCAATTCACGTTCCGTTAACAGTCGAACAACCAATTCTTCCAACGAGGAGCCGTCGTCGGCATACATATACTCGCCAATGTATTGCAGCAATTCCTTTTCCAACGCTTTTAGTCGCGCCGCGTCTTCCGGTTTATCGCCGGGAAGCATAAACGTAAGATCCACCCGCCCCAATTCGAACAACGAGCAGATCATTAAATCATCCGGCAACTTCATGTGTTCGTGAATGGTCTGATCGATGCTGGATTCGCCGATCCCCGCAAACCGCATGGTCAACGAACTCCCGATCGAGTGCGTGCCGAAACGTTGCGAGAGAAAAGGGATCAGTTCATTTTGAACCATCGGATTGAGTTCACGCGGAGGGCCGGGAAGCGCCACGATTACCTGCTCGCCGGTATCGTAAACCAGCCCCACCGCCGTCCCGTTGGGATTCGGCAAATAACCGCCGCGCATGGGCGTAAGCGTTTGCCGGCGCAAATTACGGCGCAAATCCCGACCGGAACTGGAAAACCGGCGCTTCATATGGTCCAACGCCGCCGGATGTTCGTACAACGAGATATCGGTAAACTCAGCGATGGTTTCGCGGGTGATATCGTCGTCCGTGGGTCCGAGACCGCCGGTTACGATGATCAACGGCGCGTTTCGACTCGCAAATTCCAACGCATTGATCAAATCGCCGCGTTTGTCGCCAACGGAAAGGGACGCGAGACAGCGACAACCCAACGGCCCCAACGTGCGCGTAATATATTGCGTATGGCCGTCCGCATACACGCCCCGCAGCAATTCACCGCCGGTCACGACGATCACATAATCCGTCGGATTTTCACGCAGCGCAAGAATAGCCGGCTGCGCTTCGGCCTTATAAAGAGTAAAAGAGAACAAAGATGAGCAAATTATGCAAAACAGAATCTTGATAAATACAATTTTCTTTACCATACAACACCTCACTTCACGACTTCGGTTTACATGAAAATGTCCGTCGTAGGGGCGGTTCGCGAACCGCCCCTACGACGAATTTTCTTCCATCGTTGTGATCAACCGATCATGACGATTTATACGAAAATATTGTGGTGCGGGCTTCCAGCCTGCACGTTATTCTTGCACCGTTTTTAGATGCATCAGTAATCTTCTCAACGATTCCCTCATCGACCGGGAATAGGCGTCGACGTCTTCACGATATATCGTATGAATCGAGATACCCTTCTCTTCGGTTGTAATATGAGTCACCCCCTCATCATCAATTTGAACCGGCATTTTTTTGAAGGTAAATGTGGGATTCGTTCTTCCGGCGGCGTGCAAAAACGCGGCGGTGCACCACATGCTTCGTTCCAGGTTCCAAATCTTTTCCTTTGTTTCATCGGAAATTGGCAACGATAACGCCGGAATCGGATCGTGCAGTTCCGGTTTCTCTTTCGTCAACGCGTAAACGACATAATTTTGTAAAGCCAGCGAGCAATGATCGAGTATTTGACTTTGCTTAAATTTCCAAAAGGAGGAATACCCTTTATCGCCGAAACAGGGGACCCAATAAATCGGCAGCCGGCTGCGCATCATACAGACATACGCGCGCGGGTCCAGTTTCACATTCCATTCCTCGCGCCCGCTCGAATGCCCCGCGTTGATATAGAGGCGGGATACCTTTTCATGAAACAATTCCGGAGTGCGATTATATGCGACGGCGACATCCCGCAAGCTGCCGGTAGTGAAAATCGTGACCGGACGCGTCGCGTTTTCCAGCGAATCGAGAATGAGCCGCACGCCGGTCTGATTCATTTCGATCTGGCTTCCAGCCGTGTCTTCCGTCGAAATTAAATTGTCGATCAAGCCGTAAGCGAAAGGGATTTCCCGACCGGTCATATGCATAAGTTGCTTTAAGGGAATAATGCCGGGCCGTTCCGCTCCTCGTTCGCCGCGATCAATCACCACCGCCAGGATGTCAAACTCGGGCATAGCGAACAGAGTGGCCAGATCGAAGTGGTCGTCAGGATCGTCCGGCGGATGATACAGATCGGTGGTATACAGAATCGGAATCGAGCGTTCCTCGGCCATGTCTCCGGTCAGAGGCATGAGAATCACAAGCATAAAGAGTATGCAAAAAAAATGAATTCGTTGCATGGAATCCTCGTATTCTATCGGCCAAACGCCGCCGATGCATGATTCATTACGCCAGCATCTTACTTTGAAACCTGTATCCACAGAAGTTCTCAAAAATTCCCTTCAAGGGGCTTGGATTTCGGAACGCATCCGTGATATAGTGAATTACAGCATAACCTCGGTGGTGTTTGCAACCGCAAACCATAAGGGAAGCCGGTGAAAAACCGGCGCGGACCCGCCACTGTAATCGGTCATGCCTTTCGAAAGTGATTCACTACCCACTGTCCATAAGGATGGGAAGGGCGAAAGGCTAACGGCCGTCAGCCAGGAGACCTGCCAGCGAGGAATGTGTCACATCTTCGGGGAGTGAGAAGGTGGCGCGGCTTTGGCATGTTTGAAACCTCGCGAAACCCCGGAACTTCGAGTGACGGGGTTTTTTCTTTCCCTGCGCCCGGCCGGTTCCAGCCTGCTTTTTCATTCTTCCGAAGACCAACAAAGATCGTGATGTGCGAGAAAAAGAAAGGAATAGAAAGATGAAAAAAGTAGCATGGTTGGCAATCGGTTTGGTCTGTCAGTTTCCGCTTTTGGGACAGACACAGAATCAAGCGGGCATCTTGATTCAAAATTCAGCGGGAGCATTGATTTCTCGCTGCGTGGAATTCGAGGAAGAAGCGATCACAGTGGAAGAATTATTAAAGCGATCCGGCTTTAAAACCATCACGTCGACTTCCGCAGCCGGCGTGGATTTATGTTTTTTGCATGAAGAAGGAATCCTCCTCGCCGAGGAATGCTACACCGATCCTCACGGATATCGTTGGAACATGTTTCAATATGACGGCGCTTCGTGGTTATTCACTGCGGAAAAAATATCATCCGTCGCCGTCAGACAAGGGGATCTGGTCGGTTTCGGATACGGCCCAGAGGGCGCCGTGTCCCTTCCTCCGACTTCCTTTGACGAATTGTGCGGATTTACCAGCGTCGCGGGCGTCGTGATCGATCACAGCGACGGCTCCCGCAAGGTGTTCGTGGTGGAATTTCCGGGTGAAACTCTCAATGGTTATCAACTCCTACAACGTAGCGGCGCGGATCTTGTCACCAATGAATATTCGTTTGGCGTGGCGATTTGTGCCATAAACGGCGAAGGCCAACCCGGCGACGACTGCTTCGGCGATCCGCTGGGGCGGTTCTGGAATTTCAATCTGCTGGATCAGGAAAACAACTGGAGTTCTTCGATGGTCGGCGCCGGCGACGTGATCGTGCGAGACGGCGACGTGCACGGCTATCTTTACGGCCTGTGGGGAACCGAACAGCCTCCCTTCGATCCCAACGAAATCTTTACGGTTCCATCAGCAGTCCCATCGTGGGAATTTTTATATTAAAAATTAAAAAGAGAAGCCCTATGCGATGTGAAAGCATTTGCTCCATTCTGGTAATCCTCCTTTGTTCCTTGGTTGGAAGAGGAACAGCGCAAATCGTGGAATTCGAGCCGGAAATTCGAGTCACAACCGACGACAGGCGCGCGGAGTTCTCTCGCAACACACAAAGCGCGTTTGCCGTCGATTCGCAAGGCGTTCTCCATCTCGTGTATTACGTTTCCGGAGAATCTCTTTCCCCGCCTCTTTCCCAAATCTTGCATCAGGAAATCAGGGACGGAATCGTATCCCCGCCGGCGCGGGTGGATCGAGGAAGCGTGGGAGGCGGCAGGCATCCCAGCCTGGCGATCGATGCGCATAACGCCGTTCACGTGGTCTGGCACGATCAACGCCACTGCACGGCAACGGGCAATTGGATCGACAACGTCGAAATTTATTATAACCATAAATCTCTCGGTGGATCGTTTGCAACCGAAGACCTTCGGCTGACAACCACACAAGCCGATCATCTCGGCGATAACGGCTATCTGCCGCAAATTCTCTCTGCGCCGGACGGGCGTTTGCACGTTGTCTGGTACGATTTTCACACCAACGGGAACAATGCGGATATCTATCTGCTCTCCAGCAACGTAAATGGGGAATTTGATCTGCAAAAGGATATTGACGCATACCGTCTCACATCCATCGAGGAACGGGATAACGAAACGTCCTTCTGGACTCCGGCTTTGTCGTTTTTCGGTAACCATTTGTTCGTTCTCTGGGGATATCAAAAAGGATACAGCGGATTCAACACGCTGTTATCCCGCACCGTTTCTACCGACCACACGCTGGGTGAGATCGAAACCGTCGCGGAATCGGCGGGACGGTTTTTAGATCCTCCTCGCGTGGCGTCCGACCAGCGAGGAAATATTGGGATCGTTTACGTCGTTTTGGATGGAATCCGTTTCGGCGTGGTTTTTCACTACCGCGCGGTGGGCAACGATTGGAGCGCCCCCGTTCGCATCGACAACGCCGAGCATAGCGCCTCGCAGCCCGATCTGGCTTTTGATTCCGGCGGCAACGCGCACATTGTATGGCAGGAAGATGTTGGCGGCATCTATACGGCCAACTTCGCCGTCGTCGATCCGCGAAACGGAGTCGTGTTATCCCGCCAAATCGTCAGCAGCGAGGAGGCCGACGCGAGAACTCCCGCCATCGCGCTCGATCCGGCAAACGATCGGATTCACATCGCATGGATAGACGCCCGAGAAGAAGGAATCCGATCCGTCTATTCCATCCGTGAAGCAAGAACAAATATACGTTTATGGCAAATGCACTAAAAAGTGCGCGGGTAGAGCAAGCGTCCTGCTTGCATTTGTGTATAGCAAAAAAAAATGAAATAATCTGGTACCGAAAATGAATAGGAATGCCTTCACCCTGGTTGAACTGCTCGTCGTCGTCGCCGTGATCGGCGCGCTGGCGACGGTGGCCACATTTCAGTTCATGGACGCAATCCAACGCAGCGACGCCTCCGCCTGTCAGGTCAATCTGAAAACCATCCACACCGCGCTGCTGTCCTATCGTCTGGATCACAACCGTTTCCCTCCCGCCGACGGCCTGGCCGACGCGCAACCGCAGCCGAACGCCACCTCCTGGGGCTGCGGCCCTGCCGCCAACGGGTATTGGAGCGGGGTTCCAATGCTCCTTGCGCAGGAAGGTTACTGCTCGGAAAATGCGCTGTACTGCCCGGCTTTGAAACGCGCCTACAACCACTCCATCGAAGCCTACCCTACCTGCGGAAATTCGTCCTACGCGGGAAAATGGATTCCACAATGGCGCTATCTGCGTTTTGCCTACAATAACGCCGCTACCGATGTGGGATTCAATCAAGGCGGAGAGAACAACATCGAATGGGAATGGAATCCGGACGTCTGGCTGTTGCGCTGCCTGCATCTGGACGTCGGCCAATTCGATCCGGAACGCAACATCCGCTTCCCTTTCCGCTTTCCATCCGCCGAAAAACCGAATCAGGTATGGTACGGGGAATTCGAATTGTCGATCCACGGCCATATTAAGGAACGATTGGCGCAAAGAGTGCGATAAATGAAACAATCGAGATGAATCTTGATCCATGTTCCATTTATGGTATACTACCAGTGCGTTTAAAACGGATTTTCCGTAAAAAAAGGCAAGATATTGAGAGATAACCATAATGTTAATCGAATTTTCCGTCGCCAATTTACGCTCGTTCAAGGAAAAGCAAACCCTCAGCATGGTTGCGAACAACAAAGACAAGAAACTTCCGGATAATGTGATCGATTTGGACATGCCAGGACTTTCGAAAGTCCGTTTGGTAAAAAGTGTGGCGATTTACGGAGCAAACGCGTCGGGAAAGAGCAATTTATTCAAGGCGGCGGAATTCATGCGGAATTTTGTCGTGAATTCTGCAACGGAATTAAAACCGGATGAAGAAACCGGCGTTGTCCCCTTCAAACTCGATTCCGAATGCGAAAAAGAACCCAGCGAATTTGAAGTGATTTTCATCCACGATAAAGTACGTTATCAGTATGGTTTTGCAGTGGATAAAAACCGAGTGTTTGACGAGTGGCTGTATGCGTTTCCACACGGACAACCGCAATGCTGGTTTACTCGAACCTGGGATAAGGATCAAAGAATCTTTGAATGGAAATTTAGTACATATTTAAAAGGCGAGAAAGAAAGTCTGAAAGAGAAAACTCGTTCAAATACTTTGTTTTTGTCTATGGCAGCTCAGTTTAATCATGAACAATTAACCAAGGTATATAATTTTTATAGTGATAATTTTTTATGTCTGGAAGGATCCGATGTGAATCCCGAATTCACAGCTTTATTGATGGAGAAAAATTGTGAAATAAGCAAATCCGTAAAAAGTATGATTCGACAAGCGGATTTGGGTATTAGTAATATTGAAATTAATGTGGGAATCCCTGACAACCTGGAATCACGAAAAAAATCCGACAAAACAGAAAAAGCAATCATTGAACTGCTCAAGAAAAATGAATTGTCGAGAAAGAAAAAACTTCCCGAAAACTATAGATACAAAAAATTAATCTCCCTGAATATGATTCATGAGCAAAAAAAAACACGAAAATTAGTAACCTTTTTAAAAGAAGATGAATCAGAGGGAACCATTAAATTTTTTTCTTTGATCGGCCATTTCTTATACTTGATTTCAAACGGCTATTTTCTTATAATTGACGAGATTGGTGCAAAAATACACCCTTTGCTTATCAGAAATTTAATACAAATAATCCATAATTCTACCTTTAATAAAAGAGGATCTCAGTTAATTTTTACACTCCATGATACCACCTTGCTTGATCAAGACCTTTTCCGCCGCGATCAGATCTGGTTCACCGAAAAAAACAACGAAGGCGCAACCATCCTCTATCCGCTAACCGATTACAAACCCCGCAATGATGAAGCCTTGCAAAAAGGCTATCTTGCCGGACGTTACGGCGCCATCCCATTTTTGAGCGAGTTCACATTCCAATGAGCAAGCCGATTCAAAGACAACCGAACTCCTCGATGATCGGCAGCGGCAGGTTTTTATAAATTCGAAGAAGAATCCATTCCTCCAAAATCTCTTCCAATTCGCGGCGGCAGGCTTCCAGCGTTGTTGCATTGCTGTAAACGCCACGGCATTCCGGGATCTCACCATAAAAACTGCCGTCATCCGACAGGATTTCGTATCGCGCATGTTCCATCGCTTTTTCGAGATATTTTCTAAACATAATTGAACCCCACCTTTTTTTTCATTCAAACCCTATTCACATTAAATGGAAATCGGAAGAAGTCAAGAAAAAAGTTACAGGAGTAAAATTGGATCGTTGAAAACCAGTAGATTGAAAAAAGCGCTGTATCTTCAAAAAGCAAAACTACTATTCTTTTACCAAATTCAATTCCCGCGCGCAGCGAAGACAGCATTCCTGAAATTCCTCGGACATCCGTTTGGCGGAAAACCGCCGGCGCACCCGTTCCCGCGCTTGCCGGCCATATGTTTGGCGTAACGTTGCGTTGGATAAAAGCGTTTCCAGTATGTGGATAAATCCGGCAAGATCGCCGGGAACGGAAAGGAGTCCGGATACGCCGTGTTCGACGATTTCCGGAATCCCGCCGGCGGCCGCGGCGGCGATGGGCAGCCCCGCATCCATCGCTTCCATCAGCGAAACCGGCTCGCCCTCGACGATGGAAGGGAGCGCGAAGATATCCATTCCCTGCAAGAGTTTGCGCGCATCGGGACGGTAGCCGGTGAAGACAGTCCGCGCCGCGATTCCTTCGCTATGGGCGAAATCCATCATCTTTCGTTCATTTTCTCCCGTCCCAACGATCAACAACCGCAGAGTCGGAAAACGATCAGCCAGTTGGGCGGCGGCGCGGATCAATATGTCGTGCCGTTTGGCCGGCCGCAGCTGCGCCACGATGCCAACCACGACGTGATCGTCTTCGAAACCGAATTCCCGCCGAACGCCGGCGCGGATTTCCGGCGCATGGTCGGGAAACACATCCGTTTCGATGCCATTGTGAACCAATTCGAGTTTGCCGGTGGGTAATCCGATTACATTCACCACCTTCTCCATCCCCAATTCCGAGTTCACGATATAGAGCGTGTCCAGCGGATGAGTCAATCGTTCCAACCAGGCGTACAGATAACCATATCCCTCGATTGTATAAACCGTGCTGATGCCGGAGAGCATCGCGATGTCCGGCCGTAAAAAAACGGTGGCGCGACCGAGCAGATTGGAATGAATCAATACGCTCAATAACAGATGCGGTTGAAACTCGTTCACGAAGTTCCACCACCGGCGCAGGCCGGAAAGAAAGAAGTCTTCCTTCAAACGCAGGTTCATGGCGGGGATTCCCATCGCTTCCACCTCGCGGCACAAGTCGCCCGGCCCGAAAAGCGTAACCAGCGAAGGTTGGAACCGTTCCCGATCGATATGGCGCAATACGGAAAGCAGGATTCGTTCCGCCCCGCAGATTTCCGAATCGGACGTCAATAAGATGACACGAATTTTCGTATTTTTTTCCGGCACAACCACCTCGAATCAGATTCGTTCCTGGAAATACACGTCGAAAAAAAATGGCCGATCGGCGCATAACCAACATGCCAATCATTCGTTTTTTTGATACACTATAAAGGAGAGACGCGGAAGAGCAATGGCCGCGCGCCGGCTCTTTGCGAGAATGTCGAGGTGGAATATGAACAGCAATATTCATCCGATGGACAGTCGCTGGGAATTAATGGCCAAGGCCCATTATCGCAAGGCGTATCCGGATTTGCTTCTCCTGTTTCGGCAGCTGCTGCATCGCGCCTTTCTGCGGAATTATTGGATTCCCGATCCATTGGCGCTGGATTATTTGACGAAAGTGCTGATTCGCTTTTTGCCGCTCAATGTCAGTCGGGAAAACGTCGAGTATGCGCTCTCTCTCTGCGAAACTCACCCCGAGGAACCGGAAAGCATCATTCGTTCATACGAAAATCTGGGCGAAGTGATTTTGTGGTGGTCGGGATTGTATCGCCGCCCGCTGTTTCAAGCGCAGGGCAAGCGTTCATTCGAAATTGCGTATGAATGCCTGTCGGATTATGAACAATCCACCCTCCCGGCGATTCTCCTTCCCGGCCAAACCGAGGAAAGCGGCTCCAAACGCCTGAAAATCAACAAAATGTTCAGCGCGCAATTCGAGAATTTTCAGCAGGTGCTGGAAAATTCGGAACTGATCGAGGATCCCGCCTACGTTCGTTTTCGGACGATCTTTATGACGGAAGATTTTTGCACAAATTAACTTCCCTTCCTATTTATCTACGGTCCCCTTTACGAACATATGCTCATAATGTATAATAACATAAAAGAGCAAATGAACAGGATATATGAATTCGTTCCTATACTAAGGTGAAAATGATATGAAAATTGCAATCACGGCGCAACAACAGGAAATGTCCGCTCCCCTCGATCCGCGATTCGGTCGAGCGCCCTATTTTATGATCTACGACACGGATACGAAATCCGCGCTCGCGGTGAACAACGCGCAAAATCTTCAAGCCGCGCAGGGCGCGGGAATCCAGGCCGGTCAGACGCTGCTGGATCAAGGCGTGGGCGTGCTCATCACGGGAAATGTGGGACCGAAAGCATTCCGCATGTTGTCAGCCGCGGGAATTCAAGTCTATCTCACACCCTCCGGAACCGCGGAACAAGTTCTCCAGCGTTTTCAAGCGGGAGAATTGCAGGAAAGCAAACAAGCCAATGTGCAAGGCCATTGGATGTAAAGAGGGAAAGGACCAATGCCATGAAGAATGCACAAAGCGGGAAAGGACAAGGAAAAGGCGGCGGCGGTAGAGGCGGCGGTAAAGGCGGCGGCGGTGGTAGAGGCGGCGGCGGTGGTAGAGGCGGCGGCGGTATGCGAGGCGGCCAAAAAGGAGGGCGAGGTCCTGGCGGGAATTGCGTTTGCCCCAGTTGTGGAAAAGCCATTTCCCATCAGCAGGGAATTCCCTGTACGGACCTCACTTGTCCGGATTGCGGAACGCCCATGATACGTGAGATGTCATAAAATGAAGATTGCAGTGGCAAGCGGAAAAGGCGGGACGGGAAAAACCACCGTTTCGACGAATCTGGCGTTCATTGCCAATCAAATTGGAAAACAAGTTCATCTGCTGGATTGCGATGTGGAAGAACCGAATTGCCACATTTTTCTTCAGCCGACAATCACATCAACCGAATCGATTTGCGTTCCCGTGCCGGAAGTCGACGTGGATCGCTGTACCGGCTGCGGGGAATGCGCCGCCATTTGCCGATTCAACGCCATCGCGTGCCTGAAAAAAGGCGTCCTCATTTTCAATGAGTTATGCCACGGCTGTGGCGGATGTTGGCGCGTGTGCCCGGAAAAAGCGATTACCGTCGGCTCACGGGAAATCGGCGTGTTGGAAAACGGCGCCTCTTATGGATTTCGATTTACGCAGGGAATCCTGCGTATCGGCGAGGCCAAAGCCCCGCCGTTGATCCGAAAAGTGAAAGAAGCCCAAAACGGCTCCGCCCTGGTCATTTTCGATTCCCCGCCGGGCACTTCTTGTCCCGCCATTGAAACGATGAAAGGGGTGGATGCGGTATTGCTGGTAACCGAACCGACGCCTTTCGGATTGAGCGACTTGACTCTGGCCGTGGAAACCGTGCGAAAAATGGAGATTCTCTTTGCCGTCGTAATCAATCGTTGCGACGCGGGAGAGAATAAAACCCGGGAATATTGCCAACGGGAACGGATTCCGATTTTACTGGAAATTCCCGATCGGCGCAGCGTCGCCGAAGCCTACTCGCGCGGTGAAATGGCGGCGCACTGTATTCCTGAAATCCGAAATTTATTCGAACAACTTTTACATTCTCTCGAAGAAATGGAAACTCAATCCCAATGAAGGAACTGGCCGTCATCAGCGGAAAAGGAGGAACCGGCAAAACCGGCATGGCCGCGTCGCTAGCCGCATTGGCGCAAAACAAAATCGTTGTCGACTGCGACGTCGATGCGGCGAATTTACATATTATATTAGAACCGACCATTCAAACCGAACAGATTTTCATCGGCAGTCAAAAAGCAACGATCCAAACGGAACAATGTTCCGCCTGCGGTGAATGTGAAGCCATCTGCGCCTTTGACGCTGTCCATTCTCAACCATCGAAAAATGGAACGAACGGGATGGTCTACCACATCGACGCCATGTCATGCGAAGGATGCGGCGTCTGCGCTCATTTTTGCCCTGCCGGCGCAATTGCCATGAACGATAACGAAAGCGGGCGCTGGTTTTTGTCCCAAACGCGATTCGGACCGATGGTTCATGCCCGATTGGGCATTGCGGAAAACAACTCCGGGCGATTGGTCAGCCTAATCCGCGAACAGGCGCGGCAATGGGCCCAACGGGATCATTATGATTTGATCCTCATCGATGGGCCGCCCGGCATCGGCTGTCCCGTGATCGCTTCCATCACCGGCGTCGATTTGGTTTTAATCATGACGGAACCGACGCTGTCCGGCCTGCACGATTTGGAACGCGTGCGCGACTTGACGCGGCATTTTAACATTCCAACCGTCGTGTGTATCAACAAATTCGATTTGAATCTTGAGCTTACAGCAAAAATCGAACAAACCGTGCAACACATGGGAATCAAAACACTCGGAAAAATCGCCTTCGATCGCGTTTTCACAGAAGCGCAAATTCAAAAATTAAGCGTCATCGAATATTCAAACGGTACGAGTTCACAAGAAATTCGTATACTATGGAACAAACTTAAAACCTTTTTATCGGAGGATACACCATGAAAATCGCCATTCCGGTAGCCGAGAATCGGCTCTGCCTT
Organism: Candidatus Omnitrophota bacterium; assembly: GCA_003598175.1. Classification (GTDB taxonomy): domain Bacteria; phylum Hinthialibacterota; class Hinthialibacteria; order Hinthialibacterales; family Hinthialibacteraceae; genus SURF-12. The sequence continues at coordinate 50,287 of QZKN01000062.1, forward strand.
CACTTCGGCCATTGCGAAAGTTTCGTATTGATCGATGCGGATCCGGAGCAAAAGGAAATCCTAAACAAAACCACTCTTCCGGCGCCGCCTCATCAACCGGGTTTGCTCCCCCAGTGGCTGCACGAACAAGGCGCTGAGGTAATCATCAGCGGCGGCATGGGAATGAGGGCTCAACAATTATTCGCCAGTAAAAATATCAAAGTCGTCACCGGCGCTTCGTCGGACGATCCCGATACCATTGCGCGCAATTACTTAAACGACGCCTTGCTTTTGGGCGAGAATGTGTGCGATCATTAAGCAAACATCATGAAAATACGATCTCCGTTGCGCATTACGATTTTAGTTGAAAATACGGCTCGCACGATCGGGCTGTTGGGAGAGCACGGCCTGGCCTATTGGATCGAAACGGATGATCATTGTATCTTATTCGATACGGGTCAGGGGAAAACTCTTTTTGAGAATGCGAACCATTTAAAGATCGATTTGCATCAGACCAATTCAATCGTTCTCAGTCACGGTCACTATGATCATACCGGGGGACTCAACAAAGCAATTGAATATGCCAGACAGGCCACTCTTTTTTTTCATCCGGTCGCATTTCAACCGAAATACGTAAAAAAAGATTCAAAAGGCCTTTATGTTGGAGCGCCGAATGAAGTAAAGAATACTCTTTTTCAGCGAATACAACACTTCCGTGAGACAAAAGAAGCGACATCCATCTGCGATGGGATCATGGTCACGGGTGAAGTTCCCCGCCGCAACGATTATGAAGACGTCGGCGGCGATTTTTATCTCGATGCGCCCTGTCAGCAACCGGATCCTTTATACGATGACCAATCCATCTTTTTCGAAACCGCCGAGGGGATTGTAATTTTATTGGGATGCGCCCATGCGGGCGTCGTCAATACGATCAAATACGTGGCGGAATTGACGGGAAACAAAAAAATCCATACGGTCATCGGCGGGATGCATTTGCTGAATGCGTCGCCGGAAAGAATCCGCCGAACCCTGGAAACATTCCGAAAATTCGAGGTGGCTGTCATCGGACCGGTTCATTGCACGGGTATGAAGGCTTTCGTTGAATTCGCGAAAGCCTTTCCCGACCGTTGGATTGCGCCTTGCACAGGTTCGCAATTCGTTTTTTAATAGCATAAAAAACCAAAACAAATTTCTTAAATTCGCAGTGAGATGCGCATTCCCATTTATGGTTTACTTCGAGCTCAACGTTCCCGCGATCCGATCTCGCAAGAGCAGGAAAAAAAGATTCGCGCGTGGTGGAACGAATTGGGAGGTCTGCCCGAGCGACTAGTGATCGATCGCGCTTCCGGCAGCCGATGCCGTTTGGACGAAGCAGAAGGCATTATACACATCGGCAGCGATATCAATCCCGGCCCGGGAACCTCTCCCAACGCCTCCCTGCGCTGGCGAGCGGCTCTCGCGCACGAATACCGCCACTTGCAACGTTTCGACAGCGGAAATGTGCTCCCGCCCGGTCCATTGGACGAAGCAATCACGGACCTGGAAGCCTGCGCTTTCCCCCAACTCACACCTGCCATCCGTGAAGAATTGACCGCCGATGCGTTGCAACGGCTTTATGAATACACAATCCAATCGTGTCAACCAAATTCCAGTGAAAAGAACACAGGGAACTGATCGAATAATCATTCAAGGAATCTATAAATCTCATATTCGTCTTAAGTTATCATTTTTCAAGGAGTTTTCGCAAAACGAAATGCAGGATACCACTATGGAAATAATATTCCACTTCCTCCGCCGTATCCACGCGGCAAAGAAGAGAAATTGTTTCCTCCCTCCCATCGACGCGATGAATCCGGCAGGAAACATGCATTCCCGGTTTGATCCCCTGTTCGATTCCAACGATGTCGTAAATTTCACTGCCGTCGAGTTGAAGCGATTTCCGGTTCGTTTCACCAATAAACTGCAATGGCAGTACTCCCATTCCGACCAGATTGGAACGGTGAATTCGCTCGAAACTTTCCGCGATCACCGCTTTCACGCCCAGCAGCATGGTCCCTTTTGCCGCCCAATCCCGCGAGGAACCGGTTCCGTATTCTTTCCCGGCGATCACAACAAGTGGAACGCCGGCCTGGGCATACTTCATTGCGGCGTCGTAAATGTCCATTTGCACGTTGTCCGGCATGAAACGTGTGACGCCGCCGCTCACACCGGCAGCCATTTCATTGCGCAAACGAATATTGGCAAACGTCCCCCGCATCATGACTTCGTGATTGCCGCGCCGGGAACCAAACGAATTGAAATCGGAAACCGGCACGTGATGAGATAACAAATACTTTCCCGCCGGTCCGTCTTTTTTTATACTCCCGGCGGGTGAAATGTGATCGGTGGTCACGCTGTCTCCCAAAATCGCCAATGGGCGCGCGCCGATAATATCATTTACCGCTTCCGGTATCATCGCCATCTGTTCAAAATAAGGAGGCTTTTTAACATACGTGCTGGATGAATCCCATTCGTAAGTCGTCCCTTCGACGACTTCGATTTTCTTCCATTCTTCTTCCCCCTCAAATACATTCTCATACCGTTGGATAAACATATCGCGGGTAATTGCCTGCTCGACCGCTTCCCGAATCTCACGATTCGAGGGCCATATGTCGCGCAAATAGACAGGTTTCCCGTTTGGATCGTTCCCCAGCGGTTCGTGCAGCAAATCCACTCGCATGGAGCCAGCTATCGCATAGGCGACGACCAGCGGCGGAGACGCCAGGTAATTTGCTTTTACATGCGGATTCACCCGTCCTTCAAAATTGCGATTGCCGGAAAGCACGGAACATACCACCAGTTCGCTTTCCTCAATGGCCTTCACAATTGGTAACGCCAACGGACCGGAATTTCCTATGCAGGTTGTACAACCGTAACCCACCAGGTGAAATCCCAAAGCCTCCAGGCCATGAAGTAAACCGGCTGCCGCCAGATAATCGGTCACGACCTGCGAACCCGGCGCCAGGGATGTCTTCACCCATGGCTTCCTCTTCAATCCCTTCGCCGCCGCATTACGAGCCAGCAGCCCGGCCGCCGCCATCACCGACGGATTGGAGGTATTCGTGCAGCTCGTAATGGCGGCAATCACCACATGGCCGTCCTCGAGATGATACTCGCCGCCGGAAACAGACATGGATCGCGGTTTGCCGCTCGCATCGCCAATTTCGGAAATGATTTTACCGAATTCCAGCGAGGCGTTCGATAGAAGAATGCGATCCTGCGGTCTTTTGGGACCGGCCAGGCACGATTCCACCGTCGAAATGTCAAGTTCCAGCGTATCGGTGAAAACCGGATCGGGTGAATTCATTTCCCGCCACATCCCTTGCGCTTTGGCGTAGGCTTCGACGAATGCGATTTCATCACGACCGCGGCCGGTACATTCCAAATAACGAATCGTTTCCCGATCGATGGGGAATATGCCGCAGGTCGCGCCATATTCGGGCGCCATATTAGCCAGCGTCGCGCGATCGGGAAGCGGCATCTGGTCCAAAGCCGAACCGTAAAACTCGACAAATTTGCCAACCACGCCTTTCGCGCGTAACATTTGGGTAACGGTCAAAACCAAATCGGTCGCGGTCGCGCCTTCTCTCAATTCGCCCGTCAATTTGAAACCGATCACTTCCGGAATCAGCATGGAAATCGGCTGCCCCAGCATCGCCGCTTCGGCTTCGATCCCGCCGACGCCCCAACCCAACACGGCCAACCCGTTGATCATAGTCGTGTGGCTATCCGTACCGACCAACGTATCCGGATAGACGAATAGTTCACCGTCACTCGTCGATTGCCAAACCACTTTCGCCAAATATTCCAAATTGACCTGATGGCAAATGCCGGTACCCGGCGGCACGACGCGGAAATTGTCGAAGGCTTTCTGCCCCCAACGCAAAAATGCGTACCGTTCATGGTTACGCGCAAATTCCAGTTGCACATTCTCACGAAACGCACTCGGTGATCCAAACTGATCCACCATCACCGAATGATCGATCACCAGATCCACCGCGGAAAGAGGATTGATTTTTCGCGGATCGCCGCCCATCGCCGCCATTGCATCCCGCATGGCCGCCAGATCCACCACCGCCGGCACCCCGGTAAAATCCTGCATAAGAACGCGCGCAGGACGAAAGGCAATTTCACGATGGCAACGGCGCTCTTCCAACCAACCGGCCGCCGCCTTGATATCGTCCAACGTAACCGTCTTTCCATCTTCGTAGCGTAACAGATTTTCCAACAGAACCTTCAACGAATAGGGCAGGCATGAAATATCCCCCAATCCCGCCCGCGCGGCTGCCGGCAGGCTGTAATACAGGTAGCTTTTTCCGCCGACTTTCAAGGTTTGACAAGATTTTAGACTATCAAGTCCAGATGAAACCACAATTTTCCTCCATCATCGATTCAAGTAGCTTTCGTTAATTTGTTTTTTCCAAACGACTGTAATGATATGGCTTGGAGTTTGGATCCTTTGGATTCCGGCAAATCATATTCTATCGACTTCTTAGGAAAGATACCACGGAATGCCTGTTGCAATACCTGCCTTTCACCATACCATAGAAAATTGGAATGATTTTGATTTTCAACAACGGTTTTGCGAATTTCTAACAAATTCTGGTTTTTTAAAAAGACTTGGTATGCGCAAATTTTGCGCATGGGGAAACACGGTTATGAGAAAAATCTGCTCAAATCGAAGGAATATCTCTCATTTTGCCTAATATGGAATTGGTTCATTTCTTGCTCTTCCATCATTAGGGTAAGAGTCTTCAAGAACATCTCTTTTAATCGTGAATGAAAACTCCGTTTATCGTGTTCCACAACCCCGATTTTGGATGGTTACATCGCTTATAATGGCATATTTTTACATGCGCCAACACAGAAAGCGGATTTAAAATATTTTTGGTGGAGATGAACTTTTTTTTGTGAATCGCAGACAAATCAGGTAATGATTCGGTCTGTAATCATCGTAACATACAATCGGAAGGAGTAGGGATGATGAAAAGGATTGCTTGGCAACTGGTAGTGGTAGCATTGGTGGTGGGCATGGCGGCCGATTTCGCTCTGGCCCAGGCGCCCCAGGGTGGAAGAGGAGGCTTCCGCGGCCGTACGGCGGAAATTCTTTGTGACGCCTTGGTGCTGAATACGGCGCAAAGCGAAAAAGTGACGGCGACGTATCAGGAAATCAATGAAAAATTGCGAAGTGAAGCCGGCGATATGCAGAGCATGAGTCGGGAAGAACGAATGGAACAGATGACCAAGATGCAAAAAGAAGCAGCCGCCGCTTTGAAAAAAGAAATGGCGGGTACTTTATCTGAAAAAGCATTGGAAGCCATCGAACCGGTTCTTGCTCTTCGTGTCATGATGCCGGACGCGCAATTGCGAGCGCTGCGATCCCTCGATCTCAAGGATGAACAGCGAGCAAAACTCCAACCTCTCGCCACGGAATTGACTCTGGCGATGGTTCCCTCATTCCCTCGAGGAGAGGGCGGCCCCGGTGAAGAAGCACAGAAAAAATTTGACGACGCAAAAGCTTCTTTTATGGCAAAGGCTTCTGAAATCCTGACAGGGGAACAAAATGAAGCATGGAAAGTCAAAGCGGATGCCGTGCAGAAAGAACAGGAAGAAATGCGGCAACAAATGAGAAACCGTGGGACCAGAGGTCAATAATTCTCGAACAAAGTGAACGGATATTCGTGAAAAACCATTTTGCATTACACTAATCACCTGATTTACATGAAAAGAGACGGTCTCTGGAACCGGGATCAACCATTCTTGGAGGAGCGATCTTCCGTTTCGGCGACCGTCTTTTATTCTTCTGGATACATGTACTATAAACGACCGGAGGTGGATGATCGTTGCGAAAACATTCTTTTTATTGCCATTCTTTGCTCTGGATGGGAATCCTGTTCCTGGCTGGCTGTTCCACAGCGGGCCGTTATCGGGAAACCATCGACAAAACCGCAGCTCAAATCATTGAACAGAAACAGATGGAAGCCCTCGGGCGAATCGAACCATTTACCATCGAAAAGCCGGAAGAGATTTTACGTAAAAAATTGATACTTGGCCAGGATCTCCTCTATAGTTCACCCGCTTCGCTGGGCGTCAAAGAAATCGAACCCATTCCCCACTGGCCGAATGACGATTATTTGTCATCAGGGAAAACAGATGCAGACGCGACCATCTCTTACAGCAGCGAACCGATAAAATTAACGCTGATCGATGCGCTGCAAATCGCCGCAAAAAACAGCCGTCAATACCAATCACAAAAAGAAAATGTTTTCCGCGCAGCTCTGAACCTGGATTTGGCTCGCGACCGTTTTCGCAATACCTTCAATGGAAGCGTCGAAAACACCCTCGGCGCCGATTTGAGCCGAGCCGATACCAGCAGCAGTTTTAGCAATTCCGTCGTCGGTAATTTTTCAAGAAGATTGTTGAACGGAGTGAGTCTCTCCGCGCGCATCGGATTCGACATTCTGAAACTCCTGGCGCCCAATTCCTCCACGACCAAAGGATTTTTCGGAGACGCTTCGATTTCGATTCCCTTATTGCGCGGCGCCGGACGACATATCGTCGCCGAACCGTTGACCCAGTCCGAACGCGACGCCGTCTATGCCATTTACACCTTCGAACGATATAAACGGACGTTTGCCGTGAGTATTGCTCAAAGCTATTTATCCGTACTTCAACAAATCGATCAAATTAATAATGCGGATCAGAACTATCGTCGGTTAGTGCTGACGACTCGACAAATTCGTCGTCAGGGGGACGCGGGTCTTAAGTCGCCTGTCGAAGTGGATCAAGGCATTCAAGATGAATACAGCGCCAGGCTCTCCTGGATCGGCGCCCAGTTTAGTTACCAACAAGTTTTGGATAATTTCAAGGTTACCTTGGGTCTTCCCCCCGATGCTCACATTGAACTGGACGAAAACGAATTGCAGAGTTTGGCTGAATCCGTAAAAAAGACCATCAATCTTGATCAGGAAATCCGCATCGATGAGGAAATTCCTCCCGCGGATGCCCCGATCGATCTGCCGCAAATCAGCCGGGAAAATGTCGGGCCGATGGAACTGGATGAAAATTATGCCATTCGTCTGGCGTTTGAAAATCGTCTGGATTTGCGCACCGCGCAAGGTAACGTATACGACGCGCAACGCGCGGTCGTTATCGCTGCTGATAATTTGCGCGCGGAACTGACTCTGGTCGGAAGAGCAAACAACAACGACGATCTGAACTTTCATAAAGCCAGTTATAACGCGCTGCTCACCCTCGACCTCCCTATCGAACGAACGGCGGAAATTGTTTCCTATCGCAATAGTTTGATCAGTTTGGAACGCGCCGTCCGTGATTTGCAGGATCTTGAGGATGGGATAAAATTAGATATACGAAGCCAACTGCGGGATATGCTGGAATCCCGCGAAAATTTACAGATCGCCGCCCAGTCGGTGACATTGGCCGATCGCCGCGTGAAAAGCATGAATCTGTATCTCGAATGGGGGCAGCGGCAGATTCGAGATTTGTTGGAAGCGCAGCGAGCTCTTCTTCAAAGCCAAAACTCACTCACACGGGCGATCGTGAATTATCGGATGGCCGAACTACGCTTGCAAAGCGATCTCGGCGTCCTGCAAGTGGACGAAAACGGATTATGGACAGAATTCTCCCCCGGAGGTGTTACCCATGATAACGAATCAGAATAAACGTTCGAAGAAAATAATTAATCGCGGCGCTTTTTGGATTGCCCTGTTGATCATCGTGGCCATCGTCGGTTTCAGTTATGCCACCATCAACAGCCGTCTGGGCGAGGGATCTTTAATCGACCAGCCGACGTACGAAGTGCAGCAAGGCCCTTTAACCATCAGCATCGCAGTTTCGGGAACCATCCAGCCGCGGGAAACGATCGTTTTGCAAAGTGAACTCGAAGGGCAGAATGCCATTCTCTTTCTCGTGCCGGAAGGCGCGCGGGTCAAGCAAGGGGAGTTGCTCATCGAGTTGGATGCCAGCACCTTGCAGGACAATCTCGTCGATCAGCAGATCCGAGTGCAAAATGCCGAAGCGGCTTACATCAATGCCCGTGAAAATCTGGCCATTGTCGAAAATCAGGCGCAAAGCGATATCGATGCGGCCGAATTGGTTTATAAATTCGCCATTCAGGATCTGCGGCAATATTTGGAGGGAGAATTTCCCAAACAGGAAAAAGAATACCAACAGCAGATCGCTGTGAGAGAAGAAGAGTTGAATCAGGCTCAAAATGATCTGAAATGGTCGGACATCCTTTTCAAGGAAAAATATCTGTCCGAATCCGAACTAAAAAAAGCGGAAATCTCGACGCAGAAAACAAAGCTGAGTCTGGACATGGCCACGGCGGATCTGGGTCTGTTGAAAGATTTTACCTTCCACCGACAGGTCGCCAAATTGACCAGCGACGTGACGCAGGCGGAAATGGCGCTGGAACGCACCCAACGTAAAGCATCCGCAAACATCGTGCAGGCATCCACCGAACTGCAGGCGAAAAAGGCGGAATGGGATCAGCAAATCAACAAATTGAAAAAAATGCAGGATCAGATTTCCAAGGCGAAAATTTATGCGCCGATGGACGGACTGGTCGTTTACGCCGCCAGCGCTCGCCGCGGCGGTTTTCGCTTTAATGAAGAACCGCTGGACATCGGCCAAACGGTTCGTGAACGTCAGGAATTACTACGCCTTCCCACAACCTCTTCTTATGTGGTCGAAGTGAAGATTCACGAATCGAGTTTGGATAAAGTCCGCGTCGACCTGCCGGTGCGAATCACAGTCGACGCCTTGCCCGGCAAAGTCTTTACCGGCAAAGTGGCATCCATCGCGCCGCTTCCCGATTCCCAAAGCATGTTTATGAATCAGGACATCAAGGTATATAATACGCAGATTTACGTCGATGGAAACGGCGACGAGTTGCGTAGCGGCATGAGCTGCCAGGCGAAAATTATCGTCGACCAGTTCAAGGATGCCTTGTATATCCCGGTCCTGGCGGTTCTGCGCGTCGGCGGCAAACACACCGTCTATGTGGTCAAAGGCAACACCATGGAACCGCGTGAAGTGGAATTGGGGCCCGACAATAATCGATTGGCGCAAATCAAAAGCGGTTTGGAAAAAGGAGAAAAAGTATTACTTACGCCTCCGCTCGCTTCCGCCGCCGTGATGGATGAAAAATACGACGAGGAATTCGTTATCCCGGAAAAAAAGGAGACTATAAGCGAATCGGCCGGGCTAAAACCATCTACGGATGATTCCGATTTGACGAATCGACCGCCTGATCCTGGCGCGGAAGCGCCTGGCGCGAGGATGAGAGGCCCAGGTGGAGAAGGACGACCTGATTTCCAGAACATGACGCCCGAACAGCAGGAACAGGCGCGTCAACGCTTCATGGAAAATATGACGCCCGAACAACGGGAACAAATGGAACAGATGCGAAAACGCTTTGAAAGCATGACCCCGGAACAACGGGAAGAAGCGATGCGACAAAGAGGAGGCGGCGGACAATTACCCGGATTCGGTGGTGAAGGCAGAGGCGGCGGCCGCTCGGACTCCCAAAATCTGACTCCCGAACAACAGGAAGAAAGACGCCAACGCTTTCAAAACATGACGCCGGAGGAACGGGAACAACGACGCCAGCAACGAGCACAACAAGGGCAAGGACAAGAACAAAACCGGCCGAGAGGCGGGAATCCGGAATAAAATGGATATAGCTAACTATCTTAACGGCGCTGCAGCGCAACTTGAAAATGTCCATAAAACCTATCAAATGGGCATCCAACAAGTGAAAGCCCTGTCCGGCGTCAGCATCGCTTTCGAAAAGGGAAGTTTTTGGGCTATTCTCGGTCCCAGCGGATCGGGTAAAAGCACGATGTTGAATCTGCTCGGCTGCCTTGATCGTCCTTCCGAGGGACGATACATACTGAACGGACACGACGTCAGCACATTGGATGATGATCAACTCAGTGAGATGCGCCTTAATCATCTGGGATTTATCTTTCAGAGTTTTAACCTGATTCCACAATCAACCGTCGAAGAGAACATCCAACTCCCGCTCTACTATCAAGGCTGGGATCCGGAAGAGAGCACGGAAAGAGCGCGTGAACTGGCCAGCAAGGTAGGCCTGGAAGATCGGTTGAACCACCGCCCGATGGAATTATCCGGAGGACAGCAACAGCGAGTTGCCGTCGCCAGAGCGCTCGCCAACGATCCCGCAATTCTCCTGGCCGATGAACCGACCGGAAATCTGGATTCTCACACCGGCATTGAGATCATGAAACTGCTTCAGGAACTCAATCAGCAAGGGAAAACGGTTATCATGGTCACTCATGAGCAGGATATCGCGGCCTTTGCCCAACACCGCATGTATATGAAAGACGGCTTAATCGAACGAATCGAAGGTATGAACTGATGTACTATAACAAGCATATTCGTGAAGTGAAATTGGGCGTGAAAAATCTCCTTTTGCATAAGCTCCGATCGTTTCTTACCATGTTGGGCGTGGTCTTCGGCGTGGGCAGCGTGATTGCCATGTTGGCGGTCGGCGAGGGCGCCAGCAAGGAAGCGCTTGATCGCATCCGCAAATTGGGCAGCCAGAACATCATTATCTCGTCCGCCAAATCCATCGAGGAAGAATCCCAAACCAACGTGCGCAGCATGATGAGCGTGTATGGCCTGTTATACGAAGATGAAATTCGTCTTCGCGTAACCTTCCCCATGATAAAAAATACGGTCCCGGTCAAGGAAGTTCGCAAGGAGGGACGGTTGGGTGAACGGGCAATGGAATTGCGGGTCGTGGGCACCACGCCCCGATGGTTCGATCTGATTCAACGACCGCTCGTTGCCGGACGCGTGCTCGCGCAGCTCGATTTCGAAACCAAATCCAACGTGGTCGTACTGACCGAACATGGTGTGCGAAAATTACTTGCCGGTCAAAACACCATCGGCCAAACCTTGCGCCTCGGCGGGGAATACTTCGAAGTGGTCGGCATCGTGCAGAACGCGGGCAACATCGGCGGCGACATCCAGACGCCGGATCAGGAAATCGACGCTTATATTCCCATCAACGTGGCAAGGGAACGATATGGCGATATCTTAACCAAAAACTTATCCGGTACGCGTTCGATGGAAAAAGTGGAATTGCATCAAATCATTGCCGAAGTGGATTCCACCGAACATGTCGAAGCAACTGCATCCGGAATCGAATCGATGCTGAAACTATTTCATAAAAAAGAAGATTATAAGATCAGCGTCCCTTTGACCCTTTTACGGCAGGCGGAAGCCACCAAACGGACATTTAACATCGTGCTCGGATCGATCGCCGGAATCAGCCTGCTCGTCGGCGGCATCGGCATCATGAACATCATGCTCGCGTCGGTGACCGAACGCACGCGGGAAATCGGAATTCGCCGCGCCATCGGCGCCAAGAAAAAGCAGATCATCACCCAATTCCTGATCGAAACCGTCGTCCTCTCCACCACCGGTGGACTCATTGGCATGGGTTTGGGGCTGCTCATTCCCTTTCTGATCACACTGTTAGCCGGCATGCCAACCGTGGTCAGCGCGTTCAGTTTGGCGTTGTCGCTCGGCATCAGCATGGCCGTCGGCATCATTTTCGGAATCTATCCCGCCATCCGCGCCTCCAATCTCGACCCGATTGTCGCATTGCGGCATGAATAAAGAAGAGGAACATTTCATGATCGGATAAAAAACGAAAGTTCGGATATACGCTATCGTGTGCCATTGACTCTTCTCCATATCGGATATACTTCTGCCATTACAATCCTCCGACGATCCAATAATCATGAGCAAGCGGCGCGAACAATACGAAAATGGACTCGAACGCCTTTTCGGCTTCCTTGCAATTCTTTCGAATGAAAAAGAATTGCCTACAATAAAAGAAATTCGGGCGGAAATCGATGCGATCCGTTCCTTGCGTCCCTTCAAGATCAACATCTCGATTCCGCCTCATCTCTCCGATACAGAAAACGGATTTTTCTTTCTGGTCAACGAAACCTATGAGCGATACGATGATAACTTTCCACAGGAACTCGATATTCTGCTCCTGCCGGCATCGCTCCACAACCGGAAAGAACTGGATAAATTCATCACGACGCAGTAATTGATTTATGAACGGAGATCGAATGTGAAACGCCATGTTATTTCAGTTCTCGCGCCCGACCGGGTGGGGATCGTAAAATCCATCACTACCGCCATCACCAATTTGGGCGGCAATATCGACGGCATGAGCCAAACCGTCGTGCATGGGTATTTTACGATTATTCTCACCGCCACATTTAACAAGACGCTCATACAGGATGAAATTCGCGAAGCCATTCTCGCGCAATTCGATGAAAATGACGCCTCTGTCATTGTTCGTCCATTTGAAGAATCTCTCGAGACGCGATGCCATGAAGAACACGAACGTTATATCCTGACCATAACCGGCAAGGATCGCCCCGGCATCCTCAAAACGCTTACGACCTATCTTTACGAGAGCAATATCAATATCGAAGATTATTATTTCACCATTCAAGGCGAACATGTGACGCACATCGGTGAAATCACGATTCCACGGGAACTCGACATCAAACAATTGCAGGGGGAATTGCAAACGCTGCTGTCCTCGATCGACTTGATTGCAACCTTGCAACACGAGAACATTTTCCGCGCCACGAGTGAGATTTACTCGATCCGGCAGCTATTGAAAGGAAAATCATGAGACGAATCGACGATATCCTGAATACCGTTCGCATGTTCGAGGAAGAAAATCTCGACGTCCGCACCGTCACGATGGGGATCAACATCGACGAATGCTCGTGTGAGAACATCGAAAGAACTTCGCTATCCGTCTACAAAAAAATTCTATCCTGCGCGCGCGACCTGGTTTCCGTGTGTAACAATTTGACGACGAAATACGGCATTCCCATCATCAACAAACGCCTGGCCATTTCTCCCGCCAGCCGTTTGTTGGAAGGACGCAACGAAGCAGACGCGATTCATCTGGCTCACGCACTCGATCGCGCCGCCGCCGATGTGCACGTCGATCTGATCGGCGGCTTCACCGCGCTGGTTCATAAAGGCATGACGGATGGGGAAGCGTTGTTGATTCGCTCCTTGCCGAACGTTTTGGCCAAAACGCAGCGGCTTTGTTCCTCCATCAACGTCGGCACCACCAAAGCCGGCATGAACGTGGATGCAATCCGCATCGTCAGCGACACGATCCTCGAGATTGCCCAGGCGACAAAAGACAAAAACGGCTTCGGCTGCGCCAAACTCGTGGTGTTCACCAACATTCCCGAAGACAATCCCTTCATGGCGGGCGCATTTCTCGGTGCGGGAGAGGCCTCCTGCGTGATCAACGTCGGCGTCAGCGGTCCCGGCGTCGTCAAACGCGCAGTGGAACGTCTGATCAAGGACTCCCCCGACGTCACCCTCGACGAAATCGCCGAGGAAATCAAACATACGGCCTTTCGCGTGACGCGAACAGGGGAACTGATCGGCCGGGAAGTGGCGACGAAGCTGGGGGTTCAATTCGGCGTACTGGATTTGTCGCTCGCGCCCACGCCGAAAGTGGGCGACAGCGTCGGAGAAATCTATCAGGCGATGGGCATTGAAAAAATCGGCGCGCCCGGCACTACCGCCGCCGTCGCTTTGCTCAACGACGCCGTCAAGAAAGGTGGAATCTTCGCCTCGTCCTCGGTCGGCGGCCTATCCGGCGCGTTTTTGCCGGTCATGGAAGACCATGCGTTGGCCGAGGCGGTGAAAAACGGTTCGTTGACGCTGGAAAAACTGGAAGCCATGACCGCCGTCTGTTCCGTCGGGCTGGATATGTTCCTGCTGCCCGGCGATGTGGATGCTTCGACTCTCTGCGGCATTATCATGGACGAAGCCGCCATCGGCATCGCCAACAACAAAACCACCGCGGTTCGCGTCATCCCCGTTCCCGGCAAAAAAGAGGGGGAATACGTCGATTTTGGCGGTCTGTTCGGCGCAGGGACGGTCACCAACGTCGTCTCGCCTGATGGCAGCAAGGCGTTTACCCAACGCGGCGGGCATATCCCCGCGCCGATTAATAGCTTGAAGAATTGATAACAATTCATCATCACGTAAACAGGCTGGCTTGCAAAACCTTAATTAACGGATTTTCATAGGAGATTCACGCCGAATGAACGCTTCCCATTCCGAATCCACTTTCGCGGACGTGATTTTTCAGCGACTGGATCCGCAGATCCGTTCCTCGTTGACCGATGCACAAATCGCGGCGTTGACCAAAACGCTTACCGAATGCGGCCCGCTCAAAAAACATCCCGTCAACCTCCGTGGAACGATCCCGCTTTTTTTCGTGCGGCTTTATTTCGTATTTTTGATGGGGATCGATCAACGTCATTCCTCGGGCCGCTCGATCGTGGAGCGAAGGATGCAGGGGATTTCTTTTGGACGCGTTCTTTTTTTTCTGGGAACTTGGGTGATTCTCATTGTAATCCTTTTGTTTCTTCTTTATCATGTAAAATCCGCGATGGGGATTGATCTCTTTCCGGACAAGCATTTGTATGATTTTTATAATGGACTGAAATCGAAGTGAAGAAAACGAGGAAAGGAACGTTTGCCGTGAGAACCATTTTCAAATCGTGTGCTTTTACATATTCTATCGTATTTTTTATTTTTCTTATTGTTTCGAGCGCCACGGCAGAGGTGAGCTTGACGGTCACGCTCGATCACGCGGATTGGCTCTATGCGGTCGGCGAATCCGTCGAATTCACCGTCGCGGCGCAAGAAGATGGCAAACCGCTCGACGGCAAAGTGACATGGTCCATTCAGCTGGAAAAGATGCCGGATTTTTTCAGCGGTGAAACCGCGTTGGAAAACGGAAAACTCGTTCTCCGTTCGCATGGATTGGACCGGCCGGGATTTCTTCGTTGCGCGGCGCGCATGGAGGTGGAAGGCAAAGAGTACCGCGCTCTCGCCACGGCGGGATTCGAACCGGAGAAAATCGAACCCACAACGCCGATGCCTGCCGATTTCCGCGACTATTGGCGAAAAGAATTGAAAACCATGCGCGATAACGTCCCGCTCGATCCGAAACTCGAAAAAATGGATCATGAAAGCAATGATTCCGTGGATGTATTTCATATCAACTATAATTTGGGCGGGAGTCGGTTTTATGGAATGCTGTCGGTTCCGAAGAGCGACGGACCGTTTCCGGCTCTTCTGCGCGTGCCGGGCGCGGGAATCCGGCCCTATCGAGCGGATTTGGAATGGCCGGCGAAGGGTATAATCCATTTGAGTGTGGGAATTCACGGAATTCCGGTGAATTTGGAGCAACGGTTATATGACGATTTGCGCGCAGGGGCGCTGGCGAATTATCCGGAATTCAATCTCGACGATCGCGAACGGTATTATTATCATCGCGTCTTTCTCGGCTGCGCCCGGGCGGTGGATTTTCTCTTCTCGCTGGACAAGTTCGACAAGAAGAACCTGGGAATTCAAGGCGGCAGCCAGGGCGGCGCGCTTTCCATCATTACGGCGGGATTGGATGAGCGGATTCGTTACGTCGAGTGCATGTATCCGGCGATGTGCGACCATTACGGCTATCTGCGCGGACGCGCCGGCGGCTGGCCGCATCTCTTCGTACCCGGAAAAACAAATACCTGGAAATCGGATAAATTTGAAACGGCGCCGTATTACGACGTCGTGAATTTTGCCAGAATCCTGACAGTCCCCGTGTATATGGGATTCGGTTACAACGACGAAACGTGTCCGCCAACCTCCATGTTTGCGGCATACAACGCCATTCCCGGCGAAAAAGAACTGTTGATCGTGAAAGAACTCGGTCATCGCGTTTCGGAACGATTGAATGATCCGATGGATGCCTGGATGCTGAAACAATTGACCGAATAATACAAGTTCCAGCCGTTTCACTATCGGTGACAGAAAAAATGAAACAGTGTAGAATGAAAACCCTTCAGAAATTACAGTTTTCGAAGGAAAATGGATGATAGTCCCTTTCGCGCAGCGGTTGGGTGATTATGGAAAGGGATGCACTTCGAAGTAGTGGAGAAAAAAGAATGAACCTGTGTTTTCAGAAAACAAAGTTAAATCTGCTTGCCGCTTGCCTCGTTTTCACTTTGTCCGGATGCGCCGGCCTCTCACAACGCGGCGTGGATTCCGCCGTGCAGGGAAACGGCGTGATGATCAAACAGATCATCATCGTCGCCGATGCGTCGATTTCGATGAGCGTGGAAAACAAATTGCTCCAGGAAATGGATTTTCTGCGATTGTTCGTCAAAACCATGCCGGAAGAGAACTATGACGCAGGATTTCTCGCATTCAATTTCGATACCGCCGTGCTGCAACACCTCCAACCGTTTCATCGAAACTCGTTATCGGGCCAGATCCCCCGATTGATCAAAATGGGCGGCGACACGCGTTTGGATACGGCGATTCGCATGATCGGCAAGGAATTGAAAGACGCATCCGGCAAAACCGCCGTGTTGATTGTTTCCGACGGCATGAATATCGAGGAAAAATCGGTCATGTCAGCCGGTCAGGTACTGCTCGCATCCTATCCCGATGAGATTTGCATTCATTCCGTTCACATCGGCGCCGACGTGGAAGGATATGCTCTTCTTCGGCGCATTAGCCAGTGGACCAAGTGTGGAAGTTCCCGCTCCGCCGACCTGATCAAAACTTCGGAAACCATGCATAGTTTTGTTCGCGAAATCTTTTTTGGAATCAAGACGGAAATGCCGGAGGGAAGAATTGAAGACGAGGAAGCCCCACAGGCCGATTCGGATGAAGACGGCGTTCCGGATGCAAAAGATGAATGCCCGAACACACCCAAAGGCGCGAAAGTCGACAGCCGCGGGTGCTGGGTGATTCAAAATCTTCAATTCGACTTCGATAAATATGTGATCAAGCCGGAATTTTATCCCATTCTCGACGAAGTCGTCTCCGTGCTGGAGAAAAACGCCGGCGTCACAATTCAAATCGACGGACACACGGATTCCCACGGAACGGAAAAATACAACCAAATCCTTTCAGAAAATCGCGCCAAGGCGGTGATGCAGTATCTCGTGGTGAATGGAATCGGTCAGGAACGCTTACGGATAAAGGGTTGGGGCGAAAGCATGCCGATCAAGCCGAACGATTCACCGGAAAACATGGCGCTGAACCGGCGCGTGGAATTGAACGAGGCAACTGAATAATCCTTCATTCCTGCAAAAAATAATCAATCGAATCCCCTCTATCCGCATGCAAGGGATAGAGAGGATTTTTTTCCTTCTTTCCCCATATCGCCATCTTTAATCATTACCCGTTTTGATTCTCCAAGCATATCTTTTTTTACAGTAATCGCACTATACGAAAACAGGATCGAAAACCGGTAGAATTCTGAAGATGCAAGGGAGTTTTTTCCGCCCATAAAAGTAGACAAAAAAGCGATTGACTAATCACATTCCAGCGGGATAATAAGGAGGAAATCAAACAATCGGGAATCGTTTTCATTTCAAGGAAACATTCTGCGTATTGTTGCTTGTTGCTCTGTGGTAGCATATGAGACTGATGTCAACTATTTCCCGTTGGGCAAAGAGGAATATCTATGCACTCATGGTTTATAGTAAGAGTTATGGCGTATTCATCCATGAAAACACTGTTAAAAATCGTCAATGACATGAAAACCAAACAGACTTAATAGAAAAAAATTTGCAGATAATTGTGTTTCCTTTTTTTCTCATTGCCCTCCAGCTTTTTCTGTCCGGGCCGATCATTTTCTCCCTGCGGGCGGAGGATCGTTCTTTTGCGCTCCTTTCCGAGGAAGAGCGTACCTGGCTGAATCAGAATGCGGACCGGTTGACGCTATTTTTCAACGTTGAATTTCCTCCCATTGAATTTTCTTCTTCAAACGGCGATTTCATTGGATTGGGAGCGGACGTCATTGCCTTAATTGAATCGCGGCTTGGCGTCGCTTTTATCAAAATTCCTTCGGATGATTGGAATGAACATCTGGCCGCGTTGGAGAGGGGGGATTGCGCGATTGCGCCAGTGATCGTATGCAACGAGGAACGGGAACGGTATGCCTTCTTTACCACGCCTTACGCCTCCGCGCCGGTCGTCATGATTGCTGCCAACAAGGCTTGGACTAACCTGACGTTTGACGATCTGGCAGGGAAGCGCGTTGCTGTTGTTTCCGGATTCGTGACAGAAAAATACATGCGCGATCGAGTCCACGGACGATTTGAGATTGTGACCGTCAATAACGTTTCTGAAGGATTATACGATGTCTCTTTTGGCGAGGTGGACGTTCTGGTGGAGAACCTCGCTGTGGCCGCCTACCATATCGAAAAAGAAGGGATTCCGAACCTGCACGTCGCAGGTGTAACTGACTACTCTTTTGACTGGAGCGTGGGAATCAGTCGCAAGCACCCGCTGCTTTTCAATGCCATTCAGAAAGCGTTGGCCGATATTTCCGACGACGAACTGAATGCGATCCGCAAACGTTGGATTTCTCTGAGCGTCTCGAAAGGACTGTCTCCGGAAACGATACTTATATTGAAACTGGCCGCTCTTTTTACTGCGTTGCTGGTTTTGTCTCTCACCCTCATTACTGTTATTTTAAAAAGGCGATTGCGCGAAAAACTTTCTTCCCTAAAACAAACGCAGGATGAATTGCGAGAAAGCGAACAGCGATATGCGCGAGCCATCTCGGCCACCACCGACGCCATCTGGGAATGGAATCTGCAAACCGGTCATCTATACGTAAGCCCGCGGTGGTATGAAATTTTGGGGTATTCGAATCAAGAACTCGAAATGACAATCGAATCGTGGAATGACCATTGCCATCCGGACGACCGGGAAAAGACAAACGATGCCATTCGCCGAATGTTCGATGCATCGGATTCCATCAAATTTGTAACGGAATATCGAATGCGCGCGAAAGACGGATCGTGGAAATGGATTTTGATGCGAGGCGACGTTGTGGAATGGGATGAGAATGGAAAACCGTTAATTCTTAGCGGAACAAATACGGACATTACCGAACGAAAAAAACTGGAAACACGGCTGATTCAATCTCAAAAGATGGAGGCGATCGGCCGTCTGGCCGGAGGGATTGCGCACGATTTTAACAATATGCTTGGCGTAATTATCGGATACGCGGAGCTGGCCATGGATGAGGCCGATCCAACGGGACCGATTCCATCAAAGCTCGACGAAATTTTGAAAGCATCCGATCGCGCCGCCAACCTTACGCGGCAGCTTTTGGCCTTCGCCTGTCAACAGACGATCCATCCCAAAGTCATTGATCTCAATGAAACCATTGATGGTATGTTCAAAATGTCTCAGCGTCTCATCGGCGAGGATATCACGTTGTCTTGGCTGCCGGGAGAGGAATTATGGTGGGTCAAGATCGATCCAACTCAAATCGATCAAATTTTAATAAACATGTGTGTCAATGCCCGCGACGCCATTCAAGGTTGCGGTACGATTACGATAGAAACTAAAAATATCTCGATTGACGATTCGTTCTGTCGCAGCCATCCGGATTCCCTTCCCGGCGACTATGTAACGATTGCCATCAGCGACAATGGATGCGGGATGGATAAAGAGACGCAAATGCAGATATTCGAACCGTTTTTCACGACGAAAGGAGTGGGGAAAGGAACCGGCCTTGGATTAGCGACGGTGTATGGAATCGTACAGCAAAATAACGGCTTTATCAATATAGACAGTGAGGTCGGCCTTGGTTCGACTTTTACCATCTTCATTCCACGCTTTCAAGGAGAATTACTGACCGAGCTAAATTCAATCCGACGCGAAATCCCGCGCGGAGAAGGCGAAACCATTTTAATCGTGGAAGACGACTTCCTGTTGTTGAAAATGGCGCAAAGTATACTGGAAACACAGGGATATCATGTCTTGTTCGCCTCAACGCCTTCGGAGGCTGTCCGTCTGACGGAAAAACATCCCAGTGTAATTCATCTATTGTTGACGGATGTCATCATGCCGGAGATGAACGGTCGGGATCTCGCTCAACTACTACTCACCTCATATCCAAATCTCAAATGCCTGTTCATGTCCGGATACACATCAGATGTCATCGACCATCATGGCGTATTAAAGGATGACGTGCAATTTATTCAAAAGCCGTTCTCGGTACAGGATTTGGCTTTTAAGGTTCATGAAACGTTAAAGCGTTTCTGATTTCGGTAATCGGCGATAATAAATGGTCCGGATACCGGGTACAAATACCCGTTCCTTCATTTATCCCGTTGCTCGATACCGTTGATTTGGTACAAAGATTCTGCAAAATAATGGGATTCGTTTTAACAATGAACACATGCTTAAGACTGGTCGATTTGATAAAATTGGAACATCATGATCACAGACTGTCACGTGCATATCGGAAAAGCGACCTGGTGTCACATCGACGCGGACGCTGACTTTCTCGTGCGGGAAGCCGACAAAGCCGGCATCGATCGGATGCTGGTAACCGATTTCACCGCGCTTACCTATGATAGGGAAGCAGGCAACGCCTATCTCCGTCAACAGGCAGCGCTGCATCCCGATCGCATTTTGCCTTATTTCACGGTTTCATCGGGACGTCATGGGCGAAGGATTGTCGAGGAATTGGAAAAATACGTAAACGATTACGGATTTCGCGGATTGAAGATTTATTCGGTTCCGCCGCTGCAACTCATTGACGATTCGTACATGATTCCCGTTATCGCCAAGGCCGCCGAGCTGCAAATCCCGATTCTGGCCCATTCCACCGGCGCGGAATGCGAATCGCTGGCGCGCCAGGTTCCGGACGCGATCCTCGTCAACGCACATATGGGCTGCTGCCCGCAGGCGCAGGGGGATTGGCATCGCTCCATCGCCGCCGCCAAAGCATATGACAACATTTATCTCGATACCGCCAGTTCCTCCTTTGACAACGGCATGATCGAGCACGCTGTGGAGGAAATCGGAGCGGATAATATTCTATACGGCTCCGACTTGCCGCTCCTCGATCCGGTTTTGCAAATCGCCAAGATCACTCATGCGGAAATTACACCAACGGATAAGGAAAAGATATTGTACGGCAACATCGATCGCTTATTGAACAAACGAACGTAAGAACAGGATGAAGGGGCAGGTTTGAAATCTGCTCCTACATGAGGAATAATAACCAATGATTATCGACATAAACGGATATTTCGGCATATGGCCGTATTGGCCATTGCGCGGCGGCGACCCCGCTTCCATGCTGGCCAAGATGGTACAATATAAAATCGGGCGAATTTTTATCTCTTCGCTGAAATCAGTGTTTTCCGATCCGCAGGGCGGCAACGCGGAAATCAAAAACGCCGTTGCGCGGCATCCACGCCGATTTTTACCCGCATTCACCTACTCGCCTTACGCGGCGGGTTGGGATGGGTATCGCGAGGATTGCGAAGAAGCAGGGATATGCCTGATCAAATTGTTTCCCGCTCACCACACCTACCATTTCGCGGAAGAACCCCGCATCGCCGAACTGCTCGAGTTCTGCGGAGAACGGAAAATCCCCGTATTGATTCCCCGCCGGCTGATGATGAGTTGGCGGCTTCCCGTTCTCGACGTGAACGAAATCGGACAACTCGCTTCCGCCTTTCCGCAAATCCCATTCATCATCGGCGCCATCAATTATTTGGGTGAATTGCAAACCGCATTGCATATCATGCGTCAGCGCGCCAACGTATGGATCGAAACGTCGGCCATGATGGCCTTTCGTGAAATCGAATCGGTGGTAAACCAGGTTGGAGCGGAGCGTATCCTGCATGGAAGCGCTCTCCCGCTGCAAAATCCCGCCATTGCCCCCCTGAAAATTCAAAACGCGGATATTTCCGATGCGGATAAGGAACGAATTTTCTTTCGCAACGCCGAACGCTTGTTTCCAGGCATTGCGTGGAATGAATCCTGATCGAGAAATGAATTGACAAGGATCCCCAATCAGATTTTTCCTTCTTCGACCAATTTGACCAGTTGTTTCTGGACGCTGGCGGGATTGGCGGAGTGGTGCTGAAACAGCCGTTTGTTGTTTTCCTGCGCATAATTGGTGGTCTGAAGAATTCCCGGATCCGCCAGCGCATCCGTCGAAAGCGTCACGATGAGATCGGCTCGCTCCACCATTTCCGCGATGTCATCCTCCGTGGCATCGTCGAGATGGCCGTGCCATTCCGCCTGTCCGCCGAGTTCCTCCACGATGCGCAGATAATCCTGTTCGTGTTTTTCCTCGCCGCCCAAAAGCAGAATCATCTCTTCATTGAACACTTTCTTCGGCTCGAATCCGTTGCCTTCATCGTGATCCAATTCACTGAGAACATCCAAATCCAGTTCTTCCAAATCAAAATCCAGCCCGTCGCCGAGATCGTCGATTTGTGATTCTTCTTCTTCGCTTAGATCGGATTCCTCGCCGATTTCTTCCTGCTCCATTTCTTCCGCTAAACTATCCAAATCGTCGGTGATATTAGCGCCGCTTTCCAGTTCGCCGATGTCCAGATCGTCCAGATCGATCTCGCCATCCTCGATTTCGCCGCTCAAGGCTTCTTCATCGTCTTCCCCCTCGATTTCTTCCTCTTCTCCGGCCAGATCGTCCAGATCGATTTCGTCCAGGCCGATATCTTCCGTTTCCTCTTCCCCGATTTCATCCATCGTTTCGCCAAGGCCTAAATCATCGAGAAGGTCCGTGTCCGAATCGTCTTCCTCCTCGGCTTCCCCATCTCCCAACTCTTCCGCCAGAGCGGCCACGAAATCTTCCTCTTCTTCCGATTCCTCCTCCAATTCCGACAAGTCCGGAATGCTGTCCGGAATCGGCTCCAGTTCCTCCGTTTCGATATCGTCGAGAGAGATGGATTCTTCGGCAATATCGCCCGTTAGATCTTCTTCAATAAACAATTCTTCGGAAATCTCTTCTTCCGGTTCGGATTCGATGATCGTTGTCTCTTCAACCGGCGGTATGGCGACGCCTTTTTGTTCCAGTTCGGTTAAACGCTCCTCCAATTCAAAGACTTTCTGTTGCAAGTCATCCAGGATGCTTTCCTTTTGCGAGGCATACGCTTGTATGTAATTCAGCAGTTTTTCATCCACCCACGGCGGCAAGCCCACCTGCAATTGCGGATTTTCCAGAACCGTTATGCCGGTTCCTTTTCCGGAAAATACGACGATTCCATTTTGCAGCAGGCGGGGATCGGGAACCAATTCCACCGATTCTCCATATATTTTCGATAAGGAGGCTTGTAAACTGACCGGGGAAACCGAAACCGGCTGATGGAAATCGGCGGATGGCTCTTCCGGCTGTTGAACAGTGTACCGCGGTCCATGCAAGATCTTAATTCCGCAATGCTTGCCGACCACCACAATCTTGTCGTCATTCGTCAAATTGGAATCCGTGACCAGCTCGACCGGCTCCTCGAAAACGCGCTCACATGCCCGCTTCAATGAAGAAAGAGCAATTTCCACGCCGCCCAACGCAATGGACGTTTTCTCCATTTCGGAAGTCAGTTCGTGCAGTGCCGGTTGTTCCTGCGTCATCATATCCTGCGCCAACGTTTCCTCGATCTCTCGTTCCAACTCTTCCGGCAGTTCCTCTACAATATCCGGCACATTCCATGGCGTATCAACCGCCTCCGCATATTCGCCGGTTTCTGGTACCTCTTCTTCCGTGATTGCCGCAAACAGATCGTCGAGATTGTCCAATTCATGCTCGATCTCTATCTCCTCTTCATCTCCCTTATCTTCGTATTCTTGAACGGAAGTTGCCGCCGCCTGTTCGTCGTTTTCCGGGTCTGCGTACATCAGAGACTCTTCGTCCAATGCATCCTCTTCGTCCGTCAAGGAAGCGATCAAGGCCTCGACATCTTCTTCGTCCTCGAATTCCTGGATCATTTCGGAATCATCAAAATCTTCTTTCATCAAATCATCGTTGGATTCATCCAACGGCAGTCCGATGGTTTCCTCCTCTTCTTCCATATCCTCAATGAGATCGGCAAACAGCCCATCGGAAGAATCCTCTTCATCCTCATCCGGCAATTCGGACAGCAGTTTTTCGAACTCGAGATCTTCATCGGGCAGTTCCAATCCTTCATCGAGGTCTTCCTTCTCTTCCTCTTCCAAATCGGTTTCGAGATCTTTGAGCACTTCATCCAAATCGATGTCGTCCAGGTCAACACATTCCAACGACTCTTCCGAAGAAACGTGATGAACCGGCTCGACAACCTGATCCTCCTCTTCGGAAAATTCCGGAAATTCCACCTCTTCTTCCGCCATGAGAAACTCAGTGGGGTCTTCGACGGCTTCCGTCTTCGAATTTGAGAAATGATGGGCAATATCGCTCGCCAAAGAACGCGCCCCCATCCGCTGATCACGTAACAAGGCCCATAAAATCATCCCTAACATGGGCCCGGACGATAGAAATTCGGGAGAAAGGCTGTTTCTCAATTCCTTTAACGGCATGGATTGGATTTTGTTGCGTTGCAGCCGTGATTCCTCATCCAACGCGTTCGATATCTCGACGCCCGCTTCGTCTTCGCACAAAATCGCTTCGATGGCGGATTCATAAGGGTCGCTCCCATCCTGATCCGCGGACAGGAAGCGTTGGAGTTGTGCCGGAGAAAAACAATTCTTTAAGACTAACCGAATTTCGCTGGTTTCCATCGTTGGAAAACTGCCTTTCTCCCTCAACGCATTTCAGTATCATTCATCGTGGAATCGGAATCCGAACGCCGATTCGAACCGACCTGCGTCAATTCGATGATTTTCGGATGGGAAAGGACGATGATGGCGCCGACCTGCATGGCATTCAACGTGATAAACCAGCCGGATTGCCGCATGGTCTGCGCATGGAAATACGCGCACCACACCAAATGCGTCACGGTCGCCATCATATCGAATCCCAACAAACCGCGCAAACTCTTGCGCGCCCATTCCTGAAAATGCAAAACCCCGATAGAAGAAAAAATGACTCCGTTCCACAATAGTATATTATAAAAGTTCAACCCAAGAAATACAGACGGTTCCGCCGCCACGTCCTGAAAAACTTTTCCCCATT
Organism: Candidatus Omnitrophota bacterium; assembly: GCA_003598175.1. Lineage (GTDB taxonomy): Bacteria > Hinthialibacterota > Hinthialibacteria > Hinthialibacterales > Hinthialibacteraceae > SURF-12. Next base: position 75,362 of record QZKN01000062.1, read on the forward strand.
CCTGATTCGCGGCCGGCTCCAGCTTCCCCGCCACATACGCCCAATAGGAGGAAAGCAGAAAAAATGACTCCAACACGTTGATGGCCGCGATAAAAAAACAAACCACCGTCGCCAGCCGAAGAACGAGAGTTCGTTCGAGGAAATCTTCTTTTGACTCCATATTCCATTCCTTTGCGAGCCGGTTTGCACAATCGCGTACACATTGTACCAACTCACAAATGAATTCCAACCGATTCCCCGATTCCATTTGCGTTTCATTTTTAAAACAGAAACGGGAAGTTTCCGGATTAAACCAATGGGGCTTCCTCCATGATTATCCCCTGGAAGCCGGCGGGATGTCGGCGCTACTCACTGGTAACGCCGCCGTCTCGGCAGCATTTCCGTATAAGTCGGCGGGATGCCGACGGCACAAATCATACGCGAAATCAAATCATCTGAATAGTACACAAACCTTCCCGCTCTCCCATTTGTTCCAAAAATGAGATGTCTGCTTTTTCAATCGAAGATTTCACCCTTTCTCGTTTTCGGCAGATTCGGTACAATACCTGAACCAAATGATCAGGAAAAACTCGTTTCTTTAGAAAAATTAGGATGTAAGGAAGTATCCATGCGGCGGATGAAACATGAGGAACGCCCAAAAATCGGCCTGGCGATCACCGGCGCCAGCGGATTCATCTACGGACTGCGTCTGTTGCGGGAGCTCATCCGCCGCAACGTGATTGTGCATCTCACGATCAGTCCCAACGCCAGACATATCGCCAAATTGGAGATGGGAATCGATATCGATCTGGAAACCGGCCGCATCGAGGGTCTCGGCGAACGCTTTTTCGAATGGGTGATTTATCACCACTACTCTCATGTCGGCGCCGCCCCCGCATCCGGCTCCTACGACATCCGCGCCGTCGCCGTCGTCCCCTGCAGCATGAGCGCGCTTTCGCGGATCGCGACCGGCGTGTCGGAAAATTTGGTCGGCCGCATGGCCGACGTGGCGCTGAAGGAACGTCGTCCGTTGATCCTGGTTCCCCGCGAAACCCCTTACAATGCCATTCATCTGAAAAACATGTATACCCTCGCAAAAGCGGGCGCGGTCATCCTGCCCGCCAGTCCCGGTTTTTACCATCATCCGCAAACCATCGACGACCTGGTCGACTTCGTGGTGTCCCGCATTCTGCAACATTTGGGCTTTGACGGCCAAAATCTGATTCAAGGCGGCTGGGGCGAGATCGACGCGCTGGCGACGAGAACCCATCTGTGCACGGAGAGCCATGATTCTTGATCGGCTGCGCAATTATTTAGGCCTGGTTCGCTTCGCCCACACCATTTTTGCGCTTCCCTTCGCTTTCATGAGCGCGTTGGTGGCCGCCAATGGCATCCCCTCGACTCGCACACTCGGTTGGATTCTCTTCTGTATGGTTACGGCGCGCACCAGCGCCATGACCTTCAACCGCATCGCCGACCGCGAACTGGACCGCGCGAATCCCCGCACCCAAACCCGCCACCTCCCTGCCGGTCATGTCAGTTTAACGGAAGCGATCATGCTTTGGTTGTTTTCTTCGACTCTTTTCGTCTTCGGCGCATGGATGCTCAATCCGCTGTGCTTCGCACTCTCCTTCCCTACCCTGGTTATCATCTGCGGGTATTCCTATTTCAAACGCTTTTCCTCTTTCTCCCACTTCGTGCTCGGCCTCTCTCTCGCCATTGCGCCCGTCGGCGCCTGGATCGCCGTAACCGGCCGTTTTTCGTGGGAACCGTTGTTGCTGGCGGCCGGCGTACTCTTGTGGGTAGCCGGTTTCGACGTCATCTATGCGCTGATGGACGAGGAATTCGACAAAAAAACCGGCCTGCACTCACTCGTTGTCCGCTACGGAAAACACAAAGCCCTTAAACTCGCATTCACGGTCCATTGCCTGAGCGTCATCATGATCGCCCTCTTCGGCTGGGCCGTAAACTTGGGCTGGATCTTCTTCCTCGGAGCCGCCGGCTTCGCCGCTTTGGTTTTCTACGAGCATTCCCTCGTCTCGCCGGATGACATTTCGCGGGCCAATATCGCCTTTTTCCATGTGAATGGGGTGATTAGTATTGGTCTTTTCATTTTTACTGCGGTGGATCTGATCATTTAATCGGTTATAACCGATTGCTCAACAGATCGAAAAATATAAGATATTTACGCGCAGATAAAGTTGGTTGATGCTGTGTAATGTTTACGGCTACATGAGTACAATTCTTGTAACATTCAAGGACACAAGCAAAAATCCAGACAAAAGATTGTAAAATAGTGGCGCAGGCATTCTGTTTGCTAATAGTAAGCGGTTAATCTCCCCTGTTTCTGTATATTGGAGGGTTACAACCGTCTTTTCGCCGTACCTCCGTTCTAATAGTAAAGAAAATCAATCGAATCAAGGAATCATCGATTCATTCATCGCCTAAACCCTTGACATAACTCATTTTATGTTGAATGACCGTTTCTTTTAAGAATCTTTTTTGTTGACTGCATTCAATATTGGCATAATTCATGCTCTCAAATAAGTCAAATGGACAAGAAAGCAAACGAATAGTTACATCTAATTACTATAAATTATCATGTGAGTATACTGATAAAATGCGTCGTGCGGTGTTGTTCGCAAAACGGAAATAAGGTGTTCGAAACAGTCTCTATGTTCCTGATGCTCGATTGAAATGGTCTCTCCGACCGATCGTGTGAACTGGAATCGGTGTTTGAAGCATCGGTTTAAGAACTAAGTAACCACTTTTCAACGAAGGAGAATAATCATGACCTTTAAGACCGTAAAGACAAAAATCGTATTGCTGAACGTCGTTGCCGTATTAATGACCGTTGTGACGCTTGTCATCGTGGTCTTGGTTCAAAAAGGCGGCTTGAGAGACAAAGTCAACATCGAACTGGATCAACTGGGAAGGGAAGAAACGGCCAAAATTGCGAAAGATGTGTATTTGATGTGTCGCACCCAGCACGAAACATTGATGCAAAAGTTACACGGAGATATCAATGTGGCGCGCGACCGGTTGCAAACGGCGGGAGATATCTCTTTCGCGGAAGAAAAAATTACCTGGAATGCGATCAACCAATATTCCAAAAATTCCAGCCAGGTTCAACTTTCCAAAATGATGGTGGGAGATCAATGGTTGGGACAAAATTACGATTCCAAGACCTCCTCTTTGATTGTCGATGAGGTGAAAAAATTGGTGGGGGGAACCTGCACCATCTTTCAGCGCATGAACAGCGCCGGCGATATGCTGCGGGTATGCACGAACGTACAAAGCGCGGACGGTTCGCGGGCGATCGGCACGTATATTCCCGCCGTCAATCCCGACGGCAAGACCAATCCGGTGATCGCGTCTGTTTTGAAAGGGGAAGCCTACTACGGCCAGGCGTTCGTGGTAAACGCCATGTACCTTGCGGGATATGAACCGATTTTCAATTCCGCCCGGGAGGTGATCGGCATTCTTTACGTGGGCGTTCCGCAAGACGAAGAATTAAACCTGCGCAAAGGGATAATGGACATCATCGTGGGGAAAACCGGATATGTGTTTGTTCTCGGCGGCAAGGGAGATGCGCGAGGAAATTACATCATTTCGATGGGCGGCGTTCGCGATGGGGAAAACATTTGGAGTGCGAAAGATACCGATGGCAATTTATTCATCCAGGAATTGATCCAAAAAGGTTTGAAAACGCAGGACGGCGCCGCTGATTTCGTGCGATATCCGTGGCAAAACGAAGGCGAATCGTTCGCGCGAATGAAAGTCACCGCCGTGACGTACTTCGAGCCGTGGGATTGGATCATCGGCGCGGGTACGTATGTCGACGATTATAGAGACGCCCAACTGCGAATCGACGAGGCGTTAAATAACATCGTATTCATCACCTGCATCGCCGGTTTGTTGTTGTTCGCCATTTTTGCGGTATTGTCATACATTTCCGGAACCCGAATCGCGAATCCCCTGCAATCGTCCGCGAGTTTCGCCCAAATGGTTGCCGAGGGAGATTTGACCCAGCGAATTCAGGTTCGGTCCAAAGATGAAGTGGGTGTTTTGACCACTGCGCTGAATCAAATGGTAGAAAAAACTTCAGAAATGATCAAGGGTATTCAACAATCCGCCGAACAGGTCGCGTCCAGCTCGGAAGAATTGTCGGCGTCCTCACAAAATTTGGCGAATAGCGCCACGGAACAGGCCGCCCATCTCGAGGAAACTTCCGCGTCAATCGAGCAACTCGGCAGTTCCATCCGACAAAATTCGGAGAATGCCAAAAAGACGAATGAAGTGACGGTCAAGGCGGCAAAAGAAGCCGAAAGCGGCGGGCAGGCGGTGTTGGAAACGGTGAAAGCGATGAAGAAAATCGCCGATCAAATAACGGTGATCGATGAAATCGCCGATCAGACCAATCTGCTGGCGCTGAACGCCGCTATCGAAGCGGCTCGTGCGGGAGAAATGGGTAAAGGATTCGCCGTGGTGGCGGTGGAAGTGCGCAAACTCGCGGAACGCAGCCAACAGGCCGCGAAAGAGATCAGCACCCTGGCGAAAAACAGCGTGGTTCAGGCCGAGGATGCAGGCAATTTGATTCAGCAAGTGGTTCCGGAGATTCAAAATGCATCCAAATTGATGGAAGAAATCTCTTCCGCCTGCGCCGAACAGACTCGCGGCGCTACACAGATTCGCGAAACCGTGACTCAACTCGATCAGGTGACCCAACAAAATTCCGCCACCAGCGAAGAATCCGCTTCCGCGAGCGAAGAATTGGCCGCCCAGGCGCAGATGTTGCAGGAAATGGTCAGCCATTTCAAGATCAACGAAAAGCTGGATTATTCGAAGCCCAGAGAAGAACAGCGAATTCAAACGCAAGTCGTATCACGCAAACAGATTCCCGCTCCGTCCGAATGGAAGGACTTTTCCTGAGTCATAGGCTGAGATGTAGTTTGTTTTATTCCTCTGTGATGAACCGATTAAGGGTAAACAGAGCATCCAGCGACCACGCGCCCGCTCCCACGATAATCAGATACAGCGAGCACAGCCACATACAGAAATCCGTCCGCGCCTCGTGAGCCATGCTCCAAAAACCGTAATGGGATAGTTGCTTGAGAGAAAATATCCAAAATTCATGCCCCAAAAGGATCGGAATTTTAGTTGAAACAATGGCCACGGAAATGTTGATGAGGAGAAGTAGCGCCGCCGGACGAGTGAAAAGACCCAGGAGAACCAACGTCCCGCAAACGATTTCGATGAATCCGACGAACGGCCCCATGATTTCCGGCGCGGGGATGCCGATGCGAGTGAATCGCCCGCTTCCCAACGCCTCCGCAAACAGGAATTTTTGTATGCCTTCCGATAAAAACACCGCTCCGACCAGAATCCGGATCAATACCGTCGCCGCTGGAGCTTCGGTTTTTTGAACAGTATCCAACCACATTTTGCACCACCAACTGAATTGTCGACGTCGAACAAGAAAGAGACTTTCTCATCGCCACATCCCCGTTTGCCCGATGGATATATGCATTAAAAATATAATTTTACATATTTATTTTTAAGATAGTTTAAATAAGCGTCGCAGCCCACTTCCTTCCCGCTGATGTCGCGGATCAGTTCGGGCGCGGTTATTCGCCGTCCCACTTCGTGCACGTGTTTGCGCAGCCATTGTAGCAGCGATTCGAACCGGCCGTTTTCGATTTGCGTCCACAAATCGGGTAAATCCTGTTCCATCCGCTCGAACATTTGTGCGGCGTAGAGATTGCCAAGCGTGTAGGTGGGGAAATAGCCCATGCTGCCGTGCGACCAGTGAATATCCTGCAGGCAGCCTTGCGAGTCGTTCGGCACGACAAGGCCGAGGTACTTCTTAACTTTTGCATTCCACAGTTCCGGAATATCCGCAACGTTCAGGTTTCCTTCGATCAAGGCCGTTTCGATCTCGAACCGCAGGATGATGTGCAGGTTGTAGGTGCATTCGTCCGCTTCGACGCGAATGAAGGATGGCCGGACGCGATTGATGGCGGCATAGACTTGTTCCGCCGTGATCGAATCGAGTTGCCCTGGATAGTGTTCACGCAAAAGCGGCGTGTAGTGTTTCCAAAACGGGAGACTTCTGCCGATCATGTTTTCCCACATGCGCGATTGCGATTCGTGGATCCCCAGCGAGATCGCCTCCGCCAACACCGTGCGGCGGTCTTGCGGGCGAAATCCCTGCTCGTACAGCGCGT
>QZKN01000172.1 GCA_003598175.1 Candidatus Omnitrophota bacterium
GGTGAGCCGGATAAATCCAGCCTGCCTGCCGCCGGCCTGGAGTTTACTTTCACCAACCGGGGAGCGAAAAACCTGGCGGCCGTGTATTCATTCAATACGATTAATTTCATGCGGGTGCGCAGCAGCTTGCATTACAGGGCAGAGGAATCCGGCCAGCATGTGGATTCGATTCCCGGCATTGCGGAAACCCGTGACGGTTCGATACTCGTCGGCACAAAACTCGGCGTTCGCTTATTTCAAAACGGTCATTGGTCTGATTTGCGCTTATCAAATGAGATGTCGAATCCCTATGTTGAAGTCATTCGTTCCTTTGCGGATGGTTCGATCTGGATTGGCACAAGAAACGGCGCGTACCTGGTCCGGCAATCGGATTGGTCCACCTTTCAAGTACCGGCGCATAAATATGACTTCAATGAACGATGTTTTTATACCTCGACCGAACTCTCTCCACTTTTTGTATGTCAGGATGGAACGTACTGGAAATTCATTGAAAACGAGTGGAAGCGCGTTGGCAAATTTCCGGAACAATTCAGTGAATTTATCCGTATCTTATCGGCCCAAAACAACCGTCTCGTCGTACAACATCCGTATCACATCGTCGAATATTCACTGGATACTCTTTCCGTTATTCATACCATTCCCATTCCGGATTTTTTGTGTCCGGCGAACGGATATGAAACCAGCGATGGAAAATTTTGGATGCGCAAGACCAACGATCTTTATTCTTGGAATGAAGTGGATTGGGTACCTTACCAACGAAAAAGCGTCGGTGATAATTCTCTTCATGTATTCAAGGAGACTCGTGATGGCAGCAAATGGGTTGCCTATCGCAATAGCATCGAACGGATTGGAGAAGACGAACCGTTTTGGGATCCCATCGACATGCCCAATTATCGCGGCCGCCACATTACCGACATTTGCGCCGCTCCGGATGGTTCGATTTGGTTTGCTTCCGGCGGCGCCGGCATCGCAGTTGTCAGTGAAACGGGGAAGAGTCAGTATACAACCCATAACGGTCTTCCCAGTGACTGGATTCTCTCGCTTTTTGAAGCATCCGACGAAACGATGTGGGTGGGCATGGATGATTCCACCATCGCTTCGTTTCGCGACAACCGTTGGATCACATTCACGAAAAAAGAATTGAACCTCGATGGCCGCGTAACCGGTATTTTCGAAGATCCGGAAGGCGCGATTTGGTTCACATTACAACCCACCGCCCTTGTCCGTTATAAACCCACATTGAATCCGCCGGATACGGAAATCACGGCATTCCCGCAAATGATCGTCCCGTACGGCAAAGGCTTATTTTCATTCCAGGGCTGGGACGTATGGCACAATACGCCGGCAAACGAATTGGTCTATTCGTGGCGTATTCGTCAAACCGACAGTGAGCAGCCCGTGGAGACATGGAGTGAATTTCTGCCTCAGAATTCCATCAGCACTCAACCGCTGCCGCCCGGCGCTTACACCTTTGAAGTGCGCGCTGCGGATAAGGAACGAAACGTCGATCCGACTCCCGCGCAAGTGCATTTTTCCGTCGAGCCGTTCTTTTTCATGAAATCCGGTTTTTGGATACCAGTCGTTTTATTCATGCTGCTGGCACTGATTTCACTCGTCGACGTATTCGTCAAAAATCGCGCATTGGGTCAGAGCGAAAAATGGTTGTCGCAAGCCCAACGGATTGCCCATATCGGCCATTGGATTGCCGATGTTCCGCAAAACAAACTGACCTGTTCGGACGAAGTGTATCGCATTTTCAATATCGCTCCGCATCAATTCAATGGGACATATGAATCCTATCTTCATTACGTGCATCCCGACGATGGGGAAGCGGTGCGACAAGCGGTTCGTTCCGCGGTAAAGCGGAATCAGCCATTTCGCATTGATCATAAAATCGTTCGTCCGGACGGTGAAATTCGAACTGTACAAATCCAAGCCGAAGTCGCCGTGGACGATTCCGGGCGCATCTCTCGTTTAATGGGTACACTTCAAGACATCACCGCTCTTCGCCAAACCGAAGAAGCTCTTCTTTACGCAAAAGAACGAGCGGAAAACACGGCAGTGGAACTGGACCGCTACGCGCGGGAACTGGAAAGCAAAAATGCGGAATTGGATTACGCCTTGAAAACCGCCGAACAGGCGACGCAGGCCAAAAGCGAATTTCTGGCCAATATGAGCCACGAAATCCGCACGCCGATGAACGCCATCATCGGGATGGCGAACCTGGCGTTTCAAACCGATCTGACTCCTCGGCAACGGGATTACATCGAAAAAATTCACCTTTCCTCCCAATCTCTGCTCGGCATCATCAACTGCATTCTCGATTATTCGAAAATCGAAGCGGGAATGTTGAAGTTGGAATCCATCGATTTTTATCTATCCGATGTGTTGAACAATCTCTCCGGCATGGTTGGATTGAAAGCGGAAGAAAAAGGTCTGGAGCTGTTATTCGATGTATCCCCCGACGTTCCCGAAATTCTAATCGGCGATCCGTTGCGTTTGGGACAGATTCTCATCAATTTGACTTCCAATTCGGTTAAATTCACGGAGCAGGGTGAAATCGTGGTTATGGTCCGCAACCTTACCACGACCAATCCAATCGATGAGAATATGGTACTCATGCAATTTTCCGTGAAAGATACCGGCATCGGATTGAACCAGGATCAAATCAGCCGTCTCTTCCAGAGTTTCACACAAGCGGACGGTTCCACGACGCGCAAATACGGTGGAACGGGCCTGGGTCTTACCATCACCAAACAATTGGTGGAAATGATGGGTGGGGAAATTCATGTCGAAAGTGAACCGGGCAAAGGGTGTACTTTTTCATTTACGGTGAGACTGGGGCTCGGTAAAATTAAACATAAACAGTTGAACTGCCCGGGAGACCTGACCGGCATGCCGGTTTTAGTGGTCGACGACAATCAATGCTCGCGGGAAATTCTCACCCACATATTGGAATCATTCTCTTTCCGAGTAACGCAGGTCGATTCCGGGGAAAAAGCGTTGGTCGAAGTAAAGAAACAGGCTATGGAAAATCCCTACAAATTGGTTTTAATGGATTGGAAAATGCCGGGTTTGGATGGGATCGAAACCTCAAAACGCATCAAATCGTTCGGTATGGATGCCATTCCTCAAATTCTCATGATCAGCGCTTTCGGTAGAGAAGAAGTGATGCAGCAGGCCAAAAGCATCGGAATCGAAACCTTTCTGACCAAACCGATCAACTCGTCGTTGCTTTTTGACACCATTATGGAAATGTTTGGGAAATCGCTGAGCGACACGACCAACACCCGTCATGCCCGTATGGATATCAAGGATATAATGCGAAAAATCCATGGAGCAAGAATTCTTCTCGTTGAGGACAACTTACTCAACCAGCAGGTCGCCCGCGAGTTGCTGCAAAACGCCGGCCTGCATGTCACGATCGCCAACAACGGCAAAGAATCCGTGGATCTGTTTGCCTGTTCGCAGGAACCATTCGACGCCGTGTTGATGGATATTCAGATGCCGGAAATGGATGGTTACGAAGCAACGCAAGAACTCCGTCGGGTGGAAAAACAAAAAGGAGACGCTCTCCGCACTCCGATCATCGCCATGACCGCCCATGCGATGACGGAAGAACGCAATCGCTGTCTGGCGGCGGACATGGATGATCACGTGGGCAAACCCATCGATGCACAGCATTTGTATTCGACCTTGCTGAAATGGATCAAATCCGTTAAACGAACAATGACTTCCCCGCGTGAAGAACAAGCAGAGGATGCATCCGAGTTGAATTTGCCTGACCATTTTCCCGGCATCGATATGGACCGCGCTCTCCAGCGATTGAGCGGAGATCGCGCGTTGTATAAAAAACTGCTGCTTGCATTTTATAAACAGTATAAAAACCTTACCGAGGTATTGACGGATGCAAAACATCGCGGCGATATGGTATTGATTCAGCGTACCGCGCATACGCTACGTGGTTTGGCCGGCAGTGTGGGCGCCGATCGTCTGTCGTTACGGGCAGCCGAATTGGAGAGTGGAATCGATGTCGGTTCCAACGAAATCAAGGACGAACTGTTGGAGAATGTAATCGACGCCATGCAGGAAATCCTCACATCGATTGCCCAATGGAAAAATGCGAATTCACCGTCGCCTGTCGCCATTGCGTCTGCATCATCCAATCAAACCGCGCCAAAAGAAACGCTTCTTCCCCTGTTTCACGAATTGGCCGGCATGTTGGAGCAAGGACGTTACGATGCGCACGAAAAATTGAATGCCGTCAAGGCGATTTTTCAACCCGATGAATATCAAGGTGATTTTCAAAAACTTGATGACGCGATCGAGGGGTACGAATTCGAAGAAGCGCGGAGCATTCTTACCGATTTCGCCTCGAAACTCGGCCTCCGGATTGAAGGAAACCGCTCATGAGTAAAGAAAAGCAAACCATTCTGATCGTCGATGACGAGCGCCTCAATATCGATATTCTTGGCAGTGAACTTGGCAAGGATTACCATATCATTGTCGCCAAAAACGGAAACCAGGCCGTGACGCGAATCGAAAATAACACGATTGATTTGGTGCTTTTGGATATCATCATGCCGGAATTGGACGGATATGAAACGATCAAACTCTTGAAAAATCACGATCAAATGAAACATATTCCGGTCATTTTCATTACCTCGAAACAAGAGGACGAGGACGAGGCCAAAGGGCTTCAACTGGGCGCCGTCGACTATATTCGGAAACCATTCAATCTTCCCATTGTCCGGTCCCGCGTGAAAACCCATTTGGATTTAAAATTGAAGACCGATTTGCTGGAAAAAATGGTTTCGCTGGACGGTCTGACCAATATATATAATCGTCGTAAATTCGATGAAATGTTGGATCAGGAGTGGAAGAGGGCGACTCGCGCACACACCCCCCTATCGATCATTTTAATCGATATCGATTTTTTTAAAAATTATAACGATTTTTACGGTCATACCGCAGGCGACGATTGTTTGAGAAAGGTGGCTCGCGGATTGAAACTGTGCATCAATCGGCCGGAAGATTTTCTTGGGCGATATGGTGGAGAAGAATTTGTTGTCCTTCTCCCCAATACCAACGCCGCCGGCGCCAAAATTATGGCTGAAAAATTGCGCCAGGCGGTCGAAAATTTGGATATTCCCCATAGTTATTCCCCAATTTCTGCTCATGTCACCATAAGTCTGGGCGTCGCCGCAACCATTCCCGTCGAGCCCCATGATTCCGGAATCTCATTGGTGGAATCCGCTGATCGCATGCTCTATGAAAGCAAGAAGAAGGGACGCAATCAGGTGCAGTGCAGTGAAGTCTGATTCCCGTGAAATCGTTCCCCTTTGTGTGGTCTCGATTCTGTTTCTTCCCCCATTTTCATGGCGGCCTAACATGGTTTTCTTTTATCGCTAAAGTAAAATAGAGTGACGAGACCTATCCGGGTGGGAGGAATCTCATGAATTCCCCCCCGGCGGTATTATGGAGCGGTGGATTTCACTTTGTTCAATCCACCCGACAGTCAGCCAGGAGAAAACCACATGCCGTTGAAAATGATGGGGAAAACGAGTATTCGCACGAAATTGATCCTGTTGTTGTTGTTCGTCGGGATCACCCCGATCGCGATTTTGGGCACAAGTTCGATTCTACGTTCGAATTGGGCGCTGGAAGAAGCGCAACTCAAGCATTTGACCTCGATTCGGGAATTGAAAAAGAATCAAATTGAAAATTATTTCTCCACCATTAAAAACCAAATCATCACGTGTTCCGAAAACGGCATGATCATCGAAGCCATGCGGGATTTCAGCCATTCTTATTTTGCGTTGGAACACAATCCCTGCGAGTCGTACGAAAAAAACCGGGAGCAATTGCATCAGAATTTAAGAGAACGATATCAGTATCAACGCCACCATACGCTTGGCGTGGTTGATCATGAAAGTCTCAATTGGTTTCCCGACAATCGAATTTCACAAATGCTGCAATGTTTATACATATCGGAAAATCCATTTCCGGACGGTCAAAAAGACGCATTCATGGCTGCCGTCGACGAATCCGACTACACGAAACATCATCGCAAGTATCACCCCATTTTGCGCAATTACGTCAAGCGCTTCGGGTATGAAGATTTGTTTTTGATCGAACCGGAATTCGGAAATATCGTGTATACAGTTTCCAAAAAAATCGACCTGGCCACCAGTTTGCTGAACGGACCGTTCAAAAACACGAAATTCGCGAAAGCGGCGCAGCAATGCATGAACGCCAAACAGCAGGACGCCGTGATGTTGGTGGATTTCGAGCGCTATGAACCATCCTTCAATTTACCCTGCGCTTTTATCGCTTCCCCCATTTTTGAAGGCGATAAAATAGTGGGTATCCTTGCCTTTCAGTTTTCCGTTGGGAAAATCAATCAAATCATGATCGATAAAGGGCAATGGACCGCCGTCGGTTTGGGAAAGACAGGACAAAGTTTTTTGATCGCATCCGACTTTACCTTGCGCAATGATTCTCGTTTCTTGATCGAAGACAAAACAAATTATCTTGCCGCCCTTCGTAAAGTCGGCTTTCCCGAATCCACCATTGAACAAATCGACAAATCCGGCGCCAGCATCCTATTCCAAAAAATAATGACAAAAGGAACCAAAGCGGCAGTCGCAGGGGAAACCGACCGTGGAATTTATCTCGATCATTTGGGCGTTCCCGTCATTGGCGCGTATGCTCCGTTGGACATCGAAGGTTTGCATTGGTCGATTCTGGCGGAGATCGAACAAGAGGAAGCCACCGCGCCGGCGAACAAATTGAGCCGCAGCATCATTGCCACTGTGATCCTCGTCTTGCTCGTTGCCTTTGCCATCGGTTTGCCGATTATTCGCGCCATTTCCAAATCGATTCGAGTCGTCGGCAAGCATTTGCAGGAACTGGCAACCGGCGACGCCGACCTGACCAAACGCCTGCCGATTGAAAGCAGCGGCGAAATGGCCTATCTCTCCAATCATTTTAATACCTTAATGGATAATCTGACCGGTTTGGTCAAACAGGTACAACAATTGGGAGTTCAGGTGACTTCATCCACAACACAAATTGCGGATTCGGCAAAACAGCTGGAAGCCACGGTGGCCCATCAGGCGGCGTCGACCAGCCAGGTCGTTGTAACGTCCAAGGAAATCTCTGTTACCTCTCAACAATTGGTGAATACCATGAGTTCGGTAGTCGAAACGGGAACCGTAACCGCGTCCCTCGCGGATTCCGGCAGAACCTGGCTTGGTGGGATGGACATCACCATGCGGCAATTGTCCGATTCGACCAACGCCATTTCCTCCAAACTGGCGACGATTCACGACAAAGCCAATAATATCAACAGCGTGATTACGGCAATTACAAAAATTGCGGATCAAACCAATCTTCTTTCGCTCAATGCCGCCATCGAAGCCGAAAAAGCCGGCGACTATGGCAAAGGATTCTCCGTCGTCGCCCGGGAAATCCGACGTTTGGCGGACCAAACCGCGGTCGCCACGTTGGACATCGAACAAATGGTGCATGAAATGCAGACGGCGGTGTCGTCGGGCGTCATGGAAATGGATAAGTTCTCGAAGGAAGTCAATCGCGGGGTCGATGACGTCCATCGCATCAGCACCCAATTGGAGCAGATCATCAAGAACGTGCAGGCCATCGAACCTCAATTCATCTCGGTTATGGAAGGGATGCAATCGCAATCCCAAAGTGCACAGCAAATCACATTAGCCATGATCCAATTAAGCGAATCCGCGACGCAAACCGCCGAATCGCTACGGGAATTCAACCATGCCGCCAACCAACTCAACAAAGCGGCGCATCGCCTGCGAGAGGTAGTTTCCCGTTTCAAAGTGAGTGATCCAATCGCCTGAATTGCACGAAACGAATGTACGCCATGTTATTGCTTCTCCTAAAAATAGATCAAGACCAGTATGGATTGGACTGTCGATCCATTGTCGAAATCATTCCCTGCGTTCCTTTGCGGAAATCGTCGCAGGCTCCATCCGGCGTTGCCGGTTGGTTAAACTACCACGGCCTTACCGTGCCTGTCATCGACCTGTGTGTATTGTTACGTGGGCGTTCCTGCCGTATCCGATTCAGTTCACGAATCATTCTGGTGCACTATCGTTCCAAATCCGATCACGAACGGTTCCTCGGCCTGTTATGCGAAGGCGTAACGGAAGCCAAACACGCATCTGATCTCAAAAAACAATCACACGCATCCGAAAGGTTTTCGGAATTATTTTATGGCGATACCTTCGCCGATGAAGAAAGTTTGATTCAGCAAATTCATTTTGAACCGTTGGTGGCGCAGGTTCTCAACGCCGTGTCAACATTGAATCCGAACGCAGATATGCTCATTGATGGATCGGCAGAATCATCGGCCGATGAAAACATCATGGATGAGGCCAATTCCATTTGATTGATCAAACCACGATAGATTATTTATGAAAATGCCGGAGCGCGGACGTCCTATTCGCAATTGATTCCGTGCAAACAAGAGGTCCATGGCACAAAAATGTGATAGAAAATGAAAAAAACAATGAATTTCGAATGGCGAATCGGCGACTGTTGGAATCGAATCGGTGTATATGGCGATCAATCCTGCCCCGAATTACCACCGGTCATTCATTGCCGCAATTGTGAGGTATATGTCTCCGCCGCTCGGGTGTTGCTCGAGCGGATGCCGTCCGATTCCTATTTGCAGCAATGGACCCAACTGATACAAGACGCAAAAGCCGAAAATCCGTCCCCATCGATTTCCATCGTTATTTTTCGGCTGGAAACGGAACAGTTTGCTCTTCCGACCCAAGTGATCCATCATATAACCGATCTTCGTACTGTTCACCGATTGCCTCATAATAAAAGCGAGTGCCTCACGGGTTTGGTGAATGTACAGGGAGAACTCCTCCTCTGCATTTCGTTGAGTAAGGTTTTACCCTATGGCCAAACAACCGATGAAGAATCCACTTCATCACATCGTATCCCGCCCCGCCTGATGGTTATTCAGGCCGGTGGGGAGCGATGGGTTTTACCGGTCAATGAAATCTTCGGAATGTATCAGTTGCATCCCGCTGATATTGAATACGATTCCGACGAGTTGTCTTTATCCGAACCTTCCCTCGTCAAAGGGACGTTTCGATGGAAAAACGGAAACGTGCACTTGCTGGATGAAGCGCAATTGTTTAAATATTTAAAAAGGAGTGTCCATTGAAGAACGAAGATCTCCGCGACTTAAGTGGATATTCCATGCCGGAGTTGTTTCTCATGGAGGTGGAAACCCAATCCGGCGCGATCAGCGAAGGCTTACTGATTCTCGAAAACAATCCCGAACGGATCGAGGTTATTCCTTCGCTGATGCGGGGAGCGCATTCCATAAAAGGAGCGGCGCGGATCGTGCAAATCGAAGCGGGCGTGCGGATGGCGCACGCGATGGAGGATTGTTTTCTGGCCGCGCGTGATGGACGGATTGCCATCGATGCAAAAGCCATCGATCTTTTATTGCGCGGCGTCGACATGCTTAAACAAATCGCACATGCGAACACCGGTAATTATTCGGAATGGTTCGATGATCATGAAGAGAGTATTCTTGCATTGATTACCGCGCTGACCGCGTTGATTGAATCGTCCCGGCAGAACGCCGCCGGATTGCCGGCAATGGGATTTTCTCCTCACGATCCTCATCGATCCGAATCATTTCCCGACAACCTCACGCCCGTCGGAGAGTTGCGCATGAGGGAAACGGCGGCAGATCCATTCACCAAACCGGCCCGATATGTTCGCGTCACGGAAGAAAAACTACAACAGCTCATGGCGCTGGCGGGAGAATCCCTGGTCGAGAACAAGCGATTGCGTCCGTTTTCGAAATCCCTGCTTCAACTCCGCGTCATCCACTCCGAGCTGGCGAAAGTCGTCGATCATATCCGCGAAGAAGTGGAACCCCATACCACAAATGAACACATCCGTTTGCATTTCCACGAAATTCAGCAAAAATTTGGCGCTTTTCGAAATAAATTCAATGAGTTATATAACGAGTTCGAACACTATGCGCGCCGATCCGCCAATCTGACCAATCGCCTGTTTCACGAAGTGGTTGCCAGTAAAATGCGACCGTTTTCGGACGGCGTGCAGGAATTCCCACGCATGATGCGCGATCTGGCAAGACAACTGAATAAATCGGTCAAATTTAAAATTTTTGGCAAATCCACGCAAGTCGATCGCGACATTCTCGACAAACTGGAATCGCCGATCACGCAACTTTTACGCAATGCGATCGATCATGGCATCGAGTCAGCGGAAGAGCGAAAAGCGCAAGGGAAAAACAGTGAAGGGTCTATTCTTCTGGAAGCATCCCACTCGTCGGGTATTCTTTCCGTCATCGTTTCGGACGACGGCCGCGGCGTTGATCCGGTTACACTCAAAAACAGCATCATCCGAAATAAATTGGCCGATGCGGCAATGGTGGAGAAATTGTCGGACGCCGAAATGTTGGATTTTCTCTTTCTTCCGGGATTTACGACCTCGAATACGATCAATCAACTCTCGGGACGAGGCATCGGACTGGATGTTGTCCAGACAATGGTTCAAGAAGTGGGGGGGGTGATTCGCGTACGGTCAAAGCCCAGGGAGGGCATGACGTTTCACCTGCAATTGCCTTTGACTCTCTCAATTTTACGATCGTTGGTAACGGTAATTTCCGACGAACCTTACGCCGTCCCCCTTGCCCGTATTGACCGTCTGTTGTTGATCCCCAAAACCGATATCGAAACCATTGAGAATCGGCTTTTTCTCAACTCCGAACATCACCAGATCGAATTAATATACGCCCGGCAGATTTTGGAATTGCCGATGTCATCCCTCGAAACGGACAACCTTTCTATCATTGTATTGAACAAGCGCGGCAAGCGATACGGCCTCGTGGTCGATCGATTTGTGGATGAACGCAATTTGATTGTGCGTCCGCTGAATCCGCGATTGGGGAAAATCGCCGATATCAGCGCTGCCTCCGTTTTAAGCGATGGTTCTCCGGTTTTGATTCTGGATGTGGACGATCTTCTCTACTCCATGGAAAAAAATTTCACCGCAATCCAACGAAAAGAAGAAGATACGCCAGCAAATAAACAACGCGCCGATCGAAGAAAAAAACGGATACTCGTCGTTGACGACTCATTGACCGTCCGCGAGGTGGAGCGAAAACTACTCGAGAATCACGGATTCGACGTGGACATTGCAGTGGATGGAATGGATGCATTGAACGCGGCGCATTCCCAACGTTTCGACCTCATTATCACGGATCTCGACATGCCGCGTATGAACGGCTTCGAATTGGTACAACAGCTTAAAAGTAATGTTAACATCGAATCTCCGCCCATCATGGTAGTTTCTTACAAAGATCGAGAAAGAGATCGAATCCGCGCACAAAACGTGGGCGCCGATTACTTTTTGGCCAAGAGCGGATTTCACGATCAAACCGTTTTACAAATCGTTTCTGATCTGATTGGAAAGTCTGAAGCATGAGCGACTTCATGATCCATACCGTCATGCCGACAGCCACATTATCATTTCAACCACATCCATTTTCCATTCGAAGGATCGCACTATGAATTCTCGTTTCAATCACACGAAATCCCTGCTGACGGAACATCCGGTTACCGTTCTGCTCATCGACGATCAAGTCATGGTCGGAGAAGCCGTACGTCGCATGTTGGCGGCGGAGGAGGATATCCGTTTCCATTTCTGCGACAATCCGACGGAGGCGGTTTCCGTCGCGGAACGCATCAATCCCACCGTCATTTTGCAGGATCTGGTTATGCCCGAAATCGACGGTCTCACGCTGGTGCAACTCTTTCGTGAGAAAAAATCCACACGGGATATACCACTCATCGTTCTTTCCATTAAGGAAGACCCGAAAGTGAAGGCGGAGGCTTTCGCATTGGGCGTGAATGATTACCTCGTCAAATTACCCGACAAATTGGAATTGATCGCTCGTATCCGTTACCATTCCCATGCCTATATCAATTTATTGCAGCGAAACGAGGCCTACGAAGCGTTGATCAAGAGCAAGAAACGCCTGGCCGCCGAATTGGCCGAAGCGGCGGAATACGTTCGTTCCCTCTTTCCCAAACCCTTATCCGGCGACATCCGAACGGATTGGTGTTTTATCCCGTCCACACAATTGGGAGGCGATTCGTTCGGCTATCACTGGCTCGATTCCGATTCCTTTGCCATCTATCTCGTGGATGTCTGCGGACACGGTGTGGGCGCTGCGATGTTATCGATTTCCATTGTAAATACGTTGCGCTCCGAATCTCTTCCCGCGGTGGATTTTCGCAATCCTTCCGAAGTTCTTGACGCGCTGAATCACACGTTTCCAATGGAAAAACAAAACGGCATGTTTTTTACGATCTGGTATGGCGTGTTTCACAAGAAAAGCCGTCGTCTCGTGTACGCCAGCGGCGGCCATCCACCGGCGCTGTTGATTCAGGCGGGAAAAAATAAAGTAGAAAAACTCACTTCCAAAGGCATCATCGTCGGCGTCAACTCAGGTTTTCATTACCAAAGCGCTGATTGTATGGTGGAAAAATCCAGCAGACTCTATGTATTTAGCGACGGTGTGTACGAAATCCGGAAAGGGGACGGGAAATTCATCGAATTCGATCAATTTGTCTCGTTCGTTGTTCAACCGCCGCAATTGGAAAAATCCACGATCGCGGGAATTAAAGACCAACTCTCTCTTTTGCACGAAAATGACGATTTTGACGACGATTATTCCATGCTGGAAATCATATTCTCATAAATCATCCTGTTTGGAAGCCCAGGATTTGTTATTAACGCGCCTTTTTAATGATAATCTGTAACGGAAGAGATATTTCATTGTGATAAAACGTGTTAGAATTATACTATACAGTAATTGTTGAATTGAAACCGCGAAATCAACCGATTTAAAATAGGGTATCGTCGTATGCAAATCCGGAAAGAGGTATTTCATGGTACAGGAAAAAGGATTTGATGAATCCGTCCTTGATAAATTCATGGATCTGGGCGGAGAGGATTTTATCGTCAAAATGATCGACCTGTTTATCAAGAATGCAACAAACCGTATCGCGGAAGCGCAGGCCGGTGAACAAGCGGGAGATTTGCCCGCCATTCAACGCGCGGTTCATTCCCTTCAATCCAGCGCCGGAAATTTCGGATCCCATCGATTGATCGAACTCAGCCGGCAAATCGAATCCTGTGCGATTGAGCAAAAGGCGGATGAAATTCCTTCCCTTCTCGGCGAACTCGAAACCTATTTTCATCTTGTAAAAAACAATCTTGAACAGGCGAAACAAAGGTTCGAATTATGAAAAAGATTGCTATTGTCGAAGACAATCCCGACAACATGCTCCTGGTGCATACCCTTTTGGAAGATGATTATGATATTTGTGAATATGAAAACGGCGGCGACGCTTTGGCGGGACTGCCAATCGACAAACCGGATCTGGTTTTACTCGATATCTCTCTTCCGGAAATGGACGGCGTCGAAGTGTTGAAACACATCCGTGCGAAGATGCAACTCCACGATTTGCCCGTCATTGCTCTGACCGCGCATGCGATGGTGGGGGATCGTGAAAAATACTTGAATTTGGGTTTTAACGACTATATATCCAAACCGATTGTGGACGAGAATCTGTTAATGGCAGCCATCCAACGCTGTTTGGAAAAAACGGACTGATCATGGACTGATTTGGTTCCGCCGAACGACTTTCTTTTATAATGATCTGAGTCATTTGATTCTATTCTCCGGCCGGTGATCGTGAGATAGGATGGACACGATGCAATTGCAAAAAAAATTAGATGGTTCCATGCTGAAAAATCTGTCGCCAATTGCATTCGGCCTCGGTGGATATTACCTTCTTATAACCATTGCTCATTGGTTCGTGCTTGCCCCGCCCGTTCTGATTCCCATGATGAGTGTGGCCTTTGTTTCGGCGGTGGTTCTGTTCCTGCTTTTTTGGATTTTACAAACACGGATCATTCCCCATCCCTGGTCTCACGCCATCGGCGCCGCGATTGCTGGGATTGTCCTTGTGAACAGTTTGGCGCACCTCTATCTGACGTCGGAGCCGAAACAGACAACCAATATCGCGCTGTTAACCATTGGCATTTCCTGTTTTTTCCTATCGCCGCGCTGGTATGCCGGTTGCCTGTTTGTAATCTGCGCGGGATGGGCGACCGTGATGTTCCAATTCGAGCCGTTGATGGAGCATCTTCATTTTGTTTTTCTGCAATCGGCGGCCATGGTTCTTTCCCTTCTGATTTTTGTTGTGCGCTATCGGTCGTATTGCGATTTTCATACCGCCGTCAACGAACTCGAACAAACGCAGCGCCGTTTGGTGGAACGCACCTCCGAATTGGAACAGACCACCCGGGAATTGGACCAACAAATCCAGGAACGCAAGCAGGTAAAAGACGAACTGGCCCATACCAACGCCCGTCTGAATGCGGTTCTGAACGCCGCCACCCAGGTTTCCATCATCGCGACGAACACGAACGGATTGATCACCGTTTTCAACAAAGGCGCGGAACGAATGGTAGGATATCGCGCCGAAGAAATGGTTGGAAAACAGACTCCCGCAATCCTTCATCTCGAATGCGAAGTGATCGCTCACGGCAAACGATTGAGTAAAGAATTCGGCTATCCGGTCGAAGGATTCCACGTGTTCGTCGAACGAGCGCGGCGCGGCGGTTACGATGAACAGGAATGGACCTACGTCAAAAAAGATGGAACGCAAATCACGGTGATGTTGGCGGTGACCGCGGTTCTCGACGCCGACGGCGGCGTCGCCGGATTTTTAGGCGTTGCCACGGATGTGACATCCCGTATCCGATCGGATGCCCTTCGGCGCGCCAGCGAAGAACGGCTTCGCGCCGTGGTCGACAATGCACTGGATGGAATCCTGACCATCAATTTGGACGGCGTCATTGAATCCTTCAATCCCGCCGCGGAGCGGATCTTCGGGTACCCATCCTATGAAATGATCGGACAGAATATCTGTCGCTTGCTCCCCGAATTCTGTCGTGAAAATGAAGACAGCCGGATTTTCAATTACCTGTTGACGGACAAGGCCATCGTGATCGGCATCAGCAGCGAATTTGCCGGTTATCGCAAGGATGGATCCGTTGTTCTCGTGGAACAGACGATCAGTGAAATGAGGCTGGACGGCAGTCGCCATTTCATTTGCATCCTTCGCGACATCAGTGAACGAAAAATCCTGGAAGAAATTCAAACGCAACAGAAAGAACTTCTGCAAATCTTAAATCAGGCTACCTCGCGTTTCGTCGCATCCGACGATTCCCGCATCATTTTCGAAAACATGCTTTGCGATCTTCTTAAAATCACCCAAAGCAAGTATGGGTTCATCGGTGAAGTCATTCCGGAAGAAAGCAATCCATCTTATTTGAAATTACATGCGGTTTCCCATCTTGCCGCAAATGGAGAACCACGAGTTTTTCAAGAAGAACGCGACGGGCGCGGCTGGAAATTCCCCCTTGTGGAAATGATTGGCGCAAATGCATTGGCGTCGGGTAAACCACTCCTCTGCAATCGACCTGAGGAGATGGGGGAATATGAAAAATTGTGGGGAATACATCCTCCCTTGGAAACGTTTCTCTCCATACCCATTTTCTCAGGAAATCAATTAATCGGTCTGTATGGAATCGCCAACCGCCCGCATGGTTACGATCAAAGCGTCATCGATCTTCTGGCGCCTTTCTCCTCCACCTGCGGCATTTTGATCGAAGCCATCCGCACGGAACAGAAACGAGTTCACAATCAAAAAGCCTTGCTCGAAAATGAAACCTATGTGCGCGCCATTCTTGATAATGTAATTGATAGTATAATTACAACCAACGAACAGGGAATCGTGGAATCGTTCAATCCGGCCGCCGAGCGGATTTTTGGGTATGACGCCGGTGAGATGATTGGCCAAAATGTGAGTCTCTTGATGCCGGCGCCCTATCGCAATCACCATGACGACTATATCGCCAATTATATCCGGTCCGGTAAAGCCAAAATCATCGGAATCGGCCGCGAAGCCGTCGCCTGCCGCAAAGACCAATCGATTTTTCCCATCGAATTGGCTCTCAGCGAAATGAAATTGGAAAATCGACGTTTGTTCATCGGCATCATTCGCGACATCACGGAGCGCAAGCAGGCGGAAAAGGCGTTGCGTGAAAGTGAAGAACGCATGCAGGATTTTCTCGACAATGCCAACGATTTGGTGCAAAGCGTTGCGCCGGACGGTCGTCTGCTTTATGTCAACCGCGCCTGGAAAAAAACGTTTGGCTACGACGATGATGAAATAGCCAAATTAAACATCTTCCAATTAATCAGCCCACGATTTACCGAACATTGCCGGCAGGCATTTCACCAGGTGATGCATGGAAATGAACTGACCGATATCGAAGCTGCATTCGTCACCAAACAGGGCGACGAAATCATCGTCTCCGGAAGCGCCAATTGCCGTTTCGAAGATGGAAAACCGGTTGCGACGCGCAGCATCTTCCGCGATGTGACCAGACAAAAACACGCGGAAGAAGAATTGAAACGCGCCAAAGTCGACGCGGAAAAAGCCAATCAGGCCAAAAGTGAATTTCTGGCCAATATGAGCCACGAATTGCGAACTCCGTTAAATTCGATCATCGGTTTCTCGAACATTTTGCTCAAAAATAAAAAATACGAACTGAGCGATAAAAACCTTAATTTTGTCGCCCGCATCTTTGACAACGGACAACATTTGCTGGAATTGATCAACGACGTGTTGGATTTGTCGAAAGTGGAAGCCGGTCGAGTGGAACTGGAAATCACTCCGGTTTCCCTCGGCGATCTTGTGCACGAAACGTTCAGCCAATTGGAAGGGCAGGTTCGCGGCAAAGACGTGGAATTCGCAGTCGAGATTCCTCTGAACCTGCGTCCCATCGAAACCGATGAAGCGAAATTGAAACAAGTCCTGATCAATTTGCTCGGCAACGCCATTAAATTTACGGAAAAGGGAAGCATAAAAGTTCGCATTCTCACTGATTCCCAAACGGAAAATCCCATCCGGCTGGATGTGGAAGATACGGGAATCGGCATCCCCGGCGACAAATTGGACACCATTTTTGAAGCGTTTCAACAAGCGGACAGCAGCACTACGCGAAAATACGGTGGAACCGGTTTGGGCCTGACCATATCCCGCTCGCTTTGCCAACTAATGGGCTACCGACTGGAAGCGTGCAGTGAAATCGGCAAGGGATCCGTTTTCAGCATTCAATTTACAACAAATTTTATCGATTTATCCATGCCATCCCTTTCGGATCAAAAGGAATCGTTGCAAAAAATACTTCCGCAGGATATCTCCCAAGCCGGCGAATTCGATCCCGCCGCTTTTCAAAATAAGAAAGTGTTGATCATCGACGATGAAGCGGATTCCCGCCTTCTCATCCGCCATTATCTCGAAGAATTCGGCTGCATCGTTCTCCAAGCCGCATCCGGCGAAGAGGGCTTAAAAATGGCCCATGAAAATTCTCCCGATCTCATTACACTCGATCTGATGATGCCCCAAATCAGCGGGTGGGAAATGTTGCGTATCTTAAAATCCGATCCTCAACTCCAACACATTCCGGTCGTTATCGTCAGCATCGTTGGCAAGGAACATCGGGGAACGTTGTTGGGAGCGGTCGACTATCTCGATAAACCGTTGAAGCGCGAAGACTTGCTTTCCGTCATGGAAAGAAACCTGACCGGAGAGAAAGGGAAAGTGCTCCTCGTCGAAAGCGATCACAACGTTGCACACCAAATTACCGAATTCCTTGGTCAGGATGCTTATGAGATTCGTCTGGTGGAAAAGTCCTATCTGGCGCTGACCCTTCTTGAAGAGTTTCGGCCGGATCTGATTATTCTCGATCAATCGGATCATACCTTTGACGAATTTACGTTTTTTGATAGAATCAGAAAAGACGGCCGGTATTGCCATATTCCCGTCGTCATCATGACGAACATCAATCTCGATTTGCCGCAACGCCCTCCATTTGAATCCGAACACTCCACCATCCTATTCAAAGGCGAGCAGTTCGAAGAAAATCTGAAACGGATCGTGAAATCCATTTTTCAGGAGAAAGTGAATTAAAAGTAATGGAAGAAGAATTAAAAGCGTCTTATCGAAAATCGTTGCTGACTCGAATCAATGCGCTGGAAGCCGCCCGACAGGCGTTTTCCGATCAAAGTGCAACCGCGGAAGAATCCATCCGCCGAATCGCCCATTCCCTGCGGGGGTCCGGAACCACCTACGGATTCCCGGAAATCACAAAGGCGGCGGATCTTGTGGAACACGCAGATTCAAATGAACTGACACGACGGTTGAACGAATTTATCGATCTCCTCAAAACCATTTCCCAAGGCGGTGAGGGCGGGAAAGGCAACATCCTGATCATCGAGGACGATGCGGACATCTCCAACCTGCTGCGTATCGTTCTCTCGTCTTTGAAACATGATATTTTTATCGCGGCGAATAAAAGAGAAGCCGAAGACCTGATCGAGAAACAGGATTTTATTCTGATCATTCTCGATTTGATCCTGCCCGATATCGATGGACGGAATTTAATCGTGCAATTGCGAAAACGGCCGCAAACGGCAACGGTTCCCATCATCGTCTTATCCGGTCTGACCGGAATCCAACCCAAAACCGAATGTCTGGCGTTGGGCGCCAATGCATTTTTTGAGAAACCCTTCGATCCGAAATTCATTGCCGCCGCCGTGTCGTCCGAATTGCAGCGCGCCGAAGTGCAAACGCTGGACTCTCGCATCGATCCGGTCACCGGCCTGTTAAACCGCGCCGCATTTTGCGAATCGTATACGGATATGTTAAACGCATCGATGAAACGGGGGGAACCGCTAACCTTCGCATTACTCAACATCGATCAATTTAAACCCATCGTGGAGGAATCCGGCTCCGCCACCGGCCAACAGGTGTTGCAACGAGTCGCATCGGTTGTCGGCAATTCTCTTCGCAAACCGGATATCATGGCGCGATGGGGAAATGATGATTTTGTCATCGCTTTTCCCGGCCTGCAACCGAACTCCGTCGTGCAAATCCTCGAACTGGGATTGAAAGCCCTGCAAAGCGAGATGTTTCGCCGACCGGATCAGACGGAATTTCGCGTCACATTTTCCGCGGGCGTCATAAAAATTACGGAAATGCTTTCCATCGAAGACGCCTGCGCAAAAGCGGACTGTTATCTGTATCTGGCCAAAACGAAAGGGAAACACCGTATTTTGTCGGAAGAAACCACGGAATCCTTTTCCTCCAAAAAACTGCTGCTGGCCGACGATGATGATCTGATTGCCTCGGTCATCCGCCATCGCCTCCGGCGGGAAAACATTGAAATGCAGCACGTCACGGACGGAGAAGCCGCGCTTTCCACGGCAGCAAAATCCCCGTTTTCTCTTATTATTTTGGACGTAAAAATGCCGGTGATGGACGGTTTCGAAGTCCTGGAAAACCTCCGCAAACTGCCCGAATATGAGAACACGCCCATCATTATGCTGACTTCGATGGGAAGCGAGCGGGACATTATCCGTGGATTCCATCTCGGCGCGAACGATTATATGCTAAAACCGTTTTCTCCCGTCGAACTCATCGCGCGAATCCGGCGTTTATTGAAAGGAACATCATGAAAATTCTGCTCGTCGACGACGACCCCGATATGTTACTCATCGTCTCTGTCATTCTCAAAAAAATAGGCGGTTTCGAGGTGATAATGACCGACAGCGGCCGGAATGCGCTTGTTCTGGCCGAAACGGAATCACCCGACATCATCCTCATGGATTATATGATGGAAGATATGGACGGTCCGGCTCTTCTCGAAGAACTCCGCCGACGCGAATCCCTCCAAACCATTCCCGTCATTTTTTTGACGGCATTGTCGAATTCATTTGAACTTGAAAACCTATATCAATTGGGCGCAAAAGGGGTCATTCGAAAACCCTTCCATCCCGATTCTCTGGTCCCTGAAATTCAACGTATACTCGGATCCATGTGATCGCGCTTCTTGAACTGGCGGTTGCTCCTTTCACCAAATACTCTATAATCACTTCACGATTGTGATGTCGATACGATGTATCTATTTAAAGCGGAATGATCTACTTTTCTTACTATCAAATCATTCATTTTTCCGTGTTCTCTTTCCCCTTGTTCCCGGATCCGGTTTATAGGGATCACGTCCTTTTTTATCTGTCCATCGCCATCCTCATTTTAACGCTGTTGACTTTCATTTTTGCCATTCTGGCGATATGTCTGCGTATTGCCAACGAAAAAAAGGCTGCCCGCTACCAGCGAATCGAAGAACAATGGGAAAATGAAATTCTCGAAGTCCTCGACGGTGAAAAAAAGGCGGAAGATTTGTGGCAAAAGATGGAACAAGAAAAAGATTGGTTGCTGTTTGTGGACTTCCTTTTACGATATGCTCGAGTGTTAAGCGGGCAGGAACGTGAAATTTTATCCCAAGTCGCTATGCCCTTTCTCGACAGTGTGGCGCGGATTGCCGTAACGGGTGACGCCGAACGGCGGGCCTGGGCGGTGAAAACACTCAGCGTGTTAGGAATGCCGGCATACAATCAAGCCATCGTGGCGGCGCTCGGCGACTCCTCTCCCCTCGTCACGATGGTGGCGGTGCGCGCCTTGATGAATAAGGACTATCCCGAATACATCGCTGTGGTGCTCAAACATCTTCACCGTTATGACACGTGGAGCATCAATTACCTCGCCTCGCTGTTGACCGATATCGGTGCGGAAGCCGTGCCTTTTCTGCGCCAGACTCTGGTCGATCGTGATACAAATCCGCGCACTCGCGCCGTTGCGGCGGAAGCGTTGCGGATGTTGAATGATTTCGCGGTTGCCGATTCCATCCCCGCCATTCTCGAACAGGAATCCGACCGTGATCTTCTCTGTTCCTCTCTTCGATTGTTGGGACAAGTGGGTCGCCCGCAACATTTGACCGTTATTCGCAAAATGTGCGAGTCTCCCGACGATGTCGTGAGAGCCAATGCCATGCGAACGTTGGGCCAGTTAGGCGAATCGGAGGATATCCCACGCCTGCGTTCGGCTTTTGACGATCCGTTTCCATGGGTCGCCATCCATGCGGCATGGGGCATGTGGGAGATGGGCAGCCTGGAATTGCTCGAACAATTCGCGAACTCGGATCATCCGCGCGCCAACCTGGCGCGGCAGGTCCTGTCGGAGGCGAAGGAATGATCCATCGATTTTTATTCTATTTTCTCGAATGGTGTAACTATCTCGTTGTGATTTATTTCATTTCCTTAAATTCGGTCTATCTCCTCACCAGTCTGCTCGCATTCCGTTCGCTGCGAAAATATGCGCGGCGGTTGAAATCTTTTTACGTGGAAGAAATCATTTCGACGGGTGGCGCTCCTCCCATCACCCTGCTCGCTCCCGCTTATAATGAAGAAGCCACCTGCGTGGAATCGGTGAAATCACTCCTGACGCTCCGGTATCCGGATTACGAAATCCTGGTCGCCAACGATGGTTCAAAAGACGCCACGTTCGAACGATTGCGGGAAGCGTTTGATCTGCATCCCATCGCTCGCGCTCCCACCGCCGCGATACCGACCGCTTCCGTTCGCGGGATGTATCGAAGCCGCCGCCATCCCAATCTCTGGGTCCTTGATAAGGAAAACGGCGGCAAGGCGGATACACTCAACGCCGGCATCAACTACTGCCGCACCCCGATTTTTTGCGCCATGGACGCGGACAGCCTTCTCGAACCGGACTCCCTCATCCGCCTCGTGCGCCCCTTTCTCGAAAACTCGACCACCGTCGCCGCCGGCGGCATCATCCGCATCGTCAATGATTGCCATGTTCGCGCAGGTCTGGTTTCCAATATTCGTCTCCCGCGGAACTTTTTGGCGAAATTTCAAGTTCTCGAATATTTACGCGCGTTCCTCGCCGGCCGCATGGGCTGGGACGCAATCAACGCCACATTGATTATTTCCGGTGCATTCGGTTTATTCCGCCGCTCCGTCGTTGTCGAGGCCGGCGGCTACGCGACGAAACGCACCTCATTTGAAACCGTCGGGGAAGACATGGAACTCGTCGTGCGTCTGCATCGCTATTGCCGGGAACAAAAAATGCCGTACCAAATCGCTTACGTTCCCGATCCGGTGGCCTGGACCGAATGTCCCGAATCCGTCAAGGTGCTCGGTCGCCAACGCAACCGCTGGCAACGCGGATTATTCGAAGTATTAATCCGCCATCGCCGCATGTTATTCAATCCGCGATACGGCCGCATCGGCCTGTTGGCGTATCCGTATTTCTTTTTTCTCGAAGGATTCGGTCCATTGATCGAATTATTCGGTTATATTGCTTTCGCTCTTACCCTCTTTTTTGGATTCGGCTCCCCCATCTACATCATAGGCTTTTTTGCGGTTGCTTTCGTTTTGGGCATGGCGCTTTCGATTGCCGCCGTCGCTCTCGAAGAACTTTCCTTTCGGCGCTATCCTCGTTTTCTCGATCTGATCCAATTGTTTGCCTTGTCCGTTATCGAAACCTTCGGCTACCGCCAATTGAACTCGTTTTGGCGCGTGCAAGGTTTCTTTTCCGCATTGATGCGAAAAAAAGGGTGGGGTAAAATGGAACGAAAGGGATTTTCCAGGGAGATTCTCAAATGATTCCGTTTTTCTTCGTGATTTATTTTACCATTCAACAATCACACTCGTATTTGGATATGGCCAAAGCGGCGATGGAACAGCAGGATTATCCCACCGCCATTCAAGCCTATCAAAAATGGCTGGAAGAAGATCCAACATCGTATGATGCGCAATATGGATTGGCTCGCGCCTATTCATTCACGGAAAATCGGAAAAAAGCGATTGAAATCTACACCAATATATTACACGATCACCTGAACGATCCCGATGTTCACCTGGCCAGAGGCCGCGTTTATGCCTGGGAAAAGCAATTTGAACCGGCGGAAGCGGATCTTTCATTCGTAACAAATACATTCCCCGATTATGCGGAAGCATGGGCCGCACTCGGCGATGTCTATTTATGGTCTGACCGACCGGAGAGCGCCATTGACGCGTACTCCCGCTGGATTGCACTGGAGCCGAACAACGCCTCGGCTTATCTCGCCCGTACGAAAGCCTATCGTGTAACAAAACAATTCGATCTCGCACGAAACGACTTGAATCTAGCGCGTGAAAAAGGCGCGAATCGAGACGAACTTGACGCCTTGCTCGCCACTCTTGATTCTCCCCAAAAAACCATGCCGTGGGAAGCCTCCGTCTTCTATCGATACCATGCCATTTCCGCAGGGAAAGCGGACTGGCACACGTACGGCGCTTCCGTACGGCGCCAATTCTCAAAAGGTTCGATCGGCCTTGAAGGGTATCAAACTCACCGCTTCTCAAAAATCGACGAAGCGGCGGCCATTGACGGTTATCTCGACCTTTGGCAAAAGGCTTACGGCAACCTCCGCTTGCAAGTCGCGCCGGACGCCGATTTTCTGCCTCGCACCGATACCTTGCTGGAACTATTTCAGGGATTCGGCGAGGGCTGGGAACTATCCGGCAATTACCGGCATATGGACTTTCCCGGCAACAACATCGATATCTACGGTTTTTCACTGGGCAAATTCATCGGCGATTGGTATCTGCGCGGCCGCACGTACTTCACTCCGGAAAGCGACGATACGTTGATTTCCTATGCTTTTTCCGCCCGTCATTATTTCAACGAGGACGATTTCGTCGAAGTCGGCGGCGGCGTCGGCAAGGAAGCCGTCACTATCGACGCCGGTCCCATCATTGAAGATCGCCAAACCAAAAGCGTTTCCATCCGCGGCCAAAAATTTTTCCGCGCCAATCTTGGTCTGACGCTTTCCTACGACTTTTTTGAAATTGATCGCGCCTGGAGCAGTCACGGCGTTTCGATAGGCGTAATTACACGCTGGTAAATGCGTAACATATCGCTGAAACAGGTTTTTCAGGATAGAATAAAGAAAATGCAAATGATTCCGGCGTACCATGCAATCTTACAACTCCCGCCATGCTTACTTCGATAAATCGATGGTAAAAACGAGGTACTTTACTATGAAAAAATCAAAACCCAATTCTGGCATCCTTGATTGCCGGCATTATTTCCCCGCAACTTTATTTTTCTTCATTATAGTAAATTTCGTCCATGCGCAAAATGATGGGAATCCTCCGGTTCCAACGCCAACGATACAGCCAACTCCAGCGGAGGCTATCTTCGATCCCAAACAGATCGAGGAAGAAATCAAAACCAAACGCGCGGTACTCGTAAAAGAACTGGACGCACTGAAACAAAGTCCGGCAATCAATGCGGCCACCCCGACGCCCGATATCCTGGAAAATCTCAATAAACAGATTGCACTTTTGCAGCAAATCGAATTGACGTTCAATCAACAAATTTCCGCGATCCAACAAACCGAGTCTCTTGAAAACCAAAGAAAACAGGCGAATGAGGAACTCCAAAAATTCAAAGATTCCGTTCCGCCCGATCAGGCATCCTACCTCGAATTGGATCGTATCCGGGATGACCTCAACACGGAAATCGGGCGGAAGGATCTGATCGACGCCCAAATCCAATCGGCACAGACGGTTTACGAACAGGCGCAAAAATCATTCGAAGAGAAAGAAACCACCCGCCGGCAGGCAAAGGATCAATTTGATAAAAACACCGATGAAACCCTTAAACCATCGCTTGAATCTTTATTGCAGACAGCGTTACTGGAAAGCCGAGCCGCATCCGAAAATCTGCATCTTCGTGAAATGGAACTTCGAAATGTTCGGCTTTCCCGCACCATTTACCAAACTCATCTCGAATGGTTGTCTTTGCGCGCCGCCGCTTATGAGAGAGTCGTCGTTTTCACTCAAAGCGAATTGCAGGAACGACTGCAACGCATGGATAAGGATGAGTTCGATCTCCAGTCGGCGCTGAAAAAAGCGACGGAAGACAAAAAATTGGCGGATAATAAATTGCTCGTCGTCATCGGCAAAGTTGCGCAAAGTTCCGATCCTGATCGCGCGTTGATCGAGGAAAAAAACGCGCGCGAGCGTGAAGTCACTGCGCTCCAAACCAAAGTCGACGTCATCACTTTGCGGCTGGAACGGATGAAGAAACGCGTCGTCACCTGGCAAAGAAGATACGCGGTCATCAATCGGGAAGTCGATATCAATCAAATCAAACTGTTTGAAAAAGAAGCCAATGATTTACTCGCCAATTTCGGTCGCGAAGAAAATCTTCTTCAATTGCGCATCGCCGACCGGCAAAACGACCTGATCAACCTGCAAAACAATATCGACCATTCCCGCGAAGCGCCGCCGCAAGTCATCCGCTGGCTCAATGAACAAAAAAAGCAATTGCAGGAAACCATCAACGCGTTGCAGGAAAATATCACCAACATCGAGTTGAATCGACGCCATCAAAACAAACTGCTCA
Source organism: Candidatus Omnitrophota bacterium (assembly GCA_003598175.1). Lineage (GTDB taxonomy): Bacteria > Hinthialibacterota > Hinthialibacteria > Hinthialibacterales > Hinthialibacteraceae > SURF-12. The sequence continues at coordinate 25,503 of QZKN01000172.1, forward strand.
ACGAAATCAAACTGCAAACCACCCGTCTGACCGTGTGGGATCGCCTGCAGGAAATCATGGATTCCATCGGTTCGATATGGAACAAGGAAATCTACGTTTACAAAGAAGGAGAAATTGAGCGCGCCTATTATGTTAAAACCATTTTTTACGCGTTTTTCTTTTTTGTCGCGGGGATGCTACTCTCTGGTTTCCTCAGCCGTATCATCGGGAAACTACTGCTTCATCGTCTAAAAGTGCAGGAAGGCGCATCCACCACGATTGAATCGATCGTCTATTACATTCTTCTCATCTCCTTCTTTTTGTACACACTTCGAATTTTGCAGGTTCCGCTCACTGTTTTCACGATATTCGGCGGCGCCTTCGCTATCGCCGTCGGTTTCGGTTCACAAAACATCCTCAGCAACTTTATCAGCGGTTTGATTTTGTTGGTCGAGCGACCCGTCCGCGTCGGTGATTTGGTTGAAATCGAAGGGATGTTGGGCCGGGTTTCTCGCATGGCCGCCCGTTGCACTCACATCCGCACTTTTACCAACGTCGATATCGTCGTTCCCAACAGTTCGTTTTTGGAGAATAAATTCACCAACTGGACATTGAAAGACAACATCATTCGCTCGGATATCAAAGTGGGCGTCGGTTATGACGCTCCCAGCGAAAAAGTGGAGCAATTGCTGCTTTCCTTTGCGGAAGAACAACCTCAAATTTTAAAATTTCCTTCTCCCGTCTGTTTTTTTATGGAATTCGGCGATAATGCGTTGAATTTCGAGTTGCGGTATTGGGTCAATTTGGCGCATGCGAATAAACTGTTGATTGACAGCCAAATCCGTCATACCATCCTCAAGCGCTTCCGCGAGGAAGGGATCACGATTGCCTACCCGCAACGCGATGTTCACATGGATACGTTAAAACCGCTGGATATTCGCATTCTATCTCATGAACATCCGCATGAACAATGACTCATGACCAAGAATAAAAACAGCGCAGATTGAATCACCGAGGGTAAAGCAAGCGTCCCGCTTGCACGAACAATACCGGTAGGCATTTATTCAACATTCCGTTATGGAAATTCCGGTTCTTTCCCTCATATTTTAACCATACATCTTTCTTTTCTGACAAAATGTTCTAGAATGTGAATTACTACTATAGTACGCCTGCTCAAGCGATTTAATTATTTGATCGAATACATTACAAAAAAGGTAATATTTGAATTTATCCTATCAAAAAGTGCAGTTGGCATAATTATTTCTAAACATACAGGCATAAAGACCATTTCAATCATATCAGATTAGTCTAAAATAAGAGGGGATGTTCTTTTGTTGCTCAATCCGAAGGTTAAAAAAATATCTATATTTCAGGCAATAGGCACAAAGGAGTACGGAATGCACATCATTGTCCCGGTCAAAATGGTTCCCGACACGACGCTGGTTAAAATCGATCCGGAAACCAACACGCTCGTGCGGGAAGGCGTCCCTTTTATTACCAATCCTTTCGACACGCACGCGATCGAAGAAGCCTTGCGTCTGAAAGATCGATATGATGCGCACGTTACCGTCATTTCGATGGGCCCGCCCAGCGCGGAATGGGTCTTACGCCGCGCTCTTTCGCTGGGCGCGGATCAGGCAATATTGCTGAGCGACCGGGTTTTCGGCGGCGCGGACACATTGGCCACCAGCAAAGTTTTGTCGGAAGCGATCAAACGCTTGCATAACGAACATCCGGTCGATTTGATCATCTGCGGGATGCAAACCATCGACGGCGATACGGCCCAAGTCGGACCAGGCATTGCCTGCCGCATGAAATTTACGCAATTGACGCTCGTTGATCGCATTCTTCAACTTGATCTGGCGCAAAAACGTATCCAGGTCCGTCGCAAGTTGGAAGAATATTATGAATCCGTGGAAGCGTCGCTCCCGGCCCTGCTAACCGTGGTTAGAGAAATCAATTCTCTCCGCTACCCTACCGTTCCCAAAAAACTCGAATCGGCGGAAACCATGATTCCGGTCTGGTCCAATGAAATCTTGAAATTGGATCCGAATACCATCGGTTTAAAAGGATCGCCGACCAACGTCCGTCGCATTTTCGCTCCGCAGCGTGAAAAAGGTGAAATCATCGACGCCATGGGAGATAACAAAGATGCTGCAGTCAACATGATCATCGACAAACTGTTCGAATGGAATATCGTTATTCAAAATTAAATAATTTACAAAATAGAACAAACGGGGATTCTACAATGAGCCAACCATCTGATGGAAATAAGCGCCCGAAACGACCACGGGGCAAAGTGCGTTATATCGAAGGAAAATGCATTGCTTGCGGCGGCGTCTGCCAATCCGCCTGTCCCTTCGACGCCATCGATATTAATGATCAAGGCGAACCAATCATCCATCTGGCCAAATGTAACGGCTGCCGAAAATGTATCAAAGTCTGCCCCACCGAAGCGATCGAACTTTTTTACACGCCGGAAGAGGAAAAAATTCTATCTGAGTACTACAAAACCGACGATATCAAAAAAACAGCCGCCAAACTATCCACGATCGAGGATTGGAAAGGCGTATGGGTATTTGTGGAGCAAATCGGCGGTCATGCTCATTCCGTATCGTGGGAACTGCTCGGTGTGGGGCGCACGTTGGCCAGTGATTTGAACGTCGAATTGGCCGCTTTCCTATTGGGTAATGACATTGGCAATTTGGCGGAAGAGGCGTTTGGCTATGGCGCGGATAAAGTCTACATTATCGACGATCCCATGCTGAACCATTATCAAACCGCCACCTACTTGCATGGCTGTGTTTCTCTCATCCGCAAATACAAACCCGAAATCGTTCTTATGGGCGCGACCGGCCTTGGCCGCGATCTCGCCGGCGCGGTAGCCACCGAACTGCGAACCGGTTTGACCGCGGATTGCACCGGCCTGACCATCAGCAAGGAAGATCGGCTGCTGGAACAAACCCGTCCCGCATTCGGCGGCAACATCATGGCGACCATCCTTTCGGAAACCGCGCGTCCGCAAATGGCTTCGGTTCGTCCTCGAGTAATGTCGAAAAGGGAATTTCAGCAGGGCCGAAGTGGAGAAATCGTTCGCGAATCGTTCCTGTTGCCGGAACAAACCCTTTTGACGAAAATTCTGGAAATCATTCCAACCCAATCGCAATCATCGGTCAATCTTGCCGCGGCCAATATTATCGTCAGCGGTGGACGTGGCATGATGGCGCCCGAAAATTTTGCCATGCTGAAAGAACTGGCCGATCTATTGGGGGGGGTCGTCGGCGCTTCGCGCAGCGCCGTGGATGCGGGATGGATGCCGCACGCCCATCAAGTCGGCCAAACCGGCAAAACGGTCAAACCCAAACTGTATATCGCCTGCGGAATTTCCGGCGCGATTCAACATCTGGTCGGGATGCAAACCTCGGATTACATCATTGCCATCAACAAAGACAAAAACGCTCCCATTTTCGAAGTCGCCCATCTCGGCATTGTCGGCAACGTATTTGAAATCGTTCCGGCCATGATTGCACAATTGAAACAAAAATTATCCCACGCGGAAAACAAATCCAAAATCGCCGTGTAAATGGAGTGGAGTGACAATGTTTGTCGGACAATTCATCTTTGCTGTTCTCTTTATCGCCGCCCTGATTTTCTTTGCGTTCAATTTTTATCGTCTCCTTGCCTTACTTTGTCTTGGGCGATGGGAAAATCGCTTTGATTTTCTTCTCACTCGTCTGAAAAACATGTTTGTTTACGCGTTCGGTCAGTTGCGCGTGATTGAGCGACCGTACGGCGTCAATCACCTTCTCATTTTTTGGGGATTTCTGACTCTGCTGGCGTTGAACGCGGAGTTCCTGATATCGGGTATTTTTCCGGCCTTCTCCCTGTCCTTCATCGGCAGGATTCCGTACGGCCTGCTTCTCACGGCGACGGAAATCATGTCGCTTATCGTTCTGATTTCCGTGCTGATCGCCGTAATCCGGCGTCTTTTCTTCCGCCCGGCTTACATCGAGCTTTCCGCCGACGCATTCATCATTCTTTTCATGATTGCGGCATTGATGGTCGCTTATTTCGGTTATCACGCCGGCGAGATTCATTTGGGAAAAACCGACTGGGCCGGTTGGATGCCCGTTTCCGGTATGGTTGCGAATCTGTTTTCCTCGGTTTCTACAGAGCCGACCGTTCAAACGGTCACTCATCTCTGCTGGTGGATTCACGCTCTCGTCTTGTTGGCGTTTTTGAATTATCTTCCTTACAGCAAACACCTGCACGTCATCACCGCGATTCCGAATTGCTTTTTTCGCAGTTTTGATTATGCGAAAACCGTACCGCGCCTGATTTTTCAGCGAGGCAACGAATTTGGCATTTCCAGGATCACCCAATTTACGTGGAAAAACCTGCTGGACTTCATGTCCTGCACGGAATGCGGGCGCTGTCAGGATGGCTGCCCTGCCAACCACACCGGTAAAACTCTCAATCCGCGGGATCTGATCCATCGCGGCAAACTCAACCTGTTCACCAACGGCCGTTCCATTCTGGCCGGCCGTCCGTTGGATTCGCTGTTGCCCACACCCGCCGATGCGGAAATGAACTCGCCGCTTATCGGAAATGGAGAAAACAGTATTTCCGAAGCGGATTTATGGCATTGCACCACATGCGGCGCGTGTATGACGAACTGCCCCGTCTTCATCGAACATGTACCTAAAATCATTGAAATGCGCCGGCATCTGGTTATGGAACAATCCAAATTTCCGGAAGAATTGACAAATTTCTTCATGAATTCGGAGCAGCGCTTCAATCCGTGGGGGCTCGCCCCCACCGACCGCGCCAAATGGGCGCAGGATCTCCCCGTTCCCTTTGTCGAAGAAGGAAAACCGGTCGAATATCTATTCTTCGTCGGTTGTTCGGGCGCTTACGATTCTCGTAGCAAGAATGTGGTCACATCGGTAGCGAAAATCTTCAATCACGCCGGTCTCTCATGGGGAATTTTAGGCAACGAAGAAAAATGCTGCGGCGACTCGCTTCGCCGACTTGGCAACGAATACGTGTTCGAACAATTGGCCCGCGACAACATCGCCACATTCCGGAAATATGGCATCACAAAAATTGTGACGCACTGTCCGCACGGGTACAGCACATTAAAAAATGACTACGCCCAATTCGGTGGGGAATTCGAAGTTCTTCATCATTCCCAACTGATCGATCAGTTGATACGTGAAGGAAAACTGACACTTTCGAAAAAATCCAACGGAACCACAGTTTTTCACGATTCCTGCTATCTTGCTCGCTACAACGAGATCACCGAAGCCCCGCGGAACGTGCTCAAAGGTACACAAAGCGGATCCGGCTTCGTCGAAATGCCTCGTCATGGACAAAACGGTTTTTGCTGCGGCGCCGGCGGCGGCAGAATGTGGTTGGAAGAGTTGGAAGGCAAACGTATCAATACGGAGCGCACGGAGGAAGCGCTGGCAACCGGCGCCAATACAATCGCCGTGGCTTGTCCTTTCTGCATGACCATGTTCGAAGACGGTCTTAAGGACCTTGATGTTGTTGATCAAGTCCATGTGAAAGACATAGCGGAACTCGTTGCGGAATCGATGGAATAAAAACGACGGATTCGCCGGTTCTCCCTCCTGAAAACAATCGTAGCACTTGGTTGTTCATTGCCTCGGAATGTGAAATCTTACCAATTATTTTACAATCCAATCGCTCACCGCTACGCCCGGTTCGACGGTCACCACGAAAATATTGGCGTTGGCGTTGTGCGCGCTGAAAAAGGCGAACTGTTGATCGTCGGTGACTTCGAACGCTCTGGCATGACTGCTGAACGCCTCTGTTTGATTGATCCTGTTCAAATCATCAGTTGACAAAAAGGCGACGGGATTGCCGCCGTTTTCCACGCCCATGCCATCGGGAGTGAGTTTGTACACTTTCACCCCGGCGATATTCCCCATGACATACAGATGCGGATCGCCCGCAGCCACGCCGGCGATCTTGATATTGACGATATCGGCGTCGACGACTTCGCCGGGCACAAACACATCCTCGATCAGAAGACGCTCGATCCCCGCATCGGCATCCAGGACATAAACGGAGCATAGACCTTCCAGCGTACTTCCTTCACCATAATAGATCAAATCTTTTCCGCCGATATATTTGACGATAAAGTTTCGCAGCCGCACGATGGCGGTATTGAAGGTTCCATTATTCTGCCAGCCGGAATCAAGCGTGAATGCCTGGCCATCCGCCTCCAACGACCCTGTTACGCGATAACGATGCAATTTCGAACGGTTGGCGCTGCCGACATAATGGTTGGTGTACAACAGCGTTCCGTCGTGATTGAAATGCAATGTATCGCAATCCGGCGAGACGTTCGCCTCTAAAAGGTATTCTCTGCCTGAGCCGATGGTCATATCATCGGGATAGGAAGTAAACGGCTGCCCTTCCTCGCCGCCGTTGCCGATCACGACACGATTGCTGAATTGCGTGCACCCTTTCGGACGTCCGATATGGTCGATCGCCCAGCGGTGGGCGACCTCATCGGCGGAATTCGCATTGCGCAATTCTTCCACGACATATTGCGAAAAATTGACGCTCATGTTCGAATCCTGCGTATACAGATAGGTCTGATCGAGAGTGGAATCGGTCCGGCTAGGACCGCCGAAGGTCCAATAATGCGGCGAGGTGCTATGCGCTTCCTCCGCCATTTCTTCCACATACTTCAATATCGGCGCTTTCCACCAATACTCCTGTGCGGAAACATCCGTTGCGGAAAGAAAAAAAATGACGCTAATTCCCGCATAAACCAAAAACATGTTCTTCATAGTTTTTACTCCTTTTACTACAAGAATGTCTTACCATACGCATTATGAGGTGAAAAAAAGTGAATGGTCAAGAGCCATTACATGACGGCAACTGCGTAATGAATCGAAAAGCCAACGCGAATGAACCATTTGAACCGGCCGGATAGGGAACCGATGGGGATACTTACGCCGGCGATTTGATCATTCACGGAAAGGGGGATATTTTCATTCCTGACGAACCGGTCATCTGCGAATCATAATTTTTCGGGTAATTTTTCTCCGGTTCCGGATATGGTGAGGCTTGCATGCTTTCATCGATCCTACTTGAATGTGAATTGAAGAAGAACCGGATGATCGTCGACAGAGATTTCGACGATGTCGGGTCGGTTTTTTAATGTCTGCCATTGCATTGCATTGAGTCGGGTGATTTCCGGCGTGCAAAAATTGAAAAGCGCTTCTTCGCCGAAAACCGTCGTCATCATATGTCCGCTAAAGACGTTAAGCAGCTCTTTCACCGCGTCGTCGGCTTGTTCGACAACCATCTCATCGCCCATATCCATGCCCAACACGTTCGCCGCGAGTTCCAGATGCAAGTCATCGGGAACGGCGATCATGATGGCGCCTTCCTTTTCGCCCGTAAATTTCATGGTGGATTGTACGGACATGGAAACATCCGATTCTTTAATATCCTTCTCTGCGTCATCGACGAACATGAAGGCAAATTTCTCGAACACTTCCGTCGCCGTAGCAATCAAATGCTCACGATAATCATTGCTCATCTTTGATCCCCATAACTTCGAAAACAACGTTGCGAACCGATTCCGGCGTAAACGGTTTACGGATAATTGCCTTGACGCCTTCCTCTTTAAGATGTTTTAGCCGAGTTTTACTGCCTTCCGATGAAATCACGATGATGGGAATGGATTTCAGATGTTCATTGGCCTGCATCCGTTCGATCATTTCCATTCCATTCATGACCGGCATGTGCAGATCGGAAAAAACCAAATCAATAGGATGTTCGGCAAGCTGTTCGAGTCCGATTTCTCCGTTTTCGGCAAAATGCAATTGTTTAACCGGCACTTCCGCCATTTCGAGCGTTTTCGCAATGACCGAGTGAACCAATTTTGAATCATCGACAACTAAAATGTTAAATGCCATAACACTATCCGGTGGACTCCGCATTAAAAAAAGGTTCCAATTGTTCGAGTCCGATTTGAATTTGACTGATCACACGTTCCACAATTTTCGTTGTCAAAAGCAACCGCTCTTCAATTTCATTATAAACAGGATAATAAAGTCCTTCGCTGCCCACGCCGATGCCGATCATCAATACGAAGGAATCGGACACGTTGATCAGATCCAGCATAAGCACATCGTCCCGGCATGCAATAGGATGATGATGCCAACGCGTGCTTTGGATCACGTCCGCCGGCATTTTCCATTTTCGTAGAAGAATTGCTCCCACTTCGCCGTGGTCGATCCCGTGCAATTTTTTCTCCGCCGCGACGACGGAAATCTGAGAAGTGAACGCTTCCTTTAATATCTCTTTGGCATCCGTCAGTTCGTATTGGTCGAGCATGATTTTTCCGATATCATGTAAAAAACCCGCGAGAAACAAAAAATCCGGGGTTTCCAGTTGCAGCGCTTTGGCGAGTTCTTCTGCGCCGATCGCCACGGCCAGGCAGTGTCGGATCATTTCCGCCGTCGAAATATCATACTCGTTTATCGGGATTTGGACTATAGGTTTTACCGCTGCGACAATCGCCAATTCCCGCAGCCTTTTGTTCCCGAGTTCCTTTTCCATTTCGTGAAGGGAAGAGAAAAATGTTCCCTTTTGGAAATATGGAGAATTCACAAATCGCAAAAGTTCATCCACGAACAATTCATCTTTCATGCAACGGCAAATGTCATCCGAACGCGTTTCCGGATTCAATCCCAGTTCGATCAACCGCATGGTGGAAACCGGTAAAGGCGAAATCGATTCAATTTTTGCCAAAATTTCTTCTCGCCGGTTCATAACTCTGTTTCAACCCCTCTCGATTTGATCGTGGTGGTTCCGGTCTTCATATACAACGTCATGGTTCGTGGAATCGAGCCGCCAACATCTTCCCCTTTTATCAAGATATTGTTTTTCCAAAGAACTTTTCTCAAAACGGTATAATTCCGCTCGCCGGTTTTAAACATATCATTCGCCTGCAGGAAATTACCGGCGCCGGCCACTTTCGCTATCAAGCGGTTTTTTTGTGCGCCGAATTTAGAAAGTTCCGCCAATAAAACCGGAATGCCCGAGTCGACGAACATTTGCGGATTTTGCTGCGCTCGATTCGGATTGGCTTTTGATAAAGGCAATAGGCAGTGAATCATTCCCCCCACTCCAACGGCCGGATCATAAAGCGTCAATCCGACGCATGATCCCAGTGAATACGTGACGATAATCGCACTCTTATCATTAGACACTTTCATGTCGGAAATGCCGACGGTAATGATCGTATTGTTCATTATGTCCTGTTCAGACACGGATTACAATTTTCAATGCACCGGAAACAGCATTTTTTTATGCCAACCGCGTCATGATGCAAACTTTACAAACCAGTAAAATGGTGTTACAAAAAGATTATACCTGTTGGAGTAAAAACACCAATTCCAATTCAGTAAATATCAAATCCCCCTGTCCCTTTTCGTTTCGATTTTATTCGATCGTTATTTCCGGTCCGACGTAATCCGGATGCATGCGACTTCCCGCGCGATGCAGGTAGAGCAATAAGGTTCGCTTTTTTCTGCCCTTTTCCCGCATTTTGTCCACGAATTCAGAAAAAATCTTTTCAAAATCGTCTTTCGATTCCACCGATTGCTCATTGATTTTAGTGATCACATCGTTGACTTGAATTTTCCAGGCGGCCGCGGGAGTGTCGGGTAACACTCGGGTCACGATCACTCCCTTCAAGTCTTCTTCGTATCCTTTTTCCTTCGCTATTTCCGGGGAGAGAGTTTCAACGGCAATGCCGAGGATTCCCATCGAAGGGACGGCTCTGGCCAATTGTTGTTCCGGCGGTCGTTCGTCCAAAATCAATTTTATGGTCTGTTCTTTTCCTTCGCGCAGGATGGTTAATTCCACTTCGGATCCGACCGCCGTGCCGGCAACCATGGTGATCAGATGTTCATTCCCCTCCACTTTTTTGCCTTCGAATCGAATGATGAGATCGCCTGTCTTGAGTCCGGCTTTTTCTCCCGGCGTATCCGGATTCACTTCTTTCACCAATGCGCCATAATTGATTCCATATTCCTCTTTAAAATATTTCATGGAAGAAGGTTCATTATTGAGACCGACGCCGATGAATCCGCGCCGGACTTTGCCAAAATGCTTCAAACTGTCGATCACGCTTTTGGCCAGATTGGAAGGAATGGCAAATCCGATCCCTAAATTGGCCGGAATTCTTCCCGCCGTTTGAATCGCATTGTTCACTCCGATCACTTCGCCGTTCAGATTGATCAATGGTCCCCCGCTGTTCCCCAAATTGATGGCCGCCGTGGTCTGAATAAAATCTTTGAATCGGAAACCATCTTCGAATCCGACCGGCACGTCCGCATTGGTGCGACCTTTCGCGCTGACGATCCCTTGCGAAACGGATTGGCTGAGACCAAACGGATTACCGATCGCCAAAACCCAATCACCGACCTGCAACTCATCCGAATTGCCCAACACCGCAAAGGGAAGCGGCTTATCCTCTTTCAACTTGATCAAAGCGATATCGCTGCCTTCGTCGTGCGCCACTTCACTTGCTTCCAATTCCGTGCCGTCATCGAGCGTCACCGTCAGTTCATCCGCGTCCTTCACAACGTGGTAGTTCGTCAAAATTTCCCCCTCGCTGGAAATAATGACGCCCGATCCCTGCCAGCCGCGTTTGGGTATGGTCGGATCGTCAAAAAAATCTTTTGGCAAAAACGGTTTAAGGATTTCCGGAATCTCTTCTTCCGTGAGTTTCCGCGCTTCCTTTTCCGCCGAAATGCTGACGACAGCCGGTTTGACCTTGGCGATGGCTTGATGGAACGCATGCGAAAGATTACGAATGGCATCCGGATTCTCCTCGGCAAAGCTCAATCCCCCAAATGACAAGAATCCCACGATCATCAGCGCCACGTTCCGCTGTAATCGCTTTTTTATGGTAAACATGGTATTTCCTCCAAAATTTTATCCTATGATAGTATTGTACGCGAACCGGGAAAGCAGGGAACGCTTCATTCGAACAATTCATTTTTCCCCGGACTTTTTTCGATTTGATTTCAACAGACTCACTTCCAACACATCATCCAAGTTATCGACGAACGTGAATTGCAATTCGTCAAGAACCTGCTTGTCCACATCATCCAAATCCTTTTTATTACGGGAAGGCAATAGGAAGCGCTGAATTCCGGCTCGATGGGCGGCCAGCACCTTTTCCTTGACGCCGCCGATCGGCAAGACCAAACCGCTCAGCGTGATTTCACCGGTCATGGCGACATCTTTCCGCACGGGAATATTCGCGGCCGCGGAGGCAATTGCCGTGGCCATCGTAATGCCGGCGGATGGGCCGTCTTTGGGAACCGCGCCGGCGGGGACATGGAGATGGATTTCGTGATCTTCGAAGAATTTTTCGGGGATCTGCAATTTTTTTTGCCGTGCGCGAACCAATGAAAAAGCCGCGCGCGCGGATTCCTTCATTACATCCCCCAATTTTCCGGTGAGCACCACTCCTTTGCCGCCCGGAACCGGCAGCGCTTCGACGAAGAGTATTTCTCCCCCCACCGCCGTCCAGGCCAGGCCGGTTGCCACGCCGGGGCGCGATGTTCGCCGCGCCACCTCCCCCGTAAACCGTTCCGCACCCAAAAATTCTCGCACTATTACTTTAGAAATTTTACGTTTTCTCCAGGCGCCGCGAATTTTTCGGACCGCGATTTTACGCCCGATTGATTTCAATTCCCGTTCCAGATTGCGCACTCCCGCTTCCCGGGTATAACCGGCGATGAGAAACTCGAGAATACCTTTCGCGAAGTTTACATCTCCCGTCTGCAATCCGTTTTCTTCGACGGCGCGGGGAATAAGATATTTTAACGCAATCTGCTCTTTCTCTCTCGTCGTGTAACCGGCCAGGCGTATCTCTTCCATGCGGTCTCGCAACGGAGGTTGAATGCGATCCGGAACATTTGCGGTCGCGATAAACAAAACTTTAGACAAATCGATGTCGACTTCCATATAATGATCGCGGAACGAATGATTTTGCGCCGGATCCAACACTTCCAACAACGCCGAAGACGGGTCGCCGCGAAAACTTTGGCCGACTTTGTCGATTTCGTCAAGCATGAAAACCGGATTGATCGTTCCTACCCGCCGAATCTGTTGAATGATCGTTCCCGGCAGCGCGCCGACGTAGGTTCGCCGGTGCCCGCGAATTTCCGCCTCGTCGTGAACGCCTCCGAGCGCCAGGCGCACGAATTTCCGTCCCAGCGCGCGGGCAATGGACTGGCCGAGAGACGTTTTCCCCACGCCGGGAGGTCCCACGAAACAAAGAATCGGCCCTTTGATCTTCGGATTCAATTTCCGCACGGATAGGAATTCCAGAATCCGATCCTTCACTTTATTCAATCCATAATGATCTTCCTCCAGGATCGATTCCGCCTGCTTCAAATCGATGATATCCTTCGTTTCTTCCAACCAGGGAAATTCCAGCAGCCATTCCAGATAATTTCGGGACATGGGATATTCCGGCGAGGACGGATTGATGTTATCCAGACGCTTCAATTCCTTTTCGGCTTTGCCGCGGACGGATTCGGGGAGCACTTTTTGATCCAACAAATCACGAAGTTCCTGCACTTCGACGTGTTGATCTTCACCCTCTCCCAATTCTTTTCGAATCGCCCGCAATTGTTCGCGCAAATAAAACTCCCGCTCATTTTTGCTGAGTTTCGTTTGCACTTCATTTTGAATCTTCCCACCCAAATCGATGATTTCCAGTTCGTGTGCGAGTTCTTTCAACGTCATGCGCAACAATTTTTCCAGCGATGCGGTTTCGTATATTTCCTGCAGGCGTGGGACATCGACGCGAGTCAAACTCAGCACCATATACGCGAGCCGATGCGGATTATCCAATGAGGAGGGAACGCCCGACAATTCCTTCGGCAAAAGCGGCGACTTTTGAATCAGAGTTTCCGCTTTTTCGGAAATCTGCCGCATCAGCGCCTGAATCGTGCGGGATTGCCCTCCTTCCTCTTCTTCCGGAATCACTTCCACTTCCGCCCAGGGCACGCCATCCCGTTCCTCGAACTGTTTGATGCGCAGTTTATGCATACCGCGAATCACCAGCTGGGTGATGTTCTCTCCACCGCGCATCATCCGGAGAATGAAAGCCGCCGTGCCCGTATGAAAAAGATGGTCGAAGGAGCGATCCGCGTCGGTTCGCTCACGCTGAATGGCGACCGCAACAAAAAACCGAGCGCCTTGAATGGCAATTTCCACCGCTTTTGTCGTTTCTTCGTTGCTGACCGCGATCGGTACGGTTGCGCCGGGAAACAAAACCGAATTGTTTAAAGGAACCACGGGTAACCATCGAGGCACTTCCAATTCATCCTGTTTGACTTGTTCCACCACTTGCATCGTATCTATCCTCACAGAAAACGTTTGGCCACTCGAATTTCGAGCAGCCCGTTTTCATATTCCGCTTTCACCAACGCCACATCCACCGTACCCGGTAAAATCACTGTTTTTACAAACGGTAAAAACTGAATTTCCAATTGATGATACCGGATGCATTTCACGCATTTTTTCATGCGCCGATCGCCGCTGAGGATCAACCGATTATCCACCGCCTGCAAACGAATGCTGTTTTTATCGAGACCGGCGGCTTCCACCAGAATGATCAAATCGTCCGGCGTTTCCAGAATATCCATATTCGGATTCCACGTCGTCCGCGCGCCCGGCGGTTCGTGATAGTGAAACTCGAAGACGTTTTTGCTTTGTCCTTGACAATCTTCGGAAACGAAAAGTGTTTCTCGGCTTTTCCGAATCCTGCGCGCCATGATCCTTGCTCCTTCCGATTATCGGATGCAATGTGGTTAACGTTAGCCTTTCAGAAAAAGAGTTCAACGCCCTTGTTCGAAAACGCGTTGAATAATCGTTGAGAAAATCGGCTGCAACGCCAAAAAAGAATCAAAAAACAATTGATATTTTCGGAGTCGAATCCCCACCTGATCCGGTCGTTCTTTTTGCACGAATTGATAGACAGCGGAAAACAACGCCTGTTCCAACGCGATTTTCAGGTCAGCGGATTGATACAGGTGGGAAAAGCAGGATTCCATTTCCAACCAATCCGCCTGTTCATATAATGCGATCCCATGCGAGATTTGTGTGACGAATGTATCGTGCAGCTCGAGTCCTCGTTTCGCCTTTATGATTGACGTTTGCAGTGATGTAAGGATTCGCTGCATCTCTCCTCTGATGGCGCACCCATCGCGCTGCGGGATTACAAGTCGGCGAAACAGCTCGGCGACGTTCTCCGCCGAATCGATTCGTTCATCCATTACCTGATGCAAAGGCATGATCTCTGCGCCATCAAGCAGCGCTCCCCCTTCCGTCGCATCCACGATATGCGCCTTCGTGCGTTTGAATTCCTCGCAAAATTGGCGAATATACAACGCCATCACCTGCGAAGTGGGGACCGGCCGTCCTTCCACACCGCGCACCCATACGATTTCTTCCCTCATCGCGGCAGAGCCGTCTCGCGGCCCCAACTCGGCGGAGGCAACGCCGTTCGCAATCCTGCCGTAGTGACGCACCAGCGCCGATGCAGACGCGTGGGTTCCTCCCCCCTCTTCGCGAAACGCGAGATCCAATCCGACAAAAACGATCGGGTCGGCGCCCAATTCCCGCGCCAGAAAAAAGGCCGTATGTCCCACCGATCCGCCTTTTTCCACAAATCCGAACGGGCCGCATTTGTCCTCCAGCCAACGCGTCAGCGCTGTCTTTTCCAGATTCAAAAATAGACGGCGACCGTTCCATCGATTGGGAATCACGCCGTACACTTCCGGATCGAAGGCCAAAATCGTATCCGGAGAGCAGTCCACATGTTCAAAATGTTTGAGATTCAATTCCGTCGGATCGGTGGTAACGACGATGTGGGGATCGATGCCGTGTTTTTTCAACGTGCGCAGCGCCGTGTCCACGGCAATGATGGCGCAGGAGGATTCGATTTCCTTTAAACGATGAACATTCTTGTCAAGCGAGGGACCCGCCGCGACGACGATGGCGGGCCGGCCATGCAGCATTCCCCGCACGTCGGTAATTCCCAGGGCCTGCAAGGCGGGGGGAACGTTCATCCACACATTTTCCTGAATGCGGGGTCCGTAACGGATCATCAAATCGAATTCCGCCGAGGCCAGGCGGATTTGCTGCTTTGTCGTTTCATATGCGGTTTCATAGAAGCGAGGATGGCAACGCTGCGAAGGAGGATGCGCCAAAACCTGCAAATGGCTGCTCATTATGGATGACATGCGAGAACGAACGAAATCGGTCCAATGCGCGAGATCGGGGCCGAGATAAATATGCAGGCGCGGATCGGAAAAGATATCATCGAGCCGAGTCACGCTCATCGCCAGACGAAATATCTGCGGATCGTATTCGAGCGCCACGGCGTCGAAAAATTCATGGCGATGCTCATCCCAGAGTCGCCGTAAAGCGTAGCCCAAACCGATCCCGGCTATCATCGGCGTGTAAATTCGGGAGTGATCGAGGGAGGCCAAATCGCGTTCCACATCCCGCGACGGTTCATAGCGGCTGTAGAACAAATGAACCTTTCCGTTTTCATCGACGAATTCCAACGACGGTATGACGCCGCGGGTTGGAATTAACCGATAACGATCGGGATGAGGCTTGAGAGACTTGATCCGCGCCGCCAGTTCCGGTCGGTTTGTTTCCAATATAATAAGATTTCGATCAAAAATGTCCATGGATTCCTTTTGAACCGAATTGAGACAATATTTTCTCTCGATCATTGATATTTATTTATTTTTTCTTGCTGTCCAATTCCCAACAAGAGATAGTTTTTTTGAACACCTGTGATTCAATCGAATTTTTCACAAATTATCTTCTTATAGCGGACCGTTATCTCTCACTTGGATTTCATACGAAACTGACCGTTTGCGAACAATTTATGGATATAACAACAGCGGTAGAAAAAAAATGGGACCATATCCTGTATTCAATCGGAAAGAAGATAGTTTGGCACACTATTTGTTGAAAATGAAGGAAAGGTCATTATATTCATGCAAAACAAGGAGTTATTTATGATGTCACGAGGTTGTTTGATCGACATGGATGGAGTCATTTATCGCGGCACTGAACTGATTCCTGGCGCCGATCAATTCATCAAACGATTGACAACGGAAAAAATCCCTTTTCTGTTCCTGACAAACAACAGTCAGCGGACACGGAGAGATATCGTCACAAAAATCAGCCGTATGGGTATCAATGTGAAGGAAGAACAGGTTTTTTCCTGTGCAATGGCAACCGCTCGTTTCCTCGCGCAACAAAAACCGAACGGTACGGCTTTTGTTATCGGCGAAGGCGGCCTGTTAAACTCAATGCACAACAACGGCTATTCCATCGTGGACCATGATCCCGATTATGTCGTTGTGGGAGAAGGGAGAACGTTTAATATGGAAATGATTGAATCCGCAGTTCGCATGATTCTCAACGGAGCGAAATTGATCGCCACCAATCTCGATCCGAATTGTCCCACCCATCACGGTTTGCGGCCCGGTTGCGGCGCCATTGTCGCCATGCTGGAAACCGCGACCGGCATCAAAGCCTTCAGCGTGGGCAAACCCAGCCCGGTCATGATGCGCATGGCCCGCAAGGAGCTGGAACTCACCACGGCGGAAACCTACATGATCGGCGACACGATGGAAACGGATATTCTCGGCGGCGTGCAAATGGGGTATAAAACCATTCTTGTTCTTTCCGGCGGCACGAAACGGGACGATCTGATCCGCTATGCGTACCGCCCCGATGTCATAGTCGATTCCGTGGCGGAACTCTGCAAACCGCCTTATATCAATTTGACGGAACTTGTTGCATAACAATCCGATCGTTTGTAAGACGCGCCGGCAAAAAGTCGGATTCAATTTTGGAATCGGCACATATTGTAGTATCAATCCACAATCTGCAACTATATATTGTGCAGACAGGATGTCCGCACCACAATTTTTGACTTTTTGCCGGAGTATATAGTAAAATGAGCGTACTCTGTTTTTCAATTTCATCGTGCTCAAAACATTTGTTACGAATTCCAAATCACTGAAAATATCATATCATTATAAAAAAAGTTGGACTGAATCACCACACAATAGTCATCGATACGGAGGCAATCGTAAGAAATTCGAGAAAGCGATGGCATCAGCGGTCGGCATGGTCAAAGTTCCTCAAAACCATTTCAAATCCTACGCCGTTGAAAAAAAAATGGTATTATATATAATACCAACATGAACAAATATCAAATTGTTATTGATACGAACGTACTCATCTCGGCGCTCCGATCATGTCGCGGCGCCTCCCATAAGCTTCTCACGCTTATCGATAGAGAACTGTTTGAAATCAATATCTCAATCCCGCTTATACTTGAATACGAAGATGTGGCCAAACGTTTAATTGAGGAAATCAATCTTTCAGAAAATGATATCGATGATATTTTGGATTACCTGTGTACGGTATCCAATCGGAGAAAAATATTTTATCTTTATCGTCCTTACTTGAGAGATGCAGATGATGATATGGTCCTGGAACTGGCCGTTGCCGCCAAGTGTGATTTTATTATTACACATAATATAAAACATTTTCAGGGAATCAGTCATTTGGGGATTCGCGCGCTGACTCCCAAAGAATTTCTTGAATTATCAGGAGTAAAATAATGAGTACAATAAGCCTTCGACTTCCCGAATCGTTGCATGAAACGGTGCGCCGACTCGCATCGAAAGAACAAATCTCGATCAATCAATTTATCACGTTGGCGCTGGCTGAAAAAATATCGGCGCTTATGACCGAAGAGTATTTGAAAGAACGCGCCAAACGGGGCAATCGGAATAAATTCGAAAAGGCGATGGCAAAAGTGGCCGATATCCCACCCGAAGATAATGATCGGATATAATTGGATTTCAAACAAATGCCATTATGTTGATAAAAGGATATTTTCGATGAAACAATCTTATCTTCAAAACCATGATCAATCCTGTCACCCGTTTCTCATTGCCTTGATCGTTGTAATCGGGATGGCTGCGATTCCTGCCGCGTCGGTCGAAGGTCGGAATGAAATCATTTTTTCCGAAAATTTCGAAAGCGGCGCGCTCGATCAATGGGACGCCGATTCCGTCCTCGACGATCCGACGCGCTTACGATTGACGAATGCGCCGGAATATGTATTTCGCGGCAACTACGCGGTTGAAATCACAGCGCAAATCGGCAAGGAAAAAGGCGCCAAACTGAACAAATGGTTCCTGCCGGGTTATGACCGGGTGTATGCGCGTTGGTATTGCAAATTTGCGGAGGATTTCGATCAGGGCAATCACATGCATTTCGTTCATCTGCTCGCCAATCGCCAGGACAACCGCTGGTCGGCGTTCGGCAAGGCCGGAAAGAAACCCAACGGCGACGATTTCTATACCATCGGGCTGGAACCGTGGCGGGATTGGGGACGCAACGCGCCTCCGGGAGAATGGATGTTCTACTCGTACCACATGGACATGCCCCTCGATCCGAAAATGAACGCCTATTACGGCGAAATGTACCGACCGGACGAAAAACACATTCCGCAAAGGGGACGCTGGTATTGCATGGAAATGATGGTGAAAGCCAATACGCCAGGCGAGGCCGACGGCGAGCAAGCGTTTTGGATCGACGGCGAATTGATAGGCCGTTTCACCGGCATTCGCTGGCGCACGGACGCCGCCCTCAAAATCAACGATTTCTGGCTGCTGCTGTACGTCCACGACAGCCCCAAAATCAACCGCGTCTGGTTCGACGAAATCGTCATCAGCCAAAATTATATCGGCCCGCTGGAAAACGAGAGTGGAACCAATCTTCCGGCGATTGAAAAATGATAGAAATTGTGGTACGGACCTCCGGTCCGCACTTTTTGAGAAATGCAGAGTGAGTGGAACGGAGTGAAACCACCATTTTCTTGTTTCATGAACCATCAGACAATGCAATGAACCATGTAGTTTTAATACGTCTGCAAAGTGAGAATACCGTAATCACTCCGCCGCTCGGCATCGGATATTTATTGAAAGCGCTACATCGGATCGACGAAATCCGGCCCGTCTTCATCGATTGCCACCGCGATAAAATCGGCCACAACAATTTATTAAAGAAAATAGAATCCTTACATCCGCTTCTAATCGGATTCCAGGTTTTCTCCATCGATTACAGTCACTTTAAATCTCTGGTTCCTCGTATTCGCGAAATGAGCCCGCAGGCGTGCATCATCGCCGGCGGTCCGCACATTTCCGGATTGCCGGAACGGACGCTGATCGACAATCCCGATCTCGATTTTGCCGTGAAAGGGGAAGGCGAGGAAACATTGCAACGACTGGCGCGCGGATTGTTGGACAATACACTTGCGGAAATTCTACATACAATTCCCAATCTGGTTTATCGCGACCGGGATCGAATCGTTTGCAATAAAACCCAGCTGATCGATGTGAATCGCTACGGTCCGCCGGCGTGGCAGGATCTCGAACCGGATAAATATCCCGCGATTCAGCACGGCACGTTTCACAAAAGCACCCGCGTCGTTCCCATTTTAACTTCGCGTGGGTGTCCCTACCCCTGCACCTACTGCGCGGGGCATCTGGTTACCGGTAAACTCATCCGTCGGCGCGATATCGGCGACGTCGTCGATGAAATCGAAACCCTGCAATCCACCTACGGTTTCGAAGAATTCATCATCGAGGATGAGAATTTCACATTTTATAAAGAGCACGTATTGCAATTTTCAAAAGAAATTGCAAGCCGAAACATCCAGTGCTATTTTTCATTCCCAAACGGCGTTCGTCTCGACCGCATGGATAAGGATATCGTTCTTGCATTGAAACAGATGGGAACGTATCTGGTCGGCGTAGGAATCGAATCGGGATCACGAAACACATTGAAAGCGATCAAAAAAAATTGGGATTTGCAAATGGTTCAGGAAAAAATCCATTTGTTGAAACAGCATGGTTTGATCGTATTTGGTTTTTTTATTTTGGGATTTCCCAACGAAACCCACGAGGATATCGAACAAACCATCGAGTTCGCGATCCGTTCGGAACTCGACCGCGCCTATTTCGGCAATTTCATTCCACTGCCCGGCAGCGCCGATTTCAACCGCTTGATCCGCGACGGAGAATTACAATTGGAAGCGATTGATTGGAACACCTATACAACGTATTTCGGAAAAATCCCCTATCACCCGCCGGCCATTTCCGCGGCCGAATTGATGAATGCGGTACGCCGGGCGACATTGCGTTTTTACCTGCGGCCCAAAATATTATATAATTTTCTGCGACAAATCATGAAACCGGTCATGATGAAAAGTCTGTTGACGCGAGTAATGCGTCTTTTTTTACCGCGACGTGCAGCGTAGCGAGGTTCAATTGCGTTAATCTTTTTTACCGATCAACAAACGCGACTGCGCAGTCAAATCCATGTGGGAATCACAATGCAAACCGGCGGATTCGAGCCAACAGCGCGCCTCTTCCACCGTATGGCAATCCCCCTGGTCCGTGCTTACCAACATATTGACGGCAAACAGCGCTCCCCAGGCCGGACCGGTGCGGTCGGGATCGAGCAGAAAATCCTTGATGCACAACCGCCCGCCTTGAGCCAATGCGTTTGCGCATTTTGCGACCAATTCGGCGTTTTGTTCGTACGAGTAGATGTGGACAACGTTGGAAATGAGAATAAAATCGTATTCCCCGCCGATCGAATCCCGGAAAATATCGCCGGCTTTCGCGGTTACTCGATCCGCCACGCCGGCCTGTTTGGCATTCTCCAATGCGACCGGTGTGGTTTTTTCATTATCAAAGATAACCGCGTGCAGGTCCGGATTTTGCCGGGCAAATTCAATCGCATATATGCCCGGTCCGCCGCCCACGTCCAGCAGGATTTTCACGTCGCTCAAATCCAGCAATTTTGCCAATTGCCCGGCGCTCGTCCGTCCGATATCCGCCATCGCTTGGGCAAATGTTTTCTCATTTCCGACCAGATTCGGATCGATCGCTTCGTCGGGAACCGGTTTTCCGCTTTTGACAGCGTCATGCAGTTTTCCCCATCGCTCATAGAGTTTCGCGCCATGCCACAAAATACCATTCCGCGGATTCGGGGAATCGGGAAGAAGATATTCCAGCGCGAGCGGTGAATTGCGATAGGAATCCTCCTCCTTTTCGAGCAATGCCAGGGCTACGAGAGCGTCACACAAAATCCGCGTCGCACGTCGGTCCGTTTCCAGCAATTCCACCAGGCGTTCCACACGCACCTTCCCTTTCCCGATTGCTGCAAATACACCCAACCGGTTTGCCGTCAATAGCACCTGACAGGCGCGATATCCTCCGGCGATTGCATCGATCGGATCTTGGAACGGATGTTTGCACTCATTCATCATGTAGTATCCTTTGTCGAAAAATCACGGTTATTGTCTTTTATCGAACAGCCTGAATTCTCGCCTCGATCTCTTCGCACAATTGTTCAAACAGATGGGATGGTTTGTATTGATATTTCGCTTGAAAAGTCGGGTACTCCTGCCAAATATCCATCGCATCCGCAATGGCCGACATGTTGGGAATATAGGTGCGAAACGGTTTGGGCATGCGCGCATACTCACCGCTTTGCCGTTCTTCGTGCTCGATGATTTTCAGATGCGTGGAAACCTGCCTGCGCACCATCGTCCATAACGTTCCCAGGCATTGAATCCGCTTGAAACCGCGCAGCCGCAGCCGTTCGAGCAAATAGATCGATCCACGCACGGACAACCGGTCCGGAATCGAGGGAATGATGAAATAATCCGCGCAGCCGAGAAAAAAAAGAACTTGAATCACGAACGTCGGCGGGCAATCGATCAAGGTATAATCGTAATGCCGGTTGCACCATTGCGCAAAATGATGCCGGACGCGATTGAGACGCCGAAGAAATTCGTCGTTGCTTTGAAATCCCCGCTTGGCCTTGGCCATGTTGGTCGAAAATTCGTCGATGCGATGGGAACAGGGAATACAATCGAGACGCTCTCGCACGTCGATGATATTCGAACCGCCGCGGGTAATATATTCTTCGATGATTTCAGACTGAAATTCGTCGTTCAACATAAACGACAACAAATCATGAAGCGTTTGCCGATTCTTTTCCGCTGTTCCCAAACGCGGCTCGCCCAACATCAATTCACCGGCCATCGATTGATGATCGGCATCCACCATCAAAATCCGCTTGCCGCCGGCCGCAAAACATTCGGACACAGCGACCGTGTTGGTGGTTTTTGCGACGCCCCCTTTTAAATTCAAAAACATGATCAAAGGCATTGCGGCATCCCCTCTGCAACCGTCAACACAGATTTATTCGTCCAGAAGATTCTTTTCCTGCACACGCCGTTCAATCGTTTCCAATTCTTCCTGTGTATTGAATCCCATTACGTCATTGTCATCCGGCATGGGCGAAGCGTGCACACGAAATCGACATTCGTTCGTGTTCGAAGTCAAATAATGTGCGGCGTCCGTGAGATACAATTCATTCTGCGCATTGTTTGCTCGCAAATTCTCCACCGATTCATACAACGCCGCCGCCTTGAACAAATACACGGACAGATTCACCAGCGAACATACATTTTCCACTTCTTCGCCGAGTAAATTCAAGTTATCCGCAATTTGAAAACGCAAATCGGAGTCGGGAAAAGGCAACGGCGCATTTTTTTTCAAGACCCATTTCTGTTCGTGAAGTTGATTCCAAAACAGCTCGCCGAAGATTTTTCTCAATTTTCCCGGTCGATTCCAACAGGCCAGCGCATGCGCTAAAAACGCATCGCAGGGAACGGGATCAACCTCCCACATACGAAAATCGTACAACAACCGCATGAGAACGATATCCGGTTTTTCGAGGATGGCCCGCACTTGTCCGGTTTCATCCCGCATGACCCGTCCCGCGTCGGGCCATGCTGATTTGGAAGCGGCGGACAACGTCAGATCCGCGCCGGATTGCGCATGATCCTGAAACAACTTTTCCAGCGCCCGCCGGCTCATGAACTTATCCCCCATCGCCACCAGCACATCTCCTGCATATCCTTGATATTTCAAATATCGCGCAGCCAGGCGCCCCGCATGGCCGGTTCCCGCCGGTTCTTCCTGGAATAGAAACGAAATGCGGAGTTGTTCTCCCCACAAACAATCGATGACCCGCTTGTACCCAATGCCCACGACCACGACAAACTCAGTAATTCCGAAATTGCGATACATTCGCACGGCCCGCAACAGCGCCGGAACTCCACAAATCGGACAGAGAACCTTCTGCCCTTCATTGCAAATCATGCGAGAGCCTTTTCCGCCGGCGAGAATCACCACAACCGGCTTTTCCGGACTGGTGGATACGTTCGTTCGAGGCAGTGCGGATATGACATGAAATTGGTCAATCGGATCAACCGGCTCCTCCGGCAGGAGGCGCCATTCGTCTCGAGCGATTGCGGTATTTTTCCGTTGGGAAAAGGAAAATCCCGGTGAATCCCGTAGTGTTTTCCAGAATTCGGGATACACCGTTTTTACAAACTCGAATTCCAACGTATCTTCAAAAACGGCCATTGACTATGCAATCTCCTCACCAGTCGCGATATCACCCGCTTTTTCTTTCATTCATGATCGTGACCATCCGGCAATCCCGGTCGATGGTATTACTATATCTCGAACCATCAGGATGCATACAGGTCCAAAACAAAAAAAACCGCACCCACACGCAGGTGAGTGCGGTACCCTGGGCCTTATACCCCGTAAAACGCTTGATTACATGGAAAACGAATCGGACAAATCCTGCACGATCGAACGCAATTTCGAATCGCCTTCCATTTCCTTCTCGATTTTATTGCAGGCAAACAATACGGTGGTATGATCTTTATTGCCGAAAAACGTACCGATTTCCGGAAATGAGTGCCGCGTCAGCTTGCGGCTTAAATACATGGCGATTTGCCGTGGTCGGGCGATGGAGCGGGAACGATTTTTCCCGATAATGTCGGCCGGTTTGATGTTGAAATGTTCCGCCACTTTGCGTTGAATCTTTTCGATGGAAATTTCCTTCCCGCCGCGATCGTAGATTTCTCCCAACACCTTGCCGGCGATTTCCAGGTCCAAATCTTCGTTGGTAAATTGAGCGTGCGCGGTGATTTTCGCCAACGCGCCTTCCAATTCCCGAATCGAACTGCGAATTTTACTGGCGATGAATTCCAGCACGTTATCCGGAATCGGCGGATCGACATGCTCACATTTTTGCCGTAAAATCGCCATGCGTAATTCGAAATCCGGCGGTACGATGTCCACGATCAATCCCCATTCGAAACGGGAACGCAGACGATCCTCGATGGTCGGAATATCTTTCGGTGGGCGATCGCTGGAGATAACGATCTGTTTTTGCTTGTTGTGCAAGGCGTTGAACGTGTGGAAAAATTCTTCCTGCGTGGATTCCTTGCCCGCCAGAAATTGGATGTCGTCGATCAGCAGCACGTCCACGTTGCGAAACGCCGCCTGAAAGGAAAGACGTTCGTTGCGCTTGATCGCATCGATGAAAATATTGACGAATTGCTCCGCCGAAAGATACGCTACCTGTTTATTCGAATGAATGCTCGTTTTGATCGCATTGCCGATCGCCTGCAAAAGGTGGGTTTTCCCCAATCCCACACCGCCATAAATAAACAACGGATTGTAGGATTGCGCCGGCGCTTTCGCCACAGCTTCCGCCGCCGCGTGAGCCATTTTGTTGCATCCGCCGATGACGAAATTATCGAACGTATAACTCTCGTTGAGCGGTTCGTATTGCAATGGCTCGAACAATTGCATAATCGGTTTTTTGCCTGGATTCGTGATGACGCTGATCTCTTCAAAATCCGCTTTTTCATTCATGGGGCTTGTTAATCGTATCTCCACATCGATCTGCCGGTTCAACAACGATGAGAATATATTCGCCAGCAATCCACGATAATTCTTTTCGACGTATTCCCGCCGATATCCGCTCGGAACGCCGAGGATTATCAGCTCTTCTCGATAATCCAAAACACATACATTTTCGAACCAGGCGTCAATTTCTTCCAGTGTAATACACCGTTTGAGTGCATCTTCCGCCTGACGCCAAAAAACACAGCTCTCTGCCTTTTCCAACGAAGAAGGCATCGTGACCATCATTATCGTCCTCCAACTTGTTTTCTTGCAAACTCCATATCAGCGCACCGCTCTCAAATGTGGATTTTTCACTCGCGCCATTCGACAATATACCACACCTGCGCCGATCAACACCGCACATAGGCCTCCTGCATCGACAAATCCATACTCTTACTGTAGATAACCCCTCTATCCACAACCAATCAGAACAAACACAGGGAAGGAAAGTGCAATTATAATTGCAATATATAAAATCCCATTAAACTGTTTATTTGAAAATCCCGAATGAGAAAAAAGCGAACCGACTTTGCTTTAAACCACATCACCCTACTTTATTTTGCCTGATACGTGGTCTTTTTTCTCGAAAAAACAACTTATCCACAACTAGTCCACAGGTTACTAACAGGTTGATTTCTTTTATCTTACGATTCAACACGTCCCTATTTTTACATCGAATCCCCAACAAGGCAATACCCCTCTCCATTTTTTTCCACGATCCGAGTCCAAACCCAACTCTAACCTTCCGAAAAAAGCATAGTTAGAGATGGAAAAAAAAATTTTAACTTTTTGTGTCGCTTCTCCTTTTCGCAAGAGAAATCGGCCAAATTAATGTTCTGAAAATGAATAACTTATCGTAATACTCATGCGCATTTTAGCGCCGGACATATACCGATTTAAAAATGGAGCGGAATTTCCCGGCCCTATCCACGAAACAGCAACCGGATCAATCATTCGGAGCCAGAACACAACTCGTTTTTATCGCGGAAATGGAATCATTTCTTGTTTTTCCAACTGCTCCCGTGCAAAATGACAGGTCGAACAAGAATTTAACTCAAAATTCTTCGTCCCAACTCGATTATACTTCTCCGACAAGCTTGCACTACCATATTTTCATGTCAACCAACATGATCGATTGATCACAACAAAGGGATGATTATACGTGGTGGTGCGGAACTCCGGTCTGCACCTGCGGGCAGGATGCTCGCGCTCCGGCATTTTCATAAAAAACCTGCGTGGGCTGTAAGCCCTTGCCGAAGGGATGAAACGATGATGCTTGATCAAGCCTGTAACGTCTCAAATCTTACTGATTCACAAGAAAAATTGAATTCCTTTTCCAACTCCGCTCCTCCAACAACCGTGGATTTATTAAAACAATATCAAGCGGTGAGAGAAGGCGCCGGTTTATTCGATCTGTGCGATTGGACCAGGATTTCCATCACCGGTCCGGATCGCATAACGTTTCTGCACGGACTGGTGAGTAACGAAGTGAAACGACTCTCGTCGGGAAAAGCCAATTATTCGCTTTTTCTCACGCCGCAAGGGAAAATCATCGCCGATTTTCATCTGCTTGCTTGCGATCAGGAATTGATTCTATTTGGAAAAACAACGATCCGCAACCCGCTTTTCGACGGATTGAACAAGTATCTTATCATGGAAGAGGTGGAGATTCACGATGCAACGGATTCCCACACTCTTTTTTCTGTGCGAGGTCTGCGATCGGTCGAAAAATCAGCGTTATTACTCAATCATAATTCTCTTCCGGATGAATATAACCATATCCCGGCATCCATCGCAACCATCCCATGTTTGATTTTACATGTTCCGCATTCTGGTAAAGCGAGTTTTGACATTCTGGCGCAATGTGAACATCGAGACTCGCTGCGAAAAGCATTTCTGGACGCCGGAATCATCCCCATCGGAGCCGATGTAGAGGAAATCCTGCGCGTGGAAGCGGGCATCCCCCTTCTCGGTCAGGATATCGATCAAAAAACGATTCCGCAGGAAGCTCATTTGGATCATGCGATTTCTTACACGAAAGGATGCTATGTCGGCCAGGAAGTGATGGCCCGATTGCATTTTCGCGGGCACGTGAATCGTGAATTGACCGGATTCATTCTGGAAACCGATGAAATTCCGCAGACTCCGCTTTCGATTGTGAGCGATGCCAAAGATGTGGGAATCATCACAAGCGTGGTGTATTCGCTTGGTCTGCAAAAAACGATCGGGCTGGGATTCCTGCGCTGCGAATTGAGGGATACGGGAACCGCCGTGGATGTGTTCCACGGTGAACAACATGTTAAAGCGTTCGTTCACCCATTGCCGTTTGTGTAAAACGTACCGCCGGCAACTTGCCGGCTTTTCAATGAATGCCGCGAAGACGGCAATGGTTCATTCCAATACCGCTTTTTTTTCGGAGAGTAAATCACGGATCGCTGCCGTCGGATTCGTGATGGAGGCCACATAATGAGGCAGGCGCACCCGCTCTCCGTTCACCCATTCGTGAATCCCGCGATTACGATAATCCTCAACCAAATCCCTCAACATAGTCTCCGCGATTTTCGGATGCGTCGATGCCATTGTTTTCATTACCCAACCTGCCGGCGTTCCCCAATATCCGCCGTTTTGATAGTCTCCTGCTTTTACGGGAAGCAAAAGTCTTTCCCAATATTCGCCTTTGACCAGATGCCGTACCTGCCCCCGTTCGATTACGTCGTCGTAACGGTCCGTAAATAATTCAACAATTTGTTCGAACCGATCAGCGGCGATAGGAAAATCGATCGCCGCGGCAAAAGCATTTCCCCATACGTCCACCTGGCGGCAATCTTCCGACGCCGCCAAAAATAGTCCGGTCGACGGATCGATCAGCGATTCGATTCCTTCCTCCATCTCTTTCATGCGTGTTGCATATAATGCAAGCAAATGTTGATTACCGATTGCGCGGCAAAGAGCAACCATATCCCGCGAAGCGTTCCAATCCAGCAACGAGCAGAATAACAATTCACCGGTTTTGCCGATCGTGTCGGTAAATCCATAGGGAGAATGGGGCAATTGAGGATGATTCCAAACCAGGCCATGCGGTCCGCGCGGAATCGCCTGCATGGCCCAATGCAAAGGCAACAGAAATTCATCCACGAGCGAAAAATTTTTCGTTCGCGAGATGTATTCATACACCAATGAAACCATAAACGCGGAATTATCCAGCGGCGGCAGACCGACCGGATGGCCTCTGCCGCCCGCTTCGTATACATTGACGCCATCCACCTGCCGCCGATCCGGCACGACGCCGTCGCCTCGCTGTCCCGCAATCAAATAGCGAATCGCCGCCAACGCTTCCTCGCGGTCGAACAAATCGAAAAGCGGGAGCATGTAAGCAAAATCCCGCGTCCATAATGCGCCGTAATTTCCCACTCCGTCCGGCGTAAAAAGAATCGTACCATCAAACGCTTGCCGCCTGCAGCCGTCTATTTCTTTTCTGGCCGCCCCTTCCATCCAACGCAAATCGCTTTCATGAATCCGCATCATAACCAACATTTCCCCTTTCGTATTCCCCATCCACTCGTCACTTGTCACTCGTCACTTGCTTTTGTGACTGCCGGTAGAGCTTTTCCAACTCCAGCGCCAAATCCTCCGCCCCTTTTTCCTTCAACAACTGTATGACCGGACCGATTTTATCCGTCATCTTATCATCCTCTGCTTCTTTTTGCACGGATTCCGTTTCCTCTTTCACATCCGCACTCGCGGAAAGAGATTCCTTTTCTTCGGGTTGTCCCATAACCGATTGTCCAATCGAAGCTCGCAACGCCAGCTCGGGAATGCGCCGTTTGATTTCCTCTCCCAACTGTTTGATATCCTCTTGCAGAGTGGGGACCTTCTCACTGATTGAAACTAAGATGGATTCCAGTTGCGATGTCCCTACATAATCCGGATCGGCGGCCCGCCGTTGTTGCATCGTCACATACGCCGCCGCTAACAGGACCACGATTGTCAATCCGATGATTTTACGAAAAAAAGATGTCATTATTTCTCTCCTCATTCATAGAAAAGATTACAGATTCTTATTCAGACACCATTTAACTCACTCAGGAAATTGCCTTTCTCATCAAACCGTATCTCCCGCAATTCCGCAATCGATTTCACCTGCGGACTCATTTTCAATTCCGGTAAAAGCGCTTCCGACGCCGCGATCGTGGTCACGTTCAGCGTGTCGCGAATGTGCAGCAGGCGAACCGTTTGCGGAGTGATCATTTTTCCCAGCGAGATCATGCATTGCTCCAATGCTTCGCGATCCGATTCAAACGTCAGCGGCAGAAACGCATTGAGAATGTTCCGCGAGGTGATGGCGTTGAGGTAGGTGATTTCCTTATTCATTTTATCGATCACGCGGCGGCTGGTGAAATCGGCCAGGCCGATTCCCACGGCGTTGCCCTTCGATTCCTCCGTCAGATCCAGCACGACAATGCGCAGAATGTCCGGCGTTTCCTGAATACGATAATTCAACCCATACCAGCGGCCGGTAATGTTCGGATCCAGCCCGGTCCCGCTGATGTCCTTGCCGATGCGGTCGATGATGAGCGCATCGGCCTTCTCCACCGGCAACGAGGGCATCCATGATTTCGCTTGGGAAAGGAGTTCCCGTTCCCGATTCTCGATGTCCGGCGCGGGAATAACGTGCAGCTCGGCGGTTTCGTGATAGGCGTTTTCGAGAATGGCCACACCGGCGAGTATTTTTCCCGTTTCCAGTACATGGCGTGAAACGGATAGGATGATTTGATCATACGCGAACATCGATGTGCGGCTGTGGCAGGCGTCAGCGCCGTCTTTCTTGCCCAAACCGATGGTGATCATCTTCATCAACCCGCTTTCCACTTCCCCATGAAAATCCGTATGCGGTTTGATGCGATTCACGACGATCACGCCGTCCGCCTCGTAGGCAAATCGATCCATAAAAACCGGAATATGCAAATTCGTCTCAACCAGTCGGACCGTTTCCATCGAGGATCGAATCGGAACGCCCATCGTCTCCGGGGTAATACCATAATCAGCCAGAATTTTCGCCTGCCCTTCGGCGGTTCCGCCGCCGTGGGAACCCATCGCCGGAAGAATAAACGGTTTTGCGCCATAGTGTTTGAGAACTTCGACCACTGTTTTGACGATTCCGGCGATATTGGCAATTCCACGGCTGCCGCCGGCAACGGCGATATTTTTACCCTGCAAATTCTGCGGTTTCAATCCGCTTTGGCGAAATTGTTCATCAATTGTGCGCTCCACCGATTCGACTTGCGGGCGGGGAAACTGCTGTTCGACGAGAGCCATGCGCGGAAACAAATTCATCGGATTTCCCTTCTGTCATTATGTTATTTTACAGGAATTACAATTTTTCACTCTCCTTTCCATTTTACCTTCATCCATTCCGGAAATGGAGGAGATAAGCATTGCAACAAAATACAACCGTCAAAACGGGAGATAATATTCCAGTTTTTTTGACAAAAATGCGCTGTCCCTCTTTAAAACACCCTACCAATTAGAGTAATTTATACGAAAATATTGGGGTGCGGGCTTCCGGTCTGCACATATGGGTAGAGCAGGCGTCCTCGCCTGCGCTGTTCATGCAAGCGAGGACGCTTGCTTTACCCACGGATGAACAAACGATAGGTTTTTTTCATCATTTGTTGTGATCAACCGATCATGATAGTTTATGAGAATCCTGGCAGGGCAATGCGAACAAACGGCAAATGCCTGCCAAGGGCAACGGTGAAGCGGTATCGCGTCAAACCGGATTGCCCTCTTTATCGCCAAAAAACTTTACGAAAGAGGACGAAATCATGCTGCAACGACGTATACGACTACCGGATGACAAGATTCCCACCCAATGGCTGAACCTGGCTCCTTATTTGAAGAATCCCCCGGCGCCTTATCTGGATCCGGCAACCTATCAGCCCGCAAGCCCTGAACAAATGGCGGTTATTTTCCCGATGGGATTGCTTCAACAGGAAATGAGCGCCGATCCCTGGATCGATATTCCCGAACCGATACTCGACATTTATTCGATGTATCGCCCCACTCCACTGCATCGGGCATACGGATTGGAAAAAGCGTTGGGAACTCCCGCAAAAATCTATTACAAAAACGAATCCGTCAGCCCGCCGGGAAGCCACAAAACCAACACAGCCGTGGCGCAGGCGTATTACAACAAAATGGAAGGCGTCACCCGCTTGTCGACGGAGACCGGCGCCGGCCAATGGGGCAGCGCTCTTTCCTTTGCCTGCAAATTGTTCGATCTCGCCTGCACGGTGTATATGGTAAAGGTCAGTTATCATCAAAAACCCTATCGAAAATCCATGATCAACGTCTGGGGGGCGGAAATTTTCCCCAGCCCCTCCGATAAAACCAACGCCGGACGAGCGATTCTTGAACAATATCCGGACACGCCCGGCAGTCTGGGCATTGCGATCAGCGAAGCGGTGGAAGACGCCGCCACGCACGACGACACCAAATATTCACTGGGCAGCGTTCTCAACCACGTTCTGCTTCATCAAACCATCATCGGCCTGGAAGCGAAAAAACAGTTCGATATGATCGGAGAATCGCCGGATGTGGTGATTGGTTGCGTCGGCGGAGGGAGTAACTTTGCCGGTCTGGCGTTTCCTTACGCCGTCGACAAAATCAGCGGAAAAGAATTGAAAATCATCGGCATCGAGCCGACAGCCTGTCCGACCATGACGAAAGGTGAATTCCGATACGACTTCGGCGATACGGCGAAAATGACCCCACTGATCAAGATGCATACTCTCGGCCACGATTTTGTGCCGCCCGGCATTCATGCCGGTGGATTGCGGTATCATGGGCTGGCCCCGTTGCTTTCCTGCGCGATCGACGAAGGACTGATCGACGCCATCGCCGTTGTGCAAAACGATGTATTTAAATCAGCGGTTTTATTTGCGCAAACGGAAGGAATCATCCCCGCGCCGGAAACGTCGCACGCCATTTGCGGAGCGATTCGAGAAGCGTTGCGGGCAAAAGAAGAAGGCAAGGAAAAAACCATCCTCTTCAACTTCAGCGGTCACGGCCATTTCGATATGAGCGCGTATGACAATTATCTCGCCGGCAATCTCATCGATTACGAGTATCCGGAAGAAAAAGTCAGAGAATCCCTCGCGCGTTTGCCGAAGATCGGTTGATATTCTTTTATTATCACTTACATAAAAAATCGGTGTAAAACCACGGATTCAAATCGGCGGCTCCTTTCGTTGCTCTGCCTGGGAAATTTTATATTCCCCGAATCCATCCAGCAACTGCCGGAACGTTTTCGGCGGATATTTTTGGAAACTCTCTTCGTCCACATAGACAAAATCATAGACAACATCCGACTGAACGCGGTTGATATCCTCACACCACTGCCGTAGTCGAGCCATTTTCTCCGGCACATCCAGGTCTTCCTGTCCTTTGGTTTCAACGATGACGATATGATGATTCGAAAGTTTGACTAAAAAGTCCGGGTAGTAGTTGGAAATGTCGCCGTTCGCGTTGACATAGTCCAGCTTGAAATGCACAGCCAGATAGTTCTTGGCGAATGAGACCACATCGCCGCAATTCTCGAGAAATCTCGCAAACTCAAGTTCCAAAGGGCTGTCTCCAATGATACGGTTGAAGACGCTTTTTCTGGGAACAAGATACCCTTGATCCTTGGCGACAAAAGGCCGGGTTTGTCGCAACTTGATCGTGTCGCGGATTTCGGCGTCGCCTTTGTCTCGCACAGTCAGCGCGTTTATCGCATTTGTAAAGGTATCGATCAACGTCTTGGCAGCAACCATTTCCGACAAATTACGCAATGTATTTGGATTTTCCAGTTCCACCATGCGGTCAAATAATTTTTCACGCACAAACGCCTTAACCTTGCCATACAGAACGTCGTAGCCGCTTACCAACCGTAAATCCTTCATGATGGTCTGCGCAAAGTAACCGATTACGCTGCGATAATCAGCCACACCCGCCGTGTCCAAAATCGTGGTATGCGTCGCCTCGCCCGTGGTGATGTCTTTAAAAACGATTTCCCGTTGTTCCTCTTCGCTGAACTCGCGGTACTTCACGCGTGGATGCCTGATCGCGGCGATGTCCATATCGCTCAGGCTTTTGTATTCTCGATAGACGCGCGGCGTCAGCACCGGAATTTCAATATCCAGCGCAGTGATGTCCTTCTTCTCGTTTTCCTTATCCACTTCGATCACCAGCGGAGTCTTCGGCCCGGTTCCTTCCCCCATCGCCTTGCGCTCCAACACCACACCTTCGGCTTGGATGGATTCCACGAAGTCCATAAAGGCATCGGTGCCGACTACGCTGACGTACTCTTCCACATCGACGGGATACATTTTTCGCAATCCGCGTCCCAGTGTCTGTTCGGGTAGAATATTGCTCTTCGCGGAATAGGCGCGCAGCCCGACAATCGTGGTGACGTTGCGCACGTCCCAGCCCTCTTTGAGCATCATGACGGAAATGATCGCCTTGTATGGGCTGTCCGAGCCGTCAATGGCGTTGGCCTGCCCGCGCAGTTTCTCCAGTTCTTCCTTGGCTTTGCCCGACGCCGCTTCGGAAATCTCGCCGTTGTTTTTCGTGTGAATGACCAGCACGGCGCCTTTCAATTCCGCGTAATTCTCCTCCAAATATTCGGCCACGTCGTCGCAGTTGCGGGTGTCGTCGGTCATCACGAACAGGATGGCCTTTTTGCCCATCTTTTCGTGTTCGGTATACGCCTTGCGCCACTCGATCACGCCGAGGTGAATGTAATCGGCGTATTTTTCGGTGTACCGGGCGCTTTGACGCTCCGCCAGTTTGGCGCGACTGGGGGCGTCGGGCAGGACGGGATGCTTGACCACATTCTGCGAGATGGCTTCCACCAGCGGGTAATCGGCCACGGTCTGCACGAAAATCGCGCCGTTGTTGTGCCTGGGTGTGGCCGTCGTGTCCACCTGCATGGAAAGGACCGCTCCCTTCTGCTTCAGCCGGTTGTGAATGTCTTCGATGGATTTGAACCAGGCCATGCGCGGATCGTGAATATGATGCGCTTCGTCATTCAACACCATCAGTTCGTCGATATCCCGAACGATCATGCCCAGGTCTACTTTGGAATCCGTGGTCGCGCCCGTGGGCCGCTTGCCCAGAAAATAGTCCCGCAGATCTTCATCGTCCGGCGACGGTGGAATGTCCTCGCCCGAATACACCCGATGAATGTTCGTCAGGAAGATATTGCCCGTGTGGCGCGTCACGCGCACTTCGTCCTGAAGATGCAGCGTCAACTGAAAATCTTCCCGCCAGTTGCGCCCGTCAAACCCGTTATCCGGCAGCACCGGATCATGGAAAAAGATACGAAGCCCCTGGAAATCGCGGTAAACCCGATCCAGGACGATGATGTTGGGTGTAATGACCAGAAAGTTGCGCGCCAGTTGCGATTCCGGCTCGTATAGTTTATGAAAAAAACTCCACGCCAGCGCCAGGCTCAACACTTTGGTCTTGCCGCTGCCTGTCGCCATCTTCACCACGAAACGCCGCCAGGTCTCGTCGAACATCCCGGCTGATACAACTCCGGAACTGTCAAAGCGCATCAGATCGTACTTGTCCTGCACTCCCACCACATCGTAGAGATAGACAATCGTCTCCAGCGCTTCTCGCTGTGCGAAGTAGTATTCAAACTGCGTCACGGTCCCGTCGACTCGCGGCAACAGGTGCGGCGTGTTGAACCACCAATTGAGCAGGCTGCGGCTGGTATCCGCCGCGCCTGCATACCCTCCATCCCGAAACTCCTTGACTTTGCGACGCAGCGTTGGCACGAGCGGCGGCATGAGTTTATCCATGCTGCTTTCCCGCAGCGCCTCATCTTCGGGAAACCAGCGGATGCCCGGATCGAGAATTGCGTGGGGGGATTGCGAAAATTCTTTATGCAGCGCCATGTTTGATTACTTGCCTTTCTTTTTTGCGGGCGTCCCAGCCATATTGAGCTGCTTATGCTGTTTGGTCTCGATTTTTTTGATGCTTTCCGCCGCAGGCAATTCCTCGGGCATCGTCCCGCCCAATTCCTGAATGGTTTGTCGCACTTTCGCGCCGACTTCATGATGCGTTCGGTTCGCCGCTGCTTTTCCTTTAACCTCGTCCCGGCGCAGTTTTTCCTCGGTCTGAGTCGCCCGGAACAGGTTCGCCGCCAATTCCGTGCTGCCCATGTGATCCAGAATCTTCTGGCTTTTTTTTAATCCTTTCCGCCGGTGGATGTCTTCCTGTTTCAAACCACCATAGAGTCCCATATACCCATGATTCTGAAAGATGGCGTAGTCTATCGGCTCGATAACACCTGCCCCTTTGGCCGCATCTGCCAGTTGGAGGTTATGGCGGCGCATTTCCTCGCGAAGCAGAAGCCGACGTTCCTCCTCAATGCGTTCATCTTCCAGTTCCTGTCGCCGCGTCTGGATGGCGAAATAGGTCTGGCCTTGCGCCACAATCTCTTTCCTTGGATCGGCGTTCTGGATTGCCAAATAACAGGCATAACGCGACATGAGTATAGATTTAACCGATCGTTGGCCCCCCTTGCCGATCTCGATCATTTCGGTGACGTCAACGAAATGATCCTCGATGCGGTGTCCACTGTTGAAACAGGCTAACTTGGCCTTCTCGATGACACCTTCAAAATTGCGGTAATCACCATATCCCAATACTTCGGCAAAATCCCGACTCGACCAAAACTCCATGCCGGCATCGTTCGTCCTCCTGATCTGCTCAAAGGGTGACGCATGCCCATTGGTTGTCTTCACAATTTCCTTCGCCATTATTTCTTTCCTCCGTTCTTTCCAATGCTCACGTCCACAATCGTCATCGTGTCGTTGCCGAAGATGTCCACTACCTTGACCGCGATCTTGCGCCGCCCCGGTGTGCATTCGTGGAAGATGCTCTTCAGCTCCAGCGAGCGGTCTTTCTTGGTGCGGAAGCTCTGCCACTCGTTTTCAAAGATATAATCCCCCGTCCAGCGTTCCTCCCATTCGCCGCTTTCCTCGTTCCTGA
Source organism: Candidatus Omnitrophota bacterium (assembly GCA_003598175.1). Taxonomy (GTDB): domain Bacteria; phylum Hinthialibacterota; class Hinthialibacteria; order Hinthialibacterales; family Hinthialibacteraceae; genus SURF-12. Next base: position 61,502 of record QZKN01000172.1, read on the forward strand.
CGCGGATGATCTCGCGCTTGCTCTCGAAATTGAAATCCACCGCCCAGTAATCGATCCAGTCCGTCCAGTTCTTCGTCAGCGTTTCGCGCGTGACGATGCCGTTTTTGTCCTTGCTTACTTTGACGATCTGCCCCTTTTCCACCACGATCCGGCTGGCTTTGTCCTTGAGCGTGGCTTCGGCGTTGGCTATCGAGTCTTGTGAATAGAATACCGAGAAGTCGGTCAACTCTACTGCCACTGCGGGCGGGACTCCCGCGCTCCCTTTTTTGCCTTCGCGGACGTGCGGTTTAACCTCGATGGCGGCCACGTCGTGGAAGACCACCTGGTTCTTTTCCACCGCCCGCTTGTCGAACACCTCGGCGGGGATGTATTTGGGCGCGATGTCGATGCCTTTGGCGCGGGCTTCGTCCAGCACGTTGGGAAACAGGCCCATCTCGAACTCGAAGCCCAGAATATCGACGCGGGTGATGTGTTTCCGGCGGCATTCCAGGATGATCTCTTCCACGAACAAGCGCGTCACCGGCAGGTTGACCGGCCCCACCGCCACCAGCCGCCCCGCTTTCTTGCCGTGGAACGCGGCGAAGTTCTCCACCTTTTCGGCGCGGTAGGCGCGCAGGATCAGGTCGAGGAACGCCGCTTCCTTCTCCTCGATCTGTTTGCGCTACTCTTCTTCGCGCAGGTTGGGATTGACGCCGATATAGTGCTGCCGCTCGTATTTGCCCAAGTTGAGGATTTCAAAGGCGCGGTAGTCCTTGCCGTCGGCTTTGAGCTGCCGCTGCACGCCGATCAAGCGCTTGCGGGTGGTGTGGATGGCGAACTTGCCCAGGTCGGTAACGATCCACTTGCGCCCCAGCTTTTCCGCTACCGCCGCAGTAGTGCCGGAGCCGCAGAAAAAGTCCGCCACTAAATCGCCTTCATAGGTTCCCGAACCAATAATCCGTTCAAGCAGTTCATTAGGCTTTTGTGTTGGATATTTTGTATTATCAATGGGTTTAGGTTGGTATGAAGGGAAATCATCCCATACGTCCGATGCCAAGGTTCCTTTTTCCGGATCATCAACATATGTAATAGTATGAGCCTTTGACTCTCGTTCAGAGTCAGTAGCTTTGCGGCTCATTCTCCGTCTTGTATAGAACCATCTCCCCTCAGAATCTTGCTGCATTGTATCACGAACATAATCACTGAAAGGAACCCTTACTTCAGGCGATTTTTCGTTGATTTTGAAAGCGTTACCCTTCTTGAACCATAGTATTGTCTCATGGGCCTTCGGTAGTCGTCTTCCGTGTGCGCCACCCATAATCTGATGTTTCCATATTAATTCCCCAATTATCCTATCCTTACCAAAAATCTCATCCATTACCATCCTTAAAAAACCAGTTACCCGCCAATCGCAATGCACATAAATACTCCCATCCTCCGCCAGCAAATCCCGCATCAGCACCAGCCGCTCGTAAATCATGGAGATAAAGGAATCCGCCCCCTTGCCCCACGTGTCGCGGTAGGCGATTTCTTCGAGGATGTTGGGTTTTTTTGTGAAGGTTTCCCCCCGGTTTCCCCCCAAGCTTGGGGGGACGGAAGAGGGGATTTCGATATCCATGCTGAAATCCGCGCCCACGTCGAAGGGCGGGTCGATGTAGATGAGTTTGAGGCCGCCCTGCTTTTCGATTTCCTCGCGCAGCGGGCCGTTTTTCAGGCTGGAGAGGATGAGTTTGTTATCGCCCCAAATCAGTTTGTTGGTCCAGCCCTTGAGCTGGCGGCCGCGCTCGTCCAGACTGAACAGAAACTCCTGATCTTTGTCTTTCCGCTTCACGTCTTCCGGCTTCTCGGCGCGCGGTTCGTCCACCTGCTCGATCACCTGAAAGGGCAGGACGATGCTGCAGACCTCGCTGGTCTTGCCGTTCCAGACCAGCTCCACCTCCCGCTTGTCTTCAAACAGCAGAAAGCGGTATTTGTCCGGCAGCGGTTTGTCCGCTTCGATAAAACGGATGATTTCCTGTTGTTCCTGTTCGGTCAGCCGTGGCATGAATGTCCTCTTCAATTCCCAACATTTTTATTTCGTCGTTTCCGTAAACTATTTCAGCGCCTTTTTATCTGATTCGCAATCCAAAACACAAACGCTGCCAAATATGTCATTTCTCGCGGCGACGTAGAACCGCGGAAATTTTTCGCACAATTTCCTCTTTGGTTTCTCGTATTTCCATGTTGCCGTCTTTGCCAACCATTTCAGCATCATTCCTTCTGATCTGCAATCCGAAACGCGGACGTCGGCCCTACGGCAGGGTTGATGATTCAATCGAAATGATGCAGCCGAATGAATGGATTGGAACAACGTCGCCGCATACAGATGCAAAGCCTATCGATAAATAGTCGCAGCCATAGAATTCCTGGTCATGCGCATAATTCCAAATGAAATCCCATTGTCCCCTTGGCGCTCCGTTAAAAACACATTTTGATATAAACGGACCTCCGGTCCGCACGTGCAGGCCGGAAGTCCGCGCCACATTGAAAATCAAAGGATTCACGATGAAAAACGTATCCGAGATCGCGCGAATCGATCTTCACTGCCATTCCTGGGCGTCCGATCGTCCGTCGCTGTGGTTGATGCAGCGGCTGGGATGCCCCGAGAGTTTCACGTCGCCCGAAACCGTGCGGGAAACCGCGATGCAGCGGGGCATGAACTTCGTCACCATCACCGATCACAACACCGACGCCGGCGTTCGAACCATCGAACACTACGGCAACGTTATTCCCGGCGACGAAGTCACCGCCTACTTTCCCGGCGAGGTGAAAGTTCACGTCGTCTGTTTGGGATTCACCGAACAACAGCACGAACGGATTCATCAAATCCGTCACGATATCCACTTACTGGCGCGTTATCTGCATGAACAGAAAATCGTACATTTCTGCGCCCATCCGCTGCATAAAATCAACGGACGTCTGACGTGGGATCATTTCGAAAAGATACTACTGCTGTTCAAGACGCTGGAAATTCTGAACGGCACTCGCTTGCGGCGTTTCAATTGGATCACCGAGCAAATTGTTGCCCATTTGACGAAGGAAGACATCGAACGCCTTGCCGCAAAGCACGGCATCGAACCGGTGGGAGAAGAACCGTGGAAAAAAATTGTCGTCGGCGGCTCCGATGATCACAGCGGGCTTTTTATCGGCACTTGTTACACGGAAATTCAAGTCGCCGAATTGTCGGTCGAAGGCGTTCTGGAAGGCATTCGGTTGGGACGCACGCGGGTATGCGGCAACAGCGACGGCTGCCTGACGCTGTCACATCAGGTGAACAGCATCGCCTACCAATTTTTCCGCAATCGCCTCGGGCGTGAATCGGAAGAGCTGCTGTTTATCTTAGGAAGGATTTTCGAACGCAACCGTCCATTGAAACTCAATTCGAAAATGCGGTTCCGCCGACGATTGAAACGTTTTTTCAATTATTTCCGCCGGCCCAAAGGATTCAATCTCAATCTGATCGAGGAAATTCGGGAAATCATTTCCAGCAACGTCGCGCTCAAATCCCTCTTCACGGAAGGAGTCATGACGCGCGAGGAATACAATCAGAATGTGTTCACGTTGGCGTCGGACGTGCTCGATCAAATGATCGTGCGCGTGTTCGAACGGCCGCAACTGCTACATTATTTCATCGTGTTCGCGCCGACCGTTCTTTCCGCTTATTTGATGACGATCCGCAATCTGCACGGCGAGCGTGATTTGATCCTGTCGGGAGAACAATGGCTGGGCATCGAGCGCAAACCCAAAGTCGCCTGGTTCACGGACTCGTTCGGCGGCGCGGATTGCGTCTCCAAAACCTGCCTGCAATATCTTCACGCGGCGCGGGCGCGAAAGCAGGATTTATACATCGTCACTTCGACGACCGACTCGGAAACCAGCGAAAACGTGATCAAGTATCGCCCCATTAAAAGTTTTCAATTGCCGGGTTACGAAAAGAATACGCTGCATGTTCCCTCGATTCTGAAAATGATCAAATTTATCGAAGATCAGGATTTCGACGCCATCGTGGTCAGCACGCCGGGACCGGTCGGCGTCATCGGTTTGCTCTGCGCCAAATTGATGCGGATTCCCGTTCACGGTGTTTATCATACTGATTTTCCGCGCATGGCCTTGCGCATTTCGGGCGATCCCATGTTCGCGGAAATGGCGTTGTTGTTGACCCGCATGTTTTACCGGCAGGTCGATCAGGTCTTTTCGCTTTCCCAACGCTATTTCGAGGACTTTAAAAACTATAGCATTCCTCCCAACCGCATCCATTTGCTCCCCCGCTGGATTGATACGGTATTGTTCACCCCATCGCGACGTAACGAGAATTATTGGAAGGAACATGGACTGATCAAAATTCTTTATGTTGGGCGGATCGCAAAAGACAAAAACATAGAACGGCTCATTCGCTTATACGAACATCTCTCCAACCAATCCGATTCGTTTGTTTTCTACTGCGTGGGGGATGGACCGGATATTGAAGAATTCAAGAAAAAGACATCTCATTTGTCTCGATTTCTCTTCACCGGTCGTAAAGAGGGAAACGATCTGGCGATTGCCTATGCTTCCGCGGATATTTTTGTGTATCCGAATCCAATTGATTCATACAAAACGGAGATCCTCGAAGCGATGGCTTCCGGACTTCCTTGTATCGCGATGAGAAATACATTGCCTCCGGTGATGGTACGACACGAGAAAACCGGATTTCTTTGTCATTCGGATGCGGAATTTTTTCAATCGGTCAAAAGTCTTCTCCTGGATGATACTCGGCGTAAAACGTTGTCTTTCACTACCGCGAAGTATGCGCTTGATACATTTTCCGAAGAAAAAGTGTTCGCTCATTTTTGGAATCGCATTACTCAAACCACTTCCCAATCATATACTTACTCACAATTCCATGTTGCTACCGCCCAAGAAGAACGGATTCTCAACGTCGTTGAAAATTGAAATCGTCCGCCGTAATAAAACTGCAAATGGTGAGTTCGAAATGATCTTACAAAAACGTGAAACCGTTTTGATTACAACGTTGGATTACGGACCCCTAAATAGTACAAACTATGAAATTTATGTTCAAGTTTTGGTTCCATTTGTTGTAATTGGAATTCCGATAGAAAAATATTATGAATATGATCGGGTAAAGAGATATCATACTTTTCATGAGGAGTTGTTTTATTCAACAACAGGCATAATTTGGTATTGTGCGTCGAATTTTTTTTGATGTAGTGGGCATAATTTTCCACAATCGCAGGACTCATTTCCGAAAAAGAGGCGCTATTCCAGAGCAAATCCAACTTGACGTCAAGTCGCTCGATTTGCCAGGGACAAAGGCATACGATTTCAAGATCATCGTTTTCGGCAAAGCGAATGGTTTCCCATTCTCTCGTAACACGGTAATCTTTTATGGCGGCGCCAAAAAAATGTTTCAAGTATTGTGTGCCCAAATAAATCATCGGAGGAATATCCAGATAGATTATTTTTTTTATGTTGGCATACATGGAGACCAACAAATGGGGGAATGCGCCGAATCCACCGCCGATCTCCATGACCGAGCGCATATCCTGAAAATGAATCCATTGGTTGAAATTCCAGATGCGCAAAAGAAAATCAATATACAATGTGGAATATGCAACATTCTCAAACGCAACGGTATCCAAACAACCAGCGTGCGTGGTCTCGGGTAGGGGATATTGTTTTGCCATCGTCAAAAACCAGTCTTTGTATTTGCATTCGTAATATTCACTTTTATAGCGCATGTAACTTCGAATATACAGATCAATCTGATTCTGATAAAGTTGGAATATACTTCGCATTTTCGGCGCTTGCGTGATCATTCGGGCCAAGGAATTCTTGATACTATTATTTTCCCCATATAATTGGAATGGATCGCTCGGGATGACATCGGCAAATCCTTTCCCGATCGCCGGCGTCCTGCGAAATTGACCAATGCCATGTTTTTTTATCGCTTTTACGATCCGTCTTCGATATCCTTGCCAATACGGTCCCGGTTTATAAAGTTCACTTTGTTTGGATTCATCATCCAACATCAGATTTAACAGATCCGGTTCATCAATCATTGATCATCTCCTGGTTGTGATAACTAAAAAATTAAAATTATATCCGTTTTAAAATTTTAACGGCGCTAAACTTATTATCAATCCCTGATTCATTTTTTTTTCTGAATAATCATATTCGTGGACAAATCCTCCAAAATTCGTTGAAAAAGATGTTCGTTGGACCCTTCTTTAATTTTTTTAAGAATCCGGCGGTAGGTCGCGTCGGCGAGGACGGCGATGTGATAAACCGGCTCGCCGGGTTGCACCGCGGGCATGGTCGTCATCCCCAAAATCATGCCCTGCGCCGGCGAAAGCAGCAAATTGCGTTCAAAGCCGAAGATGCTGTAATTTGTCGCCAATGCCTGCCCTTTGCGCACCAGATCGCCCGGCTTGGCGTGAAACGCGAGGAATCCACCTCGTTCCGCCCGCACCCACGTCGTTTTTTTCACGGCGACTTGAAACAGCGGTTCGTCCACCGGACCTTCGATCATGCCCAAACTTTTCAGCACATTCAGGCAGCCGCGAACGCCGATGGCCACCATGCCCGGTTCGAATTTCCATACTTCACCGGCTTCGAGGATAATCGTGGGAATCCCATGCCGCACCGCCGTGCGGCGCAACGATCCTTCGGGACCTTTCGAATTTACGATGACTTCGCAGCCGAATGCCCGCGCCAGTTTTTTGACTTCCGGTCGGGTCATATCCGCGCGCACGTTGGGATTGTTGATGCGCCGCACCGCGGCGCTGTGAAAATCGATGCCGTAATCGCATTGCCTGACGATCTCGGTAAAAATCGCATGCGCCAGGCGGCTCGTCATACTTCCCGTCGCGGATCCGGGAAAACTGCGATTCAAGTCGCGGCGGTCGGGCAGGTAGCGGGAACTCCGCTCCAAGCCGAAAATATTCACGACCGGCGCGCAAATTAAAGTTCCCTTCAGCAAACGCGGCGGTTGATCGAACAGCAATTCCCGGATAATGCCGATTCCCGTCAATTCATCGCCATGAATCGCACCGGTGATGAAAACGCGCGGGCCGGCGCGCTTGCCTCGAATCACGCGAAGGGGAATGGCTACGCGGCTGCCCAAATACGATTCGCTGAATGTGAGCTGAAGATCGCGAATTTCTCCCAGACGAATTTGCTCTCCCGCGATGATGAGTGGTTTTCGGCGATTCATCAGGTGGTCCCCTATGCCTCATCCATCGCCGGTTTTGTCACCGGCGCGTTCTTATACTGCTTTTCTCCGCATTTTTCTCCGTTCCATTTTTCGCTCCGGCATGAGCGCCCGCAATTCCTGCAATTCACCATAACATAACAATTCGTCGCCGGTTTCGATCACCTCATCCCCTTTCGGATTTGGGATGATCCGTTTATTGCGGGTAATGTGGATCACGCGAATGGTGTGTTCGTGCAACGGCGTATCGCGCAGGGCTTTCCCTTCGAGCGCGGGCATGGCGTGAACGACAAATTCGGCGATCCCATACCCCGCGGCAAGGCGGAGACGCTGACGCAAATCCACATCCGGAAACAAAACCTGATGTTCGATCTCTTCGATTATGGCGTCGGCGATATCCATTTTTGTCGCCGTTTCAATCCCTTCCAGGCCGGGGGAGGAATTGACTTCCATCACCTGTGGACCTTCATCCGATTCGAGCATATCCACGCCGGCGATGCGAAGGCCGATGATCTGCGCCGCGCGAATGGCGGTGTGTTCGAACGCCGGATCCAGCGTGATGGTTTCCGTCTTCCCGCCGCGATGCACGTTGCTGCGGAATTCATCGCCGATGGCGGTCCGCCGCATGGCCGCCACGGCGCGATCCCCGACCACGATCGCGCGGATATCCTTCCCCTTGCTTTCTTTGATGAACTTTTGAATCAGGACATTTTGCCTGGCGCTTTGCAGCGTTTCGATGATGGCGGAGGCGATCTTCACGGTTTCCGCGAGAATCACGCCCACGCCCTGTGTGCCTTCCAGCACTTTGATGATAACGGGCGCGCCGCCCACGCGCTCAATCGCGGGGAGAACCTCCTGCTTATCCCGCACGAACGCCGTGGGAGGAATCCCAATATCATGGCGGCTGAGAATTTGCGTGGCGCGCAATTTATCCCGTGAACGGGCAATGGCGATCGATTCGTTCGCCGCAAAAATTCCCATTTGCTCGAATTGCCGCAGAACCGCCAATCCGAAAAAGGTAATGGAAGCGCCGATGCGCGGAATCACGGCATGGAAACCGGCAAGTTTTTTATTTTGATAAAATAATTTCGGATTTTCCCGTTCGACGACGATGGAAAATTTGAGCGTGTCGAAAACGATCGGTTTGTGCCCTCGTTTCAATGCCGCTTCTCGCAAACGGCGTGTGCTGTAGCAGTCAGGTTGTCGCGATAAAATGGCGATTTTCATGGATTTATCTTTTTGTCTTTCATGTAGGCTTTTTTGCCCATCACATGCTTCTTGCTGACATCCACGATAAAATCCTTTTCCAATGCTTTTCTTCCCAACAGCATCCGGAAAATCATCTTCTCACGCGATACCAGGGAAAGCTCGATTTCCTTCTCGACCGGTCCGATTCGAATTCGAGTTTTTACGAAACAGCGAGTGGTATATTTGCCGGTGCTGGACCGCACCCGCGCTTCTTTGACGATGGGAGCATGGATTTCGATGCGATTGTCAGGATTTTTACGGCTGAGAACCACAAAAAAACGCACGATGCCATTTGGCAGTTTCTCCGGATTTTCCACATGAAGGGCGCTGGTTCTCGCTCCGGTATCCACTTTCGCCTTGACGTCGCGGATGTTCCATTCCGGAAAATCGACGGATTCCGTCCAACCGATAAGAATTTGCGGTTTCTTGGACTTTTCTTCCTTCATCTTGTCGGATGGTTACCTCATACCGGCAGATTCCTGGGATCCTACTTTTAAATTGGTTAGTACCACTGGAAGTTGTCATGCCTATTATACAACAGGAAAGAAATTGTTTAGGGTTATTCGGCAATCCCTTATTCTTTTCTTTAGCAATCGCCTATCGCCTGATTTCCTCAACACTCCACTTGAATCAATCCCCACTACCCATTATAAATCATTGAGGCCTTATAAGATTCTGTGTGAATGCACACAATAAATTTTTGCGTACGACCCCAAACGCTATTTGTTTGAGTCTCTGTTTATGTCAAGCAAGAAAAACAAAAAAAATACGCTCCGGATTTCCGAACCCGTAACAGCCGGGCATATTCAAGAAACATTGAAACGAGAAAACGCTCAAAAAGCGTTGGATCAAGCCAAGCAATTCATAAAAGACCATCCCGGCGCCGAAGCGGAGTTGCTTTTGGCGCAAGCGTATCAGTTACGGATTCGCCAATTGCATGAATCGGGATTGGTTCAGGACGCCAAGAATTTAATAGATATCGCCAAAAATAAATGTCCGAAACACAAATCGCTGTTCGATGCGATTCAAGATGAAACCTTTCATTTCCCTTTGTCACGGCAGGATCTTTCGCAAATCGCCAAACGCCTGCACGCAACCAACTGCGAGGAAATAACGAAAATCCATTTGCTGGAAATCCTGAAAATCGGATTGAGCAATCCTGCCCTGCTGATCGAGTGCCCCGACTGGCCTTCGCATTCGGCCATGAAACAGGAAGCGTCCATCATTCTCGACGCCTTCGAGGCGGTTGCGGGTACTTTCTCGGAGGGGCAACGAAAGCAGCGAATGGAGCGGTTGGCGCAGGTTTCGAGGCGTTCCCCACTTGCGCACTGGTGCTTTTTTATTCGGGCATTGGATGCTTACCATCGAGCGGACGACGTAACCGCACGGGCGTTACTGGCCAGAATTCCGGATCATACGGCGCTGGCAGCGGCAAAAACCGTTTTAAGCGATAAGATGGATCAACAACTCGTACCGACCAGTCTCTCCTCGCGTTCGACTCGCGAATTGTGGAAATCGCTGACGCCGGAATCGCCGCGCGCGCAATGGCGGGATTTAGCCAAAGCGATCCATTCACGGCAACGAAGGAGCATCCGCGAAAAAACCGAGCGCATTTTACAGGCGCAATGGATTTCTTCCCCTCTTTGGGCGCGGGAAGTGGTTCGTTCCATTATTCGTGTTATGGAAGAAGAGGATATCCACGATAAACAGGTCGAAGATCTTTTGCAAAAAAACCTTGTGCGTCATTTCGGAGAGATGGGCAGTCTGTTTCATGAACTGGATTCGATCATTTTTCATGGCATAGATTTTCCCGACATGGCTGTCGAGGACTTGGAAACGTTCGTAGAAAATTGGAAAGATCACTTATCCGACAAAGAACAAGCGGCCTTGCTCGCTCGAGCCGCCCTTTTTGCCAGGGAAGATGAACGTTCTTATGCCAATCCATTTCCTTTTTTCTTCTCCCGGCAAGCGCCGAATCACGCCGAATCCATTCGTTTGTACAAAAAAGCTTGCCATTTGGACCCTCTGTCGGAATATTTTCATCCCCTCGTGGCTCTCATGCGGGAAGAAAAAAGGAAATCCACGGAAATCGAGAAAATATTAGAAAAATGGAAAAAAGCAAGTCCGAATGACTGTACGCCTCTCATCATCTCATTTGAAGAAGCCGAGAGCCGCGGCGCCTTCCATAAATCCATGAAGTTTCTTGAGGAGGCCGAACGTATCGATCCGCTGAACCCGAATGTTCGCGACGCCCGGCAACGACTGGTTTGGCAGATGATTCAAAAGCATTTGCAGCAAATAAAATATCATCTGGTCGAAAAGGACAGGAAGCAACTCAACGGATTCGATTTGCCTCCCATAAAACGCACTTTATTCAATGGTATTGATCGAGTGCTTGCCCTACTTCGCCATGAGCTGGACCCGGGACCAGGGGAAAGCGATCCGGTTTTCAGTTCCATACTTATGCATCATCTGCGTAATCATCTTCAATTAAAGATGGGGTCTCATCTCGATCAAACTGTGCCTTTGGTTGATTTGGATTCGGGTACCAAACTTGAAACCTACTATAATTTTCGAGACCTTTTACTTTCCTTCGACGAAGTTCCGGTCCTGCCCACCGCGTGGTTCAATCGCTTTCCCGATTGGATCAGGAACGCCGATTCCCTTTCGACGGAACTTCTCTTACGCATCGCTCGCACGATACTGATCAACGGGATTCCCGCGGTGGTAGTGGCCGCCACTGCGCGTGGTTTGAAAGATGACGGTCCCAAATTGCCCGAGTTCCTTTATTATCGCGCTCTCGCCTTGTGGCGGGAAAGCCCCGTTCACGAATTAACGGTTGACAAGTGCCTGCGCGCCGTCATCACTCTTTGCCGCAAAAAAGGCGAATATGATCTGGAGCGTCGTGTGATGGAAAGTTACACGTCTTTTCGAAAAAAGATGTTTGATTTCGACGTATTCGGAGGAGAGAGTCATAGGGAACCCATCGAATTATCCGAACGGGAAATCACTCAAATCATTCAACGCGAACGGCAACGGACCGAACCAAAATCGAAATCGAAATCGAAAAAACCAAAACGGCTTCTAGAAGTCATCAATGCTCTGCGGGATGAACTTAATATCGCTAGAAAAGAACCTTCCCCGTCAAAAAAAGTTTCTCCGAACCAGCCGGAACGGGAAGAAATTCCATTGGAAGAAAGAACCGACGATCCACAACCGTTGCTTTGGTAGTGGAAAAACAAAAATAGGTAGTCGCCATGATTGATCCGTATCAAATTTTAGACTTGGATCCCAATCAAACCACCGATGAAATCGTGCGCAAAGCTTATATGGATGCGATTCGGCGCTATCCGCCCGACCGCGAACCGGAAAAATTTGAACAGATTCGCTTTGCTTACGATCAGATCAAGCAGGAACGGGACCGAATGAACCTGCGCCTGTTCGGCTTGAATCGGAAACAATCGATTCTCGAAATCCTTCCGGACAGTGATGAACGCCCACGCGTCGGCGCTGAGAAGTGGTTGGCCATGATCGAGGAAGAAGCAAAACGAAAAGAGATTACGAATCCCTATGCAAGAAACAAACATGAATCCACAAAACGATAACGACACGGATCTGCGGAATGTATTTCCGAATGATTCTACGTCAGAGTTGGATTCCGAATCCGCCCCAATCAATGAGGCGTTAACGGTCGCGGTTGCAAAATTCCTGCGGCAAATTCAGGAGCCGGAATCCTGCCCGGAAGGATTGGCGCCGGAAAACGGCGAATCGCCGAATCCCGATCTGTATACCTTGCTGGAAAATATGGCCTCCCTTCGCCGGGAAATCTCGTTGCAGGGCCGCAGTTTTCATCAGTCGCAGCAAGCCCTTGACCGGTTATTGAAAGAATCGGAGAATTGGCGTCCTGCTGATGTGGATATATCTGTCTTCTCACAACAAATGGCGCAATTACAAAAATCCGTTGATTCCTGGGCGTCCGCTTCTTTCGACGCAATGAGAAAAACGGGAAGAGAGGAAGGACGACGCGAGGTATTGACGACGTTGATCGATCCGTTTTTGGATATCCATGATCAACTGCGTCGCCTGGAGGAAGCGCACGTCCGGCGGGACGATCTATCCCTCTGGCAACGATTCCGCGGCGTTCATCCCTGCCTGGAGGATTTTCAAAACACCGTGTCCCTCAGCGGTAAAAGAATCGGACAGCGCCTGCATAGCGTGGGCATCTCGCCGATCGCGCGAAATGGCATGGAATTCAATCCCAATACCATGAAAGCGGTTGACATGGTGGAATCGAGGTCCTGCGACAAGGCCACGGTCATTGAAATCTACCGGCAGGGCTATACCTACGAAGAGCAAATTCTACGCTTTGCGGAAGTCAAAGTCGTGTGTCCGCGCAAAAAGAAAAAACGACACTTTTTTCGATTCGTAACACGATCCTATTGGAAACACAGGAAGGATAAAAATCAATGACACAAGCGATTGCCAAAGCGGATTATTCCAACTGCATCGTGGGGATTGATCTGGGGACCACCAATTCGCTGATCGCAGTGTATCGGGATAATAAAATAACCATTCTCGAAATCGAAGGGGACAAATTGCTGCCGTCGTACGTCGGTTTATCTCCTTCCGATGATCTGTTGGTGGGACACCCGGCGCGGAATCAATACATTTTATATCCGGAGCGAACCATCAAATCCATCAAACGCAAAATGGGAGGAACCGAAAGCGTCGTTCTCGGCGATCGTTCCCTGCTGCCGGAAGAAGTGTCCGCGTTGATTCTTGGCCATTTGAAGAGGCAGGCGGAAATCCAACTGGGCATCCCGGTCCGTCGCGCCGTCATTACCGTTCCCGCGTATTTCAATGACGTCCAGCGTCAGGCCACCCGCTCCGCTGGTGAAATCGCGGGACTCGAAGTCGTCCGCATCATCAACGAACCGACCGCCGCTTCGCTGGCATTTCGCAATTCCGTCCTGTCGCAAAAAGAATGCAACGGGATTTCGGCCGTCTACGATTTGGGAGGCGGCACCTTCGACGTTTCCATCGTGCGCGAGGAAGGGGATGTGACGGAAGTGCTGGCCAGCCACGGCGACACGAGATTGGGCGGCGATGATTTCGACCGGATGATTCTCGATCACTTCATGGCTCATATCCGGCAGGAATATCAAACGGACCTGCACGACGACAGACGCGCCGTCAACCGTTTGACGCATGCGGCGGAACAGGCCAAAATCGAATTGAGCGCTCACCCGTTCGTTCACGTGGTGGAGGAGGATCTGGCCGTCGTGAACGGACGCGCCATTCATCTGGATTTGGAATTGTCCCGCTCTCAATATGAAGACATGATCCGTTCGTATGTCGACCGGACGGTTCACTGCATTCAACAGGCGCTGCTCGACGCCAACCTGACTCCCTCGCAAATCGATCATGTCTTGCTGGCGGGCGGCTCGACGCGCACGCCGCTCGTTCGGGATGTTCTCCAGGATTTTTTTCAAAGGGAACCGCGTTCCGAAGTGCATCCCGATCTATGCGTCGCGATGGGCGCGGCTCTCCTGGGCGCGCGCATTCAGGGATTGGCTATCGAGCAAATTCTGGTCGATATCACTCCCCAATCATTCGGCATGGCGGCGTTGGGCATCGGCGAGGATGGGTTGCCGAACCTGTTTCACTTTGTCCGCATCATTCCTCGCAATACACCGCTGCCCGTCACGCGGTCCGAAAGTTTTTACACCTTGCGTGATAATCAGGAAGCGGTGGATGTGGAAATTTATCAAGGAGAAAATGACGATGTTCGCTATAATACGAAAATTGGAAACTTTCTGATCGAAGGACTTTCCAAAGTGCCGGCCGGCAATACCGTTATCGGGCGCATGTCGCTAGACTTGAATGGCATTCTCACGGTCACCGCGGTCGAGAAAAGCACGGGATTGCAGAAATCCATTAAAATCGAGGGAGTCCATCGCCCCAAAACCGCGCTGGAGATAGAAGACGCACGTTCCCGACTCGCCGATTTGATTCCCGACTCGCAAATCGACGATAGTGTGATGCCAATCTATCCCACCGATGCGATGGAACAATCGGATGGGTTTGGACTGCTTCGGGAACAAGCCGACATCTTGAACCGGGCGCGTTCCGCTTTCGAGAAAATGCATCCGGACGATCGTCAAGAAGCAGAAGACCTGTGTCAGCGAATCGAACAGCTGGCATCGGAAGGAAAAGAGTATGACAAAGCGTTAAACGAATTGCAGGAACTTTTATATTTTGTGGGAGCATAATAAATGCACAGCCAGCATCCTGTCGGCATTACCGGTTATGCCACCAAGACGCCGATGGAAATGTAGGGGCAGAAAATTTTTCGTCCTTACATCCCCGTTGATGAGAAAATCCATGATGAATGTCGATCTCTCGAACCTGTCTCAACCGTTGCTACTGTCCTGCCCGACCTGCGGCGTCAAATTTCACGCTCTGCGGCAATGCCGAAGGTGCGGGACCGAGCTCTCCGAATTGATGCGGACGGCGCATCTGGCCTGGAAATGGAGAGACACAGCGAGAAAATCTCTGCTGCAAGGTCGGTTCGATGATGCATGGAAACAAGCCGGCGTTGCGCAAACTCTGCAAAAAACCGATTTCGGCGAACTCCTGCTGCAATTGGCGAAATGCGGTCTGACTCGATTGCGATAGTTGACAATGATAGCTGGCCTGGATTTTGCGCCCGTTCGTCGGCGCCAAAGGCCAATTCGCCCTGTTTCGCGATATCGAAGGCAATATCTATATGTATTTGATGAGTTTGCTTGGCGGTTTTTTTAGAAATGGGTAATGATTTCGTGGTTGTCTCTTCTTTCCGTTGATGTTTCCATTTCTTAGTCAGGTGTAATTCTTTTCATCATATTGCCGATCGAATCGACGCCTTTTTTGAAGACGTTCGCGCCGGATCCGGCCACGTTGAAGGGCAGTTTTAAAACAGCGAAAGTACGATTCAGCAGATTCTTGCCCAATATTTCCGTAATCCCCACACCGAAATTGAAGCGGGGATCGTAAAAATCTCCTTCCAGACGGTTTTCGCGAAAGGTGATCCTTCCGCTCTTGTTTTTCATGCCGTTCAACGCGGCGACCGCCGTCCGGCTGTCGATTTGAACCGGCCATTTTCCTTTCTCGAGTGAAAAAACAGGATTGTCGAGTACCATATCGAATGTACAATCCATGTGATTGTCGCGAACGAATAGCCGGGCGAATAGTCGAAAACCGCTTTTATCAATACCCACCGGCATCGAATCCTGAAAATAGGGAGCATACGCCATCAAATCCTCGACGAACAGGGTTGCGGCGCCGATGAGGTTGGCCGGATTGAGAACCGGTGAAACCAATCCTTCGAAACTACACAGGCCGCGACCGGGCGCAACGAGTTTTGTGTTCCCACTTACCGCGGCCATAGGCGGTTGTTCTCCGCCGATTTGAAGATTACGGCAAGATACATTCATGGGATCGATCACGTGCCGGACTGGTTGGATCAAACGTTTGTCCGTCATATGAATGGTCGAATCGAGCAAAATCAATTCATCGATACGAAAGGGACGCGTCACGGTTTTCGCGGGAGAAACATGCATGTCGTGAACGGCCTTCACGACGGCAATCCATTCCGACGCTGCATGGATCAGTTCGTGTTTGTTGAACAACATATCGAAATCGGCCCGCAAATGGGAGACTGTAACGCGACGAAGCGCCTGCCAGCCTTGTTCCGACGTTTCGACATGTATCGAGGGGATGAGAAGCAAATCTTTTTCCTCCGCCAACGACGAAAATTTGATATTCGCCGCTTGAGCGGAATGGCTTTCCCCATCCGTTTCGAATTCCTGCACGGTGATCGATTGTTCCGGCCGGCCGTGGGAATAATACACGATGCGGCCGTCGCGAAGAATGACTTC
This sequence comes from Candidatus Omnitrophota bacterium, assembly GCA_003598175.1. Taxonomy (GTDB): domain Bacteria; phylum Hinthialibacterota; class Hinthialibacteria; order Hinthialibacterales; family Hinthialibacteraceae; genus SURF-12. The sequence continues at coordinate 77,897 of QZKN01000172.1, forward strand.
TGGTTGTTCATCCGGTTCGATAACGGGCAAACTCGCGGTTTTGCCGGTTTTCGGGATCAGCGATTGGATAACGCTGCGAATTCGTTGAATGGCGCGGTTCACGTTGAGACTGCCGGTTTGGTCTTCATGAATCTCGATTTGCATGCCTTGCAGTTCCAGCTGCTTCACGACCGGCAATCCCTCCCGGACGCCGTTCAAAACGAGGCGGCGCAGTCTCAAACCCGCCTGTCCCGCTTCCTGCATGTGAACACCGGTTAAAGTCAATTCATCGTTTTGCCGGGAAAAAGAAAGGGTATCGACGAGGAGTCGAATGGCGCCCGGCGCATCAATCGAGCCGGTTGCGGGAAGAATATCGATGGTGACCTTATCCAGAAGCAGGGCGCCGATTTCTTGTTTTTCAATTTCCGGTGGAGGAGATAAGGGAGAAATCACAGCGCCGATTTCATGATATACGTGCATCCAGATGGTTAAGACTTCGCTGAAATCATACCGGTCGACGCCGATTTCGCGGCCATGCAGGTGTATGGTCGACGCGGCAATTTCGAGATCGTTGGTTTTTTGGCGGATTAGATTTTGAATGGTGAGAGTATCCGCCTTCAACAGCGGTTGCCCATTGTCACTGACTGTAACTTGTGTGTGTTGAAAGGTCAATTGATCGTCATTCGGTTTGAACAGAAGCTCATCGATATGAATTCCATATCGATCTGAAATTGGGATCAAATCGGCATGATAATTCAATTGCAGATCGTTAATTTTGATCGCAGGATAAACCGGCGTCGACGAGAGGATGACAGGAATCGCCGCCGGTTTGGGAGCGGCTGAAATATTGGCCGCTTCTTTTTGCGGGTGTGTCGTGTCGGCAGGAGTGGGAACGTTACTATTTGCTACCGGCGTGGGGATTGCAGGGAAGGGAGTTGAAACCGCCTGCGCTACCCTCGCCGGCGTATTTTTCGGAACAAAGCGTTTCAGAATCCCCTCCCAATTGAGCTCGCCATCCGCCAAGTGGTAAACATCCAGATTCAGGCCATTGCCCTGCAGATGATTCAGGACGAAATGACCCTGTAACGCTTTTCTTTTATCGATATCGAGTTTTAAACGCCGCGCTTCGGCGAGAAGTTGCAATGGCTCGCGCAGGGAATCAAAAATGCGCAGATTACGGATCGTGATCCAACCCGGCGATGACGTCGAATTCAGGTCATCATAGGTTAGAACCAGACCGTAACCGGATTTCAGCGTCGAGACCGCCAGCGAGGTCAGGATCGATTCGAAATAGAGATATCCGGCAATCCCACTCAAAAAAACAAACAATAAAAAAATAATTAGAATCTTTTTTTTCATCGAAAACCGCCTCAACCCCATGAAAATTACCATAACATCTTTTCTATTATAGTATAGTTAGGGTGAAAATCACAGAGTTTTTTTTAAGATACTATTGTGGAGCGAACTTCCAGCTTGCACATGCGGACCGGGAATCCGCTCCACAGTCAATTTCGCTATTCCCTATAGATGTGATTCATTTCCGACGATTAAGCAATGGGATTGAGGATATATTCAAGCAAATGAAGGACCGCAAAATAGGAACGTGGTGGCCGATGTTCCACTGGACGGATTCCATGATTCGCGTTCATGTTCTCTACTGTTCCATCGCATTGCTTCTTCGTTCGTTGGTCATGAGGAAAGTCAGCCAAGCCAACCTTCCGATGTCGATGAATCATCTGCATGAAAAATT
>QZKN01000043.1 GCA_003598175.1 Candidatus Omnitrophota bacterium
AGAAAAAATCCAGCATTTTTTTGTATGAAGTTTTTTCAGGATCATAGAGTATTTCAACCGCTTCGGCATGGTCTCCATGATTTTCATACGTGGGATTTTCCATCTTCCCCCCAACATAAGACGTTAGGTGTCGATGGCGAACAAACTTCCGGCACCATCGGCAATCGAGCCTGGCGCATTCTACGCTATACCCGAGTGACCGGTGATCGGACTTTTCTCAAGTCGGGTCTCCACGGGATCGATGCGTTGGAACGCCACCGCATTCCGCGCGGCGCGCAAGGCTGGGAATGCCCCATCGCCGCCGCCGATATTTTGGTCTCCGGTCATGCCGCGCGCGCCAATTTGGACGCCTATCGCATCACCGGCGACGAGCGCTATCTACAACAAGCAAGGTATTGGGCGCGAACCGGCGTCGCATTTCACTATGTATGGAACCTGCCCGACCGTCCGCTGCAGCGATACGCCACGATTCCCATTTTCGGCGCGACGTTCTTCTCTCATTCCTGGCGAGGCGTTCCCGTGCAGTGGTGCGGCCTGGTTTACGCCTATGCTTTGTTGGAACTGGCCGAGTTCGACGATTCATTGCCGTGGATAACCATCGCGCGCGGCATCGTCAACAGCGCCATGCTGCAACAAATGACGGAAGGGGAATATATTGGCACATTACCCGACAGCTACGGAGATTATTTTCTCACCGCCCACGGCGCCTATATCAATCCCGAAAACATCCTGACCAATCTGCATGCGCTCGAAGGCAACAACCTCAATATCCGCACGAAGTTCGTTGATAAAATCCGGCCGGACGCGCTGCGAATCAGCGCCAACGCCGATCTTCACATCGATGAACCTGGCGAAATCCTGCAATTCACCGTGATTTCAAAAAAAGGACGAAATACGGAAATTCTACTCGCGCCTATCCCCCATAAACCAAAAGCGGTGATGATCAAGCATGATTCTCCGCTGCCGGAAATGAAGCAACTGTTTGGCGCGGCGGATGGGTGGAAATATGTTGAGGAGCATCATGCAATATTGATTCATGTAAGGCATGATGTTGAAAAGGTTGAAATCGCTGTTGTTCCATGAAATTAATGGAATTATCGTAAATATGACTCCCCATTGACGGGGGGATCAAAGGGGGGTGTGCGTAAGGTGAGTAAAATGATTTGAAATTGCACTCGAATGCGTTATACTACCTCATACTCATATTACCGATAACGAATTCTTGAACAATACAAATTGAAAAGGGAACGTATGAAAGGCATATTGATCGCAGTGGAGGGCCTTGACGGCTCCGGCAAATCCACGCAGGTATATCTTCTCAAGCGTTGGCTGGAATTGTCCGACATCAAGGTTTTTTTTACGGAATGGAATTCTTCCTTGGTTGTAAAAAAAGCGACCAAACGCGGCAAAAAAAGCAATCTGCTTACACCCACCACTTTCAGCCTGATTCATTGTACGGATTTCGCTGATCGCTACGAACGGCAGATTCTGCCCTTGCTCCACGCCGGATATATTGTGCTGTGTGATCGTTATATCTATACCGCTTTCGCGCGCGACGCCGTGCGCAGCTGCGGTCGCGGTTGGCTGCGGAGGGTGTACGGATTTGCCGTTCCACCCAACATTACCTTCTTTTTTCAAGTGCCGTTGCAAACCGCTTTAAACCGAATCTTAAGCGGAAGGCCGCAACTTAAATATCATGAGGCAGGTATGGATCTCAATTTGTCTCACGATCCTTACGAAAGTTTTGCGATTTTTCAAGAAAGCATCAACAATGAATATGCAAGCATGGTCGATGAATTCGATTTTGTGGTGATGGATGGAACCAAACCGATCCAACAATTGCAGGATGAAGTTCGCGGCGTGGTTGCGGAAAAGATCGATCTCAACGCGTATCGGCGGAGGACGCGATCATGAATGATCCCAAACCAAAGACTAAAAGTTTTTACGGCGCCGGTCTGCCGGATATCGACTGCGAGGAGTTGACGGGGAATCTGATCGTGATCGAAGGCGCCGACGGCTCCGGTCGTTCCACACAAATCACGTTGCTCAAAGATTTTCTGGAAGAAAAGGGGTATGCCGTGGTCAACGTCGGTTTGCGGCGTTCCACTCTCGTGAGCCGTGAACTCGACGAGGCCAAGAAGGGGAATATTCTCGGCAAACGCACCTTCAGTCTTTTTTATGCCACCGATTTCGCCGATCAATTGGAGAATCAGATCATACCCGCACTTCGCGCCGGATTTATCGTTCTCGCCGACCGTTATATCTACACGCTCATGGCGCGAACCTTTGCGCGCAATTTGGAGCCGGAATGGGTGGAATCGCTGTATGGCATTGCTCTCGTTCCCGATGCGGTTTATTATCTTCGCGTCAGCCCGCAAAATCTGGTCGAGCGCAATTTTCGCAAACATGCGATATTGGATTATTGGGAATCGGGAATGGACATCGGATTGTCGCAGGATGTGTTCGAAAGTTTTCTCAAATACCAACGCCTGATCCAGGCGGAATTTCGGAAAATGCAGGTTAAATACGGATTCGACGTTATCGACGGCAACCGTTCCGTCAAAGCGGTTGCCAAAGATTTGCAAAAACGAGTATTTTCCAAATTATCTCACGAATGAACGCGAAGGGAGACAAATCGACGTGGCAAACCAGGACCAGACGGACAATCGCGTTGTCATCGGCGTGGATTTGGGAGGAACCAAAGTCCTCGCCGCTGTCATTACGGAATCGGGAGAAATCCTCAGCCGCGCCAAAAAGAAAACCAAACCGGAAAAACCGCCGGAAGAGATTTTAGGACGCGTCGCTGCATGTTGCCGTGAAGCGGCGGAGGGCGCCGGGATTGCATTGGACGCGATTCAGGGCGTGGGAATCGGCTCCCCCGGCCCGCTGGATCCGGACAAGGGAATCGTCATCGAAACGCCGAACATGAATTTGACCAATGCGCCCGTAACGGCCTTTCTGCAAAAGGAGTTAGGGATTCCGGTGTTTCTCGACAACGACGTAAATGTCGGCACGCTGGGCGAATACGTGTACGGCGCGGGAAAAGGCCTGAAACACGTTGTCGGCATTTTTATGGGAACCGGCATCGGCGGCGGCGTGATCGTCGACGGCAAATTGCTGCACGGATTCAGCTACAACGCCGGTGAGTTGGGACATATGAAAATTTGCGCGGGCGGCGATGTCTGCGGCTGCGGCCAAAAAGGATGCCTGGAAGCTTACGCCAGTAAAACCGCCATGATCAAACGCTTTAAAAATGCGGTGAACAGCGGCAGGAAAACCATTTTAACCAAATTGGTCGGCAATGACTGGTCCAAACTGACCAGCAGGGTTTTTCTGAAGGCGGTTGAAGAAAAAGACGAATTGGTCACGAAGGAAGTCCGGCGCGCCGCGCGCTACACCGGCGTTGCGGTTGGCAGTCTGTTAAACATTCTCAGCCCGGAAATGGTCGTCATCGGCGGCGGGCTTGTCGAAGCGTTGGGGGACCGGGTGCTGAAAATCATTCGCAAATACGCGAAAGAGAATTCGTTTCCCATCACGTTTCAAGATGTGCAAATCGTCGCCGCCGCGTTGGGCGACGACGCCGGTATTTTGGGCGCGGCCGCTCTTGCCTGGCGCAATCTGAATGAACGGAAATCATAGCTTCGTTGACTTGACATCCCCCCGTTTTTCAATTCAACGAACACAATCATTTTTCGAATCGTTGTTTCGTGGGTAGAGCAAGCGTCCCCGCTTGCACGAACGACGCAGGCGAGACGCCTGCTCTACCCACAAAACATTATGGAGCGACGCTCATGAGAATTTCATTGTTTCATTATGTAGGTATCGTGGCCTGTTTCATCACGTCTCCCTTATTCGCCGTCAATCAAAATGCGCCTTCCGTTAAAATCGGAACCTATCCACAGGAAATCAGCCACGTTTATGACGAAGTGGATGGGTTACCTTCGAATCACGTTCTCTCCATCGCCGTCTCCCCCGACGGAACCGTTTATGCGGGCACGGTGAATGGAAACGCGGTTTTTCGAAATGGGAAATGGATTCCTGTTTCCGAAGAGATTCCGTTTGTGAATATGCGAATCGATTTTTCCTCCGATCCGGCGTTGAGCAATTTGTTAGGCGAGGATCAGCAAATCAACGCGGTTGCTTACGATTCCCAGAAATCCATCGCCGTGGCGGCGGAAGCGGGATTGTTTCTCAAAAAAGAAGACAAGGAATGGACCGCTCTTTATCCGCATGACGAAAAGGGACGCAGCTGGGCGCCGCGTAACGTCAAAGGCGTGACTTTCGATAAACAGGATCGCCTGTGGTTTGCTGGCCCGCAAGGCGTAGGCTGCTACAGCACGAAATGGACGCTCTACACCGGCAAAGAAGGTTTGCCTTATAACGATTTCACCTGTGTTGCGCCTGGCGAGCCGGGCGTTGTATGGTTTGGAACTCAGATCGGTGCGATCCGTTTTGACGGCAAGAATTGGGACTACCGGCAAGGGCCGCGCTGGCTGCCGGACGATCGGATCAATGATATCGCCGTCGCTTCGGATGGCAGCGCATGGTTCGCCACACCCGCCGGCGTGGGGTGGATCGAACGCCGCTCCATGACGCTGGCGGAAAAGGCCGATTTTTATGAAAACGAAATCGAAAACCATATCAAACGCACGGAATTTGGGTACCTGTCCGAAGTGCGCCTGCAACAACCGGGCGACAAGAGCGCCATCCTCTATTCCGACAGCGACAACGACGGTCTATGGACGAGCATGTACGGCGCGGGGGCATGTTTTGCTTACGCCGTGACTCGCGATGAGAACGCGAAAAAACGCGCGCAGGAAGCGTTTGAAGCGTTGCGGTTTCTCAGCGTGGTGACGCAAGGGGGCGAAGTGGAGCAGCAACCCGGTTTCGTCGCCCGCACCGTCGTCCCCACCAGTGAACCGAATCCCAACGAGCGCAGCAGCTATACGCTCGAGGGGATGAAACGCACGCGCGATTCCGGCGACGCCCGCTGGAAAGTGTATTACCCCCGCTGGCCGCTAAGTCAGGACGGCAACTTTTGGTACAAAACCGACACCAGTTCCGACGAACTCGATGGCCATTTCTTCTTTTATGCGCTCTATTACGATTTAGTGGCCGATTCGCCGCAGGAGAAGGAACGCGTGCGCGAAGTGGTGCGGAGCATTACCGATCACCTGATACGCAACGATTTTTGCCTCATCGATCATGACGGGACGCCCACCCGCTGGGCGGTTTTCGGACCGAAGTTTCTCAATCGCGATCCGGTCTGGTATCCCGAACGCGGATTGAATTCGCTCAGCATTCTTTCCTACCTTACCGTCGCCGAATTCGTCACCGGCGATGAGCGTTATGGGGAATATGTCAAGCAGCTGTGCGAGGAGCATGCGTACGACATCAACGCGATGGTGGCCAAAATCCAACGCGGGATCGGCTCCGGCAATCAATCCGACGACGAAATGGCCTTTATGAGTTATTATAACCTGATCAAATATACAAAGAACGAAACCCTGCGGCGAGAGATGATCTTTTCTTTTTATAATTATTGGATTTTGGAATTTCCTGAAATGAATCCGTTTTTCAATTTCACCTATGCAGCCTGCGCAGAGTCATTCTCCTACACCGATCCGTGGGGAACCTATCCGCTGCGGCCGTGGGACGGCTGGCTGGAGGATTCCGTGGAGACGCTGCAAGGATTTCCGCTCGACCGGCTGAATTGGCCGCATCAAAACAGCCATCGCTTGGACCTGATTGCGTTGCCCCGACAGGCCGGAATCAACTCAACCGACAGCGGGCGCAGAAAAAGAGGCTACCGCGTCAATGACAAGGTTCTTTCCGTGCAAAACCGCCATTTCAACCATTACAACACCGATCCGTGGACGCTCGATTACGGCGGAGATGGAAGAACGCTGGCCAGCGGAACGGTGTTTCTGCTGCCGTATTATATGGGGCTTTATCATGGGTACATCAAGTAATGTCTCCATTCCGGCGTTGGTTCCGTAGCGCGTAGATCGCCAGTTCCGTAGGAAATGTTTCCGGATTTTTATTTTCCCACCCGGCAATGTCATGTTTCCTTTGTTGTCCCCAAACAAAAATAAAAAATCAATTTTACCTACGCATCTCCACAAATCGCGCTAGAATAACGGATAGCGAATCGATGTATTATGCATATATCATGTTTTGGCAGATGGATTTGGCAACGGGATTGGGAATGGAATGAAAATTCAAGAAAAACGCATCAAAACATCCGAAATTTTTAAAATCCTGCAACAGAAAAAACAGGACTGGCTGAATTCCTTTGATCGTAAACTGCTGGAAACGCTGGTGAAGCATTCCACCGTCGAATTGTTCGATCCCGAAGAGATCCTGGTCAAACAACACGACCCTTCCGATTCGCTGTATCTCGTGCTGCAGGGACGATGCACCTTTTCCGTCGATGGAGAGCCGCTGGGATTTTTGGAAAGCGGCGATCTCGTGGGCGAAATGGGTGTCATTCAAGACGCCTCGCGCAGCGCCACCGTCACCGCCATCGAACCGACCTCCGCGCTTCACATTCCCGCGCAGGTTTTCCGTAAGATGCTGTTCAGTTCTCCCGTTTCGACGTGGATCATGAATCTTTTGGTCGACCGCTTGCGCGACACCTCGGGCGAATCCTCGCGCGACAAAACCCACAAGCGGGAAATCCTGCAGGATTACAAACAACTGGCCCGAGTGCAGCGCTCGCTGCTGCCGGAAACCCTGCCCGACGATCCCCGCATGAGGATCCATGTGTATTACAATCCCTGCGTCTATGCCGGGGGCGATTATTACGATGCCATCATGCTGGACGAAAACCGGCTTTTCCTGATTATCGCCGACGTCACCGGTCACGGCGCGCAGGCTTCCATTACTATGGCCATCGTGAGATCGTTTATTCATCAAATCAACTTGCGGAAAACGCCGCAAACCATTTTAAAACAACTCAATCGCTATTTGATCGAATATGGTCCTTCCCACCATTTCGTTACCGCGCAGGCGGCGGTGATCGATCTGGAAAATCGGATGATTCAATTCGCTTACGCCGGTCATCCCTTCATTCTTCACCTGCACGGCGATGTTTGCCAGCCGCTGGTTGGTCCTCGTTCCTATTTTTTGCGTTTCACACCCGATATCGACGTGCGTGGGAAAAGCATCGCATTGAATGCCGGCGATCGGCTGGGATTTTACACCGACGGCGTCATCGATACCTTCGATGTCGAAGGCCGCCGCTACGATCTTGAGGGATTGGAGGCGTTCCTGGTCAAAACCTGTAAAAAACCGGTCTCATCCCTTCCCCATAAACTGGAGGAGGAACTGGAAAAATTCCGGGAAGGCAGCCCGATCGAGGATGATATTACTTTTTTGGTTGTTGAAATCGTGTAGAGTCAACCGCGATGGTCAGCCGGAAAAGGCCGGCAGCGATGAAAAAATCGGAGCGCGGGCATCCTGCCCGCCGGAGCGTGGAAACAACCATATTTGTATAAAAAACATAATTGAATCATGAACATGACCTGCAAACAAATCCGATACCTCCCAATCCTGTACCTGGCGGCATCGTTTCTCCTCCCACTCCATCCGATTTCCGCGCAGCAGAATGGCCTGCCGTTGCGGGATTTTGATTCGGTGTTGGGATTTTATCATCCGCATTTCCTGGCCGGGCAGGCGATTCTGGAGGAAGCCGTCGTGCGGCGACTGGGCGCGGTTTCTTCTGCTTTGCAGGCGGCGGCCGCCAATGAAATCGCCAATCTTTCCATTTCCGCCGCGGGGACGCAATATTTTTTCGGACGCGACCGCATGTTTTATGTGTCCGAATCGCTGGGCACTTATTTTATCGAGCCGCCGTGGACCACCGGCGCGGGAAACGGCTCGGTCGGGATCAACACCTCCTATCTCGATTTTCGCACGTTGCAAGGGCGCGGAATGAGCCGGATTTTCGATTTTTACAACGCCGACGGCGACCTTGCCTGGCAGGGGGATTACTGTTTGACCGGCCAGTTGACTACATTGTCCATGGCGTACGGCGTGATGGATCGGCTTGATTTGGGTTTGATCGTTCCGCTGGTGTATCTTGACGGTGAAGGGAAGGGAAGATTCGCGCGAGTTGCCAATTTTCCGGACATTACCGATTTCAACGAATCGATTACCGACGTCGCCGACATATTCATCCGCGCCAAATACGAAATCCTTGAAATCGAAGACCTCGACAATCTCTTTTCATGGTCCGCCGGCGTGGACGTCAAATTGAACAACGGCGATTCCGACGAATTATTGGGAACCGGCGACGTCGGCGTTCGTTTGCGCACGTCGGTGGGAAAACGCATCGGTCGCTTCTATCCGGTCGTCGAGTTGGCCTACAATTTCGCCGGCGTCGACGCCGTCAACCGCATGACGGTGTTGGATCGCAACGTACCCGACGCCGTGATCACCTTTCCGACCGGCGTCGAAGACGACGATTTCAACGCATTCGAAATCCGTTGTGGATTGCCGGTCGCTTTGATTGCGGAAAAATGGACGTTGAGCATGGAATGGATGCACTCGAATTCAAGTTTCGCCGTAACCAACGATTGGGGCGTGTCCACCCGCATCAAAATCAACGATCAATTCTTCGTGCAGGGCGGAGTTCGGATTCCGCTGGACGATGAGGGATTACGCACCGATTTCATCCCCACCATCGGCTGTGAATATCGGTTTTAAGGAAGTGGTAAGGTGATCATGATGCTTCATACCAACTCACAATTCGTTAAAATGATATATATCATGAAATTGTTCCGATTGGTGTTGCTGTTCCTTTGCATTCCCTCATTCTCCCGAGCAGACCAATGGCGCACGTTCAAGTACGGCGATTCCATCAAATGCATGATCGCCGCCGATCACGCCGTCTGGATCGGCGGCGAATCGGGCGCGTTACTCTACGACGTCGAAAAAGATTCGTTTTTGCGCGTGACAAAAGAAATCAATGGGCGCGGCGAGTCCCTGCAGCTCGCGGGCGCCATCGTGCGCGACATTGCCGTCGATCCGCGCGGGCGCGTATGGTTCGCCTGCTGGGATCGCACGCGCGAGGGATTGACGGGCGCGGGAATCACGGTAATGGACGCGATTGGCTTCACTTCCTTCGAGGAAAGCGGCATGTTGCCCTCCAACGAAGTCTATGCGCTCTGCGCGGATCCGCAGGGGCGCATTTGGGCGGGTACGGGAAAGGGAGTTGCCGTTTTCGACGAAAATCAATGGACGATATTCACCACCGACGACGGTCTCTATCGCAACGACGCGGTGGAAATCGCCGTCGGCCCAAACGGGCGGGTATGGTGCGGATTCTGGCGCGGCGTCAACGCTTTTTACGACGATCATTGGTGGCGCTGGGAGCGCAAACGGGTGGATTATGTGTACAGCATTCTTCCCGGCAACGACAATCGCATCTACTGCGCGACGAAAGGCGGCCTGGCGATCTACGACGGAGAACGTTGGGAGTTCGCACTGAACCGCGGCGATCTGCGGAAACGCCTGATTTCCGACATGACGCAGGATCAAAACGGCCATATTTGGTGCGCATGGGGCGGTCTGGAGAAAGGGATTTCCGTTTTCGACGGAAGCGAGTGGTCGCAACTCACGCACAGGAACACAAACCGAGGTTTGGCAAACGACCGCGCGATCGCCGTGGCTTCCGACCGTTACAACCGCATTTGGATCGGCGATCGCGACGGCGCCGTTTCCATCCTGATTCCGGACGGCGCTCCCGACGTGGCCGTGCGGGCCATGAATCGGCAAAATCCTTCGCATGGACTTACGCGGGGTTTTAAAAATTACGATTCGCAAATAGATGAACGATCCAAAATCGCGATATCGGTAGACAAGCGAGTTTCCCAAGAACGATATATCGCCGCGGCGATATCGCAACATCAGGAAAACGAACAAGAGCAGCAAAACGAGGAGCCATCTGCGCCGGTTTTGCCGGCGCCGGCGGGAGACGCCACCGTTCAATTCAAAATCACGACTCCCATCGAACTCGAATCCTCCACCGCCGCCGCGCCCTTCACCACTAATCAAAAATTATTGGAAATCACGGGCGGAATCGCCGCTACCAATACCCAACTCGCCAAAATCGAAGTCAACGGATTTGAAGCGAAACTCAAACCGGCGGTGGATTTCGGTTTCGGCGGTCCTCCGATTTATCCGTTCGAAGCGACGGTGTTGCTTAACAACATCGAATTCATCCACATCGAGGCGTTCGATAAAAACGATCGATCACAAGGATTTCGCAATTACCCCTTACAGCTGCAAGGACCGAGCAAGGAAACGACAAAACCGAGCATTCGTTTCATCAAACCGGTGGTGACGGACGAGGAACTCGTCGCCGTGCGTAGCGGCGGCGGCCCGATCGAAGTGAAAATGACCAGCGCCAATAAAGGCATCGTGCGCGGATTGGTTCAGGACGATTCCGGCGTCGAAAATGTGCTGTTCAACGGTCAGGAGGTGGAATATCTGGTCGAAGCCTCCCCCACACATTTGGAAGAGGGCGGCATGAGCGGGGGAAAAAACGTCAAGTTTTTTGAACATCGTTTTGCGCTCGCGCCCGGCAACAATCGTTTCCGTCTTCAAATCGTTGATATTTTCAACAACGTCATGGAAATCCCGATGGATGTGCGCGTCCAAAAAGCGCTGGCCGATTCCATGTTTTACGATCGTAATTACGCGTTGGTCGTCGGCATCGACGATTATCAGCGCTGGCGGCCTCTTGCAAATGCAGTTCGAGACGCGAAAGGGATTCGGGAGTTATTGCGGAACCGTTTTCATTTTCCTCCGGACAACATTTATGAATTGTATAATGAAGACGCTACTCTTGACGGAATCCGCAGCGCGTTCGGAGCCATCGCGAAAGCCGATCATGACAGCCGCATCGTCATTTTTTTCGCCGGTCACGGGCAAACCATGACGACGCGTGATCGCCCAAAAGAAGGATTCCTCATTCCCAGCGACGGCGCGATGCCGGATGCGCGGACTTCCATGAGCGATGCCGCCGCTTCGTGGCTGAGCATGAAGGCAATCACCGAGCTGATCAGTCAATCCAAGGCCAAACACATCCTCCTCGTTCTCGATGCCTGTTATTCGGGTTTGTTAACCGCCAAACGCAGCGCTGTGTTCGGCGATTTTCGCGAGGTCGGCGAGGAAATCGGCTTCGGCGAAGAAAACGCCCTCACCGCTGACTTTCTCCGTCTTTCCGCGTTGGAAGCGGTGGAAGTGATCACGGCGGGCGCGGAAAATGAGGAAGCGCTCGACGGCGGACCTGGCGGACATAGCTATTTCACGGGTTTATTGATCGAAGGCATCCAATCGGGAGAAGCGGATTTAAGCAAAGACGGCGTGGTCACATCGGAAGAATTGGGATCGTTCCTCTCCTATCAGGTGCAACTGGCGACATCCGGCAGACAACATCCCGCTTACTCGAAATTGCCGGGTTTTGAAGAGGAACGAGGCTTGGTTCTCTTTTCCCTCGCGGGACAGGATACGATTTTAACGTCCATGCTGCCGCGCTGACCGCTCATTGCGTATCCAACGTCCGCAGCAAGGGAGGATTGCGTATGATCGTGTACAAATGCCGCAGCCGTTCGCGGGAATAGGCGTCGTCAGGCAGAATGTCATTAATTATTTTCTCGTACATGCGGATCGCATCGTGATGCAGGCAGTTTGATTCATACGTTTCCGCCAAAAGAGTGGGGTAGGCGGGATTGTCCCGTTCCTGGTTCATCAACGGCTGAAGGATTTCCTCAACCTGAGCAATGTTCGTTTCTTCTTCCGGCGTTAACAATCCCACGCGCAAACCATTTTCCTGCTGTAATTCCACTTTCTGCGCATTGATTTTTCTTACATAAACGTAATAGGCTTCTCCCGCGATCAGTTGCCGGCCGATCCGGTCTTCCGTCAAAAGTAATTCCGTCGTTGATAGTTTGGTTGGGTAGACAAATTGAGGCGTAACACCGACCACTTCGATTTCATATTGTTCCCCTTCCGCCAACGGAGCAAATTGCAGGGTGATGGAGCGGTCTCGAATCCTGCTGTTGCGTGGATAAAGCAGCAGCGGCTCGTCATCCATCTTTCGCGTCGCGGCCTGCGCGCCCACATCGCTTCTGCCGGTTCCGCTCGCGAACATTCCCATGCCCAAACCCGCAATCACGCGGCCCGCTTCGCCGCCGGCGACGTTCAATTCCGCGTTCGCCGGGACGTTGATTAACTTTTTCTCGATTGTGACAAGAATCGCCTTCGAATCGGGACCGGTCATGACCCGATCGCCCATAAAAACCGAATCGCCGCGCGCCAACGGCGTCGCTTCCGATGTGGCGGTGCGGATGATGTTCACCGTCCCGCTGACAAACATCGTTTTTGCATACAATTTCGCTGGCTCTTGCGCCCAAACGGGGAAAATCGATTGACTCATAACAATGAATCCAAAACAAAAAATGGAACACTTCAGGATTCCCAACATACCATCCTCCCACATTCACGATCATCCATTCATTGCTATTTTACCACATTTCCCCGCGAGACTCATTATGGATGGATACAAAAAGGAAAGAATTGTGGAAATGTAAGAATTGATTCTTCGGCTATAGGCGTTTGGGATGCTGAACCGAATCCTTTATTTTTCAATATATTGCGAGATTCCATTATGCAATTTCGTTGTTTTGCTCTCTGCCGATATAATAAGAAAGGGTAGGCTCGAAACGAAGCGCAATTTTTTGAAGCTATTTATTTCAGGACGTTGTCTTGCCTGGTAAACTAGGATGAATACTATTCGTTAATTCAATACAGGTTATGAAAAAACAGTTATCGCTTGTTTTATTGTGCCTATTCGTTGTCGTTGGAAGTCTATCCGCGAAAACCGATAATCCAAAATCGACTCGAGACGTTATTCTGATCCTCCATACGTCCGCCGTGAGCGGAGCTGCGAAAGACGAGAATGGCGAATCGCTATACAAAGGCATCGCGGTCCGAAAACGGCAGGAACCGCAGCCGCATCTGCGGGAATTGGAAGCGCGCCGAAAGCAGCGGGAACGCGAACAGGATGGCGTGATTCGACGCCTGCAACGACTGTCGTCCGATATTCACATAAAACGCCAATTTACCGGCTTGATCCATGCGATCGCCGTCGAAATTCCGGTTGAGAACGAATCGGAAATTCGCTCCTGGCCGGAAATACGGAATATCTCTCCGAATCGTCGTTACAAACGCCTTCTTTTGGAAAGCAATCCGCTTATGAAGGTTTCTTCAGCGTGGGAAGAGTCGGGAGGAGCGGAGCAAGCGGGGCGCGGCGTCAAAATCGGCATTATCGACACGGGAATCGATTCGACGCACGTTATGTTCGACGACGAGGATTATCCGGTTCTCGATGGATATCCGGTCGGGGATGCCGAATTTGCCAATCGCAAGATCATCGCGGCGCGTGTGTTTCCAAAAAGGGGAGATACGGCGGAGGAATCCACGCCGATGGATCGCGACGGGCACGGCACGCACGTGGCGTCCTGCGCGGCGGGAGAATTGAATACGCCGTCGCCGCTGTGATTGATTTCCGGCGTGGCGCCCCAGGCGTATCTAGGGAATTATAAAGTATTTACCACCGATTCGACTTATTCGGAACAAATTATCGCCGCGCTCGAAGCCTGCGTCGAAGATGGGATGGACGTTGTCAATTTAAGCCTGGGCAGCGAAGAGTTCATGGATCCGTTGTTTGATGCGGAATCGATCGCAATCAGGAACGCCATCGCGTCGGGAGTGGTTGTCGTTGCCGCCGCAGGCAATTCCGGCCTGACGGATACGATCGGGGGACCGGGCCAGATCGCCGAAGTGATCACGGTGGGATCGATTTCAAACGCACATGGTGGATCCAATCCTGACGATTCGACGGAAACGTATATGAATGTATACGTGAATGGAAAAGTGATTTTGAGCCGGATCAACGTGATGATGGGGCAAAGTCCGCTCTATTATTCTTACCCTCCTTCCGGCCGGTTTTTGCTGATCGACGCGGATCATTTGGATGGGGGTGGATATGGTGGAGTGCAGGATGGTTTGGTTTGCGAGTCGCTTCCTATCGATTCGGTGTCCGGCGTGTGGTTGTTGGCGCAACGGGGTCAGTGTACGTTCAGTTCGAAAATCGATCGTGTACAGGCGGCCGGCGGATGGGGGACGCTGATTTATAATTCAAGCAACGCGAGTGAAGGGGTGAATTCTCCCGTTCCTAATCCATTGGTGGAAGGAACGAAAATTCCCTCTTTTTTTTCGAGTCGTACTGTCGGTTTGTTGATTAAGGAACATCTCAATAACCGGGATACGGTGGAAGTGGAGTTTTATGGAGTCACGCCTGAGGTTCGGAAACAGGAGCCGCTGCTGATGAGCTCGTTTTCCTCATTAGGCCCGTCTCTCGATTATTGTATCAAACCGGAATTGGTGGCTGTGGGGAAGGACAGCTTCGCCGCCACGCAGGATAATTATCCCGACGCGCAGCGATTCCTCAGCGACGAAGAAAACGGATTTGCCGTGAGCGGATTCAATTTCGGCGCGGGAACGAGTTTCTCGTCTCCCCGTGTTGCCGGCGCGGCCGCGCTGGTGAGGCAAATGCATCCTTCCTGGACTCCCGAACAAGTCAAATCGGCGCTTGTCACGGTTACGGATCGCCCGACCTCGTTAAGCACAATAAGCGCCATGATTCGCGGAGGCGGGCACGTGAACGCCAGGCGCGCGATGACCATTCCGATTGTGGCGCTGCCGTCGACGTTGAGCTGGGGGCGCATGTTGCTCGTGGAAAAAACGACGGTGGAAAAACGCCTGACGGTGGAGAATGTTTCCGATGCATTCCAGTCGATTCGTCTGCAAATAGATTCTTTATCCACGCTGTTGGAATCTGCGGTTATCACGCCGGACGCGCTGAATTTACAAGTGGGCGAGCGGGGCGAGGCGGCGGTCATTCTGACATTGGAGCCGCCATCGAATGCGGGAAACGCCGTGGATTTGAATGCGGATGTGGTCATCACGACGGAAGAATCGAGCGAAGTGTTGAAAATACCAGTCTGGGCGAGGCTCAAGTCTGTTTCTTCACCGGGTAGTTCGGTTTTGTTGGTTGACGACGATCCCACCGGGATGTATCAAAGTCTTTACATCAATGCGCTTCGAACCGCCGGATACGCTTATACGGTGTGGGACAAAGACGAACACGGCGATTATCCCACACAACAATATATGCAGCATTTTCGCGTCGTGATTTGGTTTATGGCGACGAATTCGTTGAATTCGGTTTCGTCGGACCGGTACGTCGCCCAATACAATTCCCGCGTTCGATTTCAGGCGGAGTTGACTCATTATCTGGCGCAGGGCGGTAATTTGCTGCTTTCCGGCCAGGATTGGAGCGACGCGCATGAAACGACGTCGTTTGCGGCTCAGGTTTTTCATATTTATGGGTTCAACAGAGATCCGTTTATTTCCTATGATTCATTTGGCCGCATCCGTTCGCAAATTACGCAAATGAGTATTTCGAGCGCGGCGAATCATCCGATCGGAGATGGGCTTGGAACTCTTTCACTGGATTTCAGCACGAATTTTCCCAACATGGCGGATACTCTTCTTGCTCATCGCGATGGGAAAGCGACGCCGTTGTTCAGCACGGATGTGAGGAACGGCGGGACGATCGGTGTGGCGACGGAAAACACAACGTATCGCGCGGTTTTTCTTGCCTTTCCTCTTGAGCGGCTGTCGGTCAGGGACATGAATACGGTCATGGCGAGAGTGTTGCCGTGGCTGGAAAACGCCCCATTACGCACATTATCCATTCTTTCCATCGATCCGCCAAAGCAAGAGGATCCCTCGATCCCAACTGAAGTTCGACTTTCAGTCGCAGGATTGAATTTTACGGTCGGCAATGCCGTATTTCTGGATGAAATCCCGCTCGATATTGCCTCGATCAATGCGGGTGAAACCGTGCATGTTCTCATTCCGGCGGGTTTGGTGGACGGCGTGTATGATGTGACGGTCATAACCGCGGATGGAAGATCGGCGCGATTGGAAAATGCGTTTCAGGTTGGAGATGGAGGTGTGGATACGGCCGTTAAGGAATGGGGGATTTATCTGGAAATGTAACGCCGGCATCCTGCCGGCTTTACCCGGAAAATGCCGCCGAGACGGCGGCGTTACATTTTTTTCCTTCGTAATGATGGTTTGCTGCACAAAAAACAAACCCTCCCGGCAAAACCGAGAGGGTTTGATGGTTGATTCGTGGTAGTGATTAGTTGATGCCGAGAATTTTCTTTGCCGTTTGTCTGGAGACTTCGATTCCGTCATATCCGCCGTTTTCCAAACGTTCTTTTGCCGCGTTGACCGCTTCGGGTCGTACATCCGGCTCTGCCTGGGCGGCGGCAACCAGTTTTTTGACGACTTGCGCTTCTTTTGCGCCTGCCGAGATCTCGATTCGATCTCCTGACGAAGAAGAGGGAGCGCTGGACGTTTCCTTGCCGCGCGTTCCGGGGCTTTTCGAGGTCGATCGCTCTGCAATGCGATTGGCTTGCTGCGCAGTATTGTTAATTCCTACTATGTCGACCATGATTCAACTCCTTGCTGCTGCCGCACTCCGGCGGCAAAACCTCAAACACCCTCTACGCTGATTTATAATATCATTATAACCGATTCTGTCGATACCTTCCGGTTTATCTGTTATTATCGTCCAAACTGTATCAAACTTGAATCATTTTTCCGGTAAGAACGTATCCTTTTTATTCTATCTTCATTGTGTTTAACGGATTCATTCAAAATGCAACAAGAGATACCATACTTTGCCACAAAATATCACGTGTTCATCATTTTACATTATCTCATCCGCGATGTTAATATCTTTATCGGCTTGGATTGATGAAACTTGATTTTCCTCATGAAATAATGATCCTCAATTCGTATGGTTGATTGGATTCGATGTTGCCTGCGAGTGCGCTTTCCATGAGAGTATCGAGTTTGATATGAATAGAAGCAGTAAACCGAAAAAATCCTTGTCGATCAGGAGTTGAGTAAATCCGTGGGGAATCCGTTGCGGAGGAAGGTAGATTTGAAGTAGGATAATGCCCGTAAGTGAAATAAACAGAGGGAGAAACAATCGTTTTTGAATGGAGAACCAAACAGAAAACGTTGCGGGGAGGAATGTCCAGGCGAGGGTGTAACCGGCCAGGCGCGGTGTGAGTAGTAAAATGCTGCATATTATCATGCACAGGATTTCCGTTGCGGCCGGATTGAATATCGATTGTTTTTCCCGTTGGTGGACGATGAAGGCCATGATCAGAAGTATGGCAACCGGAAAGAGTGGAATCAAGAGGGCAACCAACAGCGGAGATTCGAAAAGCGGTTGGGCAAAGTAGGTGTCCGAAAAGGATCGAAGTATGACAGTCGTGTAGGAGCAATTGTAAAAGCTTTGAACCTGCTCGTCCCACATGGTTTGCCAGACCGGACTTTGGAAATACTGAATAAATCGGTGGAAATTTTCATAATCCAGCAAATTGGCCGCGCCAACGAACGCTAAAGCGACCGCCAGGGCGCGGAGGAATCGTTTTTCACGCAGGTGAAGGGGATACAATGCGAAAAGAAGGGGATACAGCTTCATCAACGAAGAAAAAGCAAGCAATGGGGCGGATATGCTCAGTTTTTTATGCTGCCAGGCCATCAAACAACAAAGAAACAGCGTTGATTCGAATACCGCGATGTTACCGGCGTTGAAATCCAAGTCGATAGGGTAGTAGTGGATGGCAGCTCCTTGCAAAATCATAAAAGCAAGAATGGTTTTATTCAATCGCATGATCGATAGCGACATGAAAATCGTTACTTCCAATGCTACGCATTTTAAAACCATCCATGAAAACGATGCGGGGAAGTAGGGTATCCATCCGATCGGAGACAATAAACGGGCGGTCAGCGGGGGATATAAATATGACAAACCGGCATAACCGACGCCGTCGATTTCATCCGCAAAATGTTGCATTTGCGCCGAATCGTAGATGTTGATTCCGCTCCAAATCGCTTTGGAGGCCAGGTAATATACCGCGAAATCCCATTGCCGCCGTGCGGCGTCGCTGTAGGCGAGGAAAAGAACGGCGAATCCCAGCAAAAAAGCGAGAATCTGCTGAAAACGGGAAAGAGGATGAAGAAAGAATTGCATAATTTGCTTCATACGGTATGTTATGAAAGATTATACAGGTTTGAAAGAGGGACGGATGCGCTTATGGAAAATGGCAAGGCAGGAATCGTGTAGCGACGGTGAATAGGAAATCAACCATTATTGCGAATTGGTCAAGCGTGAAACCAGCAGGTCTTCAAACGCGTCCATGTCCTTCCATTCCGTGGCGACCTTCATCGTTTTCGCCGCGGAATCGATTTTCGTGTACCCGTCGTCGGTTACGTGAATGCCTAATTCTTCCATTTTTGTGAAATCTTGAGCAAATGCGAGATACACCGCGACCGTGTCGAAGAGAGTGGAGCTGTTTTTATCCGCCATGTTGGGATCCATTTTCTCGTCACTGGCGAGCCAAATTCGATAATTTTCGATAACGGCCTTGGCGATGGGATCGTCCGAGTCTTTCATTTTTTTATAACGTTCGCCTTTGAGGACGACGAGTCCGCAGGTATCGAGAGGGGTGATGGTAATCGGCCAGGCGGCGGTGAAAACTTTTTGGCACGCTTCGACGGCGGCGCGCACGTTGTATTCCGCCGAGATTTGCTGGTTGCCGCCGTAGCCGAGGCGTACGCTGCCGTGCATGCCGACGAAGTCGGCTTTTTGGGCTATTTTCGGCTCCCGTTTCAGCGCCTCGGCGATGTTGGGGAGAGGGCCGATGGCGATGAGGGTTATACGTTCCTTTGCGTTCATGATCGTGTCGATGATGGCCTGCACGCCGTCTTGATAGACCACACCTGGATAGTCCGACAGATTGTAATCCTTCACCCATTCGGCCTGACGGCCGCCGTCCTGGCGATTGAAATCCATACCAACGCCGACGGGGATGTCGGTTCTTTTTGCCGTTTGCAGGAAACGGGCGATTAATTTGGCGCGGTATTCCGCATTGCCTTGATCGCCGACGACCAGTTTAACGTCCAGTTCGGGACTGCGCAGCAGGAAGCCCAACGCCCACGTGTCGTCGATGTCGTCGCCGATGTCGGTGTCGAGAATGACGGGGATTTTCGTAGTGTTTTGTTGCTGCGATGCGGCGGTTTCACCAACCATGATGGTCGCTCCGCTCATGATCATACAGAAGAATAGAATCTTGTTCATCGATGCGCTCCTTGTCATATATTTGAGTCTATTATAAACAATTTGATCGAGTTCTCCTATGCTTTGAAGGAATGATTATTAAAAAATCGTTTTTACCGATTCATCGACGTGAAGGTTGAGCATATATTGGGTTTTATGGTGGAAGCGTGAGAAGATTATCGAAATTGTTTCAACATGCGGATGTCGTTTTCGTAAAAGAGGCGGATGTCGCGGATGCCGTATTTGAGCATGGCGAAGCGTTCAATGCCAAGACCGAACGCGAAGCCGGTGAATCGTTCGGGATCATAGCCGACCGCTTCGAAAACCGCCGGATTGACCATGCCGCAACCCAGCACTTCGAGCCAACCGGTGACGTGGCCGGATGAATCGGTTACGGCGATATCCACTTCCGCGCTGGGTTCCGTGAAGGGGAAATAGGAGGGGCGGAAGCGAGTGATGGTATCCGGAGAGAAAAATTTGTGGATGAGGAACTCGAGAGTGCCTTTGAGATCGCAAAAGGTGATATTTTTATCGACCACCAGGCCTTCGATTTGGGTGAACATGGGGGAATGGGTGATGTCCGAATCGCAGCGGTAGACGCGGCCGGGCGCGATCATGCGCAGAGGCGGTTTATGGGTTTCCATGTAGTGGATTTGCACTGGCGAGGTATGCGTGCGCAGGACGTGGCCGCTTTTGGTAAAAAAGGTATCCTGCATATCCCGCGCCGGATGGTCGGGCGGGAAGTTGAGCGCTTCGAAGTTGTAATAATCGCTTTCGATTTCCGGTCCCTCGGCGATGTCGTAACCCATCGAGTAAAACAGTTCCTCAATTTCGTATTGTGTGCGCATTAAGGGATGGTAAGCGCCTCGCCGCGTCCATGTTCCCGGGAGGGTGATGTCGACCTCATCTTTCGTCAGGCGCAATTCGGATTCGCTGGATTTCAATTGCGCCAAGCGATTTTGATAGGCTGCTTCGAGAGCGTCGGCAACCTCGTTGGCCAATTGGCCGATTTGGGGCCGTTCTTCCGGAGATAGAGCGCCCAATCCTCGCAAAACGGCCTTGACCTCACCTTTTTTACCGAGATATTTGGTGCGTTTTTCGTAGAGGGTTTGCGGGGAATCGGTCTGTTCGAATTCGAGGATTCCCTTTTGCCGCGCTGTTTCCAATTGCGTACGGATATCGCTGATTTCGATCATAATGAAAGAGAACTGTGTGATTCATTGATAGAGGGGTCGAACAACGCGACCTATCCAACGAAATTTATACGAAGGCGTTACGGGCGATGGACACCAAATCCCGAAACGCGGCCGGATCGTTGATTGCAAGTTCGGATAGAATTTTGCGGTTGATATCGACTCCGGCTTTACTAAGGCCGCCGATGAATTCGCTATAGGAAATTCCTTCCATTTTCGCGGCGGCGCCAATGCGGGTGATCCATAAACAGCGAAATTCCCGTTTTCGGTTCCGACGGTCGCGGTAGGCATAGGCCAAACCTTTGAAAACGCCGTGCCGTGCGGCGCGGATCTGGTTTCTGCGACCCAGACGGGCGCCTTTGGCTAATTTCAATATTTTTTTTCGCCGCCGTCGGGAAGCGACCTGGCTGATAGCGCGTGGCATAACGATACTCCTTCTTTATGATGCTAACCGACTCATGATAGTGGTTATTTGGGATTTATGAATACTTCAGGCGTTGAATCGAGCCATTCGAGGACATCTTTTTTGAAAAAAATGGATGTCATCCATATAAACAGTTCCAGAAGGGATACAATCGATTCAACTCAATACCATTCTGCGAACGCGCTTGATCTCGCCCGTCGAAACAACGGTTTGTTGACGCAGTCGGCGCTTCCGTTTGGTGCTTTTCTTGGTGCGAATGTGGCTCAAATAGGCTCGTTCGCGTTTGAACTTTCCGTTTTTGGTTTTCCGGAAGCGTTTTGTCGCTCCACGGTTGGATTTCATCTTCGGTCCCTTAGCCATCATTTACCTCACGATTTTTTTCTTCGATTTCAAAGGAGGATTCGCTGTCATCGTCGGTTTCGATGAACAACTCATCGTCGGTTTCGATGAATAACTCATCGTCGGTTTCGATGAACAACTCGTCCTCGTTTTCGATTGATTTACTCTTTTTCATTTTCGACGCAGGAAGAGGAGCGAGCGTCATATTCATAAATCGCCCTTCCTGTTTCGGGGCTTGTTCAACCTGAGCGACCGCTTCCAGGTCTAGGATGAACTGTTCCATGATTTTTTGTCCCAGTTCCTTATGGGCCATTTCACGTCCGCGGAACTGCATGATAAACCGGACTTTGTCGCCATGCTCCAAGAATTTGATGGCATGGTTCAATTTAAATTCATAGTCATGCTGCTCGATACGAGGACGCAACTTGATCTCTTTGACCACGATTTGTTTTTGCTTCTTTTTTGCCTCTTTTTGTTTTTTGGCCTGTTGATATTTATACTGGCCATAATCCATAATTCGGCACACATGAGGTTTGGATTTGGCGCTAACCTCGACGAGATCCAATCCGCTTTCTCTGGCTTTGGCCAATGCGACGTCGATAGGGATGACGCCGATGTGATCGCCGGATTGACTGACGAGACGAACCTCACGTTCTCGTATTGCTTCATTAATTCGTGTCGTATCGACGGATGATGTTTCCCGGGTCATCGGTTTTTGTTTTCTAATGGAGAATCACACTCCTCTCTGGCATTATAATTGCCGTCTCCGATTCTTAATCCATCTGTAATGAGCTTCGAGGGATTTCCGTTGCCTTTCGAACAAAATGAAGGGCCTCAACGAGGCTCATGACGCCGTGATCTTTACGTCCTCGTTCACGGACCGCGACGGTGGTTTCTTCGGCTTCTTTTTTTCCGACCACGAACATGAAGGGAATTTTCAGGGATTCCGCTTCACGGATTTTATAGCCGATCTTTTCATTGCGATCGTCAAGTTCGGAACGAAGATTTTCGGATTTGAGCCGTTGATGCAGTTTTCGCGCATAATCGTGCTGATCGTCGGTAATGGGTAAGACCTTGATTTGCACGGGAGAAAGCCATGCGGGAAACGCGCCTTTGTAATGTTCGATCAAATTGCCTAAAAACCGTTCCATCGAACCGAGTACGGTTCGGTGTATCATGACGCATCGTTTTTTCGAGCCGTCGCTGTCGATATAGTCTATATTGAAGCGTTCCGGAAAGTTAAAGTCGAGTTGGAAGGTTGGCCCCTGCCATGTGCGTCCCAAAGCGTCAAGGAGCAAGACATCGATTTTGGGGCCATAGAATGCTCCTCCGCCTTCTTCGGTATCATATGGTTTGCCGTTTTTTTCCAGCGCTCTGCGTAAGGTTTCCGTGGCATGTTCCCACACTTCGTCCGAGCCGATGGATTTTGCCGGTCGTGTGGACAGGCACAAACGATAATCGAAACCGAAGGCGTTCATCATGAAATCCGCCAGATCGATAACGCCGGTGATTTCTTCTTCCAGTTGGTCCGGCCGGCAGAAGATGTGCGCGTCATCCTGGGTAAATCCGCGCACGCGAAGCAGGCCATGCAGTACGCCGGAGCGCTCGTAGCGATAGACCGTGCCCAACTCACCGTAGCGGATGGGGAGATCGCGATAACTGCGCAAATGGGATTGAAAAATAAGAATGTGGCCGGGGCAGTTCATCGGTTTGGCGTAATAGTCGATGTTATCCACCTGCATGGGGGAATACATATTTTCGCGGAAATTTTCCAAATGCCCTGATTTGATAAATAAATTTTCGCGCAGGATATGCGGTATATAGACGAGTTCGTATCCCCGGCGGTAATGCTCGTCGCGCCAGAAGGTTTCGATGATATTGCGGATGCGCGCGCCGTGAGGATGCCAGAAAATCAGGCCCGGCCCGGCTTCGTCGTGGATGCTATAGAGATCGAGTTCCCGACCGAGTTTGCGGTGGTCGCGTTCTTTCGCTTCTTCCAGCTTTTGCAGGTAGTCTTTCAGTTCCTTGCGATTGCCGGCGGCGACGCCATAGATTCGTTGCAGCATGGCGCGATTTTCGTCGCCGCGCCAGTATGCTCCCGCGCAATTCAGGAGTTTGAAATGTTTCAAGTAGCCGGTATGGGGCACATGGGGACCGCGGCACATATCGACAAAATCGCCCTGACGGTAAAAACTGAAGGAGGAATCCTCAAAATCCTCGATCAATTCGACTTTGTAGTTTTGATTGGCTTTTTTGTAATAATCAAGCGCTTCCTCGCGGCTCATCACGAAGCGTTCAACCGGCAGTTTGTCGTTGGCCCGTTTCTCCATGCGCTCTTCGATCTGCTGAAGATCTTCGGGAGTGAAAGGGCGTTCCACCTCGAAATCGTAATAAAAACCTTCGGCGATGGGAGGTCCGATCGCCAGTTTGACGCCGGGGAACAGTTCTGTGACGGCTTGCGCCATGAGATGGGCGGTGCTGTGGAAGACGACTTCTTTTCCCTCCGGGTCGTTGAACGTGAGAAATTGAAGTTCACCGTCTTCGGTAATCGGTTGCGTGAGGCTGAGAATGCTACCGTTCAATCGAGCGGCCACGGCATCATTCGGCAAACCGGAGTGGGATTGCAGAACATTCAACGGCGTAACGCCCGAAGGGAACTCGACGGGATTGTCCTTTGCGGAAACCTTCAATGTGATAGTTTGTGAAGAAGCTTCAAGACTCATTTTTTTCCGGTCATATTTAGCAAAAAAAGAGACCCTTCGGTCTCTTACGCTTCTCCCTAAAGTATATGAACCGATTTTCGCGGGAGAGCGAAAAGGGGTGTTTGCGTATCATGGTGGGTCCTACTGGACTTGAACCAGTGACCTCTTGCATGTCAAGCAAGCACTCTAACCAGCTGAGCTAAGGACCCACATCGTTGAAGATTATAATTGTAAAGTAGCGCGTTGTAAAGTCAATGTCCCTACGTATGAATTTGCGATCAAACGTCGAAAAAGAGGAGTCAATGGTGGAAAATCGGGATGTCATCGTGAGATTATATTGGATTCCTCTAAAAATTTTCGGATTGACCGATTGACAAGATGCGGCTGCTCGTAAGGAGATAAATGGCCGGCGTTCGGGATGATATCCAGTCGCGCGTTTTTAATGTGGTTCTGCATGGAACGCGCCAGATCCGGCGGCGTCAATACGTCCTCCCTGCCGACCAGGATCA
Organism: Candidatus Omnitrophota bacterium; assembly: GCA_003598175.1. Classification (GTDB taxonomy): domain Bacteria; phylum Hinthialibacterota; class Hinthialibacteria; order Hinthialibacterales; family Hinthialibacteraceae; genus SURF-12. The sequence goes on from QZKN01000043.1 coordinate 24,447, forward strand.
ATGTCGGCGCGTCGATGGATTGCAGCAATTCAACGGAATCACGGCGGCTGGCCAGCGCCCACAAGGCTTGAATGATTCCTTCGGTGGAGTTGGAAAGAATTATTTCCTTGATTTCATCCACTTTTTCAGGAGTCTGACCGGTGGTTTCGAGGCAAAGCAGACTGAAAAGCATTTTCTCCGCAAGGGAACGAATTCCATTTACTCTGACATAATCTATGGTTTCCATTCGCTGAACGCGCGCTTCCGGCGTGTCTGCCTGTGGGCGGGTGTCACAGAGAATCAGGCCGGCCACCATTTCTTTGTACTGGCGGAATATTTCAAACAAAACGTAGCCGCCCATCGAACATCCCATGAAAACCGCTTTATGAATTTTCTTTTCCAGCAAGAAATTCTTAATGGATTCAGCATATGCCGTCATGCTGGGATTTTTCTGCAAGATCGGGGATTCACCGAATCCGGGCAAATCCGGCGCCAGCACGTGGAGAGATTGAGACAACCCCTCCACTTGATATTTCCACATTTTCCGATTTAAGGGAAAAGCGTGAATGAAAACAACGGAGGGATTCTCCGTATTTCCCTGTTCTGTGAATGCCAATCCCATACTGTCCTCATCATGTGAAAGAGAGTCAATGCGATGTAAAATAATATTTGACCCTAAAAAAACCAAGAGGCAACCCCATGAATGGATAAATTTTGCGAAAATGTCGCATTATGCAGCAGGGATGATGATTGACTGGTGGAAGCCAGTGTAACCTTTTCTCTTTTTCTTATTCAGGTATGATCATTACGGAAATGGCGGTTAATCGTGTGATTTGATCGAAAACTGTCATCAATTGTGCAGACAGGATGTCCGCGCCACTAATTTCATCCATTACGGAAATCCATTTTATAGCCATGACCGACTTGCTGAACGGAAAAATCTGTGTTGTGACCGGCGGTTCCCGTGGAATCGGTCGCGCGATCGCTCTTACGTTGGCCCGGAACGGCGCATGCGTAACCGTGAATTATTGGAATTCCCGGCAGGCGGCAGAAGAAGTGGTTCATGAAATCGAACAAATGGGGGGACAATCGATCATCGTGCACGCGAACGTCGTTTCCATCAAGGGCGCAAACCGCTTGATCGATACCACTCTTGTTCATTTTGGCCGGTTAGACGTGTTGATTAACAATGTCGGGCCTTTTTTCATGAAAACCGTTGCGGACACTTCGTTCGAAGAATGGCAGTCGATGCTCGACGGAAATTTAAACAGCGGTTTTTATTGTACAAAATTCGCGCTTCCGATCATGCGGGAACAGAAATCCGGCCATATCATTTTTATCGGCGCGCCCAAATCCAATACCACGCGCGCGCGTCAAAACACGTGCGCGTACGGAATCGCCAAGACGGGTGTGGTATTGCTGGCAAAAACATTGGTGAGGGAAGAAGGCGGGAATGGCATACGGGCGAATGTCGTCAATCCGGGTTTTATCGATACCGGTTCGATGACGGAAGAGGATCGGAGACGAACACATGAGCAGATTGCAGTAGGGAGGGCGGGGAAACCTGATGATATTGCGGGAGCAGTTCTCTTTCTTCTTTCGCCGCAGGGGAATTACTGTAATGGGAGCGTCATCGATGTTGATGGGGGCTTGTGGCTTTGAATCCGGGCTGGTACCGTTATCGGCGTTTTGGAGGAATCCGTGGATGCCGTCGGGAAGGCTGGGATCATCCGGACTTGAATTTCGTGGGTAATGTGTATGAATAGAATGAGAAAAACCATGCGATCGAGGCATCGCTTTTGAATAGATAGGGGCAATTCACACATGAATCATCATCTTTCCTGTGACAGTGCGGGAATTTCTCCATGTCAGGATGTCGTATACGATTCTGTCGTCGTTCCGCCTTCATTTTTGGAACGCATGCTGGAACATGCTCGTTCCTGCGCCCCTTATGAATGCTGCGGCGTTGTGGGCGGAAAGGGACGTATTGTTACTTCCGTTCATCCGTTGCGCAACGATCTCGAATCAGCAACGCAGTTTTTCGCCGATCCCAAAGAGTTGATCGACGCCGTGAAGAAGATGAGGAAGTCGGGCGAGGAAATGATTGGGATATACCATTCGCATCCTGATTCACTGGCGGTCCCTTCCCAACGGGATCGGGAAGAGAATTATTACGTCGGTTATTTTTATTTTATTATTTCACTGATGACAGAAAATCCGATTGTTCGGTGTTATGTCATGTCTCACGACCGGGAGTTTACTTCGGTGCAAATCATATAAACATATTGTGGCGCGGGCTTCCAGCCTGCGCATGCAAACCCGGTCTACACCACATTTTTTCATCATTTGTTGTGATCAATTTCAATACAGCATCCATGCTCTGATCGGCGTTTGATTTCCTAAAATGCGTACGATCCCATCATTCACGAGAAGATGGATGGAATTCAGGCTGACGTCATATGCGTTTGCCGATAGAATTTTCAGATTGGTTTCACTTCGCAACGTATCCGCGAGAACTTCAAATGCCAGTTGAATCTGCGCGTTCGCTTCATTCCATCCTTCCGCGCTGATCCAATTGAAGCGGAAGGGGGAGAAATTCGTTGGGTAATGAATCGGATTGAATTCATAGAGCGAGTGCGCGGTTTGGAGTTGCACCGCCGGCGCATCCAACAAACGCAGAACATTCGGTTCGTATTCAATTTCAAAAGCCAGATTGCCCAATTGTTGAACATTTTCCAACTGAATCGTCATGCTTACCGGCGATCCCGGTTCGGCTTCCCCGTCCAGCAGATCCATTTTTATTTCTCCAACCGCAGACGGTGAAAACTGAGGGGACTGGCGGATGTTTGCAGCGAGTCGGGTTTTTGCGGATGAGCTTTGAATCGCATGGGTTTCGATGGCGGAAGGATCCAGGTTTCCGGTTTCCGCTTCGCGCAGGTTTCCAATCCCCCGCGTCACTCGTTGCGGAGAAGGATTACTGACATTCATCGTGTAAATTTCAAAACTGCCGTCGCGATCGGAGGCAAAAAGAATATTGCTGCCGGTGTTGTTCCAAACCGGTTCTGTGTCGATATGTTCATCATGGGTTATGCGTGTGGTTTCACCGCTTTGCAAATCCATTACATAAATTTCCTGATTGCCGTCACGATCGCTTACGAATGTAAGGTTTTTTCCGTCCGGCGACCAGGCGGGAAGGGAACTGTTACCGGTCGCTGCTGTCAGATTGGTGAGATTCGAGCCATCAATATCCATCAGCCAAATATCCTGCCGACCCGCGCGTTCAGACATAAAGGCGATTTTGGTTCCGTCCGGTGATATGGCCGGATAGCGATCGACCGCATTGTGGTCGGTCAGGCGTTGCGGACTTATGGCCCCACTATCGATTACCGCTTTTACCATGATTGGGCGGTACATGACGTTCACCCAACCTCGTGTGATGGAATAGAGCCACCAGCGATAGAACTCTCCGTCGACAGCCATTCCGAGCTGCGGTTTGTAGCTTTCAAGAAAAATGATTCCTATCACAAAATCCTGCGGAACCGTCAGATTGTTCATTTCTATGATGTGCCATCCTGTTTCCGTCGGTTGCGCTGTTCCTTCCGCGAGTGGCGTGACAGCAGGTTTGCCGTTTTCCATGGCGTGAATTACCCATTGAAACGGCGCAGGATCGGCATATATATAGATGTGGATTTGAGACAATGGGCCTGCATTCGAGGTGATATGCGCTCCCAATCCATCGCGGGCGTTCGCGGAACGGAGGAACATGTCGGCAACAGTGTCTTGATCTCCTTTATGATAGAAAATTTCACCTCCTGAAGCGCCTGTTACCGCCGGTTGCAGATAAATTTCCGGATTTCCGTCCCGTTCAGATACGTAAACGAGTTTGGAGCCATCCGTCGTCCAATCGGGATCGTAATCCGGCGCGGGATTATCCACGACGGCGATCGGTTCGAACGTATCGAAGGGTAAAAGCCAGATATCGGGATTGCCTTGCCGGTCGGAGACGAAGAGCATTTGATTGCCATCGCTTGACAGGCTCGGATGAGTGTCATTGGCGGCGCTGTGGGTCAGACGCGTGGCGTTATCGGTGACAAAGTTGTAGAGATAGATATCGGAGGTGTTATTTTTGTATTCGGTGAAGAGGAAATTGTCGCGTTTTCCTTCATAAACCGTCTCTCCGAATTCTGAGGTATTCCCGCCGGGATGAATGATCAGCGCGCGCAGGTTTTTGTCTGTGGGAATATCCGCAATCAGGGAAAATTTCTTGGCAAAAAGTTGGGTGACGCCGATGAGGGATTGCCCTTCGTCGTCGAGATCGGCGTAGACTTCGATTTGGCTGCCGTCGGGCGCATCGGCGATTAATTTTCCCTGAATCAGGTTTTGCCGTGGTTCGATGCGGGTGATGACCGGCGCGGCCACTTCATCATTGCCGTGATTGGCGAGGCGGATGCCCTTTTGTAGATTGCGGGAGATGGAATTTTGGGTGATTTGGTTTTGGCGACTGCCGAGTCCTTCCACCTGAACGCCGTTTTCGCCGTTTTCGGTGATTCGGTTGCGCAGAATGACGTTGGCGTTCGCGCCATCGTGGATCAGGATGCCCTGGGTGCGATTGGCGTTGATGATATTGCCTTGAATCAGCGTATGACTCGCGCCGTTTTCGAGAACAATGCCGATATCATTGCCTCTTTGTCGATCGCCGCTTTCGTAGGATTCATGTTCGCCGATGATGTTGTTGAGGATCACAGCTTCCGTATTGGCGCCACGCACGAGAACGCCGATCGGACCATTCCGCTCGATATTGTTTACGCTGCCCGGCTGCGAGGAGCCGATCGTGATTCCCGCGCCGCCGTCGATGCGGATGCATTCGGATTCATACGAGTCCATTAAATTGCAGCATTCGATCGTTACATTCCGTGTTTGATCGCCGGTGATGACGATGTTCGGTTCCGGTACGTTGTTGGAAACCGTTCCTTCTCTATCTTTTTTCCCGATTTGAATATTTTGAGAATTTTCTATGACAATTCCGCCGCCTTTGTTTTGGGTGATGAAGAAGCCTGTGCGCGGCGGAACCGTGCCGAGCAGTTCGAGATTCTCCGAGTCGATGATTTGAATGCCGCATCCGGCATTGCGTTGTGGGCGGATGCGTTCGAAAAAGATATTGGATGAGTTTTGGAGAGAAATGCCGTGCAGCAGGTTATCCCAGATCCAACCATACCGGAATTGAATATCCTGGCAATCGATCAAGACCATGCCGCTTTTTGCGTTTTCATGGAAAGAGCATTCTGTTAATGTTATATCGCGGCAGGATTCGAGATAGAGGCCGTTTCCCGTGTTTCTGTCCGCCAGCGAGGGCGGACTATATTCGATAGGCAAATGCTCGTGGGAAAAGAAAACCGCGCGTACATTTTTCATATGGATACCATCATCGGCGCAGCCATAAGATATGACGGAATCCATAATTAAATCTTGAATATTTTGGGCGTAAAAGCCTTTGCCGAGAGAAGCCCGGATGGTCAGATCGCTCCAATCAATGGAAATGTTATTGTCTCCGTGGATAAGTACGCCCGGATTGTGTTTATAGACGTATACGTCGTTGAAGCTAACGTATTCGACGTTCTTGCATTCGATTGCCGGTCCCGCTGTCGGATAAACCGCATTGCGGGTAAGAGTTCCATCCGTATTTGTTCCAAAGAAGCTATGGAGAACGGAAACCGTCGGTACATTCTCGGAAGCGTTGGGATGGGTGATATCCTCAAGGAGTAATCCTCCCTCGAGATTGTAGGAAATCTTGCAGGAATTGATGATATTTCCGATACTGCTACCGACGAGATGAATCCCGCGTTTTTTGTTGGGACGATGGTAGGCAGGGGATGACATAAAGGCGCGCGGATCCCCGATCGTGCATTCTTCGATTCTATTATCATCGCTGTTCTCGATATGGATCCCATATCCGTTATTTTGTCCGATCCCCGTTCGGAGAAGGGTATTTCCCGGACTTTGCACGATGCGAATTCCATCCAGCTGATTGCCGAATTCGGCGGTTTCCTCAGAATAGCCATAGGCGACATCCGTTTCGATAATCTGATTATTGAAGGTGTTTTGGCCGGTAATCAGGATTCCGTTTTCCTGGCAGCGGAATATGCGGCAATTATTGATGATATTACCGGATGCTCCGTCCGTGAGAAAGATTCCGTTTTTCCCATTTCCGGTATATTGATCGATAACGCGGTTATATCCTATATTGATATGATTCAGTTGATTGTCATTATTTTCTTCTCCTTGAATAAGGACGCCGTTTTCCTGATTTTCATAGATGGTGAGGTGATTCAATTGATTCATTCCGGAACCGTTATGGAGGCAAATTGCGTCGCTCTGGTTTCCGAGAATCATTGAATTGCGGATTGAATTTCCTTCCGAATTTGCCACCTGTATTCCGCGGAGAGAGTTATTTTGGATGAAAAAATCACTCAGCGTGTGAAAACCGCCGTTTTGGATGAGAATTCCATTTCCCTGGCAGTTCAAAATATCCGGACCAGTCGGACTGGCGGAGCCGGAAATCGTGCAGTTTCTTGAATCGGCGATAAGAATACCGTGATTGCAATTGGTAATAGCCGGCAGAGAGGATTGGTAACCGCCGCCGATGTTGATGGTGGTTTGGTGACTTGCGCGGATTTCGATTCCCTGATTTGTGCAGCGTTCGATTTGAGAGACCTGGATCGTGCATTGCGGACTGTCCTGGATCAAAATTCCGTTTTGGCTACATTGATTGATCGTGTTGAGGGAGAGTTGATTTAATCCTCCTCTTCTGATTTCCAGACCGTTTCCCCTGCCATTGAGGATGGAAATGTTTGTCATATTTACGCCGATTTCATCCTCCAGGATCAGGGATGCGTTTTCGATGGTTGCGCCTCTCACAATGGTGGAATTTCCGGAAAGCGTGATGGCGCCGCCGGCGCGGATCACTCCGCCCAATGTTATTTTGTTGTAATTCGAGATGGTCAATCCCCCGTCGACATTCCAAACGATGTTTTGCGGCATTTCGATTTCGTCCTGCGGACCCATTGCCAGGTTGCCGGAAGAAATCCGTTCGCCGGTGGAAACGATAATCTGGTCGCGATAAGGGGATAGATCGAATTCATCCGGCTCCGGCAAACTTCTTCCCCAATATTGGATGAAATCACCCTCTTCCATGTCCTCTTCCGTTTCATCCAGATTGACGGATCTTGTCAGTGTTCGTCCGGTTTCGTTGCCGTGATCATCCACGGCGACGTCATAATAATTGTGATATTCGTTTCCGAAACCGCCCGGAATCTGTTCCGATCGGGAACCGGCGTTGACGCGCTCGTACTCGCCCGTTTCCGTGTTGAGTACACGACGATAATAGGTATAGGAGTTAATGTTATTGTCATCATAACCATTGCGAAACGGGTTGATGGTTCCGTTGGCGATGGCCACGGCTTCGGCCAGGGTGATTTTCCCGTCCGGCCCGACCGTGTTGCCCCAATCGTTGACGGGAATTTTTGCGCCTTGCGGAAGAACCACCGGGCGGGGAATCTCCATCCCTTCGGCGCGGGTGATTTGTGTGGCGGCTGAGCCACTCGGCGTCCATATCTCCAATCGCAGACTTTGATTTTCTTCCCCCACCGTCGGCATCAGCACGATGGCCTGATTACGCGCGGTGGAGACGACGGTTGCCCATTGATCGCCGATTTTGACTCGGGCGTTGTGCAAGTATCTTCCGCGAATCGTGAAGGATTCACCCGCGCGGACCTCGGTGGATGATAACGAACGAATAACCGGCGGATCGTAAATATCAAAGTATACCGCATTGCTTTCATGATTGCGTTCCGTGTCGCGAAGCACAACGCGGACCGTTCCGGTCAGGCCGGCGGGAACCCGGACCGTGAGATAATCCGGCAACGCATGGGTGATTTCCGCTTCCCGATTATTGAATAATACCTGTTTCGCGTCATTTCCCTCGGGTAAATCCAAATACGACCCGCGTAATTGAACCAACATGCCTTCCTGGCCGTGGAATGGATTGTTTTCATTCGTCGTGGGAGAATAGCCTTCGAACGGAGTAATTGCTTGAATATAAGGAACGGGATCGGTGTGGAAACCGGTGGGAGCGGTTGCGGCATTGGATGACGCGCCGGTTTCGACGACAACGTCATATGTTTGAAACAGAGGCAGATAGCGAGGCGCTTCCACCACCATCTGCCTGGAGTCGACAACGCGCACCACGCGAGCGGGATACTCATCGAAAGTGACAATGTTATTTTCTCGTTCGGTGAGAAAATGCTCTCCGTAAATGGTCACTTCGCTTCCCGGCGCGCCGAATTCGGGATCAATCCGGGTTATGGAAGGCCGGAACGGATCCCCGACGACCAGGAAAAATGTTTCCAAGGGCGTGGGGCCGTAGGGAGCGATTTCCCAACCGAGCGGATTCAACAAATAACCCATCATGCCGGCGATGCGCTCGCCGATTTTGCCGAGAGAGGAAATGCGGGACAGCGCCGCCAGCAGTCCGCTCGCCAATCTTCCCGCCGTTTCGCATGTTTCCTGCAATCGTTCTCTGGCCGCGGAAATCCCGGCTTCTTTCGCGGCTTCAGCGATTCCCTTGCCGACTTCAACCATAACGACAAGCAGCACATCCAGCGTCTGGCTTTCATCTCGCGGAGGGTATAACCTCGAACTATGCTGAACGAGTCCGGTTAATCCTTTCGTCATGCCGGTTCGTAGGGCGCTTCGTAAAAATCCTTCTTCGCTGCTGGAAATCAAACTCCAAAAATCCAAAACCGCCAATGACAAATTGAGAACGATTGCCATATTCGCGTTGGTCTGGCCGTCTGCGATGGTGGTGATGGCTTGAAAATCTTCCGGGTCGGTATCCGCAACCGAGCCGCTGTAAATCCGAATGGCGTACACGCCTTCCTGCGTGTCGTCATAGCGAAATTTCGGAGCGCCGATATCCACCCAGCCGGCGGCCTGATTGAAAGCCCAGCTGATGGCGTATCCGAGTACGTCGATGCGCGCCGTCCATTGCTCGGCGGGAATCACGGTGGATTGATGCGAGCCGATTTGCCGAATACCTTGCCGCGCGGCGACAAAAGGATTCAATACGCCGATCGGCATATCCGCCGGATCGACGCGATAACACTTCGCGTACCAATCCAACGGGCTGTAATTCAAGGATTCAGGATATCCCAGTTTGACTTCTTTGGTGCGTGTAAGGAGTTCCGCCTCCAGATAATCCGCTCCCGCTCGCACCAATCGTACGGGAAGGCCGTTTGACAGGGTCGTGAATTCAATTTTTCCACTTGCGTGTGGAGGTTGGATTTTCGTTGTCGCGGCGGAGCGGGATTTTTTACCCGCCGCCGAGCCGATGGGAAAGACCAATCCTTCCGGCAGATTGTCAAACACGGCGATGATCGCTGTTTCCCATGCTGTTTTCACCGCCGGATCGTTCAAGCCATCCGCGCCTTGGGGGTAGCGCTGGCCGATGACGGAAGCGAGTTGGCTCACTTCCGGAACCGTATCCAGAATTTCCATCAAACGAGCCACCGCCACGGGATTGTCTGTGCCGAGAAACGGGTGCAGGAAAATCAAGGTTTTTGCCGTGCTCATGGCGTTGACTTCCAATGCCTGATTCGCCTGCCGCGTGTGGATGATTTTGCCGTTTTCGTCGGCGATGATTCCGGGCAGGTTTAGTGCGAGATAGGTATTGTTTGCCTCGCCGTCCGAAACTGCGCCGATGAGGGATATTCCATCGCGATTGACGCCGATATCGAAATTTCCCTGACTGTCGACATTTTCCGTCTCGTCAACCGTGCTGACGATGGTAAATGTTTCCGGATTCATTCCCGCGCCCAATTCGAGACTGCCTGGGGTGGTCGTTATGATGGTGAATTGACCGGAACTGACAGCCGAACCGCCCGGCGTCAGCACTTCGAAAACTCCGGATTGCGCATCCTCCGTGATTTCGACGACGATGGAGACGCCGGTGATTTCGGAAACGGGAACCGGCACGCCGCCCAGGCGGACGATGTTGTTTTCCGGTGAAGCGCCGGCGAAATTTTCGCCGTGAATGGTTACGCGGGTACCGGCGGGGCCGCTATGAGGCTCAAATCGGTTGATCACGGGTGTATTGCCTGAAAAATCGCTGGTTATATCCCCTTCCGGAATCAGGCGCACCGCAAAGCGCAGGATTTGACGCGCGTCGTCTTCCGTCAAACGTCCGTCGCCGATCATCCGTCCGCCGGTCCCGGGATTGGGATATACGTCTCCTCGGTCGCTTTCATCCGAAGTGAGAATTTGCAATCCCACGATTGCGCGTAATACGACAAGCGCGTCGCGGCCGTCGATGATTCCGTCTGCCGTGACGTCGCCGTGTTTGAGTGAACTTTGTGCATTTGCCAGGGGGATGTTGTTCCCACTCATACCTGTGATAAGCACAAACAGGAAAAAAACGAAAAAACGATAAATCGGATGCAGTGGATTTTTCTTCATTTTTTATTGCCTCGTATAATGGACTGGACTGTTTTTCATCTCATAAGCGAAACGTAAAATAAAGCGCATTGGATAGGCCCCGACATCACAGAAGTGGGAAACCGAAAGTGGGGAATCCCGAAATGGAATAACAATCCCTATAACTAATTAATCTCAACGAATGATAATAATGTAACGCCGCCGTCTCGGCGGCATTTCCGGTAAAGCCGGCAGGATGCCGGCTTTACATTTTTTTATAAAATTCTTTACAATCGATCCATGTAGATACGAATCATTTGATGTATTTTAGGGTTATTATTCTAAAAATATATACAGGTTGTCAAGTATTGTTAATAGAAATGAACATTTAACTCACCTTACGCACACCCCCCTATAATCCCCCCGTCAACGGGGGGATAAACACACCCTCCCCGTTGACGGGGAGGGTTGGGGAGGGGGAATTCCAGCCGGTTTTTGTAACTTCTGCGTAAGGTGAGCATTTAATTAATGTGGGGATGGGGAACGGATTCCTTATCAAATGGATAAGAAATAGGAAGCAAAAAGAAAAGAATGAAAATTAAATTCGCGAGCCGTGGCCTGAAAAGGTTACCCGCAGGGTAAGAAAGAGGATTTTCAGGTCCAGCAGAAAAGAGATGTTGTTGATATACGCGAGATCATAGCGCAGTTTGTGTTCGACCGGAGAATTGTAAAAACCGTGAATTTGCGCCAAGCCGGTCATGCCGGGGCGTACAGTTTCGCGCATGAGATAGGCGGGGATTTCATTTTTGTGTTGTTCCGCGAAATGGGGCCGTTCCGGCCGCGGTCCGACGAGGCTCATTTCACCTTTCAGCACATTATAGAATTGCGGAGTTTCGTCCAAATGCCATTTTCGCAAGAAACGGCCGATGGAAGTGACGCGCGGATCGTTGTCCCACGACAAAACGGGACCCGATTCGGTTTCCGCATTGGTAAACATGGTTCGGAATTTGAAGAGCGTGAATGGAGCGGAATCTTTTCCCACGCGTTTTTGCCGATAAAAGATCGGACCTTCACTGGTCAGTTTGATGGCAATGGCAATCAGTATAAATAAAGGTAGAAGAAGGATGAGACTGACGGCCGAGGCGATGACATCGAAGATTCGTTTGAAGAAGGCGCCCCATTCGTTATTTTTTTCGGAGTCAAGCGTAATGAGCGGTATACCCGCCACTTGTCCGATTTCGACATGACCGATGATGACCTCGTATAATTCGGGAAGCAGGCGGACTTTACAGCCGGTCGCCTGGCAGGTGGAAATGATATGGAGAAGTTCCTGTCGGTTGGCCTGGCGGCTGGTGACGATGATTTCCTGGATTTGTTTTTTTTGTACCAAATCGGGCAAATCGGACATCCTGCCGATGATCGGCGCGCCGTTGCTGCGGCTTTCAATATCGTCGTCGATCAATCCGACGACTTCATGGCCCAGTCGCGAGTATTGTTGGATTTCCCGCTGCACGCTTTCGCCCAATTCGCCTGCTCCGACGATTAATATGCGCGTGCGATCGTACGCCCAACGACGACGGCGGCGTAAATACAGTACTCGCCATGCCGCTGCGCCGCTCCAGCTGAATAGGAAATTCAAGAATAAAATATAGCGTGATATTTCAAAAGACGCTTCCGTGGGTTGAACCAGCACTTTGGATAATAATTCCGAGGTTTCGATATACGTTTCCGTGTATAAGATCACGAATATTTCGATTCCGTGCGCGATGAGCATGGCGCAGCCCGTATAATAGACGAGGTCGAAGGAGGTCATGCCGCGGCTGAAATCGTATAAACGAAAAAGGAATAGGACGCCGATGCGAATCAGAAAGATCGGGAGGATCAAAACATAATAGACATTGAGATTTTCAGTGCGAAAATCGCGGAAATAGAGCAAGAATGCGAGCGATAAAGCGATTAATATGATGAAAAGGTCTACAAGGATGAATTTTACGAATGGACCTTTGGGTGCGCCTTTTTTATCCATTTTTAGAAATCACGGTTGCCTGATGAATTGAATTTGGGGTCCCCACAAGGGCAGAAAAACGCTGCCCTTGCCACCCTTCGATTCGTCTGACCGAAAGCCGGAATCGTATCCTGATCGCACTTATTCACTTTATCATTTGGTTTGGATTTCACCAAGCCTGTCGGAAGCAGGATTGACTTTTTCCTATTTTTTCGCTGTTAGGGTCTGGTTTTTTTCATAACAATCACTTAAATATGGTGTGATTGATCATTTCATAGGGGATTGATTACAATCGTGATTGATTTTTATACAATGCCATGAATTTGAACCGTGAGAACGATACGTCCACAATTATTTCGTTGGAAACTGTTTTGAATGAAGGCGGAGACTTTTTTGCCGAAGCGATCAAACATGCGGCGGAGGAATGTTATAACACCGCGGCGATCCTTTCCAAACGCAATGAAATTTCCGTGTCCGCGATCGAACAGAACACCAGTCAAATTCCCGGCCTTCTGAAGGAAAGTACGGATTTGCGAAATGATTTGCGCCGCGTGGATGATTCCATTCGTAAACAGAAACGTCAATCTCACCTGTTAAAAGAGCTATCGAAACTCATCGAAGAAATCGAGACGCAAAGGGAATGCGGAAACGAATCGAAATGTAAAGAATTGGAACGAAAAAAGCAAATCCTGCATCCCCATGTGAAACAGGAATTGATGCTCATGTCCGTGGATATCAAAGAATCGCTGAAATTGCGTTTTTACTTGTTGCGCACGCAGCGAAAAATGATCAGTCTTGATGTGAATTTAAACTCGGCGTATGTATTCAGTCTTGTAAGCACGTTAACAAACATTGCGGAAAGCATTACGGATGAGACGATCCGCACCTTAATCAAAGAGTGCATTCGGGGAGTGCCCGTCATGGAACCCTATGACATCGAATTGTCATCGCCTCCCGACGATCCGGCCGCTTTTCAGGAATTGATCGATCAGGAACTGAGAGAATTAAAGAAAATCGAGGCTTATCGAAATCAGCTGGTGGATCAGACCAAATCCATGCAGAACATCGAATATCTGCTTGAGGAAGAAATCGATCGCACCGGTTTTCCTCGCCTTACCCCCAAAAGTTTTACGGAAGAGGATGATCTCCCGATGAGTCGCATTCTGGCCGAAATGGATTTCGAAGTCATGTCGAAACCGTCCGCCGCTTCCAAATCGGAAGAGGAAGCGCAAACTTCCAAAAAACGGATGGCTTACCAACAAAAAAGGCGGTGAAATCCGTTTTGTTGGGACGAATCGTTTCTTTTTCTTTCCCCCTCTTAACTTCTTGTTTTTTGCGTGAATAATAGTGAAGAAGAGGTTTCGGATTTTAACATGGAGAATTATAGATGACAAATTCAGTGATTCGAATGATTGTCTTTGGCGCGCATCCCGATGATTGCGAGCTGCTTGTCGGAGGGTTGGCGGCAAAATATGTCGCGTTGGGTCATGCCGTGAAGTTTGTTTCCGTGACGAATGGCGACGCCGGCCATCAGCTGGAAGGCGGCGGCGCTCTTGCTCGCCGTCGAATCGAAGAGGCGCAACGCGCCGGCGATGTGCTGGGGATCGAATATGAAGTTCTCGATCATCATGACGGGGAACTGTTGCCGTCGTTGGATGCCCGGCGGGACGTAATCCGCGCGATTCGGCAATGGGAAGCGGATCTCGTAATCAGCCATCGCCCCAACGATTACCATCCCGACCATCGGTATACCGGCATGTTGATTCAGGACGCGGCATATATGGTCACAGTTCCCAATGTTTGTCCGGATGAGCCGGCTTTGTTTCGCAATCCGTTTTTTTTCTACGCATGGGATCATTACCGCAAGCCGTATCCGTTCCAACCCGACGTGGCGATTGCCGTGGACGGGGAAATGGACAAAAAATGGGATATGGTGCATTGCCATACCTCGCAATTTTACGAGTGGCTGCCTTATCTCGACGACCAATTGGATCAAGTGCCGCAAACCGACGAGGAACGGAGGCGATGGCTGCCGAGCGCATGGGATAAATGGATGCTGGCCATGACGGAGTGCTGCCGAGAAAGATTGAAAGAGCGATATGGCGAACCCAAAGCCTCTATGATTCGTTATGCCGAGACATTTGAGATATGTGAATACGGCCGGCAGCCGACAAAAAAGGATTTGGAAAAGTTGTTTTCCCTATAAATAACATCATTCTAGTTCATTGTACGCCCGCACCGCCAATTCATCACAGCGTTCATTTTCCGGATGACCGGCATGGCCGCGGACGTGTTCGAATGTGACCTGATGTTTTTGCACGAGGGCATCCAATTCCTGCCACAACTCGACATTTTTCACCGGTTCGTAATGACTTTTCACTTTTCGTTTCCAGCCACTTCGCTTCCATTTATGGATCCAGCTGGTAATTCCCTTTAAAACGTAAATACTATCCGACACCACGTGAACGCGGGTGGAGCGTTTCAACTGTTTCAAGCCTTCGATCACGGCCTGTAATTCCATTTTGTTGTTGGTGGTCTGTGGATCGGCGCCGTAAAATTCTTTTTCCTTGCCGGTAGAGAGATGCCGCAGGATACACGCCCAGCCGCCGGGGCCGGGATTTCCCTTACATGCGCCGTCCGTGAAGATAATGACTTCCGCCTCAGGTGATTGATGTATGATTTTTCTCCCGGGAACGTTTAATTGAAATCCACTCGCACACTCAATCGGGCGTCGAGAGCGCGGCGAATTTTTGCCTGCGATTCCGCGAGGTGGTCGAAGGAGTAGTCGTCGAGAATATCTTTATCCTCGCATTGTTCCACGATCAAACCGATATCTTTTTCGAGTTTTCGTAAGGAGCGCCAGGCCTGCGTCCGCGCATCTTCCGGCATACCGTATGGCGGTTCGAGCATGATTTCGATCAAGCGTTTCAAGTGTTGTCGTTGCAACGTTCGGCGATAGGTGGAAAGAAACGGTTTCCTGTTTGAATATGTATTATTCGCGATGGCTTCCCGATTCGCGGCGTACACTTCTGCCCAGATTCCTTCATTCAGCGTTTCAAATAATTCTGGCACGGTGAAGTTGACTGCTTCCGACCGACGCCGACTCTCCGCGTCCAGAATCCTGCGGATGGTTGTGGGAGAATAGAGTTGATACAGGATGATATCATAGAGATTGGAGACGACATTCACGAGGGAATAATCGGTGGAGATGCCCGAACCGCGGCTTCCCCAATGATTCCATTTCTCCGCCGCCAGCATATTCAACAGGTCGGCATTGACCTCGAACAACTCGTCGGAAAAGATTTTGGAGGTGATGAAATCCAACGCTTCCCGCTGTTTCACGGCGGAGACCGGTTCGAGTGGAAGTGAATCGAGAGGGCCGCCTTTCTTAACGCGATGAAAGTATTGTCCGCCGAGGTATTTCAAGGCAAAGACGGCAGAATCGTAGTAATAACCCAACAAGTAATTGAATCCCAACCGCACCATCGTGTAGTTGTCGCCTTCCCGCACGAGATTGGGCAATTTGGGAATCGTATCGAAAGCAATTTGCGCCTGCTGTTTGGCGAATGCGAGGGGATCGTTGCCGAGATCGTAGGTATTGCAGAGCGGATCAAGGCCCACGCCGCCGCCGGAGTATAGATCCTCTTCCGTTCCATAGACGAGCTCAGGCATTTCGGCCTGCTCAGCGATGGCGTTCAGAAGGCTTTGCTCCGTCTCGCTGGCGGCCGGTTTGATTTCTTTGTAGGCGTATTCCACCGCCAGGTAATCATACGGACCGATCGTCGGTTCGAAATAATGCCCCTGTTCGACGCCTTCCGGCGCGAAGTTGACCGGCGCATATTCCATTACGCTGGCGACGATGCTTTTTTCCGACGTGATGGCTTTGTCGTGGAGCTGATCGAGCGTCAGCATCGTGCTGCCCTTGAAATTATGGCGAAATCCCAGCACGTGCCCGAATTCGTGGCAGGCGCGAGCGAAGAGGTATTGGTCGATGAAATCGTCTTTGAGTTCAGCGGAAATGTTGCCGATCCCTTCGCGGGCGGCCATTACGGTCAAGGCATAAACGGCATGATCCAGCAATCCTTGGCCGTGCTCGCATACCGTTTTTTGAGGATCCTCGGGCAATTGCGGCGACAAACGATTTTTCAGCATTTCCACGCGATCGGGTTCATTGACGCGCCGCACGTTCAACAAACCGCGAATGTCTTCGGATTCGATGAGAAAGCCGCCGTTAAAAATTTCGCCGGTTCGCGGATTGGCCACCCATTGCGAGACGGCGCTGTACTCCATGTTGTGGGAGGTGTTCCAATGAATCGTGTTGTACCGGATGTCGGAAACATCCCAATCCGCGTCGGCGGGTTGGTCGTTGACCACGATCGGATCTTCCACGCCGATTTTGCGGAAGGCCTTGTTCCATTCGAGAATTCCCCGGCGAATCGGATCGCGATACTTTTCCGGAATCGTGTTTTCGAGCCAAAAGACAATCGGTTTGACCGGCGGCGACAGTTCCAACTCGGGACTTGCTTTGCGGATGTCCCATTTCGTGATGTAGCGCACGAATTGGGTGTTGCGTTCGTCGTCGGCGAAATCGATATGCGCTTCGACGAAATGACCGACGCGGGAATCAGCCAGTCGTGGAGTAAAATCATGATTTTCCTTTAATTCCTGCACATCCATCATCAGCGTTAGTTGCAGGCTGCGATTGTCCGGAACTGAAATGGCTCCGCTTCTGCCTCCGGAGCGAAAGGCAAAACGAATTCGCGTCACGACATTTGCCGGAAACACCTGGGTTTGCTCGATGTAACTGTTGGCGCGATCCATGCCGTATCCCGCCAGCAGCGTCGATAACTGAAAATAGTCGGTCAAAATGAATTTGCTCATTTCCAGCAGGCAACTTGATGTTTCCGGATTGGTCACGTCGGTGGGAAACGTGGCGGCGATGGATTCGCCGTAATTTTTCTTCACCGCGTCCTGCTCGGTCGGGTCGCTGGAGAGGAAACGCAGATTCCGTTCGACCAGTTGAATGTTGCCGTTGGTTTTGGTGAAGGAAATGACCGTGTCGCTGACGTACGCGCCCGGTTTTACCCACCCTTCGCCGATTCCGGTCGCCAGAACGCCGGACAGGAGATACTCTTTATTTAATTGCTCCGGCTTTATTTCCCAATACACCTTATCTTCTTTCGTATAAACAGTGAAAAGGCCTTCTTCCTTGGTTGCGTCTTTTATGGTTTCATCGAATTTATTTGGTTTTTCGGGTTTCGACGCTGGGGGGGCGGACGGATGGCCGGTTGGTTTTCGCGGCGGCGTCTCTTCCGATTCTTCGTTCGTTTTCGCTTGGGTGGCATTGTTATTATTCGTCAATTCCCCGCTGATGGTTCCGCCGTTCACGGTCACGTTGGAGTTGATGAAAATCGCCTGAATGCCGTAATTATGGATGGTCACGTCGCCGACCTCACGGTCGCCGTGATCCGTTTTATTATTCGTTTCAACCGCGACCGGTTTTATCTCGGTTTGGGGCCGGATTTTTATTTCCGCCGTCGCCGCCTGCACTTCGGCGGTTCCATTTGTAATTTCAACGGCGGCGTCCTTGATTTCTTTCGTTTCATCGGTCAAGGCAAGCGGGGTGAAAGAAAAAGATACAAGTAGAAATAGATAAAATGTAAATGATAATCGATTCCGCATAAAAAACCTCCGCGAGCGCCTCATCGAAACAGGACGCTTTTCAACAAACGATAACCTCAGCCGCATTCGCATGAAAATGATGAAGATAATAATTATAGTGGTATATGCCGCTATCTGGCTAGGGGAATGAAGCGGCGCTCCTATCACACTATTCCGAAATGCCGCCGGGAGGGCGGCGTTACATTTCCAGCTGGGGGAATGAAGCCGAGCCCCTATTCCGATTTGAAGACCGATTGATCAAGCCTGTCTTTTTGAACGGCGTGTTGTGTTGCCAAGGCATCGGCGGAGCCCAAATTACGGATTTGTCGACGGAAATGTTTGGACGCATTGCCCGGAGCGGTCATCGGCATTGCCTTTATTTGACATCGACGACGACGAGAGTCAAATCATCGTCCGCTGCTTCCGCCGAATAGCGATCGATGTCATCAAGGATTTGTCGCAGAAAGTCCGTTGGGCGAAGCCGGCAGTGTGTTTTGATTAATTCCTGAAATCCTTGGCTGCCCAACATTTTTCCTTCCGCGTTGCGGCGCTCGAGAAATCCATCGGTGTAGAGGATAATCCGATCTTCGCCGGCGAGTTTCAGATTGGTTTCGTTTTGATCGCCGAGAATATTTGGCGTCATCCCCACCGGCGGTGTGTGGGAGGAAATGGTTTGCAGCGTTCGTTCACGATCCCGCCAGATCAGCAGGTCGGGATGTCCCGCGTTGGCAAACCGCATGGTTTCCTCTTCCCAATCGATGATGACGATGCCCATCGTGATGAACATCGACGATTCGCCGATGTTGCGGATAATGAAACGATTGAGCAGATCAATCACGTTGGACGGCGGGCGATGCTCCGCCAGCCGTTGTTGCAGTTGGTTATGCACCATATTTGCGGTCAATGCCGCCGACACGCCGTGTCCGCTGACGTCATACAACGCAATTGCGACTTTATCCGCGCTGTATTGATGCACCGTCAAATAATCCCCGCCGATCGCGATCAGCGGTTCGTAGCGATAATGAAAGGAAAACCGCGTTGTTTCGATCGCTTCGGGCAGCAGACAGCGCTGAATGGTCGCGGCATGGCGCAAATCTTCCTCCAACTGCCGCTGTTGTTCCTTCACTTTTCGTTCCATTGCGCTGCGTTTTAAAATTTTATCCACGACTTGCATCATGTACGACAAATCGATCGGTTTGGTCAGAAAATCCGCCGCGCCGTTCTTCATGGCGTCGATTGCGTATTCCATCGTGCCGAACGCGGTCATGATCACCACCGGAATCCCTACGTCCCGTTTCGCCAGTTCCTGCAAGAGCTGCAATCCGCCGATTTCCGGCATCATCAAATCGGAAATGATCAGATCCGGCTGATGGGTTTCCAGATGCGCCAACGCCTCGCGTCCGTTTCCCGCTTCCAGCACGGTGAATCCCTTGAATTCGGCAAAATCCTTCAAATTTTCACGGATTTCCTCTTCATCGTCGACAATCAACAGGGTATGTTTCTGGTTCATGTTCATTACCTATCCGTTTCTCTCGGCCAACATCGTCTCCACCATCTGCAGCATTTCCTTCGGCGAATACGGCTTGATAATCGTTCGATTCGCCCCATATTCTTCCGCCTTTGCCAACACGCCGCGCACCGACGAAGCGCTCACCATCGCCACCGGTAAATCCGGTCGTTTCCGTTTGATCTCCCGCAGCACTTCCAAACCGTCTTTGCCCGGCAACTGAATGTCCAGAAGCACCACATCCGCATGATAGTCATCGAAGCGTTCGAGAATCTCTTCTCCGCTGGCGAAGCTCATGACCGTGTAACCACTGAATTCCAATAAATCCCGCAAATTCTCTCGCAAATCCTCTTCGTCGTCCACAATCAAAATTGTCGCATCGGTCATTCCATTTCTCCGTATTTATAAAACAAAAAGAGATTCCCTCAATTCCTCACGTCGACGTTTCTTGCCGCATTCTCCAACAACGTATCCAACGCCCGCACCGTCCGCGGATGAAACCAATAGCGATTCACCAGCGGACTGATGATCAGCCACGGCAGCAAATTCAGTCCCGCAATCCATACCACCTGCCAGTTGCGAAATAATAAAACGAAAATCAAACACAAAACGGCCATCAATCCAACCGGAAACCATACCAAAAACCGTTGCAGTCGTTTTAATCCGCCCAATTCCGCGGATAAACTCAAGTGGTTGTCGCGATACGATAATTCTCCTCGCGATACGCCGTGAATCGGATTTTGATTCTTTTGCAGTAAGCCGATCCTGCTGGTCACTTCCGCGCTTTTGGCATCAAGAGATTTCACCAGGAAACCGTTTTGCATGAATATCGATTTTGCCAATTCATACGCCGCCTGCGCATTGCCGGATATGCCGACTTTTTTTTCATACTGTTTCCGATTCGTTGGTTTCATGTTCGAACTCACGCTCCTTTGCACGCCCGTGCATCGTTGGGAAAAGTGTAGTCCTTTTCCGTCGCTTCTTAAATCCATCCATAATTAATTTTCCTAACCCGTAACGAGCGTAGACATCCTGTCTGCGTGGGAGAAACAAAAACTTGTACATCAATGACATATGAATATTCAAGTGACGATGGAGGTGGAATACGGTGTTATTCATTGAACCTTACATGGTCATTGGATAGCGTCCATGTTGATAAAATACCATTATTTTTCCGATCAGGTATTCCCAAATGAAAATTAACGGTTATTCTCTATTAAACACAGTTTATACTATATATTCTTTGAATACTTGACGCCGACTGAATACATGGTTATGGGCGGAGAATCTGCAAGTGTGAGGTACGTTTTTGCCGAATATCCTCGACAAACGGAGTTTTTGGATTATTCTTTCGAATTAACGATTTTATTGAAGAAATATAAGGAGGTTTTCAACTCCCATGACAAATGAGGGCAACTCACTACGAATCGGAGTTCCCAGGGAAACGTTTTCGGGCGAACGACGGGCGTCGTTGATTCCGGGCGCGATTTCGTCATTGCGCAAAGCCGGTATGGAAACGCTGATCGAGGCCGGGGCGGGGATGGCGGCGGGATTTGCGGATCATGAATATGAGGAGAAGGGCGCGAGAATCATTACGGATCGCGACGAATTGTTTTCCGCGTGTGACGTGATCCTGCAGGTTCGCGGATTCGGAACGAATCAGGAGGCGGGGAAAGCGGATTTGGCGCGGATGAAACCGGATCAGGTCGTAATCGGTTGTCTGGATCCGCTTTCGGCGCCGGCGGCGGCAAAGGAACTGGCGCAAACGGGAGCGACGGCGTTTTCGATGGAGCTCATGCCGCGCATTACGCGGGCGCAGAGCATGGACGTGCTTTCCTCGATGGCGACCATCGCGGGGTACAAAGCGGTGTTGATGGCGGCGGATACGTTGCCGAAGATGTTTCCGATGATGATGACGGCGGCGGGAACCCTAGCGCCGGCGCGCGTGTTTGTCGTGGGGGCGGGCGTCGCGGGATTGCAGGCGATCGCCAGTTCGAAGCGGTTGGGCGCGGTGGTTCATGCGTACGATGTGCGCCCCGCGGTGAAGGATCAGGTCCTCAGTTTGGGGGGAAAATTCGTGGAATTGGAGTTGGAAACCGCCGATGCGGAAGATACGGGGGGCTATGCGAAGGCGCAGGACGAAACGTTTTACAAAAAGCAGCGGGCGATGATGAAACAAGTGGTGGCCGAGAGCGACGTGGTGATCACCACGGCGGCGATTCCCGGCAAAAAATCGCCCATTCTCGTGACCGCCGAGATGGTGCAGGGGATGAAGCCGGGATCGGTTATCGTCGATCTGGCGGCCGAGCGCGGCGGGAATTGTGCGTTGACGAAGGCGGGGGAGACGGTGGTCGAACATGGCGTGACCATTCTCGGCCCATTGAATCTTCCCGCTACGGTTCCGTATCACGCCAGCCAAATGTACAGCAAGAATATTTCGACATTTTTACTCCATTTGGTCAAAGAAGGCAACGTGAAGATCGATCGTGAAGATGAAATTACGCGGGAAACGCTGGTCGCGAAGGGCGGGGAATTGGTCCATACCCGCATTCGTGAATTGCTGGAATCCCAACCGGCGGAAAACGAATGAAAGGGAAATTCCGATGGAAGCATTTATGGCTGTATTTACCATTTTCGTACTGGCAATCTTTGTCGGATTCGAAGTGATCACGAAAGTGCCGCCGACGCTGCATACGCCGTTGATGTCGGGCTCCAACGCCGTTTCCGGCATTACGCTGATCGGCGCGATATTGTCCGCGGGAACGCAACATACGGGATTGACGACCATTCTCGGTTTCCTGGCGGTGGTGTTTGCCACGATCAACGTCGTTGGTGGATTTTTGGTGACCAACCGGATGCTGGAGATGTTTCGCAAGAAGAATTGATGGAAATCCACAAGGGCGGAACCACGCTGCCCTTGCCGCCCGACCGGTCAGTGATAAAAAGCCGGCAGGGCGCCGGCGATGCAAAAAAATTATAGGAAGAATAGCGAACCATGCATGATTCCGCCTTTATCAATTTCGTTTATTTAATCGCATCGGCCTTGTTTATTTTCGGCCTGAAAGGATTGACGCATCCGCGAACAGCGGTGCGGGGAAACTTGTTGAGCGCGTTGGGAATGCTGCTCGCCGTCTTGGTTACGCTGGTGAATCAACATATCATCGGTTATTCGATTATTCTGGTTGGTTTGGCGGTGGGAACCGCGATTGGCGCGGTGCTGGCGGTATCCATTCAAATGACGGCGATGCCGCAGCTCGTGGCGATTTTCAACGGATTCGGCGGCTCGGCCTCGGTTTTGGTGGCGGGAGCGGCGTTGGTCGAAGCCACCCTTTTTTCCGATTCGCCTTCTTTGCAATTGACAGCGGCAACGGCAGCGACAGGGATCATCGGCGCCGTTACGTTTTGGGGCAGTCTGGTCGCGTTCGCCAAATTGCAGGGATTGATCAGCGAGAAAGCGGTGTTGTTCAACGGACAACAGCTGATCAACGCCATTTTGGCGGGATTTTCACTGGCCATCGGCGTCTGGATCGTGGTCGATCCCTCCTTTACGAATTTATATTGGATACTAGTGGTAGTCGCGTCGATCTTGGGGGTGCTGTTGGTTATTCCCATCGGCGGGGCGGATATGCCGGTGGTGATTGCGCTGCTCAATTCCTATTCCGGTTTGGCGGCGGCGGCGACCGGATTTGTTTTGTCAAACAACGTGTTGATTATTTCCGGTTCGCTGGTGGGCGCGTCGGGAATTATTTTGACGCAGATCATGTGCACAGCGATGAACCGTTCGCTGACCAACGTGTTGTTCGGCGTGTTTGCGCCGACCGAAGACGGGCCGGGCGCGGATGACGTGTATGCCGGCAAGGTTAAATCCACATCGCCGGACGAGGCGGCGATGCTCTTCGATTCCGCCCAGCGCGTGGTGATCGTGCCCGGTTATGGCCTGGCGGTATCGCAGGCGCAACATGTGGTGCGGGATTTGAGCCAACTGCTCGAATCGCGCGGAATCCAGGTTGAATTCGCCATTCATCCGGTCGCGGGACGAATGCCGGGGCACATGAACGTGCTGTTGGCGGAAGCCGACGTTGAATACGACAAATTAAAGGAGATGGATGAAATCAACCTGACGATGGCGCAGGTGGACGTGGCGCTGGTGATCGGCGCCAACGACGTCGTGAATCCTCTCGCGCGCACCGATCCCAAAAGTCCGATTGCGGGAATGCCGATCATCGATGTGGACAAATCACGGACGGTCGTGGTGGTGAAACGCAGTTTAAGCCCGGGATTCGCGGGGATTCCCAATCCGCTTTTCGCCGCTGACAATACGCTGATGATGTTCGGCGACGGAAAGAAGGCGTTGCTGGAATTGGTCAAGTGTTTGAAAGAGGGTTGAGTTCTGCTTGTCAGAATCGTCTTTTACGCTTTAATGTATATCTTATGGGATCGTTGTGATCTCATGACGTTTTTAATAAATCCGAGGAACACGATTTGAGGGGAAACGATGAAGATCGAGAAGCGCACGGAAGGCGATATTACGATTTTGCAGCCGGTGGGCCGTCTGGATGGGTCGGGTATTCCCGAATTTTCCGCGTCATTGAATCGTACGATTCAGGAAGGGGCGAAAAAACTCATTCTGGATTTTTCGCGCATGGATTATATGAGCAGCGCCGGCATTCGAACTTTGATCGAAGGAAATAAGAATATGACCGCGAAAAAGGGCCTGCTCGTATTTTGTTCCGTCAATAAGGATTTGAATGAATTGTTCGAAGTGGTGCAGTTGGGGAAAATTTTCAAGATTTACAAGAGTGAGTTCGACGCGTTGGAAGCGTTGATGTGAACGCCTGCCAAAATCCACAGCGAATTTCCTCCTTTTCATGCATCGTCAAATAAGCGCTTGAGCCAATCCATCAGTTTGTCGGCGGATTTGCAATCCGGTTTGAGGTATCGTTTCGTGATGGCCTGGCCCACGGGCGCGCCGGGATCGTCCTGCCAGGCCAGCCAGGTATAGATTTCGGCTTTGGGGAGTTTTTCCAGGGAGAAATGTGGATTTCCCGGCAAATCCTTGACGCATTGTATGGCGTATGTGAGAAGAAGATCGCCGGGGGGGACGAGGAATTGAAGGAAAGTTTCGAGGATGCCGGAAAGATGATTATTCGGCATGATCCACGCGCCAAATGTGGGAAGAACTTCGTTGGATTGAGGAATGACTATTGTTCCATTGTTATGCGGCGTATCGGGAATGGAATTATAACCGGCTTTTTGTAGAATGTTTTTGATTGAATTCCAGCGTGAATCAATATCGGAATTCGCATCAACAACAACACCGACTTGCCCGTTTTCTTTCGCTTTTATTTCGATCGGTAAAAGATCCAACACCTGATTGATCCCGCCATATGATTTAATTTGAAAACATTCGGGAATTTGATGAATTTCCAACAACGCCTTTAAAACACATTCATCGTCTCTTCCTTCCACCATTAACAGCGAATTCGAATCCATATTCAACGCACCTCGACCTTGGCTTGTGTGATCAGTGGTAATTCACTGGCTTCAAAGATAGTGGTACGAATTTTTCCATTAAGTCGGCTAAGACGAATCAATTGGCTTGTAACTTCATTATTTTCTGAAACGGCTTCCTGGAAAGCGGTGATGCAATCCCAGCTGTGGGTGGTGGCGAAAACCTGGACGTTTAGTCGTTTTGCTAATTTTACTATCAATCCCCATATTTCAGGTTGGATGGAGTAATGGAGTCCGTTTTCTATTTCATCGATTAATAAAGTACCATTTTGGGCATTAAACATGGCAATTAGAATGGATAAAATATGTTCGATTCCACCTCCGAAACTTGCAAACGAGACTTTCATATCGTTGTTTTTCAGTTTGGCCATGAAAAAACGTGAGGGAGTCAATTCCGGATCAGAAACCAGCGCTATTCGTTCAATCCCAGGGTAAAAATTTTCTAATTCCGCAATAATTTCATACTCGGTTGAATCCAAGACCAAATCATCCCACCAATTATATACTAAATATTTTAGTTTTTCGTTAGATGATATAAAATACGATTTGACGTCCCTTTCTCGACTGTGCATGTATTGAAAGAAATTTGTGCCGGTAGTTTTATTGGCATACAAAATTTTAATCCAGGGATCGAAGTGATCTCCCTCTTCAATAAAAAATAGCAATTTTTTTGAGGAATCCTCACTTATTGGTCCGATTTCAATTTTTGTGTCACGAGATCCCTTCCCATTATAACCATAAAAGAGATGATCGGCAAATTCGATAAATTTTTGGGGATTCACAATCTCGCGAAGAACATGTGGAGAGCCTTTATATATATAGAAGTTTACTGCTTCCAGCAAGGTCGTTTTGCCAACATTATTCTTCCCCGTAATCAGATTCACCTGCGCCAATTTTTCGATTGTGAGATGCTCGAAGGTTCGGAAGTTTTTGATTTCCAATGACGGCAACATGACGGTTCACCTCTTTGGCTCAAATGGGAATTCCGGATAACCACTACCAATTAACCGGCGGCATTGTCCGCAGGATTTTATAATATCTCGATCAGGCATGAAAAAGAAGACAATCTCAACCTCATGGATTGAAAACAAGCATTCGGGCCACTTCCATAGCCGGCCTCGATGTGGCATTCTATTTCTGGCGAATGCGAAGGAAGAAATGATCAGAATCATTGGAGAGTGCAAATCGAGGGAGACACGATGAAGATCAAGCAGCGTAAGGAAGAGGATATCACGATTATACAGCCGATCGGGCGCCTGGATTCGTCAGGGATTCCCGAATTTTCCGCCGTGGTGAATCGTACGATTCAAGAGGGCGCAACGAAACTGATTTTGGACTTTGCGCAAATGGATTATATGAGCAGCGCGGGCATACGGGCATTGATCGACGGATATAAACAGATCACCGCCAAAAAGGGAACGATGGTGTTTTGTTCCGTCAATGACGATTTGAACGAATTATTCGACGTGGTGCAGTTCGATAAGATTTTTACGATGTATAAATCGGAATTCGATGCGTTGGAGGCGTTGATGTGAAAACGGTGGGTTTTACTCCGTTCAATCCACCTTACCTGCATCGACTTATTATTGAATCCAATCCAGGCGGTTTTGCCAGTCGCGCAGCACTTTTTCCCGCCATGGGTTCGTTGTTTTCGCTCCGGAATGCGCGCCTTCCCTGAATGCGGGATTGAGGATATCCGTCCACCAATTTTTATGTGCGATTTCATGGGGACGATGGCCGAGTGCGCCTTCCGCCACGCAGGTGAACTCGCCGGTTTGGCGGTGGAGAAACGGAAGAGAACTATAAATTGTATATGCATAAGTTCCGACGCTTTTGGGACTCCAGCGAAAACGGTAGAGTCCGTCGCCGTCGTAATACCCATCATATTTTTGCTCGTCGATGATGATGTCGAATT
Source organism: Candidatus Omnitrophota bacterium (assembly GCA_003598175.1). Classification (GTDB taxonomy): domain Bacteria; phylum Hinthialibacterota; class Hinthialibacteria; order Hinthialibacterales; family Hinthialibacteraceae; genus SURF-12. The sequence continues at coordinate 51,492 of QZKN01000043.1, forward strand.
GAATTTCATCGAGAGCAGGCCCCTGATTCGGTCCGGTGAAATTCCATTCGACGATGGAAAACACTTCCACCAAATCCTCTTTATTCGTTTGACGATTAAAGATAAATTTGGGGCGATAGGGAGCAGGCTGGAATCTCCCGCCCCAACTGTCCGTGGTGGGATTTTCCGGATCGCCGCAGAGCAGGTATGTAACCGTCGGGGTGTCTCCCATTTTGATGTTGCCGGTGCGGAAATTTCCGAAATACTCGCCCAACGCGCCGTGGCCTTTGATGTGGTTTTCATAAAACGATGTATTTCCCCAATCTCCGCTTTGATTTCCACCGACAAAAAAGCCGCGATAGGAGGAATTGTTTTCGATCATCCACAAATCGGGGAAATTCCGCTCGATGTAATCGTAGGCGTTCGCGCCCCACTTTTTGTTGGGGCCGCCGATGAAAATGACGCGGATTTTTTTGAGAATTTCCGGCGCATCGTGCAAAGCCTGCGCCACATCCTCCGGCAAGCCCCAAACCAGCAGATATAGCGGACGCGGATCGTCTTTTTTCGCACAGCGGATGATCCAATTCGAACCTTCCGTTGCGGTGCGATAGCCTTTTGACGGAGCCCGCTCGATTTCCCCCTGTTTCGTGATGGAGCGGAGATAGGCGGGAGTGGGAAAGCGATCGGAATGGGTTTTGAGTTTGAGATAATCCATCTCATAGCGATCGATCACCTGTAAGATGTGCTCCTTGCGCCCCTTATCCCACGGCGATGAAATCAATCCTTCGATGTCGAACAAATCCGCATACATCAAAAAGTGAATCATGGATTGGAAGTCATCGGGATCGCTGCCGCCGATGTCGGTCGAGACGATGACGCGATACCGCTCGCCGGCCAATGCGCCGTGTTCGCATTCGTCGGCATGTGCGCCGGGAATGAGAATCAGGATTCCGATGATTATCCAAAGTTTGGGTTTTCCATTCATTTTCTGTCTCCATTTGTATTGATGTACTATGTTATTTGTTTTGATAATATCAAAACAGATATTTTAATGCAATGCGATTATACATTTAACGCAGGGGCATCCATACTGACATTTCCGAAGCGTCCCGATTGCCATAGGCGTAATAGGGGATCAGTTGAATAGATATTGGACGTCCGGTAGAGGATTGCAGCTCGCGGTATAAGTGATTGGTCCAATCCGGTTTTTCCATCGCCAATGCCGTTCCTTTCAGCGTGACGATGCCGCCGAGTACATCCGATTCGAATTGAGAGTGGAACTGTATATCGCGCGGGATCATGACTTGATCGATCTCAATCGAATCCGGCAAATCTGTGGATTCCAGACAATAGACAAGCGGTCCGCGTTTGACGGCGACTTGATTACGTAATTCCTCGATCAGCGGATGCGCCTGGATCAATGTTGCAGGCATGGGAAAATTGATTTCGACCGTATCGCCCTGCGTCCATGATTTTTGCAGGGAAAAATAGGAACCTGGTTTACAAAGGGCATCGATATTTTGCCGGTTTAGTTGGATTTTCACATTGTTTGCCCATTCCGGGATGCGCACGTTCATGGCAAAATCCGGTTTTTCCACTGATTGCACTTCGATTGTGACGTGTCCGTTCCACGGGTAATCTGTTTTTTGACGTAAAGTAATGTGTGAACCGTCCGGTAGGCGGGTATCCAGTTCATTCGATCCGAATAAATTAATACAAACGCTGTTTTCTGAGACGCTATACGCATACCGTGAAACTTCGGCGATGGCGCGAACCACGTTGGGCGGGCAACAAAAGGAACTGATGTATGGTTTCCGTTCTCGCGACCAGCGCAAATCGAAGGGCAGGTTCTTCACGGTGCGCAAGGGATTGGTGTAGAAGAATTGTTTTCCATCCAAACTGATACCGGCAAGGATGCCGTTATACAAAGCGAGTTCCAAAACGTCTGCAAACCGGGCTTCGCCGGTGATTTGCAGCATGCGCCAATTCAACAGGGCGTTGCCGATGGTCGCGCAGGTTTCATTGTATGCGGTGATGTTCGGCAGTTGGTAAGGGCGTCCGTAGGCCTGATGAACCAGCTGAATTTCGCTGTGGTTGCGGGAACCGTCGGGTGATGCGCCGTCATATAACGCGCCGGTGGCGCCGGTGACGTACATTTTGCGATAAACGACGTCGCGCCAGATTTGTTCCAATGTGTTGAGAAGAGTCGAATCGCCGGTTTCGAGATATACATCCGCCGCGCCGGCGTACAGATAGTTCGCGCGGACGGCATGGCCGACGGCGGTGGTTTGCTCGCGAAAGGCAATGCGGTCCTGATTGTGGTCTGTGCCGGTCGGATTGAGCGCGCGGATGTCGATCAACGTTTTCGCCAATTCCAGATAACGCTGATCGTGGGTGACGCGATAGAGATCGATGATACCCATGTAATGCGAGGGGCAAATCGTTATGCGCGCCAATTCCATCGGCGAATGTTCGCAGACATGAATCAAATACTCGGCCGCTTTGATGGCGACTGCAAGTAACGAAGTTTTTCCGGTGGCGCGGTGGTGAATGCAGGCGGTGGTCAGCAGGTGCCCTATATTATACGTTTCGAAATGCAGCTGATTTTGCAATTCGCGAATATTCTCATTCCCGTGTTTTTGGACGATGAGAACCGGCGTGTGCAGATAGCCGTCATCTCGCTGCGAACGGGCGATGACATCGATGATTTGATCCATCAGACGATCGAGTTTGGCGTCTTTGCTGATTGCGTAAGTAAACGCCGCCGCCTCCAGCCATTTGTAGAAATCGCCGTCGTTGAATTTCGGGCCGTGATGGTTTCCTTCTTCGAGTCCGGCCGCGATCCTGAAATTTGTGTAGGCGTGACTGATCTTCGGATCGCTGAAAATGCGCCAAAGATTCGGAATCATGGTATTATGGCATAGATCGAATTGATCCGCCCAAAATCCATTTGTCCAACGCACATCGTCGAGATCGACGCTTTGCATGGTTGCATGGGGACTGGTGTGAGAATTTGTTTTTTTATCGGCGCGAGGGTGTACTTTCCGCAGTAATGATTCATCGCCGGTGATTTGGTAGAGACGTAAAAAACCGATGGGGTTCATATGAAGGGTGTGTGAGTGAACGGACCGCTGAATTTTGTGCACGCTTTTCTCACCGTCCATATGAGACACGGCCGTGGGAGAAACGGCATTTTCCAGCCGATTGATTTTTAATGCAACGCGCGCGCCATCAGCTGAATTTGCGTTTATAAGTGGAATCATCCACAAGAAGATAAAAACGACGAAACGGATTCGCAGCATTCGCGAAAGAAATGTTGGATTGGATTGATCCATGATGGTTTCCTTTTTTTCGTGATGAGTGGGTGTGGAGGAGGGAATTATTGAACGTCGAATGTGTACAACGTCACGCTGATCGGTTCCACGCGGAGCTGATTGGACGCGCGCGTGATTTGATTTTCCACGATGTTCACGACTTGCTCTTTCCCCGGCGCATTGTGCAGCATTTTGTCGTTGCCGCTAATGGTTCGGCGTATGCCTTCTTTCTTCAATTCCGCGCCTTGGATGTTCAGATCAAGCGTCATCGCTGTGTTCGTGGGATTCACGACTGCTATCGTCATCGATTTTTTATCGGCGGTGAGGGCCGCGGCGACGTCCAGCGGTTTTTCGACGCCTTTCACTTCGACGGGGATGACGCCGAAGTGATGGCGATACAATTGCAGCGCCAATCCCGTCGTTTCCATTTGCGCTTCGGTTTTGTTGGTTTTGATCGCGCCGATGACGTTGACGGTCTGGGCGTAATTGGCCATGAAATAGATGTCGCTGTTGCGGAAATATTCGTGCAGGCCGGCGGCGATGCCCAGCGCGTCCTGCAAATAATATTGCACGCCGAGTTCGCCGTAGATGTAGCGGCCGTACCAATAATTCCATTCGTCCATGGCGATACGGATGTCTTTTTGCGCCAATCCGTCGATGGTTTTGCGATATTCGCGATGGGCGTCGGCCACACGCTTGATGTCGTCGGGAATCTGCGCGACGTGTTCCGCCAGGTCCTTTTTGTTTTTACGATAAATGTGTTCGCTGATCAGATCCATATGATCGCCGCAGTGGGTCAGCATGGTTTTGCTCCAATCCCCCACACTTCCGACAGCAATCAGTTTTGTGGAAGGATCGACGGCGCGGATCAATTCCACGCAGCGATTGTTTTTCTTCACATACTCTTCCAGCGGCATATGTCCTTTTTGCCAATCGCCGTACATCTCATTGCCGATGGCCCACCATATTACGCAGAAGGGTTCCGGGCGTCCGTTTTCGGCGCGCCATTTTCCCATTTTTGTGTCGGCGGCGCCGTTGCAATATTCCACCTGCTCCGCCGCCAATTCCACCGAGCCCAAACCGGTGTTGACCGCGATATACGGCTCCGTATCCAGCAATTCACACAAATCGATGAATTCGTGAATACCCACGTCATTCGGTTCGATTCCCGTCCATGCGGGATTTTTTCGCGGCGGGCGTTTGTCGCGGTCGCCGACTCCGTCTTTCCAATTATAGTCGCTGACGAAGTTGCCGCCCGGCCAGCGATAAACGGGGGAGTCCAATTCTTTCAGCAATATCAATGTGTCCGGACGGAAACCTTTTACGTTGTCCGTGGGCATCAATGAAACCGTTCCGATGCGATACGTTCCTTTTCCCGATCCTGTGATTCGCAGGATTCCCTTCGTGGTGTTTTCTTTGGCGCGGAAATAAAAGACCTGTTTTTGGTAATCGGATTTCAACGTCGGAATCGTGACCACCAGCTTGTCATTCTCACGGTCTCCCCAAATCAGACTCACTTGAATGGGGGCCGCTTCCATGTCGCCGCATACGTATACATATCCGACGTATTCTTTCCCGGCGAGTAAAGCCAATTCGCCTTGTTCGATGCCGCCCGGAGCGCCGGATTGCCGAATTTCCGGCGTCTGTTCGCCGACGAAGGCATTTTTTTTCAGCATGTGCACTGATTGTTCGCCGCCGATCACTTTCCAGGGCGAACCGGTCAGAATCGGGAATTCACCGCCGCTCCAGAAACTACGATCGTTGAAGGTTCCCCACGGTTTGAATTCGTTGGTGATCGGATAATAAAACTTGCGGTCTTCCAACATCTCGGCCCAAATGCCGCCATAGATGCACCTGCCGAGGTGTTCGATAAATTGGCCGTAGATGTATTTGGAAATCGGTTCTCCCGTTTTTGTGACGTCGATTGCGACCGTTGTGTCACTCCAAATGTTACCAGCCGGGATGGACATACATATGATTAAAGACAGACATAAAGCGGTTTTTATTCTCATGATTTGTATTCTCCTGAAAAATCCATTGGAATGACTTCCCTAATATCGTTTGATTACACTATTGTGTTTGCTTTAATATAAACTCCAATCCATGACCGGCACGTCGCCGATGATCAGCGCATCGTTGCCGTTGCCGGTGAGATCGGTCAACATATAGCCGTCGATGGCGCGCGAGGAAAGATAAACGAGCAGGCCGTTTTGTTTCATGGCGGCGATGTTTTCCGTCTCCGGAGTGACGGATAGGAGATTGCGAATTTCCGCTTCGCTCAAAGCCTTGTTCCAAATGCGAATATTATCCATTCGCCCGACGAACTTCTGACTTTCGACGGCCACATAGCCATCCGTGTCGGACGCCACGCCGATAAACACCGGCGCGTCTCCCCAACCGATCAAATCGCCCGCCGCCGCAACGTCGGCGACCACAATTCCGTTGTAATAGAGTTTCAAACGACTCTGATCGAATGTTCCGCAAATGTGGACCCACGAGTTTGCCGGCGGCACCGGCGCGGCCGTATCGGCCAACAGCTGAATCGAGGTGTGTATGTGATTTCCAAAATGCGATGTCGAGTACAATCCGACATATTCGGAGGATGGTCCCCGCCCCACGATCCCGCGAAATCCCACGGTTCGCGAGTGCAAAACCGGATCCGGATAAATCCATGCTTCAAAGCTGATTTGGTTGAGATTGAACGGTTCGCCGTTCTCGATGATTGCGTAGGTCGTCTCTCCGTCGAACGCAAGCCCGTTCTCCGGCTTGAACGAAAGGAAACTTTCATCCACGGTAAACGTATTAAATACGCCGTTGTGACCGTTTCCGGTTAAATCCCTCACCAGCGCGCCTTCCACCGAGCGAGCCGCCCAATATGCGATGAGGCCGTTTGCCTTCATTTCCACGATATTTTCATTCTCCGGCCGGGTTTGCACCAATTTGAGAATTTCCGCATCGGTCAACTCGCGATTCCAAATGCGCAGGTTTTCCAATTCGCCGTCCATATGCCGTAAACCGGGTTCGAGAGCGCCGATATAAAGCGGATGATCGGTTTCCCACATATACGAAAATGTCGTATTTTCGTTCATCAGGACGCCGTTATAATACAGCCGCTTGATCCCTCCATACGTAAATACGCCTGTCATATGTACCCACGTATCCGCCGGTGGAGGCAGCGCATTGGCATGGGTGTACCCTTCGTCGCTGCCGACGAGAAAACGCACGCGATCGTAGAGATAAAACGTGAAATCCCGCCCCGCCGCGCCGCGATTCATGAACACCTGATTTTCATGGATGTCGTTGAACCGCACCCACGTCTCCAGCGTAAATTCATCCAGGTTGAACGGTTCGCTTTCGTTGACCAGAATGTAAGTGGTTGCTCCATCGAAGGAAATCCCATACTCGGGTTTGAACGTCAGGTTACTTTCGTCAGGCGCTTCCACCTGCGCGAACGCGGTAAATGAGAACAACCATAATATCATGACTGATACCATTCGAATTTCTGCACAAAGTCTTTTCATTATGTATTCTCCTCTCATACATCAGATTTGTTTTTTTGATCATTACCATAATAAAAAAACAAAATGTATTTTCACCATTACCGCGTTTCGATGTGGGTAGAGCAAGCGTTCTTGCCTGCACGAACGATGCCGGCGGGGACGCCTGGTCTCCCCGGAAAGATGCGGGCGGGATGCCCGCGCTCCCGGATTTTCATCGTAACCGTGATCACGGCCCAAAGCGATAAATGTCCCCATCGCTGATCAGGCCGTTGGATACGTGGTACCATACCAGATATTGTTTTTCCGTCGATTCGTAATCCTCATCCGGTCCGAAACTCATGATCGCCCAGCCGCCTCGTTGATATTTGATATGTCGCAAATCCGGATGATCGAACCAGGTCAATTGCCGGCGATGATCCATGGTGTCGGGTCCCCAAAACGGATAGACCGCATTCGCTTCGATATCGATTTTGTTGAACACGTCCCGCACGCTGGCGGTCATGTAGGCGACGGGAGTGGTGAGGCGAAGGAAACGAAAAATCCGTGGATTGATAAACGTGGTCGTGTCGGGAACATACGTGTGCGGATAGCGTTCGTGATCGATGGCGTACATCTCCAGCGCCGATCCGATCGCCTTCATGTTTCCTTCCGTAGCGGCGATTTTTGCCCGCAGCTGCGCGTTGAGGAAATTGGGCACGGCGATGGCGGCCAGAATGCCGATGATGGCTACAACGATTAACAATTCAATCAAGGTAAAGCCGTATAGTGATTCGTTTTTTGCCATTTTTGAACTCATGTCGATGTTATACCAAGATCGTGTGCATCCATTTTATGGTAATCCCAATCAATACTCAATGAGCAGAGAATGAGAGGATCATGAAATTGGATTGCTGGAGGATTTGGAAAGAAGAAAGGAAAGCATCTACTTCCCTTCCTATCATTTCTATCTGTAAAGCGGATGGAAAATCATTCAGCGGTGTTGTTGATCAAGAGTGCAAATAGGTTAAACCGTTCCTCGGTGAATCCCATTCCGATTTCTCCGTGCAATCGAATACAGAAACGGATCGAATCCGTGAAGGAGGTATAGTGTACCCCCTATGTCAAGACAGAAAAACCGGAATTCACAGCCAGTTGACATCCACACAAGCAACGCCGACCGTATCATCGCAATTCATTGATACATAGTGTCCACTTATCTCCCCATTCCTCGTGTTAATGGAGAGAGGATTGAACAGAGTTATGGATTCAACCGATGTAGTCAGCCGGATGCTCCGCGGAGAGAGAAGCGCGTTTGAAGACGTCATGCGTTGGTATGCGCCGGATGTGCTGCGCCTTGCGTATTTATTGCTTCAAGACCGGGATGAAGCGGAAGACGTGCTGCAGGAATCGCTTCTGAAAATGATTCAACGGTTGAAAAGCGGAACGTTTCATACTCGAAATGGCTCCATCAAAGGCTTTCTTCTCACGTGCGCACGGAATTTGTGTATCGACCGATTACGAAAAAAAGTGAATTTCACTTCGAGCGAAGAGGAATTGGTGTTATTGGAATCCATTCCTGATCCGGGGGATCATCCAGGATCGAAGGAACAGTCTCAAATTTTACAGGATCGATTGGATTGGGCATTGTCACAATTATCCGTTCAACAGCGCACCATTTTGATCCTTTTTGAATTGAACGGCGATCGCTACGAAGAGATCGCGAAAGCGCTCCATATTTCAATGGAAACGGTGCGAAAAAGTCTTTATCGAACCCGTCAAAGACTTCGCGCCCTGCTGACGCCATACCGAGGTGAATGATGAAGGATCAGGAATTCAATGAAAATCGTAAATCGATCCAATCTCCGGATGAGGATCAATGGATTCGTGAAGCATTGTGCGACTATCCCGTTTGGGAAGTCGATTCACAATCCTACGTTCAGCAGATGATGGACGCATTGAATTCGTCGAAATCTCAGAAATGGAAAAAAGTATTCCAAGCGGATCGGCCAATTTGGCGTCTTGATTGGAGATGGGGAATGGCGATGGGTTTGGCCATCATAGCTTTTGTTACGGTGTTATGGTTTCCCTTGGATTCAAAGCCGGTTTCCAGTTCGATTCAGTGGATTTCATTCCCCTCGAATCAATTGGTCGATGCTCCTATTTCCTGGAAAAATCAATTGGATGAAGGGAAAGCCGTATCCGTTCCACCCAATGTCAAAGCGCGCATTCATTTGGTGGATGGATCGACTTTGGATTGTTCCCCTCGCACGATCCTGGCCGTGAAGTACCAAGCCATACGCCGGATCGATTTATCCAGCGGCATGATTGAAGTGACGGCGGCGCACCTGCCGGATAAACCGATGCGTGTAAGCACCCCATTCAACACCCTTGAAGTCATTGGAACGAAATTCACTGTGGAACTGCTGTCCGAGTCTACCGGAAAGGAAAACGAATCATGAAAAAGAATTCATTGATCTTAAATACAGTTTTCGTATTATTCATCTCAAATTGTATTTTCGGCTTTTGTGAAGAAACGAAGAGGATTTCCGACGTGGAATCCGTGCGAATTACCGTAAAAGAGGGGAAAGTGTTTGATGAAAAAACCGGACGAACGCTGGTCGCCGGTGACCGGTTGGTGTTACATGCCAATGGAGAATCGGAATGGACAAATTCACAAACGGCTCCAAATCCTGTTCAACCAGGTCCGGCCAATGGCAATTTGCCGGTTCCGAATATTCCATTGCAGGAGGATTCGAATGCCACCCCCCAAATAACAAAGCGGGAGATCTCCATTCAAGGGGAAGTGGTGGATGGGAAAGGACAGCCCGTTTGGGATGCACAAGTCATGATCAATGGAAGTACGGAACATGTGTTGATGACGGGTAATCAATTTTCGATGGAATCGCTATCTCCAGGTGAATATCAAATTAAGGCGAGTCACCCCACATTGCTTGGCGTTACGAAAAACGTGCAGGCAGGAGAAACGATTACTCTCCAGCTAAGAGAAAAAGCGCAGGTGGTCGTGGCCGTGAAAACAAAACGAGGGGAACCTGTCCCTGGCGCGTGGATCGATTTCTTGTCAGCGAAAGATCAACGATTTATCAAAGCGATTCGCGAAAAGTCCGATGCGGAAGGCCGGGTGGTGTTTGACCAGGTCCTGCCGGGGAACTATACCTTGGGCGTTGAACACGCCTGGTATATTTCCAGCAGCCGTACAGCGATTGAGGTGGATGAGGCGATGGAAGTAGTCGAACTGGTTCTGCCGGATAATTCGCTGTCCGTTTCGGGAAAAGTTACCGATGCTAAAACCGGCGAAGTTTTACCCAATATTCCGATCGTTTGCGGATTGGATAAGGGACAGTCGGTTTATGGCGCAAAAGGGTATCCGCTTGAGGCAACGCGAGTGGTAACTACCGATGCCGAGGGAAATTACAGTGTAGATAACCTCTGGAGTGGTCGTTATATCCTTTATGTAGATGATATGGAAGGGTATCTCAGCGGGAACCAACTGGCGATGGAATCACGCGGGGGAGTGGACCAAACACGAGTTGTTCTAACCGACGCTGAAGCAGATAACGTCAACTTTCAGTTGAAACACTCCTGGATGGTCTCCGGTACTGTGTATGACTGGCAAAACATACCGTTGCCGAATGTGCCGGTTTCCGTGCTTGTTTGGCATGAACATCGCGGCCGGGAAGATGATAGAAGCACCGTTCAAACCGACGAACAGGGATATTATGAAATTGTGGGGAAAACAGAAGTCATCCCTGGATGTAAAATACAGACGAAATCAGCGCATAATTTGTATTGGGGCGGGTATTCGGAGGATTTCATAATTGAACCGGGCCAGCGTATGGATGGTATTGATATCCACTTCAAAGGGACTGCCATCATTCGCGGGACCGTACGGAATGAACAGGGAGAACCACTACATAATGCCTTGGTCCAGTTTTGGAGTGATTGGAAAGAATCATACCCAGGCGCTGAAACCGAAGATATTGAAGGATATGCAGTCCGAACCGATCAAAACGGCTGCTACGAGTGCATCATTAGACAGCCGGGAAAATACACGGCATTATCGGATGCGGTTGGGTATCGTTCCACCGTGGATGATCAGGCGCTACAACAATTGAATATCGAAATCAGCGATGAACCGATTTACGTCGACTTCACACTCTTGCCGGGAGAAGATAAAACGGTTGAAGGGATCGTTGTTAATGAAGAGGGTGAACCGGTGGAAGGAATCACCGTGCGGCTTATGCCGTGTACTATAGCAAAATACAAAGATTACTATGCCTATAGCTCTAATAATTATCAAACATCGTTACTACACACAACCGATTCCAGCGGTACATTCTGTTTTGATGTGGATTTCTTCGATCCGAATATTTTTACAAACTCCCCATTGGCCCTTGAGCAAATTCTTTCCGGACAGGCAAAACCGTTGCAAATCTCAATCGATGATAATGACGCGTACCAGGTTACCGTCCATCCAATCACGAAATCTTCCCACAGAATGATTCAATATCCGGGAGAAAAAGATCTTCGAATTGAAGTTGAACGTAAAGAACAAGCAAGTGGTGCCGGTTTTGCGACCTTGGCGGGTCGAGTGGTCGATTCGTTCGGAATTCCGGTAACACAATTTGAAATGGTTGTTATCCCCGGCTGGCCGCCGCAGCGTTTTGAAGACGGAACCCCCTATCATCAATGGAGCCCGGTTTATTCGTCGGATGGCCGGTTCCAAATTGATGGGTTGCCGGTCAAACAAGGCGCGTTTTATATCGTGGTGCGTACGGATGAATATGGAATGTCCACCTCAACTCCACTGTCACCGGAGGCAAATCAGGTTTTGGACAATATCGAGATTGTGGTAGGATCAGGCGTCACCATCACAGGTACCGTTCTTGATGCCATAACCGGTAAACCGATTCCGGATATCAAAGTTCTAGCCATGCTGCCTCCTTCGCCCGAACGGCAGCATTTGATGATGACGGATCGAATCATCCTGCGTCGTACGGGTCTGTCAGGGCGCATTGTTCTGCAGGAACAATCCGTCTTGAATGAATACATCCCCCGCGCCGTGACCGATGCAAAAGGGCGATTTGTGATCAAGAATGCTCCGGTTCCGGCCACGTTCCTGCATGTTCAGCCCAGCAGGGAATACAATCAATTCGTACGCGCGTTGCGGCCGCTGGAACACGGGCAAACGGTGGAGTTGGGGGAAATAAAAATCAGCCGCCGGTAAAATGAAAGATCACAATTAATCCTTTGGTTTACGGATATTACGAAAGTTGATGCTTTGATTCCGAAAAAAACCCATCCCCAATTCCTATAAGGATCATGAAAATTTCACATCGGAGTGGGATTGATACCTGCTTGCTTCAATAATGACAATAGACGCTCTTTCTCTTTTCGTTCCTGGAGTAATTCTGCTTGTATTCTTTCCTTTTCTTCCAGTATTCTTTCCTTTTCTCCCTGCATTCTTTCCTTTTCTCCCAGTATTCTTTCTTTCTCTTCCAGTATTCTTTCTTTCTCTTCCTGCATTCTTTCTTTCTCTTCCTGCATTCTTTCTTTCTCTTCCTGCATTCTTTCTTTCTCTTCCTGCATTCTTTCTTTCTCTTCCTCCATTTTTTTGTATTCTGCCTGTTGTCTTTCTTTGATCTTTTTATCGGTGTTGACCTGAATTTGGGCAATACGGCGGCTTTCGTACTCAAGATAATCTGCGTGATTTTCGTAGAATTGTCTTAACGTATCCATCACCGGTTTAATCTCCCTGGTTTGCAAGAATTCGGGTGGATGGTACACATCCATGTTTTTCCCTTTTGTAAAGACGTACATCCAACGGTCCAATTCGTCTTGAATCGATCCCTTCCATTGCCATAAAGGCAACTGCAGAAGGTGAATCTGTAAATGATCCGTCAATAAGAGCTTATGCGCAAGATTGCAAATGGAAAAGGGGAGATGATAATCCCCGACATCCGGAAAAAGACATTCCCCTAAAATCCAGATCGAAGTGACTTTTGTCAGCTCTTCAAAAGATTCACCTTTTTGGAGCAAGGAATGATAAATGGCGCTCCAGGTGTAGAGCATCCGCGATTCCAATGCTTGCGTAAGAACCAATTGAATTTCGATCTGATAATGATTGTTTTGTTCATCTACGGCTTTTACATCCACGACCGTCAATTTATCTTCAATAAATTCCCGTTCATTGTAGGGATTGAGAATCCATACCTTTTTGATTCGAGAGGATTCTTCCAATTTCATGACGGCGTTGAGAAAATGGATTAAGGCAACGACATTGCTATCTCGACCCAATATTGCCTTAAATACGCAATCGACAGTCGGATCGATTCGCGGTTCTCTCACGATGCTTCTCCTGGTTTGATTTTTAGATGGTGTAATGACAGGAATTGAATTTGGTTACCATCATTGTATTTTATGCACATCCACATAATGAACGCCAACCGTTTCTCCTGCCGTGCTAATGCCTGCTTCCAACCGACCCGGTCCTTTCGGCAAGCGAATGGATTTGAACCAACAGGTGTCAGCGCCCTTTTCGAGATTTTGACGCAAAAGGATGTCTCCGAGTTGGAAATAGGCCTCTCCACTCTCTTTCACCGGTTTAAACCGTAATCGAATGCTATAATTTGTTTCTTCGATTACCTCAATCTCCCAATATCCAAGCGATTGATCCCCCCACCCGGCGCGCGGGCCGCGCCAATCCTGCCGCGTCAGAATCGTCGGATTTTCGTATCGTGTGCCGAGAAAAATCCGTGGCGGCGCATAGCCGCGGGTGGAAGAAACATCGCGGAACCAATTTTCATATCCCGTTCGCAGCCTCGCGACGATGTCGGGATGATCGGCGGCGATATCCTTCTGCTCGCCGGGATCGTTCTCCATATTGTACAATTCCTTGCCGTCGACGAGTTTGTATCGCTGCTCGCGAGCGGCGCAGGCGCGAAACGGCTCCGGTTCATCTCCGCGATGCCATTGAAAATAGAGCGTTCGTTCCGGCCAATCCTCTTTTTTATTCTGCAATAGTGGCATCAAGTTGACGCCGTCGAATGCGATGTTCGTCGGTTTACCGACGCCGCAGGCTTCCAGCAGGGTCGGTGTGATATCGATATGCCCGGCAATACGATCAATTGTTTTTTCGGCCTGAAATTGTCCCGGCCAGCGGATAAAGCAGGGCACACGAATGCCGCCCTCATACACGCTGCCTTTTCGCCCTCGCATTCCCGCGTTGTAACGCTCTTGTTGCGGGCCGTTATCGGTCAGGAAGATGACAATAGTATTGCGGGTGAGATTGAGCGTCTTCAATTTCTCCAACAGGCGGCCAATGTTGTCGTCGATGTTGGTCACCATGCCGTATACGCGCGCCGTCGTCTCGTCGAGCCCCATCGCGCGATAGGGCTCGACGTAATGATCTTCGATCTGCAACGGCGTATGCGGCGCATTGGTGGCCAGATAACAGAAAAACGGACGATTTTGATTCGTTTCGATGAACTCGATGGCGGCGTCGGTGAAAATGTCGGTGCAATAGCCACGAAATTTCTGCTCGATCCCATTATGCTGCAAAATCGGATTGAAATAACGGTTGCCGGGCGGATCGGATGGCTGTCCGATCCCGCCGCCGTTGTGCACCAACGCTTCCTGAAAGCCATTTTCGATCGGCCGCAGCGGGTAATTGTCGCCCAGATGCCACTTTCCGAAGATGCCGGTGCGGTATCCGGCCGCTCCCAGCAGTTCGGCGAGAGTCACTTCCTGCGTGTGCATCATCGCGCGACCGATGTAGGTATCGATGGCGCCGGTTCGGTAGTTATAACGCCCGGTCATCAAGCAAGCCCGTGTCGGCGCGCACACCGGACAGACGTAAAATTGACTCAGATGGACGCTTTCTTTTGCCAGGCGGTCAAGATTGGGGGTATTGATTTTGTCATTTCCATGACAACCTATATCGCCGTAGCCTTGATCGTCGGTCATGATCAAAATCACGTTCGGCCGTTTCGCATCGAGAAAAGCATCTTCATTCAACGCCAACGCCGCGGAACCTCCGGACATAGCCGCCGCTACCGTTCCCATAAACCGTCGTCGATTCACCAAACTTCGATCAGACATTTCCTTCCCCCTTTTTATCATAGTATTTATGCTGTCTACTGCCTACTGGCTACTGACTACTGCCTACTCCCCTCACGCATGAATATACGTTTCCCATTCCAAACCGGGAACATCGAACAAGTTTTCCTCGCCTTCATGAAGAACACTGATGTCCATAAAACGACAAAAACGTTTGATATCACGCGTATGATCGCCATAAAAAATGACCCGATGCAGGCCGCACGAATAATTTTCGAGAATTTTTTCCACATGTTCCACTTTTGTCGTGATCTTGGTGCGGCAGCCGCGTTCGCTGTCGGGATTATCGATGATTTTACCGGTCGAAAACAGCATGATATCCGATCCGATCAACCGGGCCATCGATATGGGCTGTCCGATTCGCATTTTGACTTGCAAAGAAGCGCCTAAATTATCTTCCAGATGGCTGCGGATAATATACGGGCATTGCTCCCCGTCGGGACCATCCATTTTAATTGCGGATACGCAATGCGCATGAATAATTGTGCTGTTGGACAAATCCACGACGGGATCGGAGACAAAACCGGGTTTGCCGGTCAAGTATTGGAAGATCAAATGTGTCATCGAGGATTTCAAATCGGCTTCGCACACACCGCCGAGTCCCATTCCGTTCAAGCGGGAAAAACCAAGACATGGATATGCCAATCCCTGCTGCATCAATCCCAATCCCAAACAACTGATCGTAATCAAATCGGCTTTTTCTTCTTCCAGCATTTTGACCAGCGCCAAATACATGCGGGCGGAATTGATGATTTCCTCTTTTGTCGGTTCCACGATCTTTTCCGCTTCGTCCATCCATCGCTTTGCCTCGATCATGACCTGTTCCTGATCGACGGAATGATAGGCGTCGGGTAAAAGTTGATATGGAGTGGTTTTGATTTCAGTTCCGAATTTATCCTTGATGATTTTGACGTATTCGGGATCCGCTTCACGAGCGTCCATATACAGGATTTTCGCCTCTTTCATTCGATGGATGGCGCGGAATGGTCGAATCGCGGTTGCCAGATCGCTGAACTCGCTGGTGGGAAACACATCGATCTTTTTTCCCTGTTTCTGCAAAGGGGCGATAATATGCCATTCATGACCGGAATAGGGTTGGGAAAAAAGCGTGATCGGAATCCCTAATTTCAGCAGTTCGATCAACAACGGGCCGACTCCCAAACTCAGGTGAATCGCCAGAATCCCGTCGACGTCCTTGAATTTTTCCAGGACCGGCTCGATTTCCCGATTGATGGAAACGATGCCTCCATCGACGAATTCGATGTCACGAAAAGCATCGCCCAATTTCGCGAATTCCGCCTCGATTCGTTGCTTATCCTCTTCCAAATTCAACGTAGGTGTCGGCCAGCCGGGCGAGGACCGTCCCAAATATACTTTCCCGATACGGGTTTTCGTCATGCCGTTACGATTTCGCGGAGCGGCTTCCACCGCGCCGACGCTGACCGGACGCATGATCGAACTCATGCAAATCGTTCCGGCGGCGCTGGTGTTGAAAAACTCACGGCGATTGATTCCTTGATCCATGATGATCTCCTTTACCTGTTCGTGCTACCGCGTTTTCACTTTAACCTATTCGATTTTCATGTACTTTTCAATCTTCGGTTTCTTGGTTTCTTTCAACTTTCTGACATAATAGGCGTATCCCCTGTTGTGCAAGAGGGAAATGAGGAAGAGAAAAAAGGAATGGATTCTAAGGGGAATTATCGTATATCGAACGATATGCGTGATCTTCTTCCCCTGACGATTCCTAAATTGAGGCGTTGCAGGTAAAATGAAAAAGTGAACAAGGTGGTTTTTTCATGCCATATTCATGATCTGCTGCCGGCTTGCCGGTTTTGAAGGAATCCCATCGAGACGACCGGAACATGAATTGATATGATGGATGGAATCGGAAAATGGAAGTATAATGAAAAAAATACTCGGAATCATTGGCAGTCCGCGAAAAAACGGAAACACACATATTTTGGTATCTCGCATATTGGAAGGCGCCCAAACCGCAGGCGCGGAGGTGGAACTGCTTTTTCTCAATGATTTGACCATCCGCGAGTGTGATGGGTGCCATGCGTGTTGGAACGGGCATGAGTGCAGCAAACGGGATGACATGAACGCTGTTTATCCGAAAATTATAGAAAGTGATGTTCTTATTTTCGGAACGCCGGTGTATTGGTATGCTCCCACGGCGTTGATGAAAGGTTTTATCGATCGTTTTGTTTACTTCAATTGTCCCGAAAATCGTGCAAAAATAAAAAATAAATCGGCGGCGCTTGCCGTGCCTTTCGAAGAGGACAATCCGGAGACGGCGTCCGTGTTGATCGAGTTTTTCGAGAGATGTTTCGACTATTTGGAAATGAAGATTGTCGGCCGGATCATCGTGCCGGGTGTTACGCACAGAGGAGAAATCTTACGAAAGGAGGATCGGCTGGAAGAGAGTTTCCTTCTCGGAAAAAGTCTGGTTTGAGAGTACAATCCTGAAAGGAACATTTGAATTGTTTGGATGAACGTGTTATGTTTGGATGGTAGTACATACTATTGTTTTTTTATTCTTTTTATTGAAATCTCAGTTATCAGGTACGGAGCAAGGGTTATCATGAATGTGAAAAACAAGCCAGCGGTTTATATCGGTACGGCTGGGTGGTCGTACGGATGGGAGAATTATTACGCCGATCAACTGCCCGGCGACAAACGGTTGGAACAATACTGCCAATTGTTTCGCACGGCGGAAGTGAATTATTCGTTTTATCAGTTGCCACATGCCAACATGTGTCGCCAGTGGCTGCAGGAAACGACCGATTCGTTTCTGTTTACGTTGAAATTGAGCCGATCCATCACTCATATCAATAAGTTGAATCATGCGGAAGATATGTTGTTGGAATTTTTCAAGCGGATCAAATCCTTGAATTCCAAACTCGGGTCGATTCTTATTCAATTGCCGCCCGCCGTTAGCCTCGATGCGAAGCGCTTGAAGAATTTTTTATCGACCGTGAAGGAGATCAAGCAGGAATTAAAAATGCAAAACGTGCGTCTCGCCTTCGAATTTCGGCATCGCAGTTGGTTGGAACCGAGTGATGATCGCGATGCGATCCTTGAAATCTTGAGGCAGCACAATGCCGCAATGGTATTCGCTCATTCCAGCCGATATCCCTATCCGGAAGATGAACCGGTCACGGCGGATTTCGTTTATTTGCGTTTTCACGGTCCCGTGCGGTTGTTCGCATCGAAATATGAGACTCCCTTTCTCGAACGTTGCGCGCGGAAAATTCAAAAGTGGCTGAAAAATGATTTGGATGTCATGGCCTATTTCAATAACGACGCCGATGGGCATTCCTTTGAAAATGCGAAAACACTGATTGAATTGACCGGTATTTGAAGAGCAAAGGCAGTGGAACAACAATTATAAGACTTGCCGCTTCTTTTCCCCATCCTCGGCGAGGGGAAGGGGCGCGTCCGGGCTTTGCCGCGGCAATTCCAAGACTGCGATTTTAGTATTTTTAAGCGGCCTTGTCATGCCGGATTTCTCGCGCGACGGGTTGCATGGGAATTTCCGGTGGTTCGGTATGTATGGCGTGGACGATAAAATCGGGTGGATGCCATAGCGAGGGCAATCCTGCCTTTCCGCGTTTCGCCAACTCCTGTTTCAGTCGATACAATTGACTCAGAAATATCAATTTCAGCGCTTTTCCCGGCAACAGCCGAAAGATGGTTTTTGCGAACCGATACAAACGCGGATAACTGACGAACAGGTGCGCGCATTGACCTATTTTTTCGATGATTTCCTTATCTTCCAATTGAATCGTGGAGGCCAGACAGTCTTGATATTCACGGGGAATGTCTTCCACTTCGCCGCTGAAACCGCATTCCTGCGCAATTTGGCCTAATTTTGTACCCGGATAGGGGGCAAAAAAGTAAAACAAATTGATATGCGTCTTGCAGCGGATGTTCAATTCAATTGTGGAAATAGCCGTTTCGACCGTTTCGCCGGGCACGCCGAACATATTGTGCCCGCAAACTTTGATTCCATATCGATTGAATAAATCGCAGGCATGGATTATTTGCTCATTGGAAATATTTTTTGCCAAAATTTTTGTGCGCAATTCTTCCGAACCGGATTCGAGGCCCATTGCCACCCGCGTACAGTTGGCTTCCGCTAACATCCGTACCTGCTCTTCGTCCGCCAGGTCGCCGCGTACGTTGCAGATGAACGGCAAACCGATTTCCCGTGCATATCGCGGCAGAAAATCCCGCAGCCAGCGCTTGTTTAAAATGAAGGTGTCATCCTGAAAAGCGACGTAGATGACTTTGTATTTGTCTTTCAGCCAATGGAGCTCCGCCAGGACGTTATCGACGCTGCGATGCCGCGTCCAGCGGCCTTCCTGCGAATCGCGAGACATGCGATTGAAACAGAATGTGCAATCGTAAGGGCATCCGCGACCCGCCATGATGTAACCGGTGCGGTGATTCCACACCGAAAACGGGCGAATCAGCTCGCGGTCGGGGAAAGGGATGTCGCTCAAACCTTCTTTATTGATAAACGGGCGGTTGGGATTGCGGATGACTTTTCCATTGATGTTAAAAGCCATCGTATCGACATGGGTAAAATCCTTGCCGGCTTCCATCGCGGTTACGATTTCCAATGTCGGATATTCCCCTTCGCCGGTGCAGATGGCGTCCACGCCTTCCTGCTCGATCATTTGCGGGAAAAACGTGGGATGGGGACCACCGAAAAGGGAAAAGGCGTTGTGAACTTTCTTGATCTCACGATTGACTTCCACATAGCGCGGCGCATGGCTGGAAGCGACGGAATAGGCGAGGATATCCGGCGAGAGTTTCTTCACTTCTTCGAGATAATCGGGGCTTTGGTCAATATTGATGGCTGTTACCTGATGCCCCGCTTCTTTCAGCACCGATGAGATGTAGCCTGCCCCCAACGGTTGGTGCAGCAGGATGATATCATCAAAGATAAAGGTGATGCGCATTATTAAAACCTCGCTTTCGAAGTGATCTTTCTCATTGTACATTCAATTGGCGCTCAAAAACAAGGGTAAGTTGATCAAAATGGTAATGTATGTTGAAAGCCTTTCATTTCTCCAAATCAGTTGATCTGAAATTGGAAAGAAATGTGCTTATTGTGTAATTGAGTATGTCCTCGAAATGGAGGACAAAAAATCCTCTTTTTCGGTGATATTTTTCGGCGCGTATGCGATTTAAAATTTCGAGAAAATGTGGTGGAAGTGTGGTTTGGATTAATCAAACGTGATCAGCGGAGTCCAATATGCAAAATTTCATAATCGACGGGAGCAGAAGTGAAATCATGGGCGCCTTTAATTTTTCTCGACAGACCTTTTTGATCGTCGACGATATTCGCTTGTGTCGCATCAATGTTATGGAAATGTTGAAAAATTGTGGCGAGCCCGCTCTTTTTCATACCGAAAACGGCCATGCGGCGATTTCGTTGCTGTCCGAGCCGAATGCCATTCACTGCGTAATCTGCGATTTCAATATGCCGGTTATGCATGGTCTGCAATTGGTGAAAGCCATCCGCACCGGATTTGGACATATTCGGCGAAACCTACCGATTATCATGTTGACCGGGCTGGGGGATCGAAATCTGGTGGGATTAGCGATGGCGCTGGATGTGAATGCTTTTATTATGAAACCGGTGAAGAAAACGGTCTTGCTTGAACGCATTCAGCGGATTTTGTCCCTTGCGGAAACCGGCGGAAATGAATTGAAATCCATTTCCGTTTATGAGGAAATCGATGTGGATGCGCCGATTCATGCCTTGTTGCATAAACCGAAACCCATTGCGAATCATTGTGAAATGGACCAGCTCTCTCAACCCATCGATGAATTGCAGGAAAAGCATCATTTCCGGAATGGGATAAACTCAAATTTCGTACAAACCGAAAAGTTAGCTTACGGCTGCCCGGAAACGATGGCTCTCCCTTCGAAATCGTATGCTTTGGACGAGGTTCCCATCAATGCGGTTCTGGCGCGGGATTTGTATGGCAACAATGGGCAAAAAATACTGAGCGTCAATCAAAAATTAACAAACGGGATGCTTGGCCGATTGCGGGATTTGCGGGAAATGGGGGAATCGCTTGGGGAAATTTATGTGCGAATGCCAGCATATTAAAGTCTATAGTATGTAGTGTAGTCAAAATATAACCCTCCATTTCAGGATTGCATGATAATGGGATCGTAGGGACAGACCGGAATGTCACTTCAAATTGTATACTATAATATTTTATCTTTAGATTTTAGTTATTAATAAATCATATTGATTTATATGAAAATGCGCCTCGTAGGGGCAGGTTTCAAACCTGCCCCTACGAGGTATTTTCATCCTTCGTTGTGATCAATCGATCACGAGCGTTCATATGAAAATATACACGGGCAGAGCAGGCGCCCCGATTTTGGCTTGACACGGCTCGCGAGGATGGTGTGGACATACCCGAACCCAAGGGGCGGCTGATGTTCGCCTGAAGAAAAGCCCACAACGCCATTGAGCGAACCTCGCAAAGCTCGGTTGCTCTCCGTGGTCGTTAGCAGTTAAACCATTAGGTTAAAAATCCAAAGACAAATGAGGTTTGAACATGAAAACGAAGGAAATAGCCATAGTCGTCCAGAATCACCAAATCGGTTTTGGACAGGCGGCGGAGAATGGTTCCGTACCGTCTGTCACCTTGCGCCGCTGAAGCCGGACGTCAGCCTTAAGAAATGAACAGCCAAAGCCCTCTCTCGACATGTACACACAATTGATGTACACTTATATTATGAAATACGAATGGAATCCAGAATAGAATGAATGGCTCAAAAAGGAACGAGCTATTTCTTTTTAGCAGATAATCTTTCATCTTTCCCAGGGCGATGTATGGAAAACAACGGATCATCCGGATCAGGCAAATTATCCTGGCCAGAAACTCTATTTCGTTATTGTTGATGAATATATTTATATCGTCCCGCATGTAATTGAGAAAGAGCACATATTCTTAAAGACCATTATCCCCAGCAGGAAAGCAACGAAAATGTATAAGGAAGATCAAGTGGGGTAAAGTGAAATATAGTAAAGAAGAAAAACATATTCTCGACGCACTTGAAAAGGCGCGATGAAGCTGTCTACGCCTTCTCAAAAAGAGATTGAATCAATAAAGACAGCCGCCAATAACACGTTTAAAAAGAACAAGCGTATAACCATTCGTCTGTATGATCATGATTTCAAAGGAATCCAAAAAAAAGCGATGGAAATGGGAATTCCATACCAAACCCTGATTTCCGCCATTATTCACCGCTACATCGAAGGTGACCTGAAGAGTGATACGGGATAACAAATGAATGTTATGAAAAGCAGCAGTTTTGTAAGGCGAGTTCGATTCAGCCCACCATTTGGCTTCACGAAACGGTTTGCTGGGCAGTGCTACGCTTCGAACTCATCCTGCGTTGCTGGAGCGCGCTCAAAGGGAACAACGAGTCGTCATCACGGCTGATTTGGGTTATCCCCGGCTTATGGCTTCGACACAAGTACGGAAACGATTGAATAACTTGTTCTGCAGCCGAGAGGAGCAGCAAGATGAGAGAGTATGAAATCGTCGACACCAATGCCGAGAACATCGACGGTTGTAGTATCTGTCGTTACAAAGATGGAAACAACGTGGGGTACCGTCTGAAATCGAATTGGCTCAAGGAGCGCTACGCGGAAGGCCTAAGGTTCAAAGTGCTCCGCTCACGGGAATTCGGTGATATCGGGATAATCGAGTACGTCCTTGGCAATCATGCGTGGAGACCTGTAGAGGCGGAGGGCTACCTTTTCATCCATTGCTTGATGGTCAACAGCAAACATCAGGGGAAAGGGCTTGGCGCACTCCTACTGGATAGTTGTCTCAAGGACGCGAAGAAGAGCAAGCGCCTGGGTGTCGCAGTTGTGACCAGTTCCGATAGTTTCATGGCAGGAAGTGATTTGTTTATCAAAGCCGGTTTTGTCACGGTGGAAAGCGCCCCTCCCTATGAGCTGCTTGTCAGGAAACTCAAGAAAACGGCTCCTGATCCTCGTTTTGTCGTCGAAAGGGAGCGACTACTGAAAAAGTACAGGAAGGGTCTCACGATCCTGGCTGCCGATCAGTGCCCTATGGTTCCAAAGTGGGTAGCAGAGATTGCAGAGGTGTCCGAAGCCTTGGGGTTAGACACGAGAGTGGTCCAAGTCAGGAGCGCCAAGGCGTCAAGAGAGCTTCCGACGCCCTTTGGCGTGTTCAGCATCTTCTACAATGGAATGCTGATCGCGGATCGTCCCGTCAGTGCCACGAGATTCACAAACATTATGAAGAACCATCTCCCGCAGGCGACGTCCTGAGGGCCGCGCCTGAGGAGTGACGTTGGGTGTAAAGGGATTCCATGAAGCAACTCAGCACACAAGAAATCGGGATGGTAGTTGCTCAGTTGGTTTTGGGAGCAAGCGAGTCTGTGGAACTCATGGGATTCAAAGATGACCCACTCTTCAGCTGGCATAGCGGTGACACCTCTGAAGAAATTATGGCTCTCACAGATGAGCGTCTGTCCGCACGTGCGGTTCTTCGTCGAATCGAAAAAGTCATTATCACTTACAAAGATTTGATTGATCCAAATGGCCGCATGGAAGAGCATTGGAACCGGCATTGGCGAGTTCGAATACCTCCATTTTTACCACCTACTCATCTTCTTCTTGTTGACAACTCATCCGGAACCTTTCACATAGGTAATATGAAATGAGAGTATATCTTGATAATTGCTGTTTCAACAGACCGTTTGATGACCAGTCCCTGTTAACCATACGATTGGAAACCGAAGCAAAATTGGGTATTCAAGAGAAAATTAAATCGGGACATCTATCGTTGGGCTGGTCTTACATCCTTGATTTTGAAAACCATACCAATCCTTTCATAGAAAAAAGGATGGAAATTCAAAAATGGAAAGAAATGGCGGATTCATTTGTTAAGGAAACCGATGATATTTTGCAAAAAATGAATGAGTTGACAGCGGTCGGATTGAAACCTCTTGACGCTTTGCATGTTGCATGTGCTATTTCGCTGCAATGTCAATACTTTTTAACGGTTGATAAAGGGATTCTAAAGAAAATATCAGAATGCTTGGAAATCAAAATAAGAAATCCAGTGAATTTTATCATTGAATCGGAGACTATGGAATGAGAACGGATACTGAAATAAAAATATCAGGTTATGAACTATTGAGCGATAATCTCGGAATGGTTGAAGCTGAAAGGTTTATTGCTCTTATTCAAAGGGAAAAATTCGATTATACCCAGTGGAGAGAAACTCTTTTCCATGAACTGAGTGGAGAAGAAATAAGCAAAAGGGCTATGGAGTTTCAAAAAACATTAAAAAACAAGTAAATACGCCTAACCGAACGGTTAATCGGAGTGGCTACATTTTCGGCGATTCTGGGATTAAACTGTTGGAAAGGGATTCGTTAATTCGGCGTGAAAACTCAGATGTGACAGGAGGTATCCCTCCATGCAAATGACGATTGACCTGAGCCTGGAACAGGCTGTACAATTCCAGCAGCTTGCAAAGTCTTTATCAATTCCACCTCAGGAATTAGTGCAAGCGGCGATTGATGATTTTCTCTCGCGTCCGGCAGAAGATTTTCGTCAAGCCGCACGTTATGTCTTGCAGAAAAACGAAGAATTATATAAACGTCTCAGCTAATGCGTTACTTATCATTGTCCGAAGTTCTTGAACTCCATAGGTTGGTGCTTGAACAATCCGGTGGAATGACAGGAATCAGGGATTTGGGAGCCATAGAATCCGCCCTTGCCCTGCCGCGCATGACTTTTGGCGGTGTGGATCTGTATCAAATCCTTCAGGAAAAGGCAGCTGCGCGCTGTTTTTCAATGGTCATGAATCATCCGTTTATCGATGGGAATAAACGTGTGGGTCATGCGGCAATGGAGACTTTTCTGGTACTCTGCAGATTCCGCATCAAATCGGCCGGTGATTCCGCGCTAAATCGGCCGCCCATTCCGCGTCAAATCGGCCGGTGATTCCGCACTGAATCGGCCGCCCC
>QZKN01000135.1 GCA_003598175.1 Candidatus Omnitrophota bacterium
CGGTTCGCGAACCGCCCCTACAAGGTATTTACATCTTTTGTTGTGATCAATCGATCATGACGGTTTCTATGAAAATTCAGCGGGTAGAGCCGGCATCCTCGCCGGCGCCGTTCGTGCAAGCGGGACGCTTGCTTTACCCACGACGATGATACCGCGCCGTCTATTTTCATTCGCGCGTTGTGATCCAATAATCCAATTGGTCTTTGTGATTACGAATATTCCCTGTAACCTGCTCCCTCATCGAACAGTATCATCAGGCAATACCATAATCCTTAAGTATAGTGTATTCTTGAAAGGCTGCTACACCTTCAATGGAATTAATCATAAAAAAGATCGATGAAATTCTGTTTCCAGACAAAAAAAGGATTCGTCTCTCGATTTTGTCCCCCGCTGCACCCACCGGGAAAGGCGCGGATGCGCAAAGGATACCCCTTGGAAAATTATAGAATTTTATTGTACACTATAGGCGTGATGAAAAAAACAGACACGGTAGAGTCAGGGCATGAGTAACAGGAAAACGAATTTCGGCTCGGTGCAAGCAAGCGGGATCACATTATTGACAACGTTTTTTCTCTTTGCTACACTTCCTCTAACATGAACGAAAATGTAGGAGAGACGGACGCGCATCCTCCGTCACGCCCATTGTACGCAGCAATTATGCAAGCTCCAGTTTCCGGACCGGATTGTGGCCCTCAGCTGGGGCTTTTGTTGTTCCTGTTTCCGGACCTCCATTCCCATCCACGAATCGCCGCGAGAATCGCAAGCCGACCGGTCATTTTCGAATCGGCGCCGGTTTTTCCTTTTTGCCGGGGATTCAAGATGATTCAATGGAGAAGCGCCAATCATTCTGTACCGGTCTCCGCTCATCCAATGAAATGCATCAACATCCCAAAAACCGTAGCGGCCAAGATATCGTAGTTGAGAACTATGCAACAAGTATCAGAAAAACCAAAAGAAATCAAGCAAACCATCAGTTTGATCAATGTGAGTGAGATCCAGGATCTGTGCGGAGCGCGGGATGAAAATCTGCGGCTGCTGCAAAACCATTTCACCGCCAAAATCATACCTCGCGGCGATACCATCGCGGTTCATGGCCATCCTGACGAAGTCACGGGCATCATATCGGTGCTGGAAGAATTGATCAAATTGGTGCGGCAGGGAGAACGCGTCACCAAACGCGATGTGGAATATCTTCTCGCGTTCTCGCGCAAACCCTTGACCGGTTTCCCCGCCGCCCAGGTTTTCGCCCCCATTACCATGCCGCTTCGCGGTAAAAAGGGCGTCATCAAACCGAAAACGTTCGGGCAGCGGCAATACCTCAACGCCATTGCGGAAAACGACATCGTATTCGGCGTCGGGCCGGCCGGCACCGGAAAAACCTATCTGGCCATGGCCGCCGCCGTCTCCGCGCTGGAACGAAAATTGGTTCGCCGAATCGTGTTGGCGCGTCCGGCCGTGGAAGCGGGGGAATCGCTGGGATTTTTGCCCGGCGATCTGCAGGCAAAAGTGGATCCGTTCCTGCGGCCGCTGTACGATGCCTTGTACGATATGCTTAACGCCGACCTGGTCCAACGTTATATCCTACAGGGAACCGTGGAAATCGCGCCGTTGGCCTATATGCGGGGACGAACGCTGAATGATTCGTTCGTCATTCTCGACGAAGCGCAAAATACGACCAGCGAACAAATGAAAATGTTCCTGACTCGGTTGGGATTTGATTCCAAAGCGATCATCACAGGCGATATCACGCAAATCGATTTACCGTCCGGACGAAAAAGCGGTCTCATCGAAGTCTGCACCTTACTCAACGACATTGATGGGATTTCGTTCGTCTATCTGGGCCGACACGATATCGTGCGCCATCCGTTGGTGCAAAAAATCGTCGCCGCTTACGAAACGAACGGAAAACAACAATCCCCGGCGAACGCGTTCAATCGAAATGGAGAAAATGGGAAACCTCCCATACCGGAAAATCGAGGGTTCTCGAACCGCCATGACCAGTAAAAAACGCATCGCGGAAAAAAAGAGTATGCCTCCTTTAAAAAAACGGCTGCGTTCCCTCAAAAAAACATTTGCGCAGTCTCTGGAAGATATGGGGAACCGAATCGCCTATCCGGCCACGCTGTTGACAGCGGCGCTACTCATTTTTGCTCTGATCCGTCCACCCGCCGTGGAGGATCTAAGTGATTTTCATCTCGGCGGTTTGTCCCCGCGCATAATCAATTCCTCGATTGAATTCGATTACATCAATAAAATTGCCACGGAAGGGAAAAAAAATAGCGAGGAGGCGCTGGTTTCTCCCGTTTACCGCATCCGGACACAACAAGAAAATTTGAACCAACGAATTTCGGCCATTATCTCCGCTGCCCGGGAAATTCCTCGGCCGGAGGGCATGGAAGTGGAAACATGGGCGCAATCCGTTTGTGAAACGGCGAATGTGAAACTCCGCGATCGCGCTTACGAATTCAGTGAAACCGATTTCGAAAAAGTACCGCGCACAACCTATCAAAGTCTCTTTTTTTACAAGGATTACGAAGCCTTTCTCTCTTCGGTTCAAACCCACATTCAAACCGCGGCCGGACGAGGCGTCGCTGACGACGTGGCGCCATTGCGTGTTATGCAGGCGAATTCGGACAAGGCGGCAAACTCGCCGATCACGATCGGCGTGACGTTGATCGACGAGAACGAAAATGAAATGGTGTTTCCCAAACCGGATGAAATCAAAAGCGAAGCCGTGTTTTTTCAGCGTTTCGAACAATTGATCACCTCTTCCTTTCCGAAAACGGAAGACCTGGCGGCCCGGCAACTGTCCCTGGATCTCATTCAAGCCATCTATGAAGGCCCGTCCTTACTCTACGATAAAAATCTGACAGAAGCGCGCCGCAAAGAGCGTCGCGATCTCGTGGAGCCGATCAAAGGCCACGTGAACAAAGGCGAAACCATTGTCGGCAAAAACATGATCGTCACCCAGGAAATCATGGCCAAGCTGGAAGCGTATCAGGAGCGCATGAAACTGTCCCCGCTGGTCGAATGCGGCTATCTGGTCCTGGTCCTGTTTTTCGTGTTGATATTGATGCGTTTCCTGCAAATATATAATGCGGAAATCGTCGAAGATACTCGCAAAACCGCGGTCATTTTCATCGCGGTGATCATGATTCTGTTTCTGGCGCGCATTTGCGCCCAACTGGCGCTGCTCGATTTGGGCAGCAATACCCTGAAGCAGGTGGGATTCGGCGTCCCGATGGGCGCGCTGGGTGTGATTCTCACGATTCTCGCCGGCGCGCGGCTGGCCGCATTTACCTGCATGATCACCTCCGTATATATGGGCATCATCCTGCATCGCGGCATGGAGCTGCTGTCTCTGTCCTATATTCTGGTTGCCATGTTTACCGCCTGCGTCGCCATTTTCGCCGTCACCCGTATCCGCCAGCGCAGCGATTTATATCGCGCGGGCGGCATCGTCATGATCCTGGCCTGCGGCATGATTCTGGCGTTGGCCATGCCGCAGTACAAAACGCTGGAACAATTGATCGATCACGTCGACGAATTAAAATACGCCCTGATCTGGGGCGGCGTAAACGGACTCCTCGTTTCTATTTTCTCCATCGCCCTCTTGCCATTGTTCGAAGATCTCTTCGGCGTCACCACGGACATCAAACTACTGGAACTCGGTCAAAAAAATGAATTGCTGCAACGCCTCGAACAGGAAGCCCCCGGCTCCTATCAGCATACCATGCGGGTGGCCACCCTCGCCGAGTCCGCCGCCGAGGCCATCGGCGCCAACGCTTTGCTGGCTCGCGTAGGGTGTTATTATCACGACATCGGCAAAATGGTGAAACCGCAGTATTTCGTCGAAAATCAGCAAACCAGCGCGGATAAGGCAAAACATTCCAAGCTCTCACCCAATATGAGTTGCCTGATCATTCGCAATCACGTGAAATACGGGCTGGAACTGGCCAAGGAATACAACCTGCCGAAAGTGATTCGCGATTTCATCCCCGAACATCACGGCACCACGCTTATGACGTATTTCTATCACGAAGCGCTGGAGAATCAGGAAACGGAAGGAACGGTAAAGGAAGAGGACTTCCGCTATCCCGGCCCCAAACCGCAATCGAAGGAAACCGCCATTCTCATGCTGGCCGATTCCATCGAGGCGGCTTCCCGCACGTTGGAAACCGGTTCGGAGCGGGAAGTGCGCCAACTGGTTCGCAAATTGATCAATGAAAAATTCATGGACGAACAATTCGACGAATGCAACCTGACGCTTAAGGATCTGCATACGCTCTTTCACTCCTTTTCCGATTCGATCATCCACATGCTGCACCAACGCATCGTGTATCCCTCCGCGCCGGCGTCGAAAGAAAAGGAGGAAGAGCGGGAAAACGATAAGGGAGAAACCAAAGCAAGAGTAAAGCCGGTCGCGTTCAAAGAAAAGAAAGAGGGAGAAAAATCCAAACCGAAAAGCGAGCCGGGTATGGCAAAGGAATCCGCATGAAACCGATGAGTGACCATTTCAATACATCGCAGGTATCATTTACCGTCGAGTATGCGCCGGATCGAATCGACAGCCGGCGTCACGAACATTTCATCATGCGGCTGTTGCGGGCAACCGGCGAAACGGATGCGGAAATCGGCGTATTGCTCGTGGATGATGAGGAACTGCGGCGACTGAACCGGGAATACCGCGGCGTCGACGCCGCCACCGACGTTCTCTCCTTTTCTCTGCGGGAAGGAGAGCCGATCGGGCAAATTCACGTGCTGGGCGATATCGTCATTTCCGGCGAAACCGCCGCGCGGCAGGCGCAAGTCTTCGGACATGAAACCGCCGATGAAATCGATGAACTTATTTTTCACGGGTATATTCACTTATTGGGATACGATCACGAAGGAGAGAGAATGGACCAATGGAACCGCGAAGAGACCTCTCTGCGCGAGCGTTTACTCAAGCAAAAAGCGCCGTACGTTCCGAAAGGAATGATCACAGCTGCGGAAACGAATATCACGGAAGGGAGGGCCGATTGACGTACTCCGCATACGTCGAATAACATAATGGAAGGATCTGTTTATTTAATCATTCAAGGGATTGTTTTTCTCGGTTGTCTTTTGATTTCCGCCTGTTTTTCGGGTGCGGAAACCGCGTTGACGTCCATGACAAAACTCCGCGTCAAACGGTTGTTCAGCGAAGGCGAGGATCCCTACAAAAAATTGGAGCCGTGGCTTGAATATCCCAACCGCTTTCTGGCCACGATTCTCGTGGGAAACAATTTCGTCAACATCCTTGCCTCGGTTATGGCGGCCAATATCTGCGAACGCATCCTGCGCGAATGGTACGACGTCAGTAACGCCACCGCGTATGGCTCCGCGCTGGCGGTCGGTCTCACTACTTTTATTCTTATAGTTTTTGGGGAAATCATTCCCAAAACCTATAGCAAGGAACATGCGGTGCGGATTTCCCTGCTCGTCATCGGGCCGCTGGATTTGTTTTACCGTTTTTTGCGCCCCTTGATCGGCGTCTTTTTGTTTCTTTCCAACGGAATCATCCGCCTCTTCGGCGGCCAAACGATCAAGGAAGTTCCACTCCTCACGGAAAACGATGTACGCAGCCTGATCGAAATGAGCGAACGGGAGGGATTGCTGGAACAGGAAGAACGCGAAATGATCCACAGCATCATCGATTTCGGCGATACGGTGGTCAAGGAAATCATGACGCCGCGCGTGGATTTCCAGGCCATCAGCGTGAATATCGGCCTGGAAGAAGCACGGAAGGAGGCGGTGCGGCAGGGCCACTCGCGGATTCCGGTGTACGAACAGGATCTGGACCGCATCATCGGCATCCTCTACGTCAAGGATCTGTTGCGTGTGGACAGCAAGAACGAAGCGTCGTTCAACTTGCGCGAGATTATCCGCACGCCGTTGTTCATTCCCAAAACCAAAAAAGTGAACGACCTGCTGGAAACGTTCAAAAAAGAGAAAAATCATATCGCGATCGTCGTCGACGAATATGGCACCACGGCCGGATTGATCACCATCGAAGATGTCCTGGAAGAAATCGTCGGCGACATTCAGGATGAATTCGACGAGGAACTGCCCGATTATGAAAGGCAGAAAGACGGCAGCATCATCGCCCATGCCAAAATCGATCTCGATCAACTGTCCGAACTTCTCCACATCGTATTCCCCGATGAAGATGTGGAAACGCTGGGAGGATTCATCACCACGCTGATCGGCGACGTCCCGAAAATCGGTGAAGAAGTCGATTTTCTCAATCTGCATTTCACGATTCTGGAGTCCGACGAAAGAAAAATCGAAAAGGTGAAAATCGAACAAAAAAACAACAGCGAGGGAATCAGCGAACCGGAAGAAATCCTGCCGACGCCATTCACCAGTTGATCCGGCATTGCGATCGGATCAATATGCGGATATCATCGTAACGGTTGAGGCCGCTGGTACGTTCCAATGTTATCATATATCTGCAAATTCAGGATGAATCCGTGCGTTTCCACGTTTTCTTCCCGGTTGTGTCTGAGAAGTTGATTTCATTTTTAATAATCACGGTCGTAGTCGATCCACCGCGGTTGAACGAAATCGGTATCCGCGTGCAATTCGCCAAATCATTCGAACGGATTTGAGAGTATTTTTATGTTTCTAACTTTAAAAAAAATCTTTTCCACTGAAATCCAAAAACTGAGGAACTATTTTTTTGCCGGTCTGTTGGTGGTGACGCCCATCGGCTTAACCTTCTGGATGGCGGTCGGTATTTTGAATTTCTTTGGAAACAAATTCCGATGGTCCTTCCAAGCGTTTTTCAATGTCTTTTATCGGCAGGAGGAACATGCCCATTTATATGCTTATGCACATAAATACGACGCCTATTTCCCTCTGTTCACCTATGGATTCGGTTTTCTCCTGACCATCCTTCTGATTTCCTTTGTCGGAATGGCCACCCAAATGTATTTGGGACGCAAGACTTTGAATCTGGTTGAGTTCATTCTCATCAAAATTCCCGTCATCTCCAGCGTGTACAATGGGTTGAAACAAGTCAGCGAATCCATCATGGGAAGGCGAAGTAAAATCTTCGAGCGCGTGGTGATCATCGAATATCCGCGCAAGGGCTTGTACTCCCTTGCCTTCATTACCGCCAAAGACAAAAACCTGGTGGAGCCGATTCTCAACAAACCAGTTGTTTATGTATTTATCGCCACCACTCCAAATCCCACGTCCGGCATCTTTCTCATCGTTCCCGAAGAGGAATTGATCCCCATCGACTTGAGCGTCGAAGACGGCATGAAAATGATCATTTCCAGCGGCATGGTGGTCCCCAAAAAAGACTTCCCGCGACTAAAAATCTAGCGCCTCATTCATGGCTGGTTCATCATTATAAAGCAGCGCACGATGTGAGGAGTTCCGATACACCTAAACTTGACAGTTTGACCTCCTTAATCATAATGCATAACGAATCCTTTCATTCAAAAAAACCGAGATCAATCATGACAAATTCAAATCGTGTTTCTCGTAAATGCTTTTACGTCTTTTTCCTGTGGCCTCTGATTACCACCACGGCTTTTGCCGACAAAATCACGTTGCAAGACGGCAGCATTTTGATGGGAACCGTCACGCACATGGTGGAGGGGCAAATTCACATCGAAACCGCTTTTGCCGGCGCACTCACGGTTCCGATGGAGCAAATCGTCGAAATGGAAACCGCCGACGTCAAACCCATTCACTTGCACGATGGAAGCGTCATCCAAGGCACGATTCAGACCCGCGAAGCGAACCGGATGGATGTGATTTGGGGAAAGGATCAAACCCGTTTTGCCGTCGTCCCCGCCGACATTCAGGCAATCGATCCTCCGCCGCCCCCGCCGGCCCCCACGCCCACTCCCGTGAGATGGACCGGCAGCGTCGTCGGGAACCTTTCCATCACCAGCGGCAACCGCGACACCACCGGCGTCGGGATTTCCGCCGATTTGGCGAGACGCTCGGAAGACGACCGCATCACGTTGAAAGGCGGATATTTTTATGCGGAAGATCGCGGCAACGGCATCCGTGACGATCAATATTTATCCGGCAAATATGACTACTTCTTCACGAAGAAGTTTTTCGGTTATCTGAACACTCGCCTGGATCGGGACGCGATCCGCGATTTGGAATTGCGGACCACCGGCGGCGCGGGACTCGGCTATCAGTTTTTGGAAACGGATATATACAATCTGTTTACCGAGGCCGGCGTCTCGTACGTGAACGAGGATTTCATGCTCGATGTGGATGACCAAACTTACGTGGCCGGGCGGCTGGCAATGCACTTCGGCTGGTGGATCATCAAGGATCGCCTTCGTTTCGAGGAAGACGCCGAACTGTTGTTGGGGATGACCGACCTGAACGATTGGTTCGGCATTTCGGACAGCTCGTTGATTTGGAAATGGAACAGCCGTTTGTCCTCCAATGCGTCGGTTCGTTTCGAATATGACAACACTCCCGCTACCGGTCGCAAGCGCGCCGACACCAAATACACTCTCGGCATCGGGTATTCCTTCTAAACAAATTTTTCATAAATTAGATCCTCTTTATCCTCTATTCGTTGACTCGTTGTTCCAAATCGGGAAATATACTTGAAGGTTCATACCAGTTCGGCCATTCATGCGGATTCGTGTGGGATTGTGACCATGCGCTGCTTGTCAAGGGCATTTCTTGCGGGGAGGAGAAATCGGCGATGGGGAAGAACACGTCGAAAACTGAATATACAATGAGGCCAGTCATCCTGGCCGCGGGTCCCCTTCTTTTTTTGTTGCTCTTGCTTTTACCCGGACCGGAGAATCTTCCGGAAAGCGGAAAACGGGTGGCGGCGACCGCGGCGTGGATGTCCTTGTGGTGGTTGACGGGCGTAATCCCGGTCGGCGCCACCGCGATTCTCCCGTTTGCGCTGTTCCCGTTTTTGGGGATCATGAAAGGAGATGAGGCGGTCGGGTATTTCGCGCATCAGTTGAATTTTCTGCTGCTGGGCGGATTTTTACTGGCGGCGGCGATGGAAAAATGGAACGTGCATCGTCGCATGGCGCTCGGCATCATCGATCTCGTCGGCGTCACCCCGCGACGGGTGGTGCTGGGCTTCATGATTGCGACGGCGGTCATTTCGATGTGGATCAGCAATACCGCCACGTCGCTGATGATGCTGCCGGTGGGAATCGCCATGCTGAAAAAATTCCGCGAGATCGGCGGCGACGAACTCGGCGACCGCATCGCGCCGGCGTTGATGCTTGCCATCGCCTATTCGGCGTCCATCGGCGGCGTGGGAACCTTGATCGGCACACCGCCGAACGCCATCTTCGCCTCGCAAGCCAATTCGTTATACGGACAGAAAATCGGTTTTGTCGATTGGCTGAAAGTGGGCATCCCAATGGTCGTCATCCTCCTGCCGCTCGCCTGGCTGTATCTCGTGCGCATCCAATTCCCCCTGCCGGCGGGCATCGGCGAAGGCGCCATTGAGATCATTCGCGAAGAACGCCGCGCTCTTGGACGCATGCGTCGCGGTGAAATCAGCGTGATGTTGGTTTTTTTCGCGACAGCGTTGGGTTGGATTTTTTGCAAATCCATCGAAATCGGAGAGTACTCCATTCCCGGCCTGCAAACTTTTTTCCCACTGGTCAACACGGACGCCACCATCGCCATGCTATGCGCATTTTGTCTTTTCGCGATTCCGGTCGATGCCCGGCGCGGCGAATTCCTGCTCGACCTGCGTTCCGCCTTGTCGATTCCGTGGGATGTCCTGCTGATCATCGGCGGAGGCGTTTGCCTGGCCAATGGATTCGACCAATCCGGCCTTTCCCAATGGCTGGCGAATCAGATGCTTTTCCTGAAAGCGTATCATCCATATTTTATCGTGTTGGTATGCGTGGCGTTGATCGTGTTCTTGACGGAACTGACCTCGAACACCGCCACCTCCACGATATTTGTTCCGCTCATGGGCGTCATGGCCGTCAGTATCGGACAACATCCGTATTTGTTGATGATTCCGTGCTGCGTGGGCGTGTCGATGGCGTTCATGCTGCCGGCGGCGACGCCGCCGAATGCGGTAGTGTTCGGTTCGGGGTATGTGAAAATTCAGGAAATGGCAAAAGCCGGGTTTTTCATGAATCTGATTGCCATCGTATTCATCGTTCTGATCACAATCGCCATCACTTCCCGTCTCGTCGGCATCGAGTTGGATACGGTTCCCGCCTGGGCCATCGATCACTAAGAAAATCAATACTGCCGCCAATCCGGCACGCCGGTTTCATCGCTTACGGCAAAATCCACTTTCACGTTGTTACTGCCGTCAAAAACAAAGGTCTTGCGAAGCGGAGAAGGAAGCGGGCCGCCGGATGCTTCCACGCTATATTCACCCGCCGCGGACACCGGAATGGCATAACCGCCGCTGGAAAATGTCGAAGCAGAACGGGTAGAGCCCATAATGGCGACAGTCACTCCACCCAATCCTTCCCCGATGTCATACCATTGATTCCCATTCAAATCCGCGTAAACGACGCCGAGCAATTGCGGAGTATAGGCGAACGGAACCGCGAAATCGATGGTAACCAGCAACGGCCCCACCGCATCCGCCTGCTTGGGAATCACGCCCGCCGGCGCAATCCGCTGGTGTTTCCGTAATTTGATCGTGGAGTTCAGCACTTTGGCCGATACGGTCCGCACAATGCCGATTCCCACTTCCCGCCAGAGCGGCTCCCGTTCAAATTCCAACGTATTTTGGCGATGGCCCAGACTGGCGACGCCCCAATCGACGACAAAGGCGGCGTGCGCGTGTTCGACGTTTTCGCCGTAAGCATATACATTTTCCCCATACCCGCGCCAATCATACCCGGCGTCGTCCAACCGCTGCCCCGGAACGGATCCGTCGCTGCCAATATGATCCTGGAATCGATGATCGCGCATATCCGCGCTATGCCGGCGCGCCGCTTCCAGCAATTGTTCATTCATGGCAAGAGGCGCGCGCGGGGGATAATTGGAAAATTCCCTTTTCAACGTTTCCACATTCACGCCGAAAAAGCGGTATGCGTTGAGAATTGCCTCATCCGCATGATTCGCCAGGCGAATCCCTTCCGCCGTGGGATCCATGCGCGCGCGATTGATGAGTTCCAGCATCCACTGCTCTTCGTCCGTCGGTCCGATCCCCTGCGCGTTGGCGCCCATTCCGTCCATAAAAAGCATCGAAACCAAAAGAAGTAACCGGAGATAAAAATAAATTCGCATAAGATATCCTCATTTCTTTCGTCGGTACTTCTATTTTACCTTTTTACAAAGATATGGCTACCATATAAACCGTCATGATCGGTTGATCAGAACGAAGAGATGAAAATGTGTGCTCTTTTCCCCCCTTGATCCCCCCGTCAACGGGGGGAAATGGGCTCCCTCCCCGTTGACGGGGTCTAAGACTTCCCACTTTTCCCCCACAAAATCCGTCAACGGGGAGAAATGAGCTCCCTCCCCGTTGACGGGGAGGGTTGGGGAGGGGGAATTTTCATGTAAACCCACATGACCGGTTGGTCACAACTAAGGGATGAAAACGCGTTGTGCCTTGAAAGACTGGGCTCCTAATCAATTACTCCCGCGGGGACAAACGATAGCAAGCCCCCCGTTTCAACGGTGGGTGCGACTAAACGGGGATCTGCCGATACAAGTCCAATCAGGCGACGGCAAACTGGCCAAACCGAAGCGACTGTTGACAGAATGAGGTATAATCATACAATGTACTATATTTTGTATGAATTGTTTGATCGTGTCGGTTTTGCCGTTGTGTCGGATTTTCGTTCCTCGAAAAGCGCTAATTATCTCAATGGATACTTTTCGTTGCCATGCAAAATAAACGTTGTCCTGCAATCGTATTCACCTTTTTTTTTCGTTGCGGCATCGCGTCAAGGTTCAAGAGCCTGTTGTATGCGCTTTTCCTGATAACGTCAACACTATCACGAGCCTCTTCCGATCCGATTCCCATTGCCTTTCGTCATCTCTATTCGTCTGACGGTCTTTCGCATAATTCCGTCCGAACCCTCGCCCAGGACCGGAACGGATTCATCTGGATGGGGACCGAGGAAGGATTGAATCGGTATGATGGAATTCACTTCACCATCTACAAAAATTCCCCCCACGATCCGGAATCGATATCAAGCAGCCGAATTATCAATTTGTTGTTTGATCGCAAAGGGTATGGTTGGATCGCCACGGATCATGGCTTAAATCGCTGGGATCCCCAAACGAATCGTTTTACGCGGTTGCTGTTTGACGCCGATTACTCCGACAAGCCGGGCGTCAACTTTATTCTGGCGCTTTACGAAGATTCACTCGGACGAATATGGGTAGGAACCGTCAATGGACTGCACGTATATTCGTATGAAACGGAGACTTTCGAGAGTTTTTTTCACGATCCGGATGATCCGTCCACACTATCGCTAAGCCATATTAACGATATCTTCGAAGATCACGAAGGAACGATGTGGATTGCCACACATGGCAAAGGCATCAATCGCATGAACGCGGATGAAAAGACGTTTACCCGCATCATGCCGGAGCAAGACGATCTCACGCCATCCATTCCCTGGACCCCCACGTGCATTTTTGAAGACCGGAAACAACGATATTGGGTGGGAACCTGGGATAAAGGATTGCTGCGCTTCGATCCGAACAACGTGGCTTTTGAGCCGGTGGACGAAATCACAAATTGCAATGTGAGGGTGATACGAGAAGATCGTTCCGGAAACCTTTGGGTAGGAACCATTGGGGAAGGTCTCTTTCATTACGACTCCTCCGCTGATGAATTTTCGGGTTATCGGCATGATCCCATCGTTGAATCGAGTCTGAGTTCGAACCGGATTTATGCCATTCTGCAAGATCAGAATGATTTGTTTTGGATCGGCGTTTTCGGCGGTGGAGTCAATACGTTTCGAGATCCCAAAACCCAAATCCAGCGATATCAACCCGGTTTGATTTCCAAAACCAGTCTTTCCGACAAATCGGTCATGTCGATCTTTGAAGATTCCGCGGGAATCGTGTGGATCGGAACCCAGGAAAAGGGATTGGATCGATACGATCCCCGAACGGGAGAATACAAAAATTACATCTACGCGACAGAGGAAAATAAACCCCATATCGATGCCGTGGTCGTCAACTACGTTTATTCGTTACGCCAATTGGACGACGGACGGCTGTTGGTCGGAACCTTGGGATATGGACTTGTGGTTTTTGATCCCACGACGGAAGAATTTACTTTTTTTAACGAGGAAGAAAATCTTCCTTATATAGGTTATTTTAGAACCGCGAAAGATATCATTCGAGATGATCAAGGACGGTATTGGACCTGCAACGACGATGGCCACGTCATCTGCCTGGATTCGACGATTCACATCATACGGGTGTATGGCGAGGGCGCGGATTTATTCAGTTTTCCCCGCCTGACGGCGCATGAGTTCAACGACGATCGTCATTTATGGGTTGGTACGGAGGCCGAAGGAATCAACCTGTTGGACATCGAGACCGGCGCGATCACCTCGTATTCGCACAATCCGCATGACCCGACAAGTCTATCCAACAACACGGTTTGGGATATTCTCAGGGATCGCCAGGGGCGGATATGGATCGGCACGAACGAAGGATTGAACCAATATATGCCGGAAACCGACGGATTTCAAATGGTGGAAGCATTGCAATCATTTCCCAGCAGAGCCATTCTGGGGATTGTGGAAGATCCAATCGGCGCGCTCTGGCTCAGTACGAACCGTGGCTTGATTCGGTATCATCCGCGACAAAATACGGCAAAATGGTATGGTCTTCACAACGGAATTCAAGGATACGAATACGTTCCCAAATCCCGTTACGCGAGTCAAAATGGGAAACTCTATTTTGGCGGGCAATATGGCTTCAACATCATCGACACGAAGACCTTCAAGGATTATCCCGCCGATGCACCTGTCGTTTTAAGTGAAATTCACGTCAACGGCGAAACCTACAGCGGCGACCGCCAGGTTTGGGATATCGATTCCATCGAATTGCCGTACAATAAAAATAATCTTGACCTGCTATTCTCCCTGCTGGATTATACCGATCCCTCACTGAACAAACTCGAATACCGAATCGGCGAATCTCAAGATTGGCATACGATGAATCAAACTCAGAAAATTCTGTTTGCCGATTTGTCTCCCGGAGTACGTAATCTGCAAATTCGGGGGACGAACGCTGACGGTTCCCTGAGCCCCATGATCAAGGAATTCACCATTTCGATTCTCCCACCTTTTTGGATGACATGGTGGTTCCGGGCGCTGTTGGTTATGGCTTTTCTGGGCGCCGTATTTGCCTTTTATAAAGTTAGAGTATGGCGCATCGAGAAGGAGAACAAACGGCTGGAAGAAGAAGTGGCCTACCGCACCGCCGTGCTTGAACTGGAACGCGATCATTTCCAAAGCACGATTCAAGCCAGCCCATTGATGATCTTTGGCTTCACCCCGGATGGGATATTGACGTTCTTGAATCCGACGGCGGAAACCATACTGCAAACGGAATCCGGTAAACTCGTGGGGGAGCACTGGTGGAAAATCGCCGGCAATCCAACCGATTTGCGCGAGTTGGAAGCCATACACGAAACCATTTGGCGGCAGAATATCCATGACTTGGAATTGGAACTGAGTTTCCAGCGGGGAGAGCCCCGGACGCTGGTTTGGAATTTCATACAACGAAAAAGCAAAGACGGCCTGCTGACGGATGTGCTGGCGTTTGGAAACGACGTCAGCGAACGTAAACGTATGGAAGATCAATTGCTCCGTCTTTCCAACGAAGATGGATTAACCCAGATTGCGAACCGGCGATGTTTTGATCAACAACTGCAGAAGGAATGGCACCGGGCCTTGCGCGACCACTTGCCGCTAACGATCTGCATGATCGACATCGATTATTTCAAACGATACAACGATACGTATGGGCATCTGGAGGGAGACTGCTGCCTCCGGCAAGTCGCCGTGAATCTCCAGGGACAAGTGAAACGCCCAGCCGACCTTGTGGCCCGGTATGGTGGAGAGGAATTTGTCGCATTGTTGCCGAACACCGACAACCAGGGGGGGCCTCTGATGGCCGAGCACTTTCGGCAACATATCGAAAATCTGAATATCCCACACAGCGACTCCCCCATCGCGAACCGGGTAACCATCAGCGTCGGAGTCGCCACCACGATCCCCGACAAGGATGCGACAATCGCATCCCTTCTCACCATGGCGGATCAGGCGCTCTACGAAGCAAAAGAAAAGGGAAGGAACCAGGTCGTGGATTACGCCAGGATACTGTAAACCGGTTTCTCTCCCTGCGGAGGAGATCCATATTCCTGTCCGTGATGAGTAAATGGATTCTCGAGAATCAAGGGGGAGGGTTATTCCAGGAACAGGGTGTTTAAGTGAACACAACTTTCCAAGGAATTTTCTAGCTGGAATTGGATATCATGGTTTTGCTTCTTATGTTGACTTGAGAGAATGGCGGGAAAATCGTAGGGACCGCACGTTCAAGAAAACCAATATGAGGAAGCTGGGGCTCGAACCCAGGACCCTCTGCTTAAAAGGCAGATGCTCTACCTGCTGAGCTACTCCCTCATGAATGGATTGCATACACGAAAAAATTATTTTAACCATTCCATCCCCGATGACAAGTGCTTGAAAAGAAATTTCGCTCGTCACCGTTTGACCAGACGGGCGTTGCCCCAATCCGCATGGTCGGAATTCGTGCCGTTATCCGCCTCGTCCACGATCAGTTTGAGTTCGCTGATCCCTTCCACGTTCACGTGGATGCGGCGGGGAGGCATGTCGGCTTTCAGAATGGGGCTTTCGTACAACACCGCGCCGTCCCCTTCCACGATGAAGATGACCGACGCCGGATTCTCCTCGGGGATTTCATCGTCGATCCCCACTTCGGCGACGAAATGCGTGTAGCCTTTGGGCGTCTGAAAAGAGATTTCGGAATTGGCGTGAACGCCGAGACCTTTTGAATACCACTTTTCTCCAATAATCAGGCTGTTGCCATCGACGGATAAATCCCGGATCATTTCCTTCCATCCCGGCTTGAGCACATTCAATTCCTCGATATCGCTGACGTAGACTTCACCGGACGGCATGCCACAGGACGAAAACATCAACAATACCGCAACCGATCCGATCAGGCAATTGGAAAAGAAATTAAATAATTTCGTCATTTTTCTCCTCTATTTTCATCCCTGTTTTCATTTTGCGTGAACCGTATCATACAACCAATCCTCTCCCCTGAAAATAGTCAAGTTCATGCGGCGTTTTATTTATTCGTATTCAATCGGACGTGGAAGAAGCGGAAGTGAGATTTTCGTCAGGAATCATTTTCCGATAATTCAGCGTGACTTTCATACCCGCAAAATCGGCGTGCACGAACGTCAGGAGGCCGGTTTTCGGATCACAAGTGAGGTTGACGTTGGCGAGCGGCGGCGTTTTTTTCGATTCCGCGAGATTCAATTCGTATCGATAGGAATAAATAAGAATCTCCGTATCGGGAGCGGCCGCAACGGAAAGCGGCTCCCCCAATTCGGACAGAATTTTGTTGCGATCCGGCGGATGAAAACCGGCGTCAAGCGCTTTCGCCGCATTGGCGGAAATCCGCCGATTTTTGCGATCGATATGGCCGCCGCCCAGCGAGCGCAGAGACGCCTCGATGAACTGCGGAGGAACGATCTGCAAAAAAAGCGGGGAAAGCGTGATTGCTTCCAACAGGTTTTGCCGGTCGATCGTCATTTCGAAGACCAGATCGGTTCCTCTTTCATGGTTTGAAGGCTCCTCCCGTAAATCCACTTTTCTGAATCGATACAACCACCGCTCGCCGTTTTCCCCGGCAATGATTTCGCTGGGCTGCCGTTCGGCCAGATAGAGCAGGTCTTTGGCGTAGAGCACGGGATGAAGAAAACGAAGGGCAAAGATTGTTTCCGATTCGATGGTGAAATGGAGATCGAAATCCTTTAGCTGATTTTTAAACGCAAGCAGACGCAAATAGACGCAGCCGGAAAGGAATAATGAGACGCTGAATACAATCAGAATTCTGCGAAAGGACATGCGGGCGCCTTGAATCATCCGAATTTTCACTCAACCTCATTTGTATCAGTGTGAGCCTAAAAAATGCCGCAATCAAGCGGAGAGTGATTCAAACGGCCAAAAGGAAAGTATAATAGCGCCTGTCGCCGGTCATAGACGCCGACAGGCATACGCTATTGGGTGTACGGATCATCTTTTTGCCATCATCGGCAATCCATAAGAAGAAAACAGAATACCGACCGAAGCGCGAACATCAACCGCTAATC
Organism: Candidatus Omnitrophota bacterium; assembly: GCA_003598175.1. Taxonomy (GTDB): domain Bacteria; phylum Hinthialibacterota; class Hinthialibacteria; order Hinthialibacterales; family Hinthialibacteraceae; genus SURF-12. Next base: position 17,342 of record QZKN01000135.1, read on the forward strand.
GAATAGACGTCCATCGTTAACTCGTGGTATACTTGTTGTTGGAAAAAATGAAATCAGAAGTCCGGAGAGTAATAGACTTTTATGATTTTCACGCTATAAACGGTGGGGTCACCAGGAGGAGTTCATATGACATCCGCATTTGCTACAGACATTGAAGAAATAAAAAAGGGGATGAACCGTTTATCAACGGAACAATTTCCCAATTCCTTCGAGGAAGCTCTGAAACAAGTCGTCTCGGGTAAACCGGTGATTATTACCCGGAACGGGAAAGACCTGGCTGCCTTAATTCCCATTGGGGATTTGCCTTTCTGGAAACGAATCCTGGAAGAAGAGGAAGATCGTATCGATGTGGAAGAAGCCGAGCGTAGGGTGTCGGAAGCAAAAGAAGAAGACTTGATTCCTCTCCAGGAAGTAAGAAAGAAAGCCGGTTTGATATGATTCGAACCATTCATCCGGAATATCGAATCGTATATTTGCCTCATGCGGAAAAAGAATTCCTGGCATTACCCAAAGACGTTCAAAAACGAGTTGATCAAAAAATTCTAACATTGCAAAAAAATCCTCGCCCTTCGGGAATCATTGAATTAAAAGGATTTTATAGACTTCGAATTGGCGATTACCGCGTCATCTACGAAGTCCGCGATGATCGGCTTCTGATTATCATTATCCAGATCGGACATCGACGGGAAATATACAAGAGACGACGGAAAAAATAATCACGTATTTTTGGGAGAAAATATGCGCATTCACTATTTCTCCACTTGATACGAGAAGACAAGAATCAAATAACGTATTTCTCTTGCTATATGGAAAATCAACGAGAAAACCGATGGAAAAGAGAACGCCATGAGCACAAACACCACAACCAAAGGCTATGTTTCACGCCATATGCAAGAGGTGGCGCCGGTTCCCTGCCCCTGCGGCTCCAGCACCCGCATCATCACCGCGAAGGATACCGCCGCCGCAAGTTTTCACGTGACCCACATCCGGGATTCGACGCGGCATTATCACAAAAAAACCACGGAAATCTACCATATTCTCGAAGGCGAAGGCGTGCTGGAAATCGGCGGCGATTCCGTGCCGCTCACCCCCGGCCAGACGGTTCTCATCGAGGCGGGAACGCCGCATCGCGGCTATGGCGATTTTAAAACCATCGTCGTGGCGGTTCCGGCGTTCGATGCGGGGGATGAGTTTTTTCCGGATGACAATCATTAAAAAATTAGGAATATTTACTAATGGATAAGATTTCAAAAACGTTATCCCGCAGGGTAACGGATGACAAAATTTGCCTTTATCATGAAGGCGATTGCGTACAAAACGCAATAAAGTATCTATCCAATAGTTGCATCGACCTTCTCATCACCGATCCGCCGTATGGCATCAACGGCCACGAATTACACAAGCATTACAACCGCGATGAGAGTTTCGTGATCGATGGGTACGTGGAAATTCCGGAAGAGGAATACGAGGCGTTTTCCCTGAACTGGATTCGTGAGGCAAAACGTGTTTTACGACCCGGCGGGAGCATGTATATTGTCAGCGGTTGGACCCATCTGCGCCATGTTCTCAATGCAATTGAACAATCGGATTTGGACGTGGTCAATCACATTATTTGGAAATATAATTTCGGCGTATATACGCGAAATAAATACGTCACCTCCCATTATCACATCCTGTATCTCGTCAAGTCCGGCGCGCCCCCCACGTTTAACATGTTTTCGCGTTTTTCCCCTTCCCAAAAAACGGCGGAAAACCGTTCCCTGCTTTACGCCGACGTGGAAGATGTGTGGATTATCGACCGCGAATACAAAAACGGCCAAATCCGGCATAAAAACGAGTTGCCGAAAGAGTTGCTGATCAAGATGATCCAATATTCCAGCGATGAAGGCGACGTGATCGCCGATTTTTTCGCAGGCAGTTTTTCCACCGCGAAAATCGCGAAAGGATTGAATCGCAGCAGCGTCAGTTTCGAGATCAGCCAAGAGGCTTGTGATTATCAGGTGCAACAAGTCAAAGCAATCGAATGGGGGGAATTGCTCGATACCGTACGGAAAGGGGAAGACGATCGTCCCAAAAATCAATATCAGCCCTGGTCCGAAGCGGAATTTGATCAATTGGCGATACGCTTTGGAGAACTGCGAAACGAGGGATTGACAAAGCGGGGCGCAATCGACCGGCTTTGCGGCGATTGGGGAAGAGGGTATTTCTCCATTTTAAACGCACTAAAAAAGCGTGGATTGTAATCACTTTGATACGAGGATCGACGGCATTCCGTTCGAGGTCAATGGAGAAGAAAACACGAATCGTGAAATAATTTTTCGCTTGTCTGCGTTACACCCATAGGAAGAGATCGTTTTTTGGATATATACTTTATAACATAAAGTACTTGACCATTCATATTGAAACGGTACACGCAACATGATCGCAAATCGAATGGCGTCTCGAAATCCCGCTGATCCTCAGGCGTTGCATGTTCACGCGATGAACGATCTTCGCTTTATTCGCGACACAATGGAACGCGCCGCTTCCTTCACCGCCGTTCCCGGTTGGGGCATGGTGTTGATGGGAAGCACGGCAATTATCACCGCCTTGATTGCTTCCCAACGATCCACTATGCAGGATTGGCTGGTTCTCTGGCTGTGCGAAGCGGTCCTGGCCAGTTTGATCGGCTCCATCGCGATGGGGTATAAAGCCCATTTAGCGCAGGTTTCCCTTTTTTCCGGCGTGGGCTGGCGGTTCATGCTGAATTTATTTGTCCCCATCGTTGCCGCCATCCCTTTAACCGTAGTTCTTTATCAGCATGGATTGGTGGACGTTCTGCCTGGCCTGTGGCTTCTACTGTATGGCGCCGGAGTCGTCACCGGAGGGGTGTTTTCCGTTCGCGTCGTTCCGATGATGGGTATTTGCTATGTACTCGCGGGTGTATTTGCCTTGTTCACTCCCGCGGAATGGGGAAACTATTTCCTGGCGACCGGTTTTGGCGGATTCAATATCATCTTCGGATGCATGATTGCATGGAGGCATGGTGGCTAAGCACAATACGTTGCGGAAGGATCAGAACCATGATCGCCCCGAATATTCGGAGGACTTGAAGACCGTGCACAATCCCGCAATCAAAACGGATCCGACCAAACTGGATCGGTTGATCCACGAGCGGATTCGCCTCGGCATCATCAGCGCATTGGCGGTCAATCCGTCGTTGAGTTTCAGCGAATTGAAGAAAATTTTAAACACCACTGACGGCAATTTGAGCGTCCATGCGCGTAAATTGGAGGAAGCCGAATACCTCATTTGCACGAAAACGTTTGAAGGCCGCACTCCGAAAACCGAATACCGTTTATCGAAAGCGGGTCGTGAGGCGCTCGAACGGTATTTGAATCATATGGAAGCGCTTATCAATACGATGAGAAATCCATAATTTTTTTGCAGGTGAACTTTATAATGCAAAGTACTTTTCAAGGAATCAACCATTCCACGTTTCATGTCGCCGTCATTATGGATGGGAACGGCCGTTGGGCGACAAGCCGCGGACTTTCGCGTAGCGAAGGACACAAAGAAGGCTCGAAAGCGGTTCGCCGGGTAGCAGAAACCGCTCCCACACTGGATATCACAACGTTGACGCTCTATGCGTTCTCATCCGACAATTGGAAACGTCCGACGAACGAAGTGAATCATCTGATGGCTCTTTTTTACGAATTTCTATATGCGGAAAAAGAGCGCTGCATCGCCAACGGCATCCGCCTCAGCGTAATCGGACGACGCGACCGTCTTTCACTCCCTTTGCGCGCCGCCATCAAAATGGCCGAAACCGCCACCTCTTTTGGCCAAACCATGCATCTGCGCATCGCCATCGATTATTCCGCGCGGGATTCCATCCTGCGGACGGCTTCGCGCCTGGAAACGCGGCAGGAAATATCGCGGGAACTATTTGCGCGACTGCTGGCGGAAACCAACCATTCCGGCGCAGTCGATCCGGACGTCGATCTGCTGATTCGCACCGGCGGAGAGCGGAGATTAAGCGACTTTATGTTGTGGGAGAGCGCATATGCGGAACTGGTTTTCAGTGAAAAGATGTGGCCTGATTTTGACGAAGATGATCTTGCCGCCGCGGTGCGGGAATTTCATCAGCGGGATCGTCGTTTCGGCGAACTCTCCGTTTTGGTTTAACTAAAAAGAATTCGTTCCTCAATTCAATGCGGAACGATGTTACAACCATTCTATATAGGAATCAGGAGGAATTTCATCATGAAGTACACACGTTCAATCCACACCCTTATCGCTGTGTCGCTGCTCATCGTTATGGGGATGCAGTGGGGATGCGGGCATGACGGCCATTCCGCCGTAGCGCCCAATTGCAAGATTGTCGGCATTGTAACGGACAACGAATCAGAAAGTCCGATCCCCGGCGCACGAGTCGCGGACAACAATTACGGTGGAAGCCCGAACAAAGCCTGTCAGGAAGCCTGGACGGACGAGAACGGACGTTATGAGCTGATGACGTGGTACGAAGAGCATACGATCGTCGCCTCCGCGCCCGGTTATCAACCTGCCCTCAAAATTTTATTGACAAAAGTTGTTGGTCAGGAATCGGAAATGGAAATGAATTTTTCGATTTCGAAATGAAACCTGGTGTAAGAAATTACTCGTTTCGTTTCTCGTTTTACAAACCGGCGACCGATTGTCAGTATCGACGCGCCGGCAAAAAGTCGGATTCAATTTTGGCACCGGCACATATTGTAGTATCCATCAACAATCTGCCACTATATATTGTGCAGACAGGATGTCCGCACCACAATTTTTGACTTCTTGCCGGAGCATCAGTATCGGTTGGGATTTCGGTTGGCGCGGGATGCGGAGAATCGATTGTAAGACTGCTCTTTCTTTATTCCGGCATTGGTGATACTATTTTCGCGGAAAGGGATCATCGATGCCGGAAACCGAGGTATATTTTTATCAAGAAGACAATGGCGATATTCCATTCAAAGAATGGTTGAATATTGTATCGCGAATGGAAAAACGAGCGGTGCAAAAGTGTTTGGCTCATATTGAATTACTAAAAAAATATGGAAATGAACTGCGAAGGCCCCATGTCGATTATTTGAAAGAGGGCATTTACGAATTGAGATTTTCCTATAAGCGCACACCATATCGGATTTTATATTTTTTCCACGGCCAAAACGTTGTCATTATCTCACATGGAGTCAAGAAAGAGAAAGAAGTGCTCGTCGGAGATATAGAAAAGGCGCTGCAACGAAAACGAAAAGTTGAAAAATATCCGAAAAAATATATTTTTAGGGAGAAGATCGATGTCTGAAGTAAAAGGAACGGATGCCGTCGATTATATTCGTCGTAAATTCGGAAACTATCCTGGTTTTGAAGAAGGAGTTCAACAATTCCATACAATGCTTGAATTGGGCCAACTACTTTATGACGCCCGGATGGAAGCCGGATTGTCGCAGGAAACCCTGGCGCAAATAGTCGGCGCCGAAACGGACGAAATCGCCCAATTGGAAGAAGCCGACTATGAAGAGTTTCCCCTCGCGCTTCTGCAACGGATCGCCCATGCCTTAAAGAAGGAACTTAAAATCCTATTGGTCCCGATGGAAACCGCCGACGAATGTGAAAAACAGTTGAGCCCTGCATAAGAAAACATCCGCGACGGCAAACGCCTCTTTGGGTACGCGGAATATTGGAATGAATGATATAACCGGCTGTGGATTTCATTGCGAAAAGCATCTATGATCTGGAATTGATGATAATGAAAGTGGTGTTTATGTTTTTAATATAAGAGGGGGTATCAGAATGAATACACCGGAAAAAACAATCCGACGTACTTTTTTAAAAACCACAGGCGCATCATCTTTCTGGCTTGGTTTAAGCACGGCTCTCCCTTCCATTGTTCCGCAACAGGTTATGGGCAACAATCCCCCCAGCGACAAGGTCGTGATCGGTAACATCGGCCTGGGCTGGCGCGGAAACGAACTGCTGCGCGGCTGCGTTCGCAATGATAATGTGCAAATCGCCGCCATTTGCGATCTCGATATGGCGTTCCTCATCCAACGGATGCAATTTCTCGACACCATGGCGGACGTGGATCGGCAGTGGATCAAAGGTGAATTGTGGGATACGATCCCCGCTCCCACGCCGCCGGGCGCAGCCGACGTCTATCTCGATTACCGTAAACTGCTGGATCGCCAGGATATCGACGGCGTCATCATCGCCGTGCCCGATCATTGGCACGCCCGACTTTTTTTGGATGCGTTGGACGCCGGAAAAGATGTGTATGGGGAAAAACCTATCACTCTCACCATCGGCCAGGGTCGCAAAGTGGTGCGTAGGGTGGCGGAAACCGGACGTATCTTTCAAGTCGGTTTTCAGCAGCGCGATCATAAAAATTTCCAGACCGTTTGCGAGTATGTCCGCAACGGCCGTCTGGGAAAACTGAAGAAAATTCGCATCATCATTCACGGCACCCGTTTGATGGACCCGGTTCCCGATTGCCCGGCCCCGCCGACTCTGGATTGGGAACGCTGGCTTGGTCCCGCGCCGTTGGTTCCGTACAATCCCCTGCGCTGCCACGTCTTTTTCCGCTATTTTTACGAATATTCCGGCGGCCAGGTCACCGACCTCGGCGCGCATCACACCGACGTGGCGCAGTGGGCGCTGGACATGGACCATTCCGGCCCACGTTTCATTGAAGGCGACTGCGCCGTGAATCCAGCCAATGCATTCAACACCTTCACCGAATATCATTTCAAACTCACCTATGACAACGGCGTCGAATTGACGATCGAAAGCGGCGACGGTTTTGACATGATTTTCGAAGGCGAAAAAGGACAAATCTTCGTCAACCGCGCCAAAATCGAATCCAATCCGATTGACATTTTGCAGGAACCAATAACATCGAATAAGATACGCCTGGTCGAGGAAAATTCGGAATTTTCGTCTGAAAACGAGGGCTACATTTCGTCGACGTCGATCCATATTCAAAAGTGGGTGAATGCCATAAAAACCAGAATCCAACCCAATACGCCCGCCGAAATCGGTCATCGCTCCTCCACCGTTTCCCATCTGGCCAATATCTGCGGCTGGGTCAAACGCAAACTGGAATGGGATCCGGTGAAAGAGCTGTTCGTGAACGATACGGAAGCGAATTCCTATCTCAATCGCCCGGAACGCGAGCCGTACGATACCTAAAAAATCATGGCGGATTATAATAAAGTCGGACTTTTCACGTTGCAGGGCGATCGTTTTCTGATGTGCCGCAAAAACAATACGACATCCAAACTCATTTTGCCGGGCGGCTGTATCGAAGCCGGTGAATCCGCGAGGGAATGCCTGCAACGCGAAATTCACGAAGAATTAGGAAACGTCGCCGTCTGCAATCTCGAATACATTGGTCACTACGCCGACTTCGCGGCAGTGGATGATCCGGCGATCACAAAAACTCTCGAAATGCAGCTGTTTCGAGGAGATTTATCAGGAAATCCGACGGCGTCTTCCGAAATTGTCGAACTGGTCTGGTTTGGTCCCGATTCCGACCGCAGCCAACTCACTCCCATCATGATCAACCACATTCTGCCTGACCTGTTGAAACGTGGACTATTGGATTGGAATCATTAAAATTCTCAAGTCGATGATCGAGTCTGCCACACAACCCGATTGAAACGTATGAACCAAATCGAACTTCTCGCGCCTGCAAAAAATCTCGAATGCGGATTGACCGCCGTCAAATGCGGCGCGGATGCCGTGTATATTGGCGCTCCCAGTTTCGGCGCGCGCGAACAGGCGGGAAATTCCCTCGATGACATTGCCGCCCTCGTTCGTTATGCCCATCCCTATTGGGTGCGGATTTATGCAACCGTCAACACCATTCTCTTCGATCATGAAATTTCGTTGGCGCGCGATTTGATTTGGAAACTGTATGAAATCGGAATCGACGGCGTCATTATTCAAGACATGGGTTTGCTGGAATGCGACCTGCCGCCGTTGCCGCTCATTGCCAGCACGCAAATGCACAATCACTCGCCTGAAAAAATAGCCTTTCTCGAACAGGCAGGTTTCCAACGCGCCATCCTCGCTCGCGAACTGACGCTGGATCAAATCAAAGCCATTCACAAAGCCGCTCTCGCCATCGAATTGGAGTTCTTCATCCACGGTTCGTTATGCGTCAGCTACAGCGGCCAGTGTTACATGAGTTACGCGATGGGCGGACGCAGCGGCAATCGCGGCCAGTGCGCCCAGCCTTGCCGAAAAATCTATTCGCTGATTGACAAGCAAGGTCGGGTCATCGTCGACAAACGTTATCTGCTCTCTCTTCGGGATATCAATCTATCCGAACATCTTGACGAACTCATTCAAGCGGGAATCACATCGTTCAAAATCGAAGGCCGATTGAAAGATCCAGCGTACGTGGCCAATGTCGTTGCGTTTTATCGCAACCGGTTGGATGGGATTTTGGAACAAAAAGGACTGCATAGAAGTTCGTCCGGCAAAAGCACGTTGGATTTTACGCCGGACCTGGAAAAAACCTTCAACCGTGGGTATACAACGTATTTTTTGTTGGGAAAAAACCATCATATCGGCTCGATCGATACTCCGAAAATGGTTGGCGAGCCGATTGGTCGAATCACTCACGTTAGCAAAACCGATATTCGGATCGACACAGCCGTTTCTCTTCACCCCGGCGACGGGATTTGTTTTTTTAATCGACGCGGACGGCTTTGTGGCTCCAACATCAATGCTGTTTCCGGCAAAGCCATTTGCCCGGATAAGAGGAATGGCCTCGAAAAAGGATTGATGATTTACCGCAATCACGATCATGAATTTCTTACACGAATCCAAAATACTCGCACCGATCGGAAAATCCACATTTCCATCACAATATCCGACCATGCGGATGGATTGGTTTTCATTGTGGAAGATGAAGATGGAAACCACGCCGAATATGTATATTCTGATGAATTTCAAATTGCCGAAAATCCCGAACCGGCAATCGCAACCCTGCGAAAACAGTTGGCAAAAACCGGGAATACGGAATTTCAAGCCGACTCGATCCACATGGAAACCACCCATACTCCTTTTCTGCCCATTGCTATGTTAAATGACCTCCGGCGTTCGCTGCTTGCCCGATTATCCGCGATTCGTTTACAAAATCGACCGATTGTAACCGGCATTGTCCTGAAAAACGATGTTCCCTATCCGCGAAAAGAACTTCTGTATTTCGGCAATGTACTCAACCGTCACGCCGAACGATTTTATCGCCGCCACGGCGTGACATCCATTCAACCCGCGGCGGAATCCGGTATTGATCTGCACGGCCAGAAAGTGATGACAACCCGATACTGCATTCAATCTCAACTGAACCGTTGCCCGAAACAGAGCCATGTCCAGCGCTATGAGGAGCCGCTTTATTTGATTGATGAAGAAGGACATCGCTTCGAATTACGGTTCAATTGTGAAGCGTGTGAAATGGAAATCGTTTATAAATAACCGGCAAATTCATTTTTGATTGACGCCTATTCACGAGGAGACGCAAGCGATGAAAAACACTCGTCGATACTTTCTCAAAACTGTCTGCGTTGGAATTCCACTCATAAATAGTCACAGTTTACATTCATGGGCTAAAAAACGGACGTACAATCGCCCCAATTTTTTATTCATTCTTACTGACGACCAATGCTATGATGCGCTGGGCTGCACCGGAAATCCTCTGATTCACACGCCAACTCTCGATTCGCTGGCGGCGCGGGGAATACGGTTCGAAAATGCGTTTGTCACCTGCTCCATCTGCAGCCCCAGCCGCGCTGTGTGCCTGACAGGACGTTACGGCAGCGCCAATGGCGTCATGAAAGTGGGCGGAGGATTGAATGAGGATGAGAAAACAATCGTTCATTATTTACGGAAAGCGGGATATTTTTGCGGCATGGTCGGCAAATGGCATCTGGCCAATTCCCCCGCATGGTGCGGCTTTGATGTTTTCGATTATTTCGAATCCAATGGACGCTATTACAATCGCAGCGTTTTTGAATCGGGCGAGAAAAAAGTGGTTGAAGGATTCATCGAAGATTACAACGCCGCCCGCTCATGCGATTTTCTTGAGAAGGCGGCGTCCAATAATCAACCGTTCTTTCTTTTTCACTGCACGCAGGTTCCGCATATGAATCACGAATTCGATTGGAACGCTCGGCCGCAGACGTTGACGCTTTATAACGAGCGCGACATGCCGGTTCCCGCTGCCTGGCAGGACGATTTATCAGGTAAACCGCCTTATTTAAAGGAAAGCCGCAGCCGTACGCAGGCGTTGAAATATGGCTATGACAAAAAAGAAGCCATCCAACGTCATAAACAGCGCTACTACGCCGCGATCACGGAAATGGATGCGTCGCTGGGCAAACTGATAGACAAATTGGATAAACTCGGATTGCGGGAAAATACGATTATCATCGTTATGGGCGATAACGGCTGGTTTTTAGGCGAGCACGGCTTTACCAGCAAAGTGTTGCCGTATGAGGAATCCATTCGTGTGCCGATGATCATCTGCGGGCCGGGAATCGAGACGGGTGTGACAAGGAATCTGGTTTTGAACGCCGATCTCGCGCCCACGATTCTTGAACTTGCGAATATTGCTGTTCCGCACAACCTGCATGGGCATAGTCTTCATCCTCTTTTGAAAAAAGATGGAAATCATGTGTGGAGAGAGGCGTTTCTTTACGAAGCTCTCGAATCTCAGCTGGGAAGCTGGCCGTTGCTGGCCGTGCGTACGAATCGCTGGAAATATATCCAGACATTCGATTTGAACGATCCTACGAAACTCGTTTTTGAGGAATTGTACGATCTTGAATGCGATCCCACAGAGCGATTGAATCGCGTGTATGAACAATCGTTTGTTTTCGTGAAAGAGCAATTGGCGGATGAACTTGTTCGGATAAAAGAACGGTTGGAGGAATAACCGTTTAAGTGACCTTTTCTTTGTGATATCCAACATCTGCAATAAGAAAAGATAAATCGATGTAATCATAATATTGGGAGAATAATTGTATGGGCAAAAGCCTCAAGGTTATTTACGAGAATGGCGTGCTTCGACCGCTGGAGCCGGTTCCGTTTCGCGAACATCAGCAGGTTACCCTCATGGTTTTAGAGAAACAAGAAACATCGCATGAGGGTAAAATGGAGAGCTGTTTCGATATTGCAATGCGAACCGGTTTGATCGGCAGCGCCGAAGATGCGCCGCATGATCTCAGTACCAATCCAAAATATTTTGAATGATTTGGATGTGACTTCTCTGCGAGTACTCGTTGATACCGGTCCGCTCGTTGCGCTTTGTTCCCGTCGCGACGAACACCATACTATCTGCGTTGAACAGTTGCGTAACCTTTCTCCACCACTTCTTACCTGCTGGCCTGTCGTTACTGAGGCCGCATGGCTGTTGAAAGAAAACCAATTGGCCGTTCAAAAATTGCTTGCGGGATTTGAAACGGAATTTTTGCAGTTACTCTCAGGGGTACGGACTCTGCGAAAATCGGTGTTGAAAAATCCCCCTCTTGGGGGGATTTTCGAAACACAATTTCTTTTATTTTGCTGAAATGTTCAGCCGCGAATGTTTAAACGAGGCCGCGGTTGTTCCTCCGTCGTGGGAGAGTCCGCAGGTGGAGTTGTCATGCGGCGAATGGGCGTCAACGGTTTGACCGGTTGCTTGGAATCGAACGAAACCCGCCGTTCGATCGGTTTCTGCTGAATTTCCCCTTCCTGCTCGCTCAGGAACTTTTCGACCGCCAGCGTCCAGCCTTCGCGTAAGTTTTCCACGATGGGAATCACTTCGTCGATCATGGCGCTGTCCTGTTTGATGTTTGCCTTCACCAAATGATGATACACGAAATCGTAAATGCGCAGCAAATTGGTTGCGATTTCGCCGCCCTTTTCGAAATCGAGAGCGACCATCAGCTCGGTAAAGATCTTCTGCACTTTCGTCAATTCCGTATGCGCTTTTTCTATGTTTTTCTGAGCGATGGCTTTTTTGGACAAATGAAGTTTCTTTACAGCTGCGTCAAAAATCATGACGAGCAGCTGCGGTTGACTGGCCGTCTCGATTTGCGTCTTCAAATATTGCTGTTGAGGATTGGCCAAATTCGTAACCACGTATTCCCTCCAATTCTGACGAAATAATTGTTTACTTTTTCAATACCCATCCGGCGGTGACGTAAAATGATCCAACAACAATTTGAGCATCAATCCAACCAGGATGTGCGCGGCAATTCTCTTTGTTCGATAATCCATTTTCTCACGAGAATAATATTTACTCGTGAGAAATGGCAATCTATGAATGCATGACTCATTTTTTGGTCGTAAGATTCTGCGTCAAATAGTCGCTTAATTGCTGCGATTTAGACATGGCGACTTCCAATGCCGTAAATTTTTTACGTAATGTTTCTTCATAAATGGATGCTCGTTTTTCATACCGTTCAATCTGGTTGTTGAACAATTCCATTTTATTTTGAATGGCCTTGGTGCTGGAATCAAGAAGACCCGTATTGTAGGCGGTATACAGTTTCAAATTTTGTCTGAAAACGGATGCGAATCCGACCGTTTCGGCGGTCAATAACGTTTTTACCGAATCCGGATTGCTATTCAGGGCGGACAGCAGCTCACTCGCATTGAAACTTAAAGTTCCTTTTGTATTGAGTGATATTCCGATGGAGGATAGCGCCGATGACCCTCCCGCATAAATGATCGCGCCGGCATGCCGATTCCCGTAAATATAGGCTTTCAGTCCCAAATCCGTGGCCGTGGTATTGCCGTCGACATCTTCCACGGTCAGTGCGCCGGTTCCGCCGGACGAGTCAATGAGATTGATGGAGGTCCCGGCCACGTTGATTTCCGCCTTCACCTTTACATCTGTATTTAGATTAATGGCATCCAATACATCTTGAACGGTTTCGACTTGAGACAAATCAATCGTTGCGCTTTTCCCGGAACGGTCGGTGATTTTGATGCTGCCGAAATCGATCCCTTTCCCATCGTTCAATTCCGACACGTTGACGCCCGGCAAATTGGGAACCGTACGGCTGATCATGTTGGCCATCATGCTTTTCAATTGCCGCAAGGTCGAATCGCCGAATAAAACGCCTTTTATATCTTTCTGCGGATTGAAAGCGGTATGTTCGTTGATCAATTCGATCACATTGTTGTAAGCCGAGACGAAATCCTGAATCACCGATTCGACTTTGGAAAAATCTTCGGTTATAGAAATCATCGCTGCCGTGCTGCTTTCGCTGACTAACGCCAGGGAGACGCCATCCACGAGATCGGTAATCAGGTTGGAGGAACGGTTCACGGTTACGCCGTTGAACGTAATTTGTGCGTTTTCGCCTCGCTGGTCATGATGTTTGAAACTGCTGTCGACAATGCCCAGCGTATTGAGGACGTTATTCGGATCCGCTGAAAAAACCGGATGACCAGAAGCGCTTTTGATTTCCAATCGTGAATTCGAGCCAACCGTGATCACCTGCGCGGAGATGTCCGATCCGGCCGCTCCCGCGGCGGTATTGATTGCATTGGCGATGTCCGTCAACGATTGGGAATCAAGGTCGATATCGACGTTGATGGAATCGGAAAGGTCGCCGTCGGTTATGGTTATGGTAGAGGTGGTGGTTGCGCCTAAATTCAGTAAACTTCCGATTTTCAGCACGGATGATGTAAATTCTTCGCTTTGAACGCCCGAAAGGATGCCGGTGCTGAACAGAACGTTGTCGGGATCGGTGAACGTGGTCGGAATTCCCGTATCGCTGGTAATCTGCAGGCGTTGTTGCGCTCCCTCCGTGATAACGCTGGCGCGTATGTTGGCGCCTTGCGCAGTGGAAGCGGCATTGATGTCGCCGGCCAGTTCGCTGAGTGTTCGCGCGCCGGTTAGTGAGACATTCAACGTATGTTGTCCGCCGGCGTCGGTGATCGAAAAACTCTGTCCGGCCGCGCCGAACGTATCCGTTGGGTCGAATAAATTGCCTTGCGCGCCGTAGGTTGTGGCGTTGACGGTGTAATCGTAGGTCTTTACGGAGTTATCGACCAGACCCAATGAGGAAAGTATACCGCTCGAACCCACTTCACGCATCTCGATTCGATCCACACCGGCGGAAGTGGCGCCAATCACCAATTTATTCTGATTGGGAGCGGTTTGGATGACGGAGGCTTTCACACCGGCATTGGAGCCATTGATTTGTGTGGCGATTGTATTTAGCGTGTCCGTCGAGGAGATGGATATCGTTTTTCCATTGATGATGAATTTGCCGTTCAATCCCAATTCATCGGTGGATGAAGCAAACAGGTCCGACGACAGTTGATCCACTTGCGCAAGGTTGTCCACACGGACGCTAAAACTACCAAGTGACGCGGAATTGCTGGCGGATGCCGTTACTACACTTTCATTGGAACTTTTCGCTTCTTTGCCTTGAAATAGAGCAGAGGAATTTAAACTTTGAGCGGTAATCTCGAGACTCAGGACGTTGGCATTCAGCGACTGATAAGCGGTTAACTTTTGCGTTTGCTCCTGAATACGTTTTTCATATTGTGCGACAGGCGCGCGCACCTGAATATCGAGAATTGCATTGATCAATTCCGTTGTGTTGAATCCGGAAATTAATCCTTCTATGGCCAAATTACTCATTAGAGCCTCCTCCACGCCCTATCAACGAACAGGAAGGAATCCGTTCCTTCGTCATCAAGAACAAATGAAACATACTAGATCTAATCCTTCCTTATTATCGGCTGTCCGCGTATAAGGTTGAGTCTTTACATCAATTTATATGGGAAAATGGTTTCCACATTTTTCCTATAAACCGCCATGATCGATTGATCACAACGAAGGATGAAAATGGTAACGTTATCCGATGCGGACGGGACGTCCGCGCTCCCACATTTTCATATAAACCCGCATGACCAATTGGTCACAACGAAGGATGAAAATAAGTTGTGGTGCGGACCTCTGGTCTGCACATGCGGGCAGGATGCCCGCGCTCCGGCATTTACAGATAAAAGCCAGCAGAATGCCGGTGCGGCTTTCCTGAAAATATTTTCATCGATAACGAATGAATCCGGCAATTTTTTCCTCTCTGATAAAGTAAGGCCAGAGAATTCTTGCACGTATCGATTCTCGAGAATGCAAAGTTGAAGTACGAACAATCCGGTTCGGATATAATTGATATAACTATCCGCCGTTATTGGTTTTAGTGAATGTAAATAATCAATCCTCCACTATCGATTCCTGATGGAAATCAAATGATCCTGCTTCACCATCTCCTCAACATTTGCTTCATTAAATTTGCATTTCTTTTCCATCACGAGCAAGTTACAGTCCAAATCAGAAGATGAAAATGAAAAGCCCTCCGGGAAGGAGGGCTTTTCGGAAAAAAATGTAGAATAGTTACAACATGTGGGCATCACATCATCCGGTCCATGATTAGACCGAGAGATTGATGCAATTTTTCAGTGACGCGGAGAAGATTTTCAGGAGGAATTTCTCTGATCACTTCTTGTGTTTCCGCATTGATAATCGAAATGGCCATTCGACCAGTGCTTTTGTCCCTCGAAAATTGAAGACGCCTGGCCTCACGGACAGAATCCGATTCTCTGGATTGATGCGAATCAATTTCGGGCATTGTCCGAAGAAAAGAATTCATCTCCGAATTTTCTTTTTTGCTTGATTCAGTGTTTTCAAACCGCCGCGTCGAAGTTGCGCCGTTATGATGGTCGGCGTTCGAATTTTGCTGAATAGTGGGATATTGGACATCATCACCGGAAACGGCCATAACGACAGAGCCGTGGTTAGATATCGCATCGACAAACATGATGATTTAGTCCTTTCCCTATTGTAACAGGTTATGTGGAGGTGAATCTTCCATTTTCGACCTGTTTAGAGAACCAATGTAAAAAACCTTGTTCAATCCGAGGAATGGGATTTTCATCCCATCCCTCGGAGCGACTTAATCATTGCGTGAATTATCCGAGCAACGAGAGAAAACTTTGGCTCAAGAAATTCGACTGTGCTAACACTGACGTCCCTGCCTGCAGCAAGACTTGGTTCTTAGTGAACTGAGTACTCTCAGTGGCAAGGTCGGTGTCACGAATTCGGGATTCCGACGCCGTCAGATTTTCGGCGGAGACGCTCAAATTCGAGATGGTAGACTCAAGACGATTCGTGGCTGCACCCAGAATCGAACGAGTCTTGTTCACCTGATTGAGAGCTTCGTCTATGATCCGCATGGCCTCATTGGCGCCTTCTATTGAAGTAACGTCGATGTTGGAAACGGATCGTCCTTTTCCAAATCCAAGTCCCTCGGACGTCAGGTTACCGATGGCGGCGCGAAATGCCTGTTCGGCGTAAGCGCCCACATGGAAGTTGAGCGACCGGTTGACTGTGGAGATCACCACCGTTCGACCCGCATCCGGTAGACCGTCGGTACGAGAGGTCACATCCACGATGTTATCGAAGTCGATGGTGACGAAACGGGCGACGCCTCGGTTTCCACCGCTGTTTCCATCGACGAACACGACATCCTGGTCGCCGTTGGCGAAGGTGACGGCCGCGCCGCCGTTCAACGAACCGGTGTATTCGTTGGGTGTGGTTTTGAGTTTATCGATGCCGGCAGTGAAGTCGGTTCCCACACGGAAGGTCATCTGCGGTTGTGGTACTCCCTCGATGGTGGATTTCGCGCCGAAGAGCGTGACTACATCACCAGCGCTGGCGCGAACTTCAGATCCTCCATTGACACGGAACGTGGCTTGTTCTTCGAATCCTTCTTGCACCAGAGCCGCATCGTCCTGGAACGTGAAGTTTCCGCCGGCGGTTTTCACACCGTCGAAGGTCAGAGTAAACGACATTTTCGAATCTGACCGCCCGATATCATCGACCAACTGAAGAACTCCATTCGAAGTATAGGTAAAGAGCGCATCTTCGAAGCGGGTCTGCGTGCCATCGTTGGCGCCGGTTACCGCCGCGGCATAATCTCGCGTACGGTAGTTCAATTCCTGGATCAGACCGGACATGGAATTGAAGCGGAAATCGTTCAGCGTGGTATCTTCCGTCGTGGGAGAAGCTGGGACTTTATCGTAGGTGAATACGCCTTCGAATGTCGTCCCGTCCGCATTCACTCCGGTCAGCGTAATCGTATCGCCGTTCGTCAGGGTGGTGCCGCCGGTGTAGATTCCGCTGACGAAGGTACCGTTCAATACGATGGATTTTGTTCCCGTACCCGTCAATGTCGCGGTGCGCGAGAGAACCGCGCCGTTTTGGTCACGGAACGTGATCGTACTTTCCGATTTTTTCTGTTGTGCGGATTGGACGTTGTATACCTCGATTACGAACTCACCGGCGCCGAACGTCGAGCCGGTAATCGCCGTGATCGAATTGCCGATCTGGCCGGCGCCGGATAGAGCGGAATCAATGCCGATCGTTCCGGAGCGGGTAACGCCGTTTGACTGGGTGACGACATTTCCCGCACGGATCAACGAAATGTTGAAATCGGACTGATTAATATAATTTCCACTGCTGGAGAACGTCAAACGACCGCTATTGGCGGCAGTTCCGGCGATGGTGACGGTGGTGCGGAACGCGGTGGGAACGCTGGCGGTGGTGGTGACGCCAAACAACGCTTTTTCGGTACTATCGATTGATGTTTGTACGGCCTGTTGTAACTGAGTGAACGACGTTGTCGACGAAAGGCTCAATGTTCCATTGTACGTGGTAACGCCATCGGAAAGTACGCCGGAGAAGACGAAAACGTCGCCATTCTGAATGGACACGCCGTTGAAGAAATTACGGTTACCCGCAACGCCCGCAAGAGCATCGCTGTCCCCCATTCTTCCGCCCGTCAAACTCGTCTTCGAGAAGCGGGCAAGAGAGACGGCGATATCGGTTTGATTGGTAATGCCGGTGTTCAGCGTTTGCGTGCCGCCCACCGGATCGCCGGCGATAATTTGCGATGTGCTGTCTTTGACTTTTATGATATTCAGATAGGATTTGCCGCTGGCCAGCGTACTGGCGACCGGAGACGCATCGATATTCATACCGATGTATTCCTGGCCGGCGATGGTGCTTGTTTGAATGGAAAAGTCACCATTCAACAGGAAGTTGCTGCCGAATTGGGTGGTATTGGCGATTCGAGTGATCTCGTCAATACTCTGGAACACTTCATCTTGAATGGCGCTGCGCGCTTTGACGTCGTTAACCGCCGTGTTTGCCGCTTGCACGGACAACACGCGAATACGATTCAAGCGCGTGGTGGTTTCTTCCAACGCTCCCTCAGCCACATTGATCAAGCTGATGCCGTCGGAAGCATTCGTGATGGCCTGATTCAGACCTTGAACTTGTGTGCGCAGACGATTGGCCACGCTCAGACCAGCCGCGTCGTCGCCTGCACGGTTAATACGGAGACCTGAAGACAGACGTTCGATTGATTTTTGCAGAGAACGTCCTGTTTTGTCCAGGTTCCGGTTTGCATTGATAGCAGAAATGTTGTTGACAACTCTGGAAATACTCATTCTTCTTCCTCCTTGAATGACGCATCCGGCTTCCTTGCCGGATGGCGCGATCGAAAGTGCGAATTCCGATCACTTTTTGGGTTTTTTGGTTGTGCGAAGAATATTTTTTCTCATCGGGAAGAAAACGATTCGCCGCGGAACGGTGGGTGCGAAGCAACGCTCTGTCTTGAATCGAATGTGCGATCTACCCAACAGGAAAAGGGAATATTCACCCTTTTGTCCATCAAGTGGAACCAGCCCTCACTCTCTAGGGCGTCAACCTAGGGCGTCGTAGAGACGCTGGCAGGGTTATGTATTGATTAAAAACGGTGAATAACCTCCTTCCCGATACAATGTTTTATCCATAAACGACCAATTGGTAAGTCAATAATCGGATTCTTTGTTCAGTATCGTCAGAACTTGAAAAAATCTTGAATTATTTCGTGATCATTTTCATCTTATCCGATCATTCGAATAGCGCCGAAAGCAGGAAGAGGAGGGATGTGAATTTTCGTTCCGGGAAATGTGGCTTCCTTCGTGAACGGCTGTTCGGACAGATTGAAAAGGATGGATTGTTTGGTTCCCGCTTCATTGATTTGAACCAGCACCAGCCCCTCAAACACCGGCTGAACAATGATGGATGATTGCGGACCTGTGAAGCCGAACCAGCAGAATTCACTTTTAAAATCCAGGCGCAATTGCAAGGTATCCTCGAATGCGGTCGCGGAGGGAACCGCATTGGGTAGAAGGATGCGGGCGTCGGAGTTTTTGAAGGAGATCATGTTCTCGCTGGTTTGATCGATTTCGGCGCATAGGGACAAATGGTGCACCCAATCGACGTAACCGCTTCCGGTTTTGCTGCGAAAAATGGCCGTGGTGGTATCCTGCGAGAAAAGATAGGCCGAAATCAATTCTCCCTGTCGGTAAATCAATGCATCGATCCTTTCAGAAACAGAAGTATATTGATAATCCTGCGGCAAATTCCATCCGACATCCATTACATGAGAGTCGTAACCAAAGCCGACGACGCGGGATTGCAGGATTTTGGAAGGGAAAATCAAAGGCGGCTGTCCTTGATATGACCAGGTTTGCATTCCTTTCAACGGTTGGCGGCCCCGCAGAACCACGGCGGTTTGATAATTCCGCCCGATCAGGAAATAAAGAGAGTGATCGCTTTCGTACAATTGGGCGTATGGCTCGTAAGGGATTGTTTCCAGGCGTTGGGGACGCACATGATACTCCGCGCCGCGTAGAAAATAACCGCCGCCGTGGTCTATCGCGAAACCGGCAGGCGACTCCATCAACGCCTGCAAATAGCGAGTCGCAATTTGGGCGAATGAAGGCTCCCGATCGGCATAAAAAGTCAGCGCGCCCAGAATTCGCGAAACGCGATTGCCGTTCGTCTGCCATTGGCGGGTGCTCATTCCTTCGAGAGGAATGGCTTGGGAGGTGAACAGGCGGGTATACCATTTTAAACTACGGATCAGCATCTCATCCAGCTCGGTATTGCCGCTCATCAGGCGGTACAGAAAGAGGTATTGTAATGAAATGGTTGAATAACCGAGATCCGGCCCGGGGCCTTCGCGGATTTCTCCATTGTCAGCAAAAATTCGCCTGACCCACTGAAATACACGCTCCGCTTCGTCGAGAAACCGTTTCTCGCCGGTAAATCGATGGCAGAGAGACATGACGCTACACCAGACCATGCCGCGATTCGTCATGGAACTTTGTTCGTGTGTGAGAAGAAACTGCATGGCTTTTTCCAGCATGGCACGGTAACGTTTGCGATGCTCGGCAGTGAGATCGGACTGGATGATTTCGTAGGCGCAAATCAGTGGTTCGAGACGCCACGCCATTTCGTGGGTTCCCCAGACGCTGCTGTAATGGATGGGAGAGAAGACAAACTCACCGTCCTCCGCCTGCTTCGAGGCAAATGCATCGAATATGGCTTGTATGTGAAGTCGAGTTTCTTCTTTTTTATGGTATTTCGATTGGGGGAACGAGTAAGCGTACGCCAACGCTCCCGCCAGTTCTGCGGTTTGGCGGGAGCAGCCGTATGACCATAAATAATCGGGATGATGGGCGAGTTGCTTTCGTTCTTCCTGATTCAAGGCGTCTGTTTCTAATTCTTCAAACGTTGCATTGATCGACTTCTTGACTTGTACCATCCCCGTTTGTGGATCGAAATGCTTCAAGGCTTCATCCAGATCGCGATCGAGAAGTGCAATATACAGTTCCGCAATACGGGAATCCTGCGGTTTGATGAGAATCGGTGAATCCTTGGCGGATGTCGGAACGGACGGAACCGATAAAAAAGTAACGATGATTGATAGGAATGAAATGGGTGATTTGATCATGGTTTACGATTCGATGTCTGTTGATTCGTCTCTGCAAAAATAAGTGGGAAAGATCGGTTTTTGGACTACAATACCACTATATCTTAAAACCTGGTTGAATCGGAGCCGTGGATAAGGAACTCATACGATGGCAACGGAAATATTGCAGGAGCGAGTATCTGAGTTGGAAACGTATATGAAGCAATTGGCTTATCATTCCATGCAGGTGGATATGAGTTTGATCCAGCTTTCCAAGGAAATGAAGGATTTCAAGGACGAAATGAAGACGTACAAAGAAGAAAATGCCAGGCAGAATCGAGAGATGAACTGCCGTTGGGGGGAGTTGGCCAATAAGATGGGAACCCTGGCGGAAGACATTGTCGCTCCCAATATTCCCCGCATCGCGCAGCTTCTCTTGATTTCCTTGAAAACCATTCAATGATAAATCGTATTGGATTTGGATTTTGTCTTCCAATCTCGCGATGCGGGGTGAAAAAAGATGAAAAGAACCTATCGCTACACGATAGTGTTCGAAAAAGACGAGGATGGTGTGCTGATCGTCAGCGTTCCTGCTCTGCCTGGTTGTCACTCGTACGGCCGCACGGTTGAGGAAGCGGAACAGAACATTCAAGAAGCGATTTTGTGTTATCCGGAAGGCTTGCTGGAAGTGGGAGAAGATATCCCGAGGGAAAAGGAACTTCGTTTTCCCGTCACCAAACCGATCCAGGTTTCTTTGGCGGTGTGATGCCTACTATTTTTCAGCATGATTTTATCCAAATCCGATTCAAAACGAGTATAATTCATATACGGTTGATATCACGTTACTTCAAGAAAATCTTATCTTTATTTTTTAAAGTATTATAAAGGTCGAGATTATGTCCCATTTAACAGCAGAGAATATCCAAATCGATATAGAGTTATTCTGTAAGAAGATTTCTCAAGATGAGGAGAGAGTCATTAATAAAACGCAGGCAACGATGCCTGCTCTACCCACTAAATGGTAATTTGATAATAACTGGACAATTACAATCATGGCCAAATTCTGGAAACATCTTTTCACGGACAAAGAAGAAGAACCATCCCCCCCAAGCGAGCAGGATCAATTCTTACCATCGGTTTCCACAAGATAAATCATCGTCGGAGTTTTCGGATTTTCCGGTTTGCGGTCGCGGTTGGGCGGAGCCGTTTCTTGTTGCATGTAATGAACCTGGCCGTCGGGCAACGGACCGATATTTGTTGCACGGAGATTGGGAATGGAGGGACCGGACGGATCGGGCGGTTCGATAGGAAACGTTCCCGGCGTCATCGTTACTAGTTGTTCCCGTGTGAAGGTCATGACGCCTTTTTGAGGGGTAATGCGGCTGTTGGAATAACCGGCGCGGATTTTTCCATCGGAACGGATCGACAGATGCGGGATGGGTGGGCTTTCCGGAATCGTGCCGCGTCCCTCAAACCAAAAACGGACGTCGAAATTCGATATTCGGACAATTTTCCACGTCCCCTCGTCCGGCGTTGCGACATAGAGTTGATTGTTTCCCTTCTCGTCAAAGCGTGTATAGCCGATATAGGGAATTCCATTTTGATCGACGACGATCGAGCCGCCGTTCATGAGTCCGCGTTTCTGTTCTATATCATCCACGACATCCGCCGTTTCCGGACGGATCGGTAATTCATGCGTATGTCCATCCCATCGTTTCCAGGTCACCCCCTGATCGTCACTCTTGGCATAGCAAATGTCATAATTCGTCTCCACATCCGGCGTTTCCCGCCAGCACCAGGCGATATGGAGAACGCCGTTCTCATCTTCCACGATCCCGCCGAACGGGTATGCATTGCATGTTGGTTCACGATTCATGCCGCTGATAAAGGAATCTCCGCTTCCTGTCCATTCCTGCGTGTCTTCGTTGTAGCGAACCAGCAGCCTCATGCCATTGCCGCTGCCGCCGTAGCGATACATCATCAGCAGCGCGCCGTCGCGTAATTGCAGCAGGTTGGGATAGGTTACCCGTTCTTCATATTTCCCCTGCCATTTGTGAAGGCCTTTGAACGTTTGAATATCGCCGGGCGTTTCGGTGCGGTAATATTTCAAAGGGGCGCAGTGCATGTTGCCGGTCAAATGGAGGTTCCCAACGCGGTCGAGAAAAAGAATTACCTTATTGTGCGTATCCCAGCCCACGGTTTCCGGCAGTTTGGCGAATTCCCATTGCGTTTCCCCCAATTTCCGCTTTGTGACGGTCAACCGATGGTCTCCATCATAGAAAGCGAGATATTGATATGCGTCGTCGGAGATCAGGCATCGTCCGCCGTTGACCGGATGGGACGCCAGGCCTTCGGCGACTGGTATTTTTCGCAGGATTTCACCAGCGTCTATTGGATCACTGCAAAAAAGAAACAAGCCACTAATCAAAATCATCATCATTATTTTTTTTCTCATTTTTTTCCTCTCCTGATCGAAATGTCTATTGAACTCGATTATGGTTCATTATCAGACAGATTAAAGTGAGTCGTGAAACATACTTGTTGAAATATCATCAATCCGACATGGCATGAGATCGAAAAGGGTAAAGCAAGCGTCTCGCTTGCATGTTCTCAGACTCCTTCGATTTGACGATCGGCCACGTTATTATTACAAAAAAGAGTTTTGGCAAAATCTCCAAAACACGACAATCCTATTATCGCGGCGTTAAATAAACCAATGGAACAGTTTGCTCCTTTCCTATTTGTCTTATTCGCAATTTTAGTCATCGTTCTGGCCGTCGTCGGTTTCCTCCAATCCGCCCGGCGTAAAAAGGAATTGGAAGCATGGGCGCATGCGAATGGATTTCGTTTCCATCCCGAATCGGATTATTCGTTGGATGAGCGTTATCCCGATTTTTCCTGTCTGCGGCAAGGTTCCAGGCGATACGGCTATCACTTCGTCGAAGGAACGAGAAAGGGACGTAACCTGCGGGCGTTCGACTATCATTACGAAACCTATTCGAGCAATTCCAAAGGCGGACGTCAAACGCATCATCATTATTTTTCCGCCGTGATTCTGCGGGCTCCCTTGCCGTTGAAACCATTGTTCATCCGCCCGGAAGGTTTTTTTGATAAAATTACGGAATTTCTCGGTTTCGACGACATCGATTTCGAATCGGATGAGTTCAGCCGCACTTTTTATGTCAAATCGCCGGACAAACGCTGGGCGTTTGACGTGATTCATCAGGAAACGATGGAATTTCTACTGGCCGCTCCTCGCTTTACGATGGAATTCAGTAACCAGGATATTATCATTTACCGCGCCGGGACCTTCACCATTTCCGATTTTGAAAACGCAATCGGCGTGGTGGAAGGGATTTTGGATCGGTTTCCCGAATATTTATTGCGTGAATTGAAAGGAGAGAATTGATGAATGCTGCGCCCGTTTTTATCCTGCTCGGTTTCGTTCTAATTTTTTTGTTATGGGCGGCCCTATTCTACAATAATCTGATTCGCGGCAAGAACGCCTGCGATGAATCGTGGTCCGACATCGATACGGAACTCAAACGCCGCTACAACCTGATTCCCAACCTGGTCGAAACCGTAAAAGGCTATGCCAAACACGAAAAAGAGGTGTTGGAGCGCGTCATTCAACTGCGCAACGCCGCTTCGACGCGCCACGGCTCGCCGAAAGCGCAGGCGGACGATGAAAACGCCTTCATTGGTTCGCTTCGCCAACTGTTCGCGGTGGTGGAAAATTACCCAGAATTGAAAGCCGACCAAAATTTCCTGCATTTGCAAAAAGAACTGGCTCACACGGAAGATCGCATTCAGCGAGCGCGGCGGTTTTATAACGCCAACGTGCGCGACCTTAATAATAAAGTCGAAGTGTTTCCCTCCAACATTCTTGCGGGAATGTTTGGTTTTCAGACGCGGGAGTTTTTCGAGATCGAGGAGGCGGGAATGCGGGAAGCGCCGGAGGTGAAGGTTTGATTTCCCAATTTATCCACATTCATTAAAATACTTGCGGCTGAAATAATACATCACTCCACACTGCAAAAAACAAACAATCAGCAGGGGATAATCCCGCACAAACAGGAAGGGGATAAACTCCGCTCCCCAGCTTTGCGGATAGCAGTACAAGGCGAACGATACAAATGTCACAAGCGCCAGCAATGGATTGTTTTTATTTTGTTCGGCGCTGATGCAGGCGCTTACCGTCAGCGGCAACAGCAGGCGAACGTGAGCGGCGGTCCACGTCGTCGCGGATACGAGAAGGGAGATGGCAACGAACAAGGACGCATTGACGGCGATCGCTTTGGGATGTCTCTCGGCAAGCGCATTTCGGCTACGATAGGTGGAATAAAGATACATCAGCAAAAGCGTCATGCGAAAAAAAGGATACCCCGATTCAAAAGCGGGCGCCAAACGGCGAATGCAGGCCAGCAGCGATTGATTGTCGATGTAAAAATCCGCGTAGGAGATGAGCGGCAGCATTACATAACAATAAAAATAGTATTGCGATTCGACGCCGACAATCGGGGTGAGTACGACTACAATCAGCAATGACGTCATCATGATCGGTAGGATCATTTTTTCCCGCCACACAGCCAGCAGTGAGAGTACATAAGGCGCAGGCCAGAGTTTGATCAGCACACTCGAGGAAAATGCGATTCCGATGATCCACCGATTCTTTCGGCGCACACTTCCCAGCACGGCCAGCAGAAATAAAACCAACAAAACTCCCTCGATCTGCAGCGAATAGAGCAACAGGTGGGTGGGATACGGAAGAAAAACGACGATATGGATCAGAATTTCGACCATCCCGGCTTTCGGGTATAAACGGCGTTGTAATTTAACGAGAAGAATATCGATTGCGATCAACATCAACACGGCAATTACGGCGTACACCGCTTTCGCCGGCAAGGGATCGAGAATCGTCAACGGATAGATCAGCCCGGCCAGATAGGGCGGGTACAAATACCAGCTGGGAATTTCCGGCCTGGAAATGGCGGCGTTTGCGTCAAAATAAATGTTCTCTCCCGTGTGCAGACGCGCACTGGCCGAATAATAATAATCAAAATCGGTAAAGCGAATAGTGGCAATGTGCGGAACCTGCCAGAGAGTCCACGCTGCCAGCAAATAAAATAAACAACGAACGGTAAACCGATCTCGCAAACTGAGCTGCATTGTTTTTAATTATGGAACCTGACGGAATTAAGATATTGAAATCGTAAACTGTTCTACGACGCGCCGGTACAAAGTCGGATTAAATTGTGAAACCGGCATATATTGTGGTTTTAATCAACAATCTGCCACTATCAATGGTGCAGACAGGATGTCTGCGCCACAAATTTCGACTTTTTGCCGGGGCGTCTTCTAATAGAGAGCCCAGGATCCCACTTCCGCCGGCCTGGCCGCGACCGATCCGGCATTCAAGCCATCTTTCCCCAATCCCAACGCCGGTGAATCATTCCGTAGATTGAAATCGAGCGCCGCCAATGCGGAATCAGCGGTCACCTGCGCGTATAGGGGATCGTTGGCGACGGAATTTATGATTTCAAGAGTTCCCGCGCCGGTTTTTTCCAACGCGCCGGCCGCTTCGGCGTCCCACAAGACGCTATTTTCGATGCGGACCTTCCCCGCATCGATGTATAAATCGTCCGTCAATTCCTCTCCACCGGAGCCGTTGTTTCCCAACAGAATTGAATTGGCGACGACAACATTCGGTCCCTCGTTCGGCGCAGCGGCGGGATCATTGATGACGAGATGCATCAGTTCCTGCCGATTGAAAAAATCGCAGTGATCGAACGTCGCATATGAAGTATCTCGTAGATTGATGACGGATTGCGGCGTTCCGAATGTCGCCGGGTAATCCTTCGTGATGGCCGCAACACAATGGCTGACCACCATCGGAGCTTCCGGCGCACCGACCGTTCGTCCGCCCGTCGATTTAAACACGGTTTGGCAGTTGATAAACCAGACGTTCTCGAAAATCACCGGTTCCTCGGAAGGCGCTTCGATCAGTCCCGTGCGTAAATCCATCGCACGCCCTCCCGCATTGAGGATGGTCAGATTGCGGATGGTTACTCCCCCGCGGACGGACAAGGCGCGCGCGTCTTCATTTCTTTCGGAGTAGATCAAAAAGTCGAGGACGGTCGCATTGGGTCCGAAACCGCTGCCAGCGCCTTCAATGATTAAATTGTCGTCGGGATCGAAGCGAAGTTGATCCGCCAATTCATATACTCCCGGCGCCAGTTTGAGAGTCGCGTTTTGCAGCGTGCGGATGTCGCTTGCCAACAAAACGTCGTCGAGCGGCTCGTATTCCACAATCTGTTGCGCATGAATCGGAAAAACAAAGGTATAAGTGATCAATAAAATCATGAGTTTTTCAAGCATTCGTCCATTCATGATAAGCCTCCTTCGAATGGGGATCAAATGGAATTAGGTTTCGTCATTGTTTCTCTGTTTATACATTATACGTATAGAAATCAGGTTTGGTTATTCATTAAAACAGTGAAGTATCGTTTTTGCCGGGAACGGTTGTAAATGATTGAGAACAGAAGGTCAAAACAAACAAACCCACTACCACGGCAAACCAAAGAGTGCACACACGAATCAACAATGTGGCCGATGCGGCGGTCTCCGCTGAAATCGAGTAAAGCAGCATCAACAAACCGCCCATTGTCCCCTCCGTCGCCACAATGCCGCCCGGCGTCATCAGCAGCGCCCCCATGATCGTGGCGAAGGCATAAATGAATGTTGCCGGGATAATCGGTAAAGGGGAACCGAAACCCCACAATACCAAATAAAACGCCACACATTCGCAAAACCAGGAGGCAATGCTGATCAATGTCGCCCAAAGCAGCGGTCCGGGGGAAATCAATCGATACATACTTTTATATGCATTGCGGATTTTATCCGCATGGGACGCAATCCACGGAATTTTTTCCGCCAATCCGATTAATTTTTCCGCGGCCGATTTCCACGTGACCGTGATCAGGATCAGCAGCACGATTCCCATGCTGATCGCAAAAATCCCGAGTCCGCCGGGAATCAACATAATCCCCAACAACGACATGGCCAACAACGCCGTAAAGTCCGTGAATCGTTCCGCCAGGACAATCGGCGCGGATTTGCTCATCGGCGCGCCATTGATGCTTTTTACCAAATAGGATTTGTACACTTCGCCGAATTTTCCCGGCGTCGCCGACATCACGAGTCCCGCGAGAAACACGCGAAACGATGTTCCGCGGTCAAGCGAAATATGCAGCAGTCCCAAATAATAATGCCATTTCGTAAATCGAACGATGTAGTTGAGAAACGAAAGCAGCAGGCAAAGCGGCAACAACCACCATCGAAAACCGGATAACGCCTTCAGAATTTCAGCCCAACCTGCCCAAATACAGCCGGCCAAATAAAACACGGCGGCTACGCTGATGGTAAGGAGTAATTTATTCTTGAATTCCACTACAGGTTACGTTCCAGCAGTTTGAGTTCGCTCAATGCTTCCGCTTCCGTCTCGTAAACCTTTACGATTTTGTAGAACATCGCAGTTCGCATGGTTTTCTGCACGCTCGGCGTCATGCC
Organism: Candidatus Omnitrophota bacterium; assembly: GCA_003598175.1. Classification (GTDB taxonomy): domain Bacteria; phylum Hinthialibacterota; class Hinthialibacteria; order Hinthialibacterales; family Hinthialibacteraceae; genus SURF-12. The sequence goes on from QZKN01000135.1 coordinate 45,736, forward strand.
GCAAAGCCCCACCGTGCCTTTGATCATGGTCAGCGCGCGAATCGGGGTCAATAAATTTTGCAAATGGGCGCTCATCACCGATGTCACGCCAGTAAAATTCAGCAGAATTTTCATGGACCCTTTTTTCCGTTCCTGTTGAATACTTTCTTTTAACAGCTGGGAGCCATCCAAATCCAACGCGCCATCCAAATCCAGAATCGCGACGCTGTCGGCCTTGCGTGATTTGATTTCTATCATTGTTTCACCCTCTACCTGACTATACGATCAAAAATTGGACCATCTATTGAATCAGTCACTGCGATTAGGGTCAAGGAATGTTATCGCTTCCGTTTCGGTTTTAAAAATGTTTAAAAATTTTTTCCATGACGTTCGTTGAATCATACTCAAATTTCGATCCTCGAATTCCGCCAATGCAAATTTTCCCCCCACGTTTCGAAAAATTCGGATGGGATTGGCGAGGATTTCCAGATCACGAACCGCAATTCGATCGATTCCTTTTCCATTCCAGATGATGTTCATACATCCTTGTTGGCGCAGGGTGGAAATCGTTTTCGCGAGTTGAATCAGATCATTTTCCTTGACGACGCCCGTCAAGGTAATGATATCAATTTCTCCATTTCGTGCAAAAGTTAATTCGGCCATGATTCCGATAACTGACGGCTCTCCTCTTTTGGGTTATAATAAAGAATGTATTTTTTAATCGGCTTCGTTTCGATTCTCTGGTAATTATTCCACTCTTTGATTAGAATGCGAAGTAACATAGGTGTTCCATTTTTAGAAATGTGCCAAAGGAGCGTATCGTTCAGATGTTTTTCCATTCTCTCTCTCCCAAATATTTTCACGTGATTTTCTCTGGTTTACTTTGCGTAGGGTTGATCGGTTGCGCGGAAATCCCGAAACCTGCCTTTCAAAACGGCGTCATCATCAAGGATTCGTTACTCACGGGTATAAGCAAGGGAAGTGTGGAAGCCGGTGAGTTTGGGAAAAACGGCTGGCGCGTCGGTCCCGACGGCATGATTCTGTATAATTTGCCGGGAATGCCCCAGGGAATTATCGAATTCGATGTAGAGGGGTTGAACCGTATATCGAACCATGCCACTTTTCTCACAATGTACGAACCCGGCGGGGGGAAATACGTTGATCCGTACGTGTTGAAAAATCCGTTTCTCGTGAAAGTGACTCTAAAAAATATGGAACAATCGCCGGATTCCACCTTCGACTTTTTGTGGACTTTAAAGACGTTCCCTTCTTCGGTAAAACCGTTGGAACGTTACGTCGACGGGATTCCTGAAGGAGGCGGCGGATACATCAATACCATCGCGGGAGAAAATATTCCTGTTTATCTCGATCAAAAGTATACTGTTCGATTGGAATGGAAAAACGGCAAGGCCTCTCTCTATCTTAACGACACGTTGGCGGCCGCGCACGATTATCGTCCCGTGCTGTTCAATCCTTCCGCTTTGACGCTGGTGTTAGGGAAAAGTCCGCTGGAGGAGGAATGCGGATTGCCCGACATGGTCATTTCCAACGTGCGCATCGCTTTTCCCACGCGGTAAACCATCGGCCTCGCAGAATCGATCGTTACCCTAAAAATTAATACTCCTCCCTCGTCATTTTTTTACATCATACAACTCAATATTACATTTTGCCCTGGAAGTATGTATGTATTAATGTATATTTGTTTCGAATAATAATGGTTTTAATCGCATGTTTTCTGATAAGTTCCTCAGAAAAGGATCACGAATCATGCTGGAGAAACTCTTTCGTCTTTCCGCAAACCAAACCACGATTCGACGTGAGATTTTAGGCGGCTTCACAACCTTTCTGACCATGTCGTACATTATTTTTCTGCAACCGGTGATATTATCGAGCGCCGGCATGGACAGCGGGGCCGTGATGGTTGCCACCTGCTTGTCGTCGGCGTTTGCCACGTTCGTCATGGCGTTTCTCGCCAATTATCCCATTGCGCTAGCGCCAGGGGTGGGTCTCAACGTCTTTTTCGCGATCACCGTGTGTATCGGCATGAATCTTCCCTGGCAAACCGCGCTTGGCGCAGTATTTATTGCCGGAATCGTGTTTATCATTCTCAGCGTATTCGGATTTCGCAAAATGATCATGGATTGTATTCCTCCCTCATTGAAATTCGGCATTGCGGTGGGAATCGGACTCATGATCACTCTGCTGGGATTCGAATGGGCGGGCATCGTCGTCAATGATGACGTGACGCTGGTCACCGTCAGCGGACTTACGGAAAAATACGTTCTGATTTCCGGTCTTGGCCTGATCACGGCGATGATCCTGACGTGTTGGAATATTCGCGGCGCTATTTTGATTGGCATGATTGTCGCCGCCGTTGCCTCGATTGCGTGGGGATTGACCACGTTCACGGGGTTCGTTTCCGCGCCGCCCTCGCTCGCTCCGATTTTTCTCCAACTGGATCCCCTGGCGGCGTTGAATACCGGAATGTTTACCATCGTTCTGATCTTTTTGATCATCGACCTGTTCGACACGGTGGGAACGCTGGTCGGCGTGGCTGAGTTGGGCGGTTTCACGAGAGACGGCGAACTGCCGCGCGCGAATCAGGCGCTTCTTGCGGACGCCATCGGGACCGTCGGCGGCGCGATGCTGGGCACATCGACGGTTACGAGTTACGTCGAATCCTGCGCGGGGATCAGCGACGGCGCGCGAACCGGGCTGGCCAACATCGTGACGGGAATTCTCTTTCTGCTGGCGCTGGTCATCTCGCCGTTGGTGGAAATGATGGGACGCGGAATCCAAACCGAAAGCGGGGCGTTCGTGTATCCCGTCATTGCTCCGGCGCTGATCATGGTCGGTTTCATGATGATGCGCGGCGTCAAATACATTCAATGGGACGAACCCGCGGACAGCATTCCCGCATTCCTGACGATCGTCATCATCGCATTCAGCTTCTCGATCACGGAAGGGATCGCATTCGGCTTCATGAGTTACACCATTTTGAAAACCACGACCGGCCGCTTCCGTGAAATTCACCCCTTGCTCCTGATTATCACCATTGTTTTCGTGATTCGGTATTTCTTTATTGCTTTATGAAGGTTGGAATAGAAGAGAAACCGGAGACTCGACTCCTGTAGCGTTCTGTGTTCCAGGTACAATGAAATTGCTGATAAAAAAAATGAAAAAAACGGTTGACAGAATTTCCGATTTGGTTTATTCTTGTTTAATGAATAAATAAGGGGCTTTCTCGTGTTAAGGGGTGAAGAGAATTGCGAAAACAAAAACGACCGTTAATACCGTTCAAATGATATAACACGAAGTGGAATATCATATAAATAGCAAAGAGGTGCGCATCCAGCCTGCAAGCCGAGGAATGCGCACCTCCGTCAAAAGGATCGCACGGTGAGTGGACCTTTCTTACTGTACAATTTTGCATCATATGCTGTATTTTGTCAAGAATTACGTGTTGCTATCTTCCACACGCGCTCCCCTCCTGTTTAAAAACTCAAAAGTAATGCAAATTTAGGCGCAATGATGAAATTTGCAACACATTAGCTGGTGCATAAACTGTCAAACACAAGCTGATGATAACGATGTTGACAGCGATTTTCAGTGTAGATAATAACCGTAGCATTAGTTTAAATTGTTGAAATACATGCGCATTATCGATTTAAAGAAAAGTAGAAGATAAAGGAGATATGAAATCATGAAGATACGTTTACTCATAAATCATCAAATATTCCTGGTTATCGTGTTGTTTTTATGTATGATGAGCTCTCGATTGGTTTTCGTCGAGAAATCGTCTCATGCCGATATGAATGTACAGCCCATTGAAAATCATTACCCCATTCCCACCAAACGCAATCCCGGTTCTTCCGATTATTTTTTCCCCATCGGCTATTCCATTTTCTTGCATGATTGGCAGACTGGCGTTCCCACAACCGAGTATGTAAAGAATTATAACAACGCGCAGCATATGGAGGAAGATTGGGTTGATGGAGTACTGTCAGTATTAAAGGATTCCAACACGCCCTGGAACGTGGTATATGGCGTGCCTCGCCCGACTATTTTAGATACAAGCGCTAAAACTGTTGATGAATCGGATTTCGTTGATCTTCTGGATATGGCGGAATCAACTGAAGGTGGTCTCAAGACTTTGAAAGTATGGCCAGGGCTCCTCTATAGGCGGCATAGATATAATAGAAATTACGACACATGGTCGCTGGTTGCGGGAATTAACACGGGATGGACAAATAGTTATGAATGGTATAAAGATCAGTATCTTCGTGAATCGGATAGTGATCTCGAAGATGCGATCAATGCCATTAAGAACAAAAGCAGCCTCGCGGGGTGGATGTTGGCCGATGAACCGTACGCCGGCGATGTCGCGCGAGTGACCACCGAATTGACTTATGAAAACAGCAAAAATACCGATGTGTGGGTATGGATTGATTCTCAACAAACTTCCCATAATTTATGGGAAGATTCCTCCATCAATCCCTTTACCATTACTACTCCCGATAATAACTGGCTGAGAGATGATATCTATTTTCGTCTGGCATATTATCTGCTCGAGTTGCAAAACAACCTCGATACGGGCGCCATGGGTGAAAATCATCCTATTCATTGTGTCATACGAGCGGATGGAAATTATCTGGATCCCGATACGCAACCGGAACTGAATAAATCAGCGCGGGTTATGAATGTTCTTCATGACGACATCTATTTGGGGAATGGAGATCCTCACATTGGGTGGCGCAGCCATACGTATTTGGCGATAGAAAATATCATCTCGCCGGAGGATCACACATCTCAGCACGGATTTGTGATGTGGTTGGATGGAATGTCATATAAAGTACAGAATCCAACACCGGATGTCTATAAACACACGGTCGCCGATGAAGATCTGCGTTACACGGCGTATTCATCGCTCGTGCACGGCGCTCGCGGCATCATGTTTTGGTTTATGTCCAAATCGGAAGACGATGCGTACGATCAGGCCAGGAAAATTGGGAAAGAAGTGGAAACCATGAGTCCCTATTTACTTGCGGATCATCCTGCAGCTCTTGATGGCGTGTATTTGGATTCCAATATCGACAATACGGAAGCGGAAAAACCGCAAGAGCAACAAGGACAAAACTTTATCGTTCGTATAAATCCAAACAACTCGAATCAAGCGCTCGTGGTCATCGCGAATGATAGTTCCCAAGACGGCTCTGTTTGGATTCAGTTTCCGGGAAACTGGCAAATCAGCTCGGTTCAATCCATTGATCCATCTTATGGTTGGTCGTATACACTAAATAATAACCGATTGGGAGTCGGCGTCGCGGATTGGTACGCGCGGGCATTTATCGTGACCAAACAATAGTTGTTTTCACGTTGAGAATTACAAACAAGAAAGGATAATCATCATGAAAAAGAAGTCGATACTATTCATATCATTGATTCTGATCATCATTAGCTTTGCCGTGAGTGGATTTTGTCAAGACGTAAAAAGGTTAAGCACCTCGCAAGTTGAGGAAGGATTGCTGGCGCCGCGTATTGTGGAGAATTCGTTTTTATCGAATAAACCATTAGAGGTTCGTTCGATGAGCGGTAACGGTAATCTTCATCTGTCCGAAGGAAATATTTATACTATGGATGAAAACGAGCGTGAATCATTCCAGTCCTTGAGTGAGGGCGAGAACAATTATTTTAGTTATGTGGTCGCCAAAAGCGGCACCAGCATCGCGTATGTACCGGATCGCGGTCAAGACGCTGTGCATGAAATTTACGTACGCCGTGGGATCGGACAAACCGGCGTTTTTGAAAATCCGCGTTTGATTTACAGGCATTCACTTCCGCGTCCCTATGCTTCCATTCGGTTGATGGGGATATCCGATCGTGGCGATGTGCTTCTCTGGCGTGAATCTGTGACTGGTGGAAACCGGATGATGATGTATGATGGGAGAAGCAGGGTGGATGCGGAACCGTTGGTGCTTTTTGAAGCGCGAAATCTCAGTTACGAAGGTGTGCTCAGTGCCGATGGCAATCATGTATTCTTTTTTGTGATTCGATCCCATGATCTTCGATTTGATCATACAACTTTATATTCAACTAAAGATGGAGATTTATGGACGGAGCCGGAACCCATCTCTGCGGAGGGAAAAATTTATCCTGCGATCGTGTGGGATGTGAACGATGATGCATCATTGATTTTAATGGCTTACCATATTTTAAAAAGAAATGGAAGACAATTTGAGTTGTATCGATCTTACGAAATTGATGATCGAGCGATATACACTCCGCAAATGTCGGATGACGGCAATTGGGTATCGTTCGTCTCCAGCAATGAAGATATGTCTGACATCAGACGAGTCCGAGATATCATGAATGAGACGAAACCGACTCGAAATTTGATCCTGCTGCAATGGAAACAGGATGATCCGGCCACTGGTTCGTATACCCGGCATCCACTGGATACATTTTACGGCATCATCACGTTTCGTCTGTTTGATGATGGAAGTGAAATTCTTTGGAACACCCAATAAAATCCCGAACGGCAAAGGAGGGCAATTTTTGTCCTCCTTTGCCTTCATTAATTAAATCATTTTTATAACAAACGGTGAAAAAATGAATTTAAGTATTTTGTGGTTATTCGGATCGATTTTTCTTTGTGCTCCTCATGAATTCAATTTTGAGAAAAATGTTGTTCTGGAACAGGCTTCAAGAGTTGTTCAAAAAGAAGTCCGTTATCCTTTGTCTATGTTACGCGAGTTTGAAGGTACATTTTACTTTTTACCCGATGGGAAACAGGGAATTCTTGAAAAAGATGGGCATACTCAACTCTGGGATATCAGCAGTTGGTCACCTATTAAAGATTTATCAGTAAATTTGACTAATATTAGTAACATCACACAAACTGAGTATGGCTTGATTGCTCTAGCAACTTTATTAACAAATCAGTCCGAAAAAATAGTTCAAATCACCGATGTTTTTACTGGACAAATATTCCAAAAGTATACTCAATATGGTGATTATCCTAGATATATCGATATTACTAATGATGGAGACCGCATTATCCTATTGACAGACGATGGTACAAAAGTGTATGAAACATTTACAAGAAAAGAAATTTTTACATACATTGGTGCTTGTTACGCACTGGCTATATCCAATGATGGAAAATCAATCATGATCTTAAATGATTGGAATGGGGCAATACTGATCGATGTGGAAAATCAAACGAATATTGCAACGTTTACCGATATATATGCATTAACCTCTCGAATACGATTTAGCGCGTCGGATCGTTATGCGTTAATCCTATCAGAGGGACTTTTCAATAAATACGAACATATCGAAGGAAAAATACAAGTGATCAATATTAGAAATAAATCAGTAATGCATAATCTATTTAATAGAGACGAATTAATTAGCTACGCAGAATTTTCTCTCGATGAAAAATATATTGTTTCTTCCAGTGACACTAACGGTACTCTTACCGTGTGGGATGTGCAGACAGGAGAGATATTGGCAAAATCGTCACATGGAGGAAGATATGTTTACGACATAAATTTTTCATTTGATGGTTCGAAATTTGTCCTCCTGTTCGATGTGGGTTATTCTCAAATTTGGGATTTCTCCTCTTTTTCTTCTTCCGGAGTCCAGCACTACCCTTTATATCGTTAAATAGAAAGCCTGTAAATGAGATTACTTACATGAAAGTGATAAAAAGCGAATAACATGGTCCTTCAAGTCATTGTTCAGTCAACCGGAGATGTCGTTACTTCTTTTGATGAGATGATTGCAAATAAAGTTCGCCAACATCAAATGTCAGATGACTGCAATTGGGTATCGTTCGTCTCCAGCAATGAGGATTTGTCTGACATCAGACGAGTCCGAGATATCATGAATGAGACGAAACCGACTCAAAATCTGATTCTGCTGCAATGGAAACAGGATGATCCGGCCACTGGTTCGTATACCCGGCATCCACTGGATACATTTGACAGCATCACATCACGTTTCGTCTGTTTGAAGATGGAAGTGAAATTCTTTGGAACACCCAATAAAATCCCGAACGGCAAAAAAGGGCAATTTTTGTCCTCCTTTGCTGGTTAAACTCTATCCTGGTTGATAAATAATGGAGAAAAAAAATGGTTTTACTAAATTATGCGATATTTAGTTATTTTATATTTTGCTCACAGCCTGAACTCAAGATTGAAAAAGATGTTTCTCATTCTTCTCACATTGATTTTGTTCAACAAGATGTACGCTCTTCCATATCTTTATTACGTACGATTGAAGGTGTGTTTTATTTTCTTCCAGATGGACTGCATGGATTTTATGAAAAGAATGGACATTCACAAATTATGGATATCAGTAATTGGTCATCCATAAGTGATTTACCTGATCAAGTAGATAAAATCAGCCATATCACACAAACAGACAAAGGATTAATCGCATTAACATATCAGGTTGATAGAATAGTTCAAGTTATCGATGTTTTGACTGGAGAAATATATCAAACATATACTGTAAATGCCAATTCTCCCTTTTCTGGATTAATAGATATCAGTTCCAGCGGAGATCGACTTGTTTTAGTAAGTGATAAAGATATCATGAAAGTGTATGAAACTTATACTGGTAATATAATATTTATACATAATAATACATTAAACGGAGAAAGAGTAAAACCAATCTATTCCCTTGCAATATCCAATGAGGGTAATTTTGTTTTGATTGTGAATGAATGGAGTGGCGCAACATTAATAGATATAATTAATCAACAAATAACAGCTACCTTCTTTGATGTATATGCAATAGTATCCCGAGTACGCTTTAGTTCTACCGATCACTATGCATTGATCTTATCAATGGGTAATTTTAGCAAATATGAACATATCGAAGGAGAAATCAAAGTAATCAATATTCAAAACAAAACAGTTATGCATAATTTATTTATTAGAGATGAATTGATTAGTTATGCAGAATTTTCTCCTGATGAAAAGTACATTGTCTCTGCCAGCGACAGCAGCGGTATTCTAACTGTGTGGGATGTGCAGACAGGAGAGATATTGACACAAGCGTCACATGGAGGAAGATTTGTTTACGACATTGATTTTTCAGTTGATGGTTCTAAATTTGTCCTTTTATTTGATGACGGCTATTCTCAAATTTGGGATTTCTCCGCCTTTACTTCTTCCGGGGTCCAGGACTATTCTTTATATCGTTAAATAAGTGACACTGGAAATGAGGTTACCTAAATGCATGGAAAGGAAAGGAGCAAGTATGACGCTGCAGGTCATCTATCCGGCGACAGGAGATGTCGTAACCACGTATGAAGAGATGAACGCGGAAGAAGTCCGTGCACATCTCTCGAATTGTGAGAAGGAATTTCATCGATGGAAAGCCGCCGCCTTCTCCGACCGGGCGATGCTCATGACAACGGCGGCGCGCATCCTCAAAGACAACGCCGAGGATTATGCCAAACTGATGGCGTTGGAGATGGGCAAACCGATTCGCGACGGTCGCGCCGAAGCGCTGAAATGCGCATGGGTTTGTGAGTATTACGCCGATCATGCGGAATCGATGCTGCGCGAAACCATTATTGAAACCGACGCCAGCCGCAGTTTTGTGACGTTTCAACCGCTGGGCGTGGTGCTGGCGGTCATGCCGTGGAATTTTCCGTTCTGGCAGGTGTTTCGTTTCGCCGCGCCGGCGCTGATGGCGGGCAATGTAGGCGTGTTGAAACATGCGTCGAACGTACCCGGCTGTGCATTGGCGATTGAAAGTATTTTTCACGAAGCCGGATTTCCCGAAAACGCCTTCAAAACCTTACTGGTCGGCAGCAGCCGGGTCGACGCCATTATCGAAAATCCGGTCATTAAGGCCGTCACGCTGACCGGCAGCACCCCCGCCGGCCGCGCAGTCGCCGCCAAGGCGGGCGTCATGCTGAAAAAAACGGTGCTGGAACTAGGCGGCAGCGATCCTTATGTGATTCTGGAAGATGCGGATTTGGAGGAAACGGTTCCGACCTGCGTTACCGGACGTCTGATCAATGCCGGGCAAAGCTGCATCGCCGCCAAACGTTTCATCGTCGTCGAATCCGTGCGGGAAGAATTCGAAAAACGCTTTGTCGAACAGATGCAAACCGTGAAAACTGGAGATCCGATGGATGAAAACACGGTCATGGGGCCTCTGGCACGCCTCGATCTGCGCGACGAACTGCATCAGCAGGTGGTGAAAAGCATCGACATGGGCGCGAAATGTCTGCTGGGCGGCCAAATTCCGCAAGGAAAAGGCGCATATTATCCCCCGACGGCGCTGACCGACGTCAAAAAAGGCAGTCCCGCTTATGATGAGGAGATGTTCGGACCGGTTGCTGCCATTATTCCGGTGAAAAACGAAGAAGAGGCAATCCGGATCGCGAATGACACCTGTTTCGGCCTTGGCGCCGCCGTCTTCACCCGCGACAAAGCCAAAGGGGAACGCATCGCGGCGGAACAACTCGAAGCCGGCTGCTGTTTCGTGAATTCGTTCGTAAAATCCGATCCCCGTTTACCCTTCGGCGGCGTCAAAGAAAGCGGTTATGGCCGGGAACTGGCGGATTTCGGCATTCGGGAGTTTGTGAATGTAAAAACAGTGTGGGTGAAGTGAAGATAGTCTATCATTACTAAAAATGTTATTTTAGGTTTTACCAGAAGGAATGCTTTGGTTGTGGTGCTCGCATCCCAAACGTTCCGCTATCTGCCGCCAAACCTGCTCAGCCGCCTTGATCTTCCCTTTTCGTTTATTTGGCGCGGTGGCCACTCCCGTGATGGTTTGATTCCATGCTTTCAGAATGCAAGTCACATGAAAGGAAGGTCTTCCGGATTCGTCATCTTGTGTGATCGCGTATTCCGGCAGCGCCCAACCTTGTTTTTGGCAAAAATCATTAAGTCCGGCGGAAAAATTGCCTCCTTTGATGTTGGAAGGAATCCATATCGTATTTTCCTTCTGCGGTTGAGGCAGGAGCGACAACAAGCGTTTGGCGGCAAGTTGTTCGGCGTCTTTTTTATTGCTCCCCGCGATTTCTTCGGTTTGGTAGAGCGTTTCGTCGATATGCATGGCTGCCACACATGTGAACGCCGGCGCGTGGGGCGGGCCGCTTTGGGCGACGTTGAACGTTGGTTTTTTCCAGGAATGTTTCATGCACGTTTCCAGCAATTCGCCTTTGTAATTTTTCGTGGGGATTTCCGTTCCGGATTTTTCGATCGTCGCCGGTTGTTCGTTGCGGACAAGGTTTTCGCGCCATTCGGATAGGGAAATATCAACGATTTGCGCGACCAAATCAACCGTGGCATACTGCTGGGAAGTCTTTTTTTGCGAAGAGGAGCAAGGACGGGAAGTGAACGGTTTGCCGTTCACGTTGATTTTCACCACACTGGTGTGAATCAAGGCATGGCTCTCTCCCACACTTTGCGTGGCGCAGTCGTGCGATTGAAAGGTCGGGTAAATTTGTTTGGCGATTTCCAGAATCGTAACCGCTTTATCCGGATTACGGGTCAAATGCACCACGGCCTGCTCGCGTATGTTAAACCAATCCTCCTGAAATTCATCCGAAATCGAAAATAAAATGAGAACGTAATCCATCGGTTGCATCTGGTTTTCCTGGATGCGCGTCAACAGTTCCGTTTCCAATGCTGCGTCGAGGTTGCCGGTTGAGCACGCCATTTTTACGAGTCGGCTGAAATCCTTGACGTCCAGGTCGCTGAGTCCCGATTGCGCTTGTTTGAGGATTTGTTTATCTCGCTGCCTTTTGAATTGCTCCGCGCGTTTGATTTTGTATTCATGTTCGACCGTCGTGACGCGCCGGGCGATTTCTTCCAATTCCGGTAGAGAATACGGCGGTTCTTCGCCGCCGATCAACGCGGAAATTATGCGGTGGTTCACCAAATCGGGATAGCGGCGGATCGGCGATGTGAAATGCGTGTAGAAGGGGAGATTGAGTCCGAAGTGGCCTTCAATCCGAGGACCGTAGGTGGCGCGGTTTAATACGATGTTCATTCTTTTCTGGAGGATTTCGATGGGGAAGTGCGTCGGATCCGCAATCGCATTTTGGATATCGCGGATTAAATTTGTTCGTTCCGACGCCACCGCTTGCGCGGTGTGGTTGCGAAATAAAATGGACACATTCTTGCGCGCCGCATATTCCGCCACGTATTGATTGGCGATGATCATGAATTCCTGCACGATGATGTTTGCCACATGTCTTTGTTCGGGCGCAATTTTTTCCAATTGGCCTTCTTCCGTGGTCCGCCATCCACGTCGAAGATCGTAAAGCGCCAATGCGCCTTTTTGTCTCCGTGAATCCAGGAGAGCCAGGGCGATCCCTTTGCATTCGTTCAGGAGCGTGTACAGCGGATGGTCTTTCTCCTTCAGGATCGAATCCACCGCCGAGTAACTCAACTTTTTCCGGCTGGCAAGGCGCTGCTGTTCGATCAGCGTATCCATGACTTCCAATTGATCGGACAAGGTTATGGAAACGGTCAGCACGGGCCGGTCTTCTCCTTCCCATAAACTGTATTGATCTTCGGACAGGTGGATTGGCAGCATTGGATCGTTATTGTTTTTATAATAACGGGTAAACACTTTTTTCAATGCGTCCTGATCTTCGCGCGAATGGATCGGTACGCCTTGTCCGACATCGGCGATGCTGACTTGCAGGAGCCAATCCTTGTCTTGTTTTAGGATATGAATCGCATCGTCCAGATCACGGGATTGTTCCGCATCGATCGTGACGCCGTCCACTTGGGGTCGGGCATGCCATGTTTTTTGCGCGGATATTTTCTTATCGCCAATTACTTTACACATGAAAACTTATCCTATTCTATCATCCGTACGAACGCAGCGTGGTTTTTCATGACGAACAACATTTATCATTTTCTATCGCTATGTTCCGGCCGCGATACCTGTTTGTTACCGGTCAGACTCCGGGTTCAATCGTTTTCTGTCTCTTCATGATCCCCATTGTTTGCACGTAAAAACCTGTTCCACATTTATTGTGTTGGCTGATAGTGTTGCTTGTGGAACTGAACATCACCGTTGGATTGATGACAGGGAAATGATAAAGACTTCGATATCGGAAAAATTAATTATTTAGTTTGTCGAGGTATAATCACTTGCCCGCAGGATATCGCCGACGCTGTTCAATCCGTTGGTGGGATTATAGCGAAAATAACGGAACGAAGCCGCCGGATATTCCGGCACGGTAAAGCGGCCCGGCGTGTCCCACACGACGTTTTGGATGCCGGGATACTCGAAAACGGGATTGGAATCGTCGCTGAAACTCGGTCCGGCGCTGGCCACCAGCCACCGCGTCGCCGGTCCGCTCGGATTCCCCCCGCGATCCCACTTCGGATCCCAATCCGGTTCGGTTCCGAAGGTATAATGCTGTTGGGTGCTGCCCCAACTATCCGCCATCATGATCGGATTGGTATAGAACGGATCCATCGGCAGAGCGCCGATATAGGATGTGGGAGTGGTCAAACGATACAATCCCGCATGAAGCGGTACGTCGGAGTCGTGATGATTTTCCGTATACGTATTCCAATCCAGCCGATACATTTCCTGCGCCTGTCCCATGGCCCGCATGTCCGAATGGACTTTCGCCACTTTTGCGCGGGTTTGTGCGTTCATGAAATTGGGAACCGCGATGGCGGCCAGAATACCGATGATTGCAACCACGATGAGCAATTCAATAAGCGTGAATCCCGATTGTTTCATAACCGTTACCTCATTTTGCTTCGATGGCTCGATGCTCAGTGTGATACAAAGAAGAAGTTTTCACTTCCGTACCCGTGAAATTTTAACGCGATCGAGTGAGCATGAATAGGTTGAAAAACATAAAGGAAAGCATTATTCGTTAATTTTAAACGTAACCATTCCAAAATCCGTGTTAGACGATGTCGCGGATTGTATGGTTGCGTGAAAGTGAAACTGATCCATTGGCGATACGCCGTTTCAGCGTTTTCTTTAAATCGACGATTGATTCCGGTCGAGAGTATCGGCTAATGGATCAACTTCCGGGTAATCATAAGAATCCCTGTAATCCGTGATTCAGAAAACGAAAAAGGAAGCGTCACTCTACTTTGTTGCGCCCTTCGCACATTTTCGTGTTTTCGTGATTGACTTGACAACCATACCTCAAACCATAAGCTGTTGTATACACCCAACATAGAAATTGAAAATGAAAATCATGACCATTACATTAAACGGAAAGAAACAGGAAATCGGCGAGAACCTTACTATTTCGCAATTCCTCGAATCCTTGAACCTGCATCCGCGGCGGGTGGCGGTTGAGGTCAATCGCGTCATTATCAAGCGGGACGAGTTCGAGCGGCATCCTCTGCGGGAAGGCGATGAAATCGAAGTGTTGCAGTTCGTCGGCGGCGGAGCGCGGCTATAATGATCCTTGCATTTTCCGGTGGGAATCGATTGGAATCCTTACCGTGGTAAAAAAAATGAAGAATCGAGGATTGAATGATGACGCAGGCGAATGTTTCATCCACAAATTCGCAAATCGAAGAGGAACCGTTGAAAATTGGCGATATCACGCTTCATTCCCGCTTGATCGTGGGAACAGGCAAGTATAAAAGTTTTGAGGAAACGGAACAGGCGTTGGCCGAATCGGGTACGGAAATGGTGACGGTGGCCTTGCGCCGCGTCGATTTCGCCGCCGAGGATCATTTGTTAAACCACATAGATCCTAAAAAATACATTATTCTGCCCAATACCGCCGGTTGTTACAACGCGGACGATGCGGTGCGTGTGGCGCGGCTGGGGCGGGAAGTGGGAAACTCAAATCTGGTCAAATTGGAAGTGCTGGCCGATCCGGATACGCTGTTGCCCGATCCGGTGGAAACGTTGAAGGCGTTGAAAATCCTGCTCTGGGAAGGTTTCAAGGTGATGACATATACCAGCGACGATCCGGTGATGGCCAAGCGGTTGGAGGACGAAGGCTCGACATGCGTGATGCCGGCGGGAGCGCCGATCGGATCGGGACAGGGGATTTTGAATGCGAACAATATCCGCATTATTTTGGAACGTGCAAGGGTCCCCATCATCGTCGATGCGGGCGTGGGAACGGCGACCGACGTCAGCCGCGCGTTCGAGCTGGGTTGCCAGGCGGTTTTGCTGAACACCGGCATTGCGGGGGCGAAAGATCCGATTCGCATGGCGCGGGCGATGAAACATGCGGCGTTGGCGGGACGGAATGCCTTTCTTGCCGGGCGCATTCCAAAAAAATTGTATGCCACGGCGAGCAGTCCGCAGATGGATTTTTAAATTGAAAAAAAACTCTTTTTATCGTTTGATTGACGCCAATGCGGACCGAACGGCCGAAGCCTTGCGCGTTGTGGGAGATATTGCCCGCTTTGTGGCGGACGATCGGGAATTGGCGGCGGCATGGCGCTCCGTCCGCGGCGAGTTTTGGTCGATTATCGAAAGCGCGCCGAATTTGCAGGGACGCATGTTGGCCAGTCGAGACAGCGCGCAGGATGTGGGGCGCGGTTTTGCCGCCTCTTCGCATCACGACGTGTTGGCCATGGCGCGGACAAACATTCATCGGGCGCAGGAATCGTTGCGGGTGTTGGAAGAAGCCGCTCGCAGCGCAGACCCCTCGCTGGTGAATCGATTGGCGTCATTGCGCTATCGCTGTTACGATCACGAACCCGCCACGCTGGCCGCGCTGGAGCGATGGTCGATTGCCAAAAAACTCGATTTCGGATTGTATGTGGTGCTCGGTCAGGAATTTGCGCGGGGGCGGGATTTTCTCGAAGTGACAGAAAAAGCGATCGCGGGAGGAGCGGGAGCGATTCAATTACGCGCAAAGGACATGCCCGTGCGGGAATTTCTCGATTGGGCTTTTCGCTTGCGTGAATTGACGAAACAACATGGCGTCACGTTCATCATCAACGATCGTCTCGACGTGGCGCTGGCGGTGGGCGCGGACGGCGTCCATCTCGGGCAGGACGATTTTCCCGTTCGGGAAGCGCGGCGCATCGCCGGACCGCAATTGATCATCGGCGCATCGACGCATTCGGTCGAAGAAGCGCGGCGCGCGGTGGACGATGGCGCAAGTTACTTCAACATCGGCCCGATTTTCCCTACCGGTACGAAAAAAGGCGTTGCCGCTCCGGTCGGACCGGATTTGATTACGCAAGTAACCGCCGTCGTGAACCATCCCTTTACGGTGATGGGGGGAATCAAGGCGGACAATGTGGATGAGGTGTTGCGTCGGGGGGCGAGACGGATCGCCGTGGTTACGGCGGTGGTGGCCGCGGATGACATTACCGCGGCGGCGAGAGCATTCACCGATAAAATTCAAAAACGATTTTCCCAACCGGCTCAATAAACAACGACCTTGACCTTTTCTTCCAACGCGGATCCGCGATACCCCGCTTTTTCAAAATGGAGCGTCAAATCATAAAGGCCGGTTTTTTCCGGCGCTTCGATCAATATTTTCAATGAGGTTTGTTCGCCGGGTAAAACCGGCCCGTTTACATAGGCGTCGTGTTTGCCGGAAATCATGCTGCCATCGTCCACGTATTCCCAATGGTATTTCAAGCGATACCGCTGGTTCGGAGGGATCTCGAGAGGATTCCAGATATCCCACCCGTCATTGCGAAGGGTGATTTCGCACTGCCGGGCGCCCTCTTTTCCCGGTTTGATTTCGAGGGGGATGGTATGCGCGATAAAATTCGGCAAAAGATAATTCACGGAGGGATCGCCGTTGGCGTAATGCTGCCGTAACAGATAAAAGAACGAATACGGATCCAACAATTCAAACCGCAAATCCGCCCGTTCTTTCTTAATGCGTTCCGAAAGATAGACGAGAAATTGTGGTGTGGCCTGATTGAATCGATATACATGAAATTTCCGTCCCCGCGCATCGCTTTCCTGATAAATCCGTTGCACGATCGTATCGATCGGTAGCGCTCGCTGCATGAAATTGGCGGTTTCTCGCAGAAACGGAACGATCTGGCGGCCAAGCGGAGTATAGAAAGGTTTTAACGAAGATACGCCGTGCGGAGAAAAAAGAAAAAAAGCGGATTGCAGTCGTTCATCGAACAAAACCGGATTCACATCGGGCTGACCGGAAACGAGCGTTTGGCCGAATAATTCACGGTCCAGATCGGCGGCGACGGTGATTTGAAGATCGAAACGTCGATAAGAATCCCGCGCCAGTTTTTCCCAATACGCCAGTCCGTCACCGAGACGTGAGTGCTTGCGATTGGGAATGTAGCGATTGGGATAGCACAATCCCGGTCCCGTGTTTCCCGCGGTGAAATAATCATTCGGCGTTTTGGTGGAGTAGAGATAGTCGAAAATATGCGGGACTCTCTCACTGAGCAGCGGAGAAATCGACCAGGTGATTGGAATCAACCCCCGCGCCTGATCCTCCCATTGAATGGGCAGCGTTTGGTACAGCATGGCCGAGGAGCGGAAATCGCCGATGACGAATAAAAGATAATTTTTATTTTCCAACGGCCTCTGCGCGGGAATGGGATTCTGGAAATAGCGTTGCTTCAGCGGCGCATGTTGATACACCGACGCGTTGGCCAGCGCGCCATAAGGCGAATCGTCCGCGTCGATGACGCCGTTGAAGGCGGAAACGATGCTGATGAATTCATGCGCGGTTTCTGCGGGGGGATGTTTTCCCACGACCGGCGTGTTGACTTCGGAATGGGAACTGTATTTCTTGCGCCACGGCACGAATCCTCCCACCCGCAAAATCCGTTCGCTTCCTTTCGTGTTTTGAAAAGCGGATTCGAGAATGGCCAATAACGTTTCCTTGTCTTTGCCGGTGTTGAACGGATTGTTGGGCGTGTCCGTCGGAATCTCGTCCAGCCAGGGATCCAAATCGAGGAAAAACGCCTGTTTCCCCACATAAAAATCGTGATTGGTGATCATGCAGTTAAACAGATCGGGATATTGAAAACCCGGCGCCGCCGCATCCCAATCAAACGGATCGAGAAAAAATCCCAAATAGGTGTTCGAACACATATTCTGGTCCAAATACAGCGTCTTCGCCCAGAGATATGCGTCGTTTTTAGGAAGCTGCGTCGTTGGTATATTCGTGTCGATGATTCTTCCCACGCCGTTGAACTTTCCGCGCAATTGTTCGCCGGGGATCAATCGCGGACCGCCGTCCACGATCTGTGTGTATAACGAATCGCGGGATTGATCGAAACGAATGGGCAGGAAACCGTCGACGCCGGCGATCGTCAACGCCACGTTGCCCGTCGCCGGCGCCTGCGGATCCCAGGAAACCACCGCGGTGTAATCCGTCTGAAAAATTTCCAACAGGTTTTCCACCGACGGCACATCGACCAACGTATAATCGGCGAGAAATCCGCCCGGCGTACGCAATTTTCCGAGCCAGAATCGATCGACGTTGATTTGATGGTAGGACAATCCTTCGCGCACATATAATACATACAATCGCGGCTTGTCCCGATTCACCAATCCTTGCAGCGCGCTAACCAAATTAATCACGTCGTATTGCCAGGCTTTGTTGTCCGGTTTTTGGGCGAGATAGGTCTCGAGATCGAAAATATACAGGGGATTCTCCGGTTCCTGCGACGCGAGACTTCCGCAGAATATCATAACAATCAACAGGCAAAACAGGATCGCGCGGTTTGCCGGTGGGGGGAAAAACTCGATTGGGCTTCTCATTCGCATCGCATCCATAACTCGCTTTGATAGTATAACCATTTCTTCACGGTCTCGCATCGCCGCGGTGAATTGCCTCGACGGTTGCATTGGTGCGCATCATTTCCGACGTCAATGTTTCCCACGGTTTGTCGTTGATATCGACCAGGCCGTAGTTGCTGTTCTCGCCGTCGAATCGACCTTCCTTCGGCTCGTCGGCATATTCGAACCAATGATACCCGACCACAAACGGCATCTTCATCAACGCCGTGACGAATTCCGTGAAATGCCGAGCTCTATCGTCCTGGGTTTCGACCGGTTTTCCCGCGCCTTTCGTGTTCGGCAAGCCGGAGTCCATCGCCTTGAAGGAAAATTCGGTAATCAGGATCGGCTTTTTTGTAATGGCGTGAATCCGTTCCAGCGTGTTTCGCGGAGGCAGGTAATTATACGTGTTGAAAGTGATGATATCGACATATTTTGCAGCCGCTTCGAGGACCGGTTCGGGCGCAGCGCCGGCGAATCGGCAGCCGAGAATCATATGATTCGCATCCGCTTTTTTGATGGCGTCCCTGCAAATGCGAAAATACTCCTCGGCCACGATGCGTTGAAAATCGGCTTCATCCCGTTTTCTTGCATCCGATTCGGGCAGCGGCAGCGACGAGGCGGCTATGGCGAAGGAATGAGATTGTATCGTCCAGGCGGCGTTCCATTCTTCGAGAGCGGCATATCGTTGTTGTAAGAACTCGACGGCTTTCCGGTTTCCCGGCGCATCCGGTTTGAATTGGAGATAATCGATCAGCAGCGAGTTTTTCGTGCGCCAATCGGGCCCCCAATGCAACTCGTTGTCGGTAAAATAGCCGATCAAGTACATGTCATCCGATCGTTTACGGCATTCCGTGCGGGCCACATTTCCCGCCGCGCGCCGAAACGCATCGGAAAACACGTCCGGAAACGCGCCGGTCTGCCAATCGCCCCCCGCCTTCGCCGCAATGTTCAAAATCAGCGTATAGGGTATTTGTTGTCGGCGCATCCCTTCATCCGACCAGGAGCCCACCGTATTGAAATTCCAGCGCCGTAAATTTTCCGCGGCGGCGATGCTCCACGCTTCCGCGCTGCCGTATTTCTTTTCCGTGGTCCGGCCATAGGGCGAATAGCCCAATGGCGGGCAAAAATCAGCCGTGTAGGAGATATGATTCACGCCCTTGGAAATAAACGCATTTCCCGCCGGATCGAGTATCCACCAGACCTTATCTATTTCCGCGACGGTGAAAAAACGGGTGGGAGACGCGGAAACGGCCATCCAACCGCCGAATGTATCGTATTTGGAATCCTGTGATTCTTCTCCATAACCATAAGGAATGAATACTGTCAAGAACATAAAAAGAATGGATAACATGGTATGATCGAACCTTCCTTTTTTATAATCAGGTTGAATCGGCGCAGGGTATTACAGACGATGAAAATCACAGGGTAGGGGCGGTTCGCGAACCGCCCCTACCTCACGTGTTTGTATTCCGCAATTCGAAAATAAATATCGTTCCATCGTCGAACACCGTTTTCAGATTCTGTCGAAAAAACACGAGTCGATCCGGCGTGACCGCGTTGAACTTGCATAGAATATACCGGATTTCATATTCCTTTGCAAATTGTTGCAACTCGAGAGAATCACTGGTTGTGAAGATTGCCTCACGCGCATTTTTCCTTAATTCCACATCCACATGAGGATTCACATGCGACGCATAAGAAAGCAGACATTTTCGTCCGGTGCGCGCGCCGACGATGAAGAACGCGGTTTGATCGTCCGGCGTACAAATAACTTCCTGCGCCGACGTCGAAGAGTGAATCCAATGCACCGCGTCATCCCATTCCGCCGCCGGACGATAGGGCCAAAGAAAAACCTGCGAGCGCGCGGGAAATTCGTAAAGCGAATAGCCCATACAAAATAAAAAATATAGGAATGCGCAATAGTACGGCAGCGAACGACGCCGGCCTTTCCATTCCCCTATGCGCCGAATCCCCATTCCGACGAGAATGCACAGCAGCAGTTGAAAATAAAGTTGAAATTCATGCGGCAGCAGCGTCGGAATCCTATCCGCGACGCGTTCATGCCACATCGGAAAATACGCGTCGATGAGAATCCGCGCATAAGCGGGCATTTGCCCCGCCAAGGAAATCACGACAAACGCCGCCAGAAAACGAAAACGGCTTTCTTTCCGCCGTTGAACCAGAATCCATAATCCGATTGCGGCGAGAAAAAGAAAGGGAAGCGAACGAAGCCAGGACGTGCCCGGCAAAACCACTTCGAGCTGCAACATTGCCGGCGAAATATAGGTCAGCGGCGTCGGATTTTTAATCGGTTGCGATAAATTGAGCGCCCAATAGGGCGAGCTGATCAATGCGGAAATCGATACAAAGGAAAACAGGCGCAAACCGATTGTTTTCTTTGGGATATCGTGGAAAAGATCAAAACCATGATGCAATACGATGATGCCGCTGACAATGAGAAACGTCGGCGGATGGTAATACGCGAACAGCCCACAACAACACGAAAAAAGGATCCAACCTTTGCCGTATGCCTGCGCGGTGAGACGAACGTACCATAAGAATAATGGGATGGCGATACAGACCGCATGAGCCATCACCGTCGGAAACGCGAAAACGTAGGTGACCGGCCACGGCATAACCGTCAAAGCCAACGTCGCCCAGAACGCCGCGCGATTGTCGTTGTCGAGAAAGAGCCGGCAGAAACAATAAAAAGCCGGCGCCAACATCCAATTGATGAACACCGGCGTGAACGCATAGAAGGTAAAAACGTCAAAATGAAAGAGTTCGATGAATTTTGCACAAAGAAATGCATGCAAAGGCGGATACCAACAAAAAAAACCGTGCAGCGCCGGATCGGCAAGCAGCGCTCCTCCGGCAAGCAGATGTTGTGCGGTGATCAGGTCGCGAAACGCATCCCACGTCAGCAGCCGCAACGATGCACAACGCGGCGTCAGGTAGGCGACATAAAAAAGCAGCGTAAACAAAAGCAAAACGGGCAATTCCCAGTGAAAATCCGTGAGAAATCGAAGCCGTCGGCGTTGTTTCAAGAATTCCTTCATAGCGGGTGGAACAGGCGTTTCCGCCGGCATTCTCCCTTATCGAATCTCAACCACCATGAAGGTAATGTCATCTTCTTCGGGATTGCCTTCACGAAACTGATGCAGCCGCGCTTCCAATAATCCGGGAAGCGCGTTGACCGGTTTCTTATGCATTTCCGTCATAAAATCCTGCAATCCCTTTACGTTGAACATCCCTCCCGACGGATTGGAACTTTCCACCACGCCATCGGTATAAAACATGATGCGGTCGCCGGATTTGACCGACATGGTCGCCGATTTGTATTCGACATCCAAACGAAACCGGAGGAAAAAGGCGCGCGGCGCCACCAACGACTCGCATTCTTTTCCGCGCAGAATCAAGGCAGGTGGATGCCCGGCATAGGCGACGTGGATTTTTTTCTGTTTCAGATCGATGACCGCGACTTGCGCGGTGACGAAATGCTGCGAAGGCCCATACTCGAACAAATAACGGTTCAGCCGTTTCAGAATGGACGCCGGCGTTTTCCCGAAATTGGGCTGATGCACGAACGAGCGCACAATTGCCATGGAAATCGACGCCTGCGCTCCGTGGCCGGTCACATCCGCCACGATCAGGAAAAGACGATTTTCGTCCAGCATGATGGCGTCGTAATAATCCCCGCCGGCGTAGGCGCAGGGTGAATACAACACGTGAATGAGCGCGCGGGGATCGGACGGCAGTTCCTTGGGCAGAAGCGAACGTTGGATGCGCGCCAGTTCCATTTGATCCTGCACCATCTCTTCCATTTCCTTCATCACCCGCACCGCATCGTAGGAACAACGCTTGAGTCTTTCCGTCAGCAGGTTCAGCGTCCAGGTGGAGAGTTTCGGATTTTTCAACATCTCTTTATAGACGACGCCGGGAATGCGCAAAGCGAGCGTCGGTTCGATCGCGATGATGGTTGCGCTTCGCGGCGTGTTTTGAATCACCCCCATTTCCCCGATCAGATCGCCCGCCTCGATGTGGCTTAACACTTTATCGTTGACCGTTACCGTACAGCGTCCCTCCAAAATCAAATAAAGGGAATCGGACGGATCGTGTTGTTTAACGAGCAGATCGCGCGCGTTGAATTGCACGATCCGCGAATCGGCGACCATCTGATCGAGCAGTTCCTCGTCCAACAATGAGGCCAACTCTCTGTTCTTCAAATTTAGTATTTTATGGATTTCTTTCGCATCCGCTTGCTGTTGCGGGAGTTTCTTTGCCATGCGTCACCTGTTGCCATCCATTTCAAACGTTCTCTCCTAATCGCGTTCCAGAGTACAAAATCTTTTCTCGAATGGCAAGACATTGAAACCTCCGTTCCCGCAAAATCAGCATTTTATCGCAAAGACATGCCGCTCTGAAATCCACATGGCAACGGTTGTGAGAGCAGACAAAACGCATTTGCGATGAGAAGATCGCATCCTCACGTCTTCTATTGCTCTTCCCGCTCTTGAATCAGGGAAAGAATACCGGCGGGCGTTTCGGCGGTCAGAACTTGATTGCGAAAGGATTCTTTGCGGAAAAAACGGGATATTTTGCTGAGGATGCTGAGAAATGAGGTTTGCAGCCGCGGTTCGCCGGCGAGGACGAAGATTAAATGAACGGGTTTGTTATCCAACGATTCAAATGGAATCCCGTCTTGAGAAATCCCCAAAGCCAGCACCAAACCTTTGACCCCTTCGGCGGTTGCATGAGGAATGGCCATGCCATGCCCAATGCCGGTGGTTTGTATTCGTTCCCGCGCCATCAAGCGATCGATCAATTTTTCGATGTCTCCCACTCGTTGACTTTGGCCGGCCAGAACAGCCATTTCACGAATCACTTCCGCCTTGGTTTGCGATTTCAATTGTAAACAAATACACGGATCGGTCAGTATGTCGGAAAGATTCATTCACTTCTTCCTTGATAGGTGTGACGAAACGATCTTAAAAAAATATTGTAGCGGCAGATCACGGTTCCGTCATGCCGATAGATAGATCGATTTTCTCTTCCATCCCAGACATCCTGAGGGCATTGCAACGTTTTTATATACTTTTACCGGATAAATGCAATGACATATTATGGGAGTACATAAAAAAAGCCTTCCTAAACGTTCATTATAAAATAGTTATCTCCATCGACAATCCATAGAGATCAATCCGGTAAAAAAATATGCTTGATTTTTTAACAAGAATCCCTCAAAATAGAGGGGAGGTGAACAAAGAATGAAAATTTGGATTAAGGTTTTTCTTGCGATACTTGTAT
The DNA here is from genome assembly GCA_003598175.1 of Candidatus Omnitrophota bacterium. Taxonomy (GTDB): domain Bacteria; phylum Hinthialibacterota; class Hinthialibacteria; order Hinthialibacterales; family Hinthialibacteraceae; genus SURF-12. The sequence continues at coordinate 69,742 of QZKN01000135.1, forward strand.
TCGGGATTGCCGTGAATGTATTTGACCGGCTGCGAGAATCCTATAATAAGGAAATCCGTTCGCCGGATCACAAACCCGGCGTCCTGGAAGGATTGACCGGCAAGACCGCGGTTGACCAGTATCTCGCAATTCAGGAAAAAAGCGATACGTTTAATCTTCCGGCGCTGAAAACCGCCTTCATGATGTTCTTCGCGCAACAAGGCCGTTATCCGGCGAATCTGGAAGAATTGGAGCGCTCCGGCGATGTCAATTCGGATTTGACTCGCGATCAATACGGAAACCGCTATGTCATGAAAATGACTCAAAATGTTCTGATTCTCTCCAGCGCCGGCAAAGATAAGATCCGTGGAACCACCGATGACATTGAACATCATTTGAAATTATGATATGAACATTCACGCAGAATTTCATCCAGGCGACACATTGGTTGGAGCAACTCATAAAGGAGCAAAATCATGGAAGGCATCCTCATCGAAGAAGAACAGATTTCCTTATTAGGAAAAATGCTGTATTACTCCGCCAATCACCTTACGGCCAGAGAACGAGAAACCTACGATCAACTGATTGATTCTCTCGTTCGCAAAGTGAATCACCTGCGTTCGGTCGAACAGCGCAGTTCAAAAAGCAAAAGCGCGGCTCAAACCTTATCGGATGCCCAAATGGAGGCAAAAAAACGTTCGCTTCGCCATCTCAATGCCGAAGAAATCTGCAAACTCTTCGTCGATTCATGGAATAAACAGGATTTCGAGACCGAATTTTTCTGTTTATCCAAATTTTTCCCCATCCAAAAACGTAAAACCGACAGCGTTCAGGAATATGTGTTGCATCGCATGCAGAAATACGAGGATCGCCATACAATCGGTCCCATCGCCAAACGGGTAGTCGAAATTACCTCCGCGCAAGCGCATGGAAACAAGACTTCCGTTTACTGCATCGAATTGCACAAGATGCCGGATAAGGATTTGACTCTTCACCGCGAATATGAGTTGATTTTCGAAGAAGGCGCCTGGCGAATCGCCGAATTCGAGACGATAAAGAGCCGTGAAAACACACCGGGACCAAAATCACATCGCTCACGCGTATAACGCCGTTTGAATTAACCGTTTTTTTCTACCATTCAATCGGATTTGATTGAGTACCCTATTCTGATCCGAATTTTTTTCAAAATGAGACCTATCCTGCGTTGTTTTGTCAAAAAAAAGGAAATTCTCACAAACAATTCGGATGCTGAAACATCTTACGATTCACTTTTTTCCGATATGAATTCTTTTTGTTATGACTTCGAAGCGGATGCATGATATCGTTACCGTGAACATCTCGCATCGTTTATACTGTGCACTTTTGGGTTTTTGACGGCGACGATACTTCAAAAAAAACGCCGGTTGGCTTTCGCCGGATCATGGAATATCGTTTCAAAAAAACCGAATAAACAAAAGAGGAATGAATTTTGCAGTTAAAAGATACTAAATTATATCGATTCACTCAAAAAGGGAAGAATTCTTCCATCCTCTTGAACATATGCGTAACAAAGTGAATCGAATTGTAAATATATTTTTTCAGCCGTATATACAAATATGAGCTGGTTTCACAGTCGGAATGGCTACAGATGTGAAAAAATGACATATTGAGGGTGAAAAAAATGTTTAAATCAACATGGCGCATGTGGAAAGGTTCATCCTGGAAAAGGCGCATGTACGGGAATTATCAACACATCCGGATACCGACATCCCTGTTTGCAATTATTTTCATCACCGTAACCGTATATGCAGGCGGCTCCGCCTATTGGATTCTCAAAAAAGACAACGAAGTCGAAAAATTCCGTCGCATGGAAATCGAACTTCAAAACCAAATCAAAGAACGGGATCTTTATCTACAGCAAAATCGGCAACAGATCGAACAATTGGAAAAACGTTTCGAAATTTTGAACGCCGTCCGCCAACTCAGCAGCGCGGATGTATCGCGGGATGATCAACTGATTATCGCCGCCGCGGTGGATCAGGAAAGTCACAAATATGGCCATAATCCCTTTCTTCTCCTGGCCCTGATGGCGACGGAATCCTCGTTACGACCGTGGGCGACATCGGAGCAGGGCGCTCACGGACTCATGCAGTTGATGCCGAAAACCGGCAAAGCGCTGGCCGAACGTGTTCTCGACGATCCGAAACTGCTTGGTCTGGCGAATATAGACGGATTGATTCTTCCTGACTATCGCGATATTCAAGGCAACATTCAACTCGGCACACTCTACTTCACCAACCTTCTTCTCAAATACAATGATTTGGAAAAAGCCATTTGCGCCTATAATTTAGGCCCCAATCTATTCCAAAAACGGTTGGAGGAAGGCGGTCCCATGCCGAAAAAGTATGCGAACAAAGTCATTGACACGTATCGCCAGCTGGTGCAGGGTCAAAAAGAGCGCGACGTTCCTTTCACCGAACTCGTGGCCGCTTACCCGCACACGAAACTGCTGGCGCAAGCCGATAATCCTGATTATCTTCCTTGATCCATCCTCTTCACCTTTTAAAATGACCTGCCCCGATGGAAAATAACTCCTCGTCGTGATAGAAAAACCGTTACGACCACGCGGCCAAAGCAAATCGATGAAATGCAGCGAGAATTTGCCAAAACGATTTCACCGAATCGGACATGATAATCTCAGTTTGGTTTCCAATGGTTTATCTCTGTGATTGAAATTCAAAGCAATGCTGGTTTCCTTGCGAATCTCCAATTTTATCCTGATCGATGACTGCTGCATCGATTTCCATCCCGGCCTGAACGTGTTGACAGGGGAGACCGGGGCGGGAAAATCGATGATCGCCGATGCCTTGAGCCTTCTGCTGGGAGAACGGAGTTCATCCGATTCGGTGCGAGATGCAAATCAGGACGCCGTCGTCGAAGCCGCGTTTGAATTTCAATCCGATTCCGTCATCCTGCCGGAAATGAAAGTATTGCTTGAATCGGCGGGTCTGCCATTCGATTCCAACACACTGATTATCAGACGAACCATTGCGCCCGAGGGCCGCGGCCGTATCTTCATTAACGATGCGCAATGCCTGTTGAAAAAATTACGCGAGATCGGCAAGCTGCTGATGGATTTACATGGCCAACACGAACATCAGTCGCTTTTACACAAATCCGCTTATCGTCTGCTTCTCGACCGCTTTGGCGCCTATGCCGAAATCATCGAAATGTATCGGAACATGTATGCCGAATGGATGCAAATCCGCGAGGAATTGCACGATCTCGAAAAAGATGAACGGGAACGAAAACGGCGCGAGGCGACCCTTCGCCACGAAATCGAAGAAATCGACAACGCCCGGCTTCGCGAAGGCGAAGAGGAAGAATTAGACTTGCAGCTGCAACTTTACCGGCATGCGGAACAACTAAGCGAAAACTGTCGAATACTTTGCACGTCACTCAATGATAGCGACGGCCCGCAGGCCGCTCTTCTTGACGAATTGGGTCGTCTTGAATCACTCTTGGCCAAAATGGCCGAGATGGATCCTTCGCTCACATCTTTGCTGGAAACCTGGCGACCGGCAAGCATCGCCTTGGGTGAAATCGGCCGCGAGTTGCAAGCCTACTCCCAAAAACTGGAGTTTGATCCGGACGAAATGGAACGTGTTCGACAACGCCGCTTTCTCCTCCGTGATCTGAAAAATAAATACGGCGCAACCATTCGCGACATTCTCGATTACCGCGCTGAAATTTCGCTGATATTGGCGAAGATCAAGAATACCGACGAACTGCGCCTGGAATTACAAGGAAAAGAACTTGCGCTTCGTGAATCATTGATTGCGCAGGGACGGAGACTGCATCAATCCCGTTGCGAAACCGCCGCCGCGATCTCTTCCCGCGTCACTTCGGAATTCGAGGCGTTGGGAATGAAGAATGCGTTGTTTGAAATTGCTGTCGCCTATCGATTCGGCGAGGACGGCTTGGAAATCGGGGAAAAGCGGATGGTTCAATTCGGATCGGATGGGGCTGATGAAGTGGAATTTCTCGTTTCCACCATTCCCGGTCGACCTCCGCGTCCTTTACGTGACGTGGCCTCCGGCGGCGAAGTCTCGCGTATCATGTTGGCGCTGAAATGCACGTTCGGCGAGGCGGATCCGGTTCCGACGATGGTCTTCGACGAAATCGACGTCGGCGTCGGAGGAGAAACCGCCGAGATCGTGGCGGAACGCCTGGCGGCGTTGAGCCGGCAAAAGCAAGTGCTGTGCATCACTCATTTGCCGCAGATCGCCTCGCGCGCCGATTTGAATTTCCGGGTCGATAAAAAGGAAATCAACCACCAACTGATCAGTCGCGTGGAGAAATTGGTGGGAAAGGAACGAGAAAGGGAACTGGCGCGCATGTTAGGCAAGAAGGATTCCGCCGCGTCGCAACGGTATGCGCGGGAACTTCTCAAATCGTCAAAACGGTAATCGGGCGTCCCGTAATCGATTCTGCTTCAATCTAAGGAAAAACATCCTGATTTTCATATGAATCCACATAATCAGCTGGTCGTCATGAAGGATGTAAATAACCGTCGTTCGTCTAGTGGGTAAAGCAAGCGTCCTCGCTTGCCGCGCGACGCAGGCGGGGACGCTGGTTCTACCCGCATGTGCAGGATTCTTCACACCTGTGAAGAAAACCTCTCGGAACAATCCTGCCAATTCACTTAAAAATTGCATTCCTTCCCCAAAATCATTTGATAAATCGAATCGCTTTCAACGTGGCATATTATATAAATTCAATAAATACAGAATGTTAGGAATTAGCACAAAAATATTACCTATTCTTGTAAAGTTTAGGCTGTTCTGGCATGGTCCTTGTGTATAAGGAAAGCAGGAAAAAACAACCTCGGAAAGAGGGGGTAAACGAAAATGGATTTTACAACTATCAATCGATGCATAAATTCCGATACGCCTACTCAACCGCTTTCGACAACGGAAGAAAAAGAACTCATGCGCCGCTGCAAAAATGGCGACGTCGTCGCCCGCAGACGTTTGATTGAATGCAATATCCGTTTTGTCGTCAAATTGGCGTTAAATTACCGCAATCAAGGCTTGAACTTGTCCGACTTGATTCAGGAAGGAACGTTGGGTTTGATCGAAGCGTTGGAAAAATTCGACATCAACCAGAATTGTCGACTGATCACGTATGCGTCGTGGTGGATTCGTTTATATATTCAACGCGCCATCGAACAAAAATCCCGGCAAATCAATTTGCCCATCAATAAACTGGATATGATTCGCAAAGTCAAAGCGTTCGAACATCAATTCGAAATGACGCACGGACGCAGACCGACGGCGGACGAGGTTGGCGACAATTTCGATATCGAACCGCAAAAAGTCGTCGAATTGTGGGAAGTCTACATCACATTCCTAAACCTGCAGGGGGAGGACGAAGAGAGTCCGGGGCTTGAAAAAGTATTAGTGGATGAACGCTCTCCTGACGCCCGCGACGATATATGGCAAATGGAAGCGGCCAATCGCTTATTCGACGCCATGCAAGTGCTCAATCACCGCGAGCGGGAAGTGCTTTCTCACCGCTATGGTCTGTTGGATGGGGGCAAGAAACTCAGTTTGAGAAAAGTCGGTCTGAAAATGGGAATGAGCGCCGAAGGGGTTCGACGCATCGAAGCGCAGGCCATGGTGAAATTGCGGCGTCCGGTCATTCTCTCCAGAATGTCAAGCCTGCTCGCCAATTAATAAAGAAAAGCCGCTCCCGCGCAGGGGCGGCATAATTCCATCGTCGGTTCCGGCTCCACCCCACGAGCGATCATTTCTCGCAAAGCCGTGAGAACTCGCGTGGATGCGTCGGAACGTACGAAAACCAAAATCGATCCGCCCAATCCGGCGCCGGTCAGGCCGGCACCCAACACCCCTTCCAATTCCTTGCAGCGATCCACCAAACGGTCCATTTTCGGCAGGCTACAACGATATCCTCCCGCCATGTAAGCCGGGGATAAGATCGGAAGA
>QZKN01000002.1 GCA_003598175.1 Candidatus Omnitrophota bacterium
ATCCATGGAAGCGATCTCGGCCTTAAAATATGGATCCCACCGGGCAATAACATTCGCCGGTTCCTTGGTCCTCGTCATGAAGATTCGATCTTTCTGCCGTTGAATTTCTTCATTATCAGAAACCAGAATGGTGGCGCCCAGCGCTATACCCGATCCCAGCTGCTTGAACTGATCGACTACCTGATCCGTATGCGCCAGAATCATCCCGCCAAGAACATCCGCCCCATCTTCCACGGTAAGAATCGATCCGGCCGGCAACGTATGCTCCTCAATGACTCCTTCATTTCGATCCACGATCAAAATTCGAGGCACTTTTACGCCGGCGAATTCCGTAATGACGGATTTCAGGTTGTTGGTTACCGGATCGAGAATCCGGCGAACGGTCACGCCATCCACGATGTCTTTGTACCGTACTTTTCCTTCCGACTTGGCAATCGTGGGCGTCTCGTGATAAGCAAGCACATTCCCCATTTTCACCGAAGCGCCTTCATTCACTTCCAGGCGATGGCCGGGTTGCAATGTGTACACTTCTTCCCCAGATCCCTTTGCCACGACCAATTCCGCCTGGGTAATATGAAAAGGAATCATTTTGCATTTTCCCACATCAACCAGATCATGAACGCTGAAATTCCGGAAAGAAACTTTCCCGTCGTTCCGGGAAACCAACGGCACCTGCAATGGATTCCATTGCGCTATCATATCATCCATGGCACAGCGATCGCCATCGGCGAAGGATAAAATCGAGCCAATAGGAATAGTGGGAAATCGAGCCAATTCTCTTCCCCGGGAATTTCGCAGGACAATGGCGCCTCCCCCTTTCACGACCACGGCATGTTTCCCACATGCAATCGTTTCCAAATTATCATATCGCACTATCGGTTCACTCTTGCTTCCCAAATCGGGACAGACGATGGCAGAACGCACCAAATACGAACGTCCGATTGAATTGACGGAGACCAATTCGCCCTGCCGATTCGTAACCAGGCGAAGATTGATATATTTCACCACACCGCATTCGCCGTCACGAAGCCCCCCGACGCCGTCATCATTGCGGCGAATTCGAATTTCCGATTCTTCCAAAATACGGCTGGTTGTTCCACCGATATGGAACGTACGCAATGTCAACTGTGTACCGGGTTCACCGATGGATTGCGCCGCGATGACTCCCGTCGCTTCTCCGATACGAACCAACTCGCCGCGCGCCAAATCTCGACCGTAACATTTGGCGCAAACTCCTCGAGGAGATTCACAGGCGACAACGGACCGGATATAAATCTTCTCGATGCCGCAGCGGCCGATGGCGGCGGCGGCCTCTTCGTCGATTTCATCGCCTCGATTCACAATCACGCTATTATTGAGCGGATTGATGATGTCTTCCGCTGCGACTCGGCCCAAAACCCGATCTTCCAGCAATTCGATCACATGATCGCCCTCTTTAATGGAGGATACTTCCAATCCGGACAATGTACCGCAATCCACTTCCGTGATAATCACATCCTGCGCCACATCCACCAGTCGCCGAGTCAGATAACCGGCTTCCGCCGTTTTCAAAGCCGTATCCGCCAAACCCTTCCGCGCGCCGTGTGTCGAGATGAAGTACTCCAACACCGTCAAGCCTTCTTTAAAATTGGACTCGATGGGGGATTCGATAATTTCCCCGATTCCACCCGTCAGTTTTTTCATGGGTTTGGACATCAGTCCGCGCATTCCCGCCAACTGGCGGATTTGTTGCTTTGAACCTCGCGCGCCGGAATCGGCCATAATAAAAATTGGATTGAATCCCTGATTGGCGTCCGCCAATTCGATCATCATCTCTTCGGCAATCGATTCCGTAGTATGAATCCAGCGGTCGATGACTTTGTTGTATCGTTCAATGTCGGTAATCGCTCCTTTATCGAACTGCTCCATGACTAGCTGGACATCTTTACGAGCCAGTTTGAGCAATTCCGGTTTCCGCCGGGGAACGATCATATCGTCCAAACCGATCGAGACTCCGCCTAATTTCGCATAAGAATATCCCAACGATTTCAACTCATCCAAAAAACGGGCGGTTCGATCTTTCCCATAATATTTATAACAAGACAATACCAGATTCGATAAGGTCTTTTTGTTCATGGTCTGATTCGAATAACGCAATTTTTCTGGCAGGATATCATTAAATAGGATGCGTCCCACCGTTGTCCGCAACCGCGTCCCCTGAATCCGGACCTCAATTTCCTCCTGCAAACTGATTTCACTGTTGTCGAACGCGACGATAGCCTCCCGTTCATCCGTCAACCGCTTGGGAACATTTCTTTCAATCGGTTTGCGAATTTTAGTAAGGTAATAGCATCCCAAGACAATGTCCTGGTTGGGTGTGGCAATCGGCTTACCGTCGGCGGGACTTAAGATATTATGCTTCGCCAGCATTAAATCCTTGCATTCATTTTGCGCTTCGGCGGACAAGGGCACATGCACGGCCATCTGGTCTCCATCGAAGTCGGCATTGAACGCGGTGCATGCAAACGGATGCAGACGGATCGCTTTCCCCTCCACCAATTTCGGCTGAAACGCCTGAATTCCCATGCGGTGAAGCGTCGGCGCGCGATTGAGCAAAACCGGATGATCCTGGATCACCTCTTCCAGAACATCGAACACTTCCGGATCCCCCCGTTCGATTTTCCGTTTGGCGCTGCGAATCGTGGTGACTTCGTCCAGTTCTTCCAAGCGCCGAATGATGAACGGTTCGAACAGTTCCAACGCCATTTGCTTCGGCAATCCACATTCGTTGAAACGCAGGTCCGGTCCGCAAACAATAACGGAACGCCCGGAATAATCGACGCGTTTTCCCAATAGATTCTGACGAAAACGCCCCTGCTTCCCTTTCAGCATATCGCTGAGAGATTTGAGGGGACGATTGTTGGAGCCTTTGACCGGTCGCCCACGCCTTCCGTTGTCCAGCAGCGCATCGACGGCCTCCTGCAACATGCGTTTTTCGTTGCGTATAATCACTTCGGGAGCGCGAACTTCTTTCAATCGGCGCAATCGATTATTTCGATTGATGACTCGGCGGTACAGATCGTTCAAATCGGAGGTGGCGAAACGCCCGCCGTCCAGCGGCACGAGCGGACGGAGATCCGGCGGTATGACCGGAAGCGTTTCCAGAACCATCCATTCCGGTTTATTGTCGCTTTTCCGAAAATCTTCCACAACCTTCAAACGCTTGATGCAGCGTTTCACGCGTTGTTTCGATCGCCCTTCGCGGATTTGAGTACGCAGCTCCACCGCCAGCGTTTCCAAATCCATATTCATCAACACTTCCTTAACCGCTTCCGCTCCCATGCCCACACGAAAATCAGCGCCATATTCCTCACGCAAACGCGCATATTCCCGTTCCGAAATGATATCCAATTCCTTGAGTCCCGTGGAACCGGGTTCCAGGACGAGATATTCCTCATAATAAAGGACGCGTTCGAGAGCCTTGATGGAAACGTCCAACAAAATGGCCATCCGGCTGGGTACGCCTTTGGAAAACCAGATGTGAGCCACCGGCATTTCCAACTCGATATTCCCCAAACGACTGCGCCGAACTTTGGACTGCGTCAATTCCACTCCGCAACGGTCACAAACCACGCCTCGATGTTTGATTCCCTTGAATTTTCCACAGGCGCATTCGTAATCGCGCGTCGGGCCGAAAATACGTTCACAAAAAAGCCCGTCCGTTTTCGGTTTGTAGGTTTTATAATCGATTGTTTCCGGATTCTTCACTTCGCCATAAGACCAGCTGCGGATCTGGTCCGGGGAAGCCAGCGTAATCCGGATGGAACGAATGCGATTGATGTCGCGCACTTCGTCCTCTCGACGTTTCGCTGCCGGGGTTTGTAGTGATTTCCACATAACTCAACTCCTCGCTTTCGAGTTCAACCCGTGTCGATGCTCTTTCAATCAAGAATTTATCGGCCGACTTCCGCCAAATCCCGTTCTTTCGCTGGCGCTGGAACGGTCTCGCCGCCTTTTTCGTCACCCACTTCGTCTTCGATCAGTTCAATCCCTAATCCCAGGCTTTGCAGTTCCTTGATCAGCACGTAAAACGATTCGGGCAAGCCGGGGGCTCGCGCATTCTCCCCCTTGACAATGGCTTCATAAATTCGATTCCGGCCGACAATATCGTCGGATTTCACGGTCAGAAGTTCCTGCAAGGTATGGGCGGCGCCATAGGCTTCCAACGCCCACACTTCCATCTCGCCCAATCGTTGACCGCCGAATTGCGCCTTGCCGCCAAGCGGCTGCTGCGTCACCAACGAATACGGACCGATAGAACGGGCATGGATTTTGTCATCGACCAGGTGATTGAGTTTCAACATATAGATTTGACCAACGGTTATCGGTTCGGCAAACGCATAACCGGTTCGTCCGTCATATACAATAGCTTTACCGGATGTGGGCAATCCCGCTTTTTGCAGCCATTCCTTCACATCCGATTCCGCGGCGCCGTCAAAAACACTCGTGGCGATGTGCGTTTTCGTTTTTTCAATGGCCCATCCCAAATGGGTTTCGAACACCTGGCCGACATTCATGCGTGAAGGCACGCCTAACGGATTGAGAATGATGTCAACCGGAGTGCCATCTTCCAAAAATGGCATGTCCTCTTCGGGCACGATCCGCGACACCACACCTTTGTTTCCATGTCGCCCCGCCATTTTATCGCCAATGGACAATCGTTTTTTCTTGGCTACGTACACCTTCACCATCTTTAACACGCCGGGCGGGAGATTATCACCGGTTTTTATGTATTCCACCTGTTTTTCATATTGTTGGTGGACATCTTCAATATCCCGTTGATAATCCATGCGGATCCGGTCAAGCGTCGGATCATCCTGAATGCTCAGTTCCGTGATATCGATGTCATTTAATTTGTTGAAATCGTTTTTACTGATCTTTTTCCCTTTCGAGAATAGAATTTCCCCGGTGGTCGGATCGAAAATATTACCCGCCAGTTCATTTCCGAGAAGGGTATTTTGCACCCGCTCGATCCACTCTTCCTTCAGTTCCTTGACGCCCTTGTCCCGGTCGGATAACAAACGTTTGATCGCGCGCTCATCTTCGGTGCGGCTGCGTCCACCCCGCATTTTTCGAGAAAACACTTTTACGTCCACGACCGTACCTTCCGTCCCGGGCGGAGCTTTCAAGGAAATGTCCTTGACATCCTCCGCTCGCTTGCCGAAGATGGCGCGAAGCAATTTTTCCACATTCGAGGTTTGCACTTTTCCTTTCGGCGAGATTTTCCCAACCAGAATATTTCCCGGCCTCACCGGCGCGCCGATACGGATGATCCCCATATCATCCAAATTCCTCAGGGCGTCTTCGCCCACATTGGGAATATCGCGCGTGATTTCCTCTTCCCCCAGTTTCGTATCCCGCGCTTCCACTTTGAATTCCTCGATATGAACGCTGGTAAAAACATCATCTTTGATCAGACGCTCGCTCACGACGATGGCATCTTCGAAGTTGGCGCCTTCCCACGACATGAAAGCCACCAACACATTTTTACCTAACGCGATTTCTCCTTTATCCGTTGCGGGGCCATCGGCGATAATCCAACCTTCTTCGATGTGATCCCCCTTCCGCACGATCGGTTTTTGGTTGATGCATGTATTTTGATTTGATCGAATAAATTTTTGCAGTTGGTAAACATCCTGATCTTTTTCCGTCAAAGGATTATCCGGATGAACAATAATTGAATTGGCGGAAACATATTCCACGGTTCCGGCGCGTTTACTCACGACCACGACTCCGGAATCTTTCGCCGCTTTGTATTCCACTCCCGTCCCCACCAAAGGCGCTTCCGTTTTTAACAACGGCACAGCCTGGCGCTGCATGTTCGAACCCATCAACGCCCGGTTGGCGTCATCGTGTTCAAGAAACGGAATCAACGCCGCGGAAATGGAAACCAGCTGCAAGGGAGAAACATCCATAAAATTGACCTGATCCGGCGCCACTCGCGGGAAATTACCGCGATACCGCGACAAAACCAGGTCCCGTTGAAAATGCCCATTCGCATCGATCGGGGCATTGGCTTGAGCAATAATACAGTTATCCTCATCATCCGCCGAAAGAAATTGGATTTCCTTTGAAACCACTCCGTTTTTGACAATGCGATAGGGCGTTTCGATGAATCCGAATTCATTCACGCGGGCATACGTGGAAAGGCTGGAGATCAAACCAATATTCGGTCCTTCCGGCGTTTCAATCGGGCATACGCGGCCATAATGGGTATTATGAACATCACGAACTTCGAAGCCGGCTCGTTCACGGTTCAGGCCGCCCGGCCCCAACGCGGATAAACGCCGCTTGTGCGTCAACTCCGACAACGGATTGACCTGATCCAAAAATTGCGAAAGCTGGCTCCGACCGAAAAAGTCGTTGATCGCCGTCGTCACCGGTTTGGCGTTGATCAAATTGCGGGGCATTACGTTCTCGAGATCCAAAATGCCCATTTTTTCACGAATCGTGCGCTCCATTCGTGTCAGACCGGCGCGAATCTGATTTTCCAATAACTCCCCGATCGTCCGAACGCGGCGATTGCCGAGATGATCGATATCGTCAGAGGTGCCTTCACCATGATTCAATTTTAAAATATACCGAATCACCGCAACGATATCATCCGGCGTCAACGTGACATTATCGATGTCGATATTGATGCCGAGTTTTTTGTTCATCCGATATCGCCCGACTCGCGACAAGTCATATCGCCGCGGCCGCAGAAACAGATTTTCAAACAGCGTCTGCGCGTTTTTCAACGCCGGCGGTTCGCCCGGTCGCAAGGTTTGATAAATCTCCGCCAACGCCGAATCCTTGTCGTTGGTGTTATCTTTCAGCAACGTATTCCGAATTACGTTATAATCCCGCTCATTGCTTTCCACGATCATGAGGGAATTGCATTTGAACTCGATCAGCTTATCAACGATGGCATCCGTAATTTCCGTCCCCGCCTCCACCAGCGGGACGTTCGTATCGGGATCGATGATATCACGGCTGACGATCCTGCCCACGAGGTTGGAGCGCGTTTTTGCCGACACTTTCGCTTCTTTATGTTCGATAAACAGATTCTGGATCTCTTCATCCGTCGAATAACCGAATGCACGCAGCAGCACCGTCGAAGGCAGTTTCCGGCGCCGGTCAATGATGACGGAAAGAACGTCATTCAAATCATTCTCGAATTCCAACCACGCCCCCCGATTGGGAATCACACTCCCTTGAATCAGGCTTTGGCCGCTGTGATGGGTATCGATGCTGAATGACACGCCGGGGGAGCGATGCAGCTGGCTGACCACCACGCGCTCGGCGCCATTGATGATAAAGGTGCCGCGCGGCGTCATCAGCGGGATTTCCCCTAAAAAAATATCTTCCTCGCGGATATCGACGATCTCTGCGGTTTCCTCTTTTTGCGCGCTACCCTTGACAACCAGGCGAACCTTGATTCGCAACGGCGCGGCGTACGACATCCCCCGCTCGATGCATTCCATCACGTTGTATTTCGGTCGTCCCAACGTGTAGTGAACAAATTCGAGCGTTGAACTATCCCTGCCTTTTATGGGAAAAATCGAATCAAAGGCCTGCTGCAAACCCGTTATGATCCGCCGATCAGGCAATTCATCCTGTTGGAGAAATGTCGCGTACGAATTTTGCTGCGTTTCGATCAAATCCGGCATTTCGATCACCGATTGAATCTTGGCAAAACTCTTACGCTCCCGCCATGGACATTGAGCCGTATTTTTGGTCATAGCCATCTCCTCTATCATGAACTATTCCTTTTTCTCTTTCGTTCGCTTTCGGCAACGAATCCCCCGCATCATGCAACCGGAGACCGTCGTACAACCGTTTCTTTTGCTGGAACGCCCGTTTATACCTTTACTACTGCAACCTGCGGCGGGAATAGTGCCACATTGGTCCCATGAATCTCCGGCCTGTGAAAGAATAGGCTTGAACTGTAGGATTGTTTTGGTGTAAAATCAAAAAGAAGGTAAAATGATGTAAGGGTGAGCTGGTAACGGCTCTCCGGAAGTGGATTCGCATAGTTTCATTCATACTTTAAAATATGGCTGGAAAGTCCCGACCCACGCTTTACGGTTTCAAATTGCGCAACTATAGCCTGAAACAAGTAATTCTATTGCCGAAACTTGTTCTTGTCAACCTGAAGTAAAAAAAAATTTGCTCTTTTACAGCCCTCTCTCCGTTTCTTATGAAAATCACACAAAAATCCAAACCTGAAAATCCATTACCGGTTATCCTGATCCCTTGCTACAATTGCGGAGAAGCCGTGATGGAAGTGGTTCGAAAATGCCGGCCCTATACCCGCCGCATCGTAACGGTCGATGACGGCAGCACCGATCAAACTCCCGAATATCTACGCCATTGTGAAACCGACGTCATCGGCTGGCCCCAAAACCGAGGAAAAGGAGCGGCGCTGCTGGAAGGATTCCGCTATCTCCTGCAGGATCCGCAATGGACTCTCGCCGTTACGCTGGATAGCGACGGGCAACATGCGCCGGAGGATCTCCCTCATTTCCTGCTATGCTATCAAGAAACTCGCGCGGACCTGATCGTCGGAAGACGACGATTCGAGGCCGTCAAAGCGCCAATCATCCGCCGCGGGGCCAACACGGCCAGTTCCGCATTGATTTCCCGCATTACCGGTCTTGGCCTGGACGACATTCAATGCGGCTATCGCCTCTTCTCCCGCCGCGCGATTGAGCAGCTGACGCCCCTCTTGTCCTCAACCAGTTATGCCATCGAAACCGAGATGGCTTTGTTGGCCCGAAAACACGGTTTCCGCATCGAACAAGTGGATATCCAATGCATTTATACTCCCGAAGCGCATCAAAAATCCTCCTGGAGGCCATTGTACGATTCCTACAATATTGCAAAAGTAGTGCTAAAAAGCCTCCTCTCCTCTTGAACCGCTTGTCTGACTTTCTAAACCACCAAGGATAGCGACGCGCACCTTCCCCACCCCGCTCACAAAACCTTCGGCAAAACTGTGGGCCCGGTTTTGGCCCAAGACGGCGTTATTGTGATCGATTTTTGGACAAAATAACATGTGTTTTTTTCATGATTCCGCAAGAGCTTTGCCTTGATCCTATCTTCATTTCCAAAAAAGATGGAGAAACTCAGCTGATGATTCTACGCACAGGCAATAATGCCTGTGCCACACAGCAGTGCAGGCAGGCTGCCCATGTTCCGTTATTTTTAAGGAGAAAAATCATACTCCTTTCA
The DNA here is from genome assembly GCA_003598175.1 of Candidatus Omnitrophota bacterium. GTDB lineage: Bacteria > Hinthialibacterota > Hinthialibacteria > Hinthialibacterales > Hinthialibacteraceae > SURF-12. The sequence continues at coordinate 9,256 of QZKN01000002.1, forward strand.
TTTTCAATTTATTTATGCGGAGAATTAATTATGAGCACCCAAAATCAATTACAGAACACCAGCCTTTTCCTTTTTTCCTTGTTCTGCGCTGTCGGCCTGACTGCCGTCATCGTTAAAAGTGGAAAAACCGAGGAACCGACAAAACTAGCCGTCGTTTGGACCAGCGGCGATCCCGATGTCGCCCACCGCGTCTGTCTGATGTATACTCACGCCGCGAACAATAATAAGTGGTTTGATCAGGTCAATTTGATTGTTTGGGGACCGTCGGCCAGATTGCTCGCGGGAGACAAGAATCTGCAGGCCAACATCAAAAAAATGATCGAAGACGGCGTCACCGTGCAAGCCTGCATCGTTTGCGCCGATTCGTACGGCGTCACGGAAACCTTACGATTATTGGGTATTGAAGTGAAAGGGATGGGCAAACCGTTGACCGATCGTTTGCTGGGCAATTGGAAGGTAATTACGTTTTGATTGGATATCAGATGTGGGTACGAACACATCGAATCAAGGCACTAATCCACTGAACTCCCCACGGAACACGCCAAAATCCCCTTCGCTGAAAATTCCGTTGCTGGGATCATAAACCGACACGGTTTTCAGAGTCCCCGCGCCGTACACGGACAATAACCGCCGCTGGATTTCCAGTTGCGTCGCTTTCGGCAACGGATAAAGACTCAACCACGAATCGATGCGGTCCGGTCCGATGCTGTACATCGCCATTCCTTTGAATCGCGCGAAATTCGTTCCCAAAAAATCACGATAATTCACATATACAAATCCGTGCGGCGCGCTGAAAAATTCGCCCGTCCCTCCAAAGTCCGGAATAGGATTCATCTCGAGGCTGTCCGAAGACGCTTCATGCTGAAACGGATCGGGCATGTCGACGGAGGAAAAGATCGAACCGTAACGGCTCAGGATTTGTAAATCGATGCGGGAATCATAGGCCAGGCTTTGCGGATACACGCCGCGATCGGCATGGAATATTTCCACAGCGTCCGCCATCGTGCCTAAATTCAGTTTGGTCGCGGCAACGGTCGCTTTGATCTTCATACCGGTATAACACGGAACCGCCATGGCGGTCAACATGCCGATGACAGCAACCGCGACCATCAGTTCCACCAACGTGAAACCACCGTTTTTCTTCATCCGGCCGGCCTCGCTCACTATCACACCCCTCACACTCATCTTCGTTCATGAAATCAGTATATAATAAGATCACGAAGAAAACGAATATTTTTTTGCTTTCATTGTACCCATGAAGCTTTTCCACCAAAATCGGTGTCTGCCTGATCGGAAAGGAAAATTATTCAGGATGGTTCTCCCCCAATCACACGTTTCTTCTCTTGGCCGAACCAATACGGGGGAAACGTGCAGAGAATCCACCTTTCATTCGCATGAATTATGCGAGTTGGTCAACCGTATGTCGTGTGGAGACGAATCCGCATTCCAATCCATTTTCAATCGGTATTATTGCCGTGTGATCGGATTGATACGGCGCTTCGTCGACGAGTCGGAGGTGGAAGATGTTACGCAGGAGGTTTTCACCAGCGTTTTTCATCGCATCGAACATATTAAGGACAGCGCCGCTTTTGAAAGTTATTTATTTCGCTCCGCCCGCAACCGTTCGATCAATTGGCTGCGAAAAAAAATGAGAATGCGAAAAATTGCAGAATTGGCGTGGTACGCGGCATCGATTTGGAACGACGCCGGTTCGCGCGACGCGCAGGACGAGCTGATGCGGCTGAAATCCGTACTGCAATCCTTGCCTGACAAGGAGCGAGGCTACATTGAATTGTTTTTCTTGTACAAACATTCGCGCATGGAGATGGCCGTGATCTTGAATGAATCACCATCGACGGTTTATCGAGGGCTGGCAGCGGCAAAAGCCGCACTCCTCGAGGCAACGGAACGAGGTAATTTAAAACTGGAATTTTTCGGAAGGCATAACATGCGGATTTCCGAAAAATAGGCGAAAAAAATGAGCTGCAATATAACATCCAACATACTTGTGCTGCTACGGGACGGACTTCTTGATGGAAAAGACCGTGAAGAAATCCAACAACATGTTTCGGCGTGTCCGCATTGCCGTGAACGACTGCTACGAATGCAGTCGCTGGAAGCCGGACTGTCCGAACTGGAAATGTTCGAACGCATTCGCGCTTCGACGTGGAAAAAAATGCAACAGCCAACAGTAAAAAAAGAATCGATAGGGTCGACTGGTCCGCTTTTACAAAAACTCGCGCCGTCGTTGGCAACCGTTTTTATCGCCATCATCAGCCTTCTCATCTACCAGACTTACACCGCGAAAAACAATCCCCACATCTTGGCGCGATCCGGCCTGGTCAATGTTATGGATAATAGGATTGACAGTATGGAAGACGGTTATCTGGCCCTACGTATGAGCGACGGTCGATCACGGGTGGAATTCGGTCCCAATACGAAGGCCATTCTAACCGGCCCTCGTTCATTAACGATTGAAACCGGTGTGGTATGGAACGAAGTCGTTCCCGATCCTACTATTCCTTACGTGATCACCACGCCGCATGGCGCCATTACCGTTCTCGGAACCGCTTTCGAAGTGGAAGTGACGGAGTTGGAAGATACCGTTCGCGTCGATCACGGAAAAGTCGAATTAAGAAATGCTGCTTTCCAAACGGTTATCCTACCCGCAAAATTTTCCGGAAGTATTCGCAAGGACGCTATTTCCACACCCCAAAAAATTTTGGGGAAAATCGCAATGTGGCGATCCCCGCAAATCAACACAAGTGACATAGCCAATGCGTTGCGATAAACTTACCCTTTCCAAGCGTCTCACGGCTATCCGAAAGCGATTTTCCACTTTTAGCCAATCCTCTTTCTTGATGATCCTCATCCTTCTGCTTTGTAGAGAGGGGTATGCCTCGCCGCAAATCGTATCGCAGCGCTCGTGGATTCCACTCGAAAATATTTTGACCGGATTGTTGCTCGAACCGGACGGTTCTCTGCTGGTTCTCGAAAACGACGCGGGTGAATTATCACGACTGCTCCTCGACCAGCGGCAGACTCTCCAGCGCATCGAGACAGTCGCCGGCGGATTTCACGATCCGATCGCATTGGTTCGCGCGAATCAGGATTTGTTGGTGGCGGAACGAACTTCGGGAATCCTCAAACGTCTGCACGATGGCAATATCACTGATTTCATCACCGGCTTGACGGATATCTCTTCCATCCGAACCGATGCGCAAGGCAACCTGTTTATCACAGAAATGGAAACCGGCTGTTTGAACCGATTCGATCTCGATTCCGGCCGACGGCAGGAGAAACTCACGGATTTGTTTTTTCCCAGCGACGTCCTTCCCTTTCCAGGTGGACTGCTTATCGCCGAACTGGTCGACCGCGCGGGACGGTTCGGTCGCATTTCCATCAACCAGGATGGAAATCCGCTTAACAATCCTTACGGAAACCGTGAGATTCTTGCCTCGATCATCGATCCGGTGCGTTTGGCGGCCGATCCACGCGATGAAATGCAATTTTTCATCTCCGTTCGTCATACCCAGAATTCCGGCCCGTTTCTCTCTCCTTCCGGCGGCGCCATTCTGCTTTTGAATTTGCGGCAACGAATGGAAATGTTTTTACGGCCGTGGATCACCGGCCTTGACGGTCCAACCGATATCGCGGCGTCAAGAGACGGGATCTACCTGCTTGAAGAATTTTCCGAACGCATTTCATTTTTCGACTGGCGTGGACGGCAAACCATGATTTGGGACGGCTTGGGACAACCCGAAGCATTCACACCTTCCTTCCACACATCCGACCTCGAACTTTTCGTGGCGGAAAACAAACCATCCGCAAGCATCGTACGAATTCAAAACGATCGCATCGAAAATGTAATCCACTTTCCCAATCCCTACCGACAGGAACGTATTGCCGGCCTGATCCAACACGATCAACACACGTTTCTGGCGTCATTTCCCGGACGCGGGGAGATTCTCGCCTGCCGCCTTCCCAACCAATTCTTTATTTTTTCAAAAGACATATTCTCTCCCGGAAAAATGAAAGCGGCGGGAAACAAGCGGCTCGTCGTGCTTGATTCCCTGGTAAGCGAACTCGTGGTTTTAAATCCACGGAACGGCAACGTTCTGCAACGATTTTCCGCCTATCCACTCAATTTGGCTGATTTCGATGTGGATTTCAGCGAATCCGATTGCGCGCTCACGTTATTCGCATTAACCCGATCAGGCAGCGAGATTCTACAATATGATTCGCAAAAGGAACGGTTTGAAACGATTACCGATTTCCAAAATTGGGAAAATGAAAATCCGGTTTTCGTTTATGTTCCGGATCATGGATTCTGCGTGGCATTAAACGATGAAAACGGCACGATTTTATGGATTCCGAAATCAGGAGAGCAAAGCATACTCGTGAGCGGATATGTCGCGATCAGCGAACTTGATTTCATCGATGGAGCCATAACCGCCCTCTCTCGCAACGGCTGGATTCGTTCGATCCGACTCTCATTCGACGAACACATCACCCCCACCCCGACGCCGGTCACTCCCGTTTCAAATTGGCGGCTCTATTAATTCACCAAATCCCCGTTTGATGAAGCTTTGCATCAATCCCGTGTGTCTATCTTTCATGAAAACCAAAAACGAAACCTGCGATTTCGCACGTTTCCAAACCATGCAAGAGGAGTTCAAACCATGAACCAAACGATTCACAGAACAAAACAGATTTTAGCCGGCTTCGCGATTCTATCGTTAGCGCTGACTTTGTTAACGATTCCGGCAACGGCGCAAATTCGCATCCTCGGTGGTCGAGGAAATCAAAACGGAAACGGACCTGCTATCAATCAAGGCAATCGTCCCACGATTTCACAGGGAGTGCGAAACGGGCAGGAAAACAGCGAGGAACACGGCAACAGTTTTTACGGCGCAATCGGACATATGAACCCAAATCGCGGCAGTTTCGGCAATGGACCCTCCTGTCTTCATTTTCCACGATTCGCGCTTACTCATGTAATCCAATTAAGCGGAACCATTTCCGCAATGGAAGGTACGAATGTATCCATTTTAGGGGGCGCCGTGATCATCGAGTCATCCGGCGCTGAAATTATATACCCGCCGGCAAATAACGAGGAAGAACCTGCCTTACAAATTGGAGATCGCATTCAAGTCATCGCGAAAATAAGAAATGATGGAAGCCTCGCCGCACTCGCGATCCGCATCATGGAACCGATTTATGACGGAACCATCGCCGGCGTCATCGAATCAATCGACGCGGACAATCACACAATAACCGTCGCGGGACAGATCATTCAGCTGAATGACGAAACCGTCGTTCGTCTTCCACGACGACTGTCCAAGGAAGAGGATTTTTCTTTGGAAGTGGGAAATCTTGTTCGAATCCATATCAATACGAGCGAAGAAAGTCCGCTATCCCTACTTGCGGTTCGAATCACGGTCATGTTTCGGCCAACAATTGAAGATCAACCGGATGCGGAGGATGATCCGGAAGACACGAACTAAAACTTTTTCGATGAAAAAGACGGAGCGCGGGCGTCCTGCCCGCGCTCCTTACGCATTCATTCCTACCTTATTGATTTTCCAATTCCTCTTCCTCCGCCGCCACATTCAATCGCCCGGAAAACTCATACATGTCGCACAACGCCACGCCGAGACGAAACCAATCCCCGGCGCGGGCGGCATGTTTCACGCGTCCGTGAAAGATCGGTAAAATCGACGGTTGCCGCGGCGTCAATTCCCATTGCAGCGTCGGAAAAAGAAAAAAGACGGAATTTCCGACGGCCAATTCCTGCCGGCAATAAAAACCGATCCCGGAAAACGTGTTCAAATCCAAATCTTCCGTGACTCCCCCCTTCCAGTCAGAACCTAAAAACTCGCCCGTACCAAAAGAACCATACAAGAACGGAATGGAAATCGAATGACGCGCCTTGCGCCGGGGGATCACTCCCAATCCACAATGGCGGCAGATATCCTCGCCGTGCTGAAGCAAACGATCACAGGATGGACAAACTTCCTTTATCGGTTCGGTCAACAGGTTTTCGTCGATTTTTGGGCGCACGTCCATTTGCGAAGGAAAGATCGCTTCATCCAAAAAATCGGACAGCGTCACATAACGATCCAATCTCTGCGCACGGATCGCTTCGCGAATATCGGGATGCGCCTGCACCAACGTGATGGGAAGCCCCTGTTTCGCATACCTTTTTATGGCGGAAAGCACCCGATCCAGATGTTTACCATCTCCCACGCCCATTTTACCCAAATCAAGGAACAATGAATTTTTGTTACGCGTCAATCGCGTAAATAAAGTCTCCAGCTGTTCCAAATCCGCTGCCTCAACCTCGCCTTTGATGCGAACGATCGTCCCAAACGGTTTGTGCACTCCACTCACTTTCGCCATGGTTATTCCTCTGTTTCCATCCTCTTCGAATGTGGTTTGGCTCCCATCGCACTAACCAGGCAAAGAACACGGATTAAAATACGCATCGTCTTGCTCCCTCACGCATCACTCGTTTCCCCTTTATTTTCCACCAATTTATCACGAGAATCAAAAGAAGGGGAGTGGATTCATGCCGATTGTCATGCAGTTGTATATGCAAGGAACCTATCCCTCATTCATCTGATTCCTTATAATCACTCAAAAAGACCAAATAATCTATTGATTTCATTGGAAAAATAAATTCCATAAAATGAGAAAAGAAAAAATCATGAACAAGCCCAAGAATACCCGTCGCGATTTCATTCGCCATGCCGGCGCGGCATTATCAATGCCAATCCTTGTCTCCGCACGCGCACTTGGCGAGCAAAATCCGGAAAAACCCGCACTTTTAGGCGGATCCCCTACACGGAAAGAACCATTTCCGTCCTGGCCGCAGGCCGAAAAAATCGACCAGGACTTATTTGCGGATTCTTTCCGCCGCATGGAATGGTGCCGCCTGTATGGCGACATCACCACGACGTTCGAAACCACATGGGCCGAAAAATTGGGCGCAAAATACTGCACCGGCGTCGTGAACGGCACCAGCGCGCTGTACGCCGCCTTGTTTGCGCTCGATGTAGGACCGGGAGATGAAGTTTTAGTGCCGCCTTACACTTTCGTCGCCACCGTCAACGCGGTTTTGCAACAATACGCCCTGCCGGTTTTCGTCGATTCGGATCGCGAAACCATGCAAATGGATACAACCAAGCTGGAAGACCGAATCACGGATCACACCCGCTGCATCATGCCCGTCCATCTCGGCGGTTCCATGGCAAATATGGACAACGTACTGGCGGTGGCGAAAAAACACTCGCTTTCCGTCGTGGAAGACGCCTGCCAGGCTCACTTCGCCGAATGGCACGGTAAAAAATCAGGGACGCTTGGCGACATCGGCTGCTTCAGTTTCCAATCGACGAAAATCCTCCCCTGCGGCGAAGGCGGCGCCATCGTTTCGAGTAATGAAGAGTTGCTTGACAAATTTCACGCCTTCCAAAATAACGGACGCGACCGCAAAACCGGCACACGGCACGGCTATCAATATCAAGGCGGCAATCTGCGCATGACCGAATTTCAAGGCGCGGTCCTCCTCGGCCAGTTGAACCGCTTTGAAGAGATCTGCCGCCATCGGGAAGAGAACGCCGATTATCTGACAAAACTGCTGGAAGACATTCCCGGCATCTCCCGGGCCAAAATGCATGAGGGATGCAACCGCAATACGTATTACATTTACATGATGAAGTATGATCAGGAACAATTCGGAGGGTTGCCGCGCGACAAATTCACCAACGCCATGAATAAGGAAGGCATTCCCATCGGATCGGGCTACTCCCGTCCGCTGAACCAGGAACCGTTTATCGAAAAAATGCTCAGCTCGAACGCGTACAAACGAATTTACTCGAAAGAACGGTTGAACCGTTATCGTGAGATGAATCACTGCCCGGAAAACGACAAACTCTGCAATGAAGGCCTATTCATGAGCCAAACCTACCTGCTCGGAACCCGCCAGGACGTTGAACAGATTGCGGAAGCGATCAGGAAAATTCGGGCATATGCTCATAAATTGATCAAGACGTGAAACAAATACAGGATTTCATGAAAGTAACACCTCCGATTTCTCAACCTGAAAGATAACGCAGATGACTAAAGAGCAAACCATCTACGACAGCGCTTGGAAATACATCCTGGATCAGTTCTTTCCGTCTTTCATCCGGTTTTTCTTCCCGGAAATTTATGATGAGATCGATTGGGAGCGCGGTCATGAATTTCTGGACAAGGAATTTCAAAAAATTGTCCGTGCAGCAAAAACCGGCAAACGGTATGTCGATAAATTGATCAAAATCTTTCTGAAAACCGGGGAAGAAACCTGGGTACTGTTTCATGTCGAAGCGCAGGCCCAGCCCGATCTAAACCTGCCGGAGCGGATGTATATTTATAACAGTCTGATTTATCTACGATACCGACGGAAAACCATGAGCATCGCGATTCTCGGAGATAACAATCCGAATTGGCGTCCCACACATTTCGAGTATACTATAGGAAGTACGCGTGTCAGTCTCCAATTTAGCATGGTGAAATTGCTGGATATAAAGACACGTTTTGAAACGGAAAAACAAAGCAAAAATCCTTTTCATTTCTTCGTGGAAGCCCATCTTAGAACGCTCGAAACTCGGAAAAACTATCGAAGACGATCGGAATGGAAATTCGAGATAACCAAACGGATGATTCAACAAGGGATGGATCAGGGAACTGTCGATGCGCTGTTTCAATTCATTGATTATCTCATGGTTTTACCGGAGCATTTGGAAGAAGAATTCATGGAAAAAATCGATCAACTGAAGGAGGAAGAAAACATGCCATTTGTCGCTCCCTATGAAAAAATTATCATGAAACGAGGAGTCAAGCAAGGATTGGAACAGGGAAGTCTTCGAGAAGCTCGTGATGCCGTGTTCGACATTTTGAACACCCGCTTCATGGAAATTCCTTACTCGATAAACGAGTCGATCCAAAAAATGGACAACGTATCCCGTTTACGAGAATTACGCAAACTTGCAATCACTACCCCATCTCTTGATGAATTCAAACAAATGTTGAAATCATAATTCTTTACTTCTCATTCGTAAATCATACGATCCCCAATCCGCAAAAACCGTTTTGCTCCGGCATGGTTGCCCGAAGTGAAATTCGGTAGTTGATCCTTCGGGATTCTAAAAATTTCTAAATTATCGAACTGCACCGTCACCCGCGCCGCATTCGGGCTGTTGGCCGCTTGAAAGACCGGCACAATCGCGCCCCGCTCGGATTTGTAAAAGGCTTCGAGATACACAAACACCGGCTGGCATTCGTCAATAATATCCACTTTGCATCTGTACCCCATGCAATCGAGTATTAATCCTTATTCTGTCATAAACAATTCCAAATTATCAATTATCACACTTCCGTTCACGTTGGGACCCCCCAACTGCACTACAGCAATAGGCGGCGTTTGTTTTCCACCGATTTCAAAATTTCCCCCAATATGAATTTCTTTGAATTCACCTATCGGAAAGCTCTGCATCGGAAGAAATCGGGCGACGCTTTGCTCGCCATCCGTTATCATGAAGGCAATTGTTCCATCTTCACCGTTCTCTCTTTTTACATATACACTCCCGTGAATCATTACCGGCATTTGTGGAGCAATAGAAAATAAAGCAACATGAGAAGCCAATTGATTGGCTAACAAACTTAAACCGATCCCCTGCCCACTCATCCCTTGTGTCAGAGAAACAATGCCGGGAATTTCTCCTTGTGGTAAGAACGCGTTTGGATTCACACCAACAAGAAGACGATTTACGGAATCAAATGTATTATCGCCTTGCATATGAATCGATTGTGTCGATTCATATTTGATTGGAGCAACTTGCAACGTATCAATATAAACGGTATTTAAACCACTCGTCACCCCTTCTTCCACAACAAATTGAAGCGCTGGGATAATCTGTGGAGAGGGGGAATCATAAATCAGACTCATTTTACCCCATTTATTAACGGGAACCTCTCTTTGAACCGGATTGACATAACCGAAATCACTTCCAATTTCCCCGCCGGCAAAAGCAACCAATCCCATTTGAACCTTATCACTGGTTGCTCTTGCTGATACTGATAACTCAATCATTTGTTGTTCCAAATCAACCGGAGTGTTTCCAAGCAGAAAAGCACCTTCTCCCGGTTTTAAGAATAACAACATCCCACTGCCATCGGTTGCGCCAGCAAAATCATTATCAGTCGGGACAAAACCGTAATCAACCGCTAATGGAAGATCGAAATTTGGCACTGGTAAAACAGAAAAGTCTTCTAACGATATCCCTTCGGGAATGGGGGTTGGAGTGTATGTGGGAGTTGATGTTGGTAAGGGTGTTTGTGTCGGAGTTGGAGTAGGAGGGATCGTATTCAGCAAGGTAATAGCCGCAATCATAAGATGTTGATTATCGTTTTCAATATTTTTTATACTTATCCTACGTAGATTTATCCCCGAATAACTCATACTTGTAAAAAATATAGAACCAACTCTATTACTGCCATCTACATAAATTTGCAACTCTCTTACCACAGTTGCTCCAGGACCTTTTAGATACCAATCGTATGTAGAAAAAGTACCAAATACTTTATTACCAGATATTGTTTCCATATTTACCTCAACATTCAACTCATCAGAATAGATATAATTCCCACTACATAGAAAAGCAATTCCTTCGGAATAAATTGAATTTTGAAGATCGATAGTTATTTGATTACCTTGTGCTATAGAAATTACTCCACCATTGGGTGCAAATTCAAAAAGTATGTCACCGTAAGTTAAAGAAGAAGAAAACCATTCTCTATAGCCATAAGCAGTTTGATTTGCCCATGGAGAATAATAATTACGATTACAATAATTTGCTAAATCAATGGGCAAATCAGATGCAAAGGAAGGAAGGAAGGAAGGAGCAAAAAGACGGCCAGGAAAAGGGTGGTTTTGTGATTCATGTCGAGACCTCCTAAATTGATTTAATTTATCCTATCATATTTGAAACCATGCCGTCAATATTACTTGATATATTTTGAAGAAAAATTTAAAATCGGAAACAGATTTGATTATCGGTAGGAAATTCATATGTTCTTCTAAATCAAGCTGTTACGTATGGAGGTAAAGCAATGCGGGCAGGATGCCCGCGCTCCGACCATAACGCTCCGACTGGAACGCTCCGACAATAAAGGAAACAAGCCGATGAAACACGAGTATGCCATCTTTGACAGCGCCTGGAAAGAAATTCTGGAAGCGCATTTCCCATCGTTCATCCAATTCTTCTTCCCGGAAATCCACGATGAGATCGATTGGAAACACGGTCATGAATTTCTGGACAAGGAGTTTCAAAAAATCGTCCGCGCGGCAAAAACCGGCAAACGTTTCGTCGATAAATTGATTAAAGTCTATCGGAAAACCGGCGAAGAAACATGGGTATTGATCCATATCGAAATGCAAACGCAAGTCGATCACGACCTGGCGGAACGGATCTATGTGTATAACTGCCTGGTTTATTTGCGGTATAAACAAAAAGTCATGAGCATCGCAATATTGGGAGATGAAAATCCCCACTGGCGACCGGACCGATTCGACTATACTATATGGGGTAGTCAGGCGTTTCTGCGATTTCGAACCGTGAAATTATTGGATTACCGGATTGGCATCGAAGACCTGCAAACCGGTTCGAATCCATTCGCTTTCTTCGTGGTTGCCCATCTCAAGACATTGGAAACCCAAAAGGATTTGGGTAAACGCCTGGAATGGAAAACGGCAATCACGAAACGAATGGTGGAACTGGGAATGCCGGAAGCGGAAGCCGCCTCGTTATTCCGGTTCATCGATTTTTTGATGTATTTGCCCGAAGATTTGGAAATGGAATTAACGGAAATCATTCATCAATATCAGGAGGAAAAAAAAATGCCGTTCATTGCTCCGTTTGAAGAACTGGCCATGAAAAAAGGATTTCAAGAAGGGAAAAATGAAGGTTGGCAAGAAGGCAGACAAGAAGGCAGACAAGAAGGCAGACAAGAAGGCAGACAAGAAGGCAGGCAAGAAGGCAGACAAGAAGGTAGGCAAGAAGGCAGCCTTCAGGTATCTCGTGAAGCCGTAATCGACATATTAAACATGCGATTCGCGAAAATTCCTTACTCTGTAAATGAATCGATCCAAAACATCAACCATTTATCACGGTTACGGGATTTGCGCAAATATGCAATCGCATCCCAATCACTTGAAGAGTTCACTCAATTATTGGAAAAATAGATTTTCCCTCCCGATTTTAGGCATCCGAGGATGGGGAATGATTCATTTATCCCCCGCAAAAGTATAATATATGGTTGGAAGAGATTGCAACTGAATCGATTCTGTGGTCAAATAGAGTGGTCTATCACATTACAAGGCCTTAAGGGTGCTGAATACGCCGGGATACCAGTCATCCATTCATGTTTTAGCATCGTTAGGTGCGCAACACTTCAAAAAAAAGAAATGGGGAGTGAGAAGAATGCGCATAATCAAAAAAACTCAAGGTGATGTGGTTATGCTGACCGTATCGGGAGCGATTTCGTTTATGGATACGTCCACATTAAAAACGATGCTGCATCGCCTGGCGCACGAGGGGAAAAAAAAGATCATCGTGGACTGCAAAGAGATGGACAGCCTGAACAGTATTGCGCTCGGTATTTTTTTAAAAGCGTATAAATCCATGCAGGAAGGGTCCATTGCTTTCGCGAATGTGAATCCTCACGTGCAGAAAGTTTTTCACGATACCAATCTCGACAGCATATTTCCACTCTATAATTCGATTGAAGAGGCGTTGGATTTTTACAAACATGCGTAGGATAAATCCTATTTTATAATCCATCGTTCGATCACGCTATGGATGGACAAAATAATCACGACTCATCCTATAATTTCTTCGATGCGAAAGGGAATTGCACAACCAATCCCTCGAAACACTCCTTGATCCCGGATTGACCGAAATGCCCTTACTTCATACGGAAGCATTGACCTTGCGCCGCCGCCGCACGCGCGACGCCGACGCCTTGATCACATTATTCTGCCGCCAATACGGCAAGATCACCGCTTCCGCCCGTAGCGTCATGAAAACCACCAGCCGCCTGGCGGGAGTCACCCAACCTTTTCATTATTTAAACGTGGTGCTCTACGCCAAAAATGAGAGCCAGGATATTTGGACGTTGACGCAGGTTGCTCTGATCCACCGCTTCGCTTCGCTGCAAAACGATTTGTGGAAGATGGCGTTCGCATCATGCCTCTGCGAATGGATGGATTTACTCAGCGAGGAATTCGAATCGAATATGCGGGTGTGGGATTTACTGCTGGATGCCTTTCAACGCTGGGAAACCAACATGCCGGCGCAGGAAGAACTGTTTTTTTATCAGTGGCATTTGCTGGCGGACGCGGGATGGCAACCGGAAATCCGCCAATGTGTGTTATCCGGCAAAAAAGAGGAATCCGGGTGGATTTATCTGCCGCAGGAAGGAGGAATCGCCGCTCGCGGCCTGACTACGGGAGGATTGGAAATCAGCGGCGGCGCCGTGCAGGCGCTCAGAAGAATCGCAGATTCCAACCATCCCCCCAACCATCGCTTGTCCATTGCGCAAAAAAACGAAATCAACCTGCTGCTGAAACGGCATCTCGAATTTCATGGCGGCGGGCAATCGCGATCCAGCTTGTTTCTTGATAAACTATTTGAAGGAAAAAGCAACTTTACTGATTGATCCCGCCGCCGCCACGCAACGTGATGTCGCCGGTGCTGACCAGGCCATTGCTCGAAGGCGAGATACAGGCGAATAAAAGCGTTTGCCATGCTATGGAAATCACAAGATACGATGAAGATTATGAGGAAATCATCTACGGCCGCAATCCCCGCGAAAAAGCGCTGATCCCGGATACAAATCACTCTTCGTCTTTTTCCAATCCACGAAAAACTACCGCCGCTTTTTTCCCCTTTTCGTCGGTCGAAATGCGGCATATCCGGCCCTCATAAATTGGGGGAATCCCGTCCCGCTCCGTTTCCCACATTTTTTTGAGTTCGAGATCCATGAATAGCGCCAAACGAATGGCGTTTCCAATTTCCAACTCTTCATCGGTATAAAAAGCGAGTCCTCCCACCAATACCGGACCAATATCAACCGTGATCCCCTCCTTCCATTCCCCCTCAAGAAACGTTTTTCCCTCTTCGAGGCTGTAAATGAAAGGAATATTGACAATTTCACGATCGAAAATACGCCGTTCTGCAGACATTTTTTAGTTCACCTTTACGATTCCATGATATACAGTGCACCATTTTCCATCCGGAAAACGCCGTTGCCATTGCAGGTTAAGTGTAATGGGAAATACTTTCAATTCAATGGAGGCAACAACTCGATGGGATTCAATGCCTTGTCCAGCTCGCGAATTTCAAAATGCAAAATCCCATTTTCCTGATCGGGAGTCCGGCCGGTGTTGCCGACTGTGGCAATTTGTTCTCCCCGTTTCACCTGCTGCCCGTTTTTCACTAAATTTTCGTTGTTGTTGGCATAAATCGTGCGAATTCCTTTTTTATTGATCTCTCCGTGATATAAAATGATGTAATTGCCGAAGCTGCTGCCCAGTTTCTGATCGCTGACTCCCGCCACCAATTGCACTTCGCCGTCCGCCGCCGCATACACCGGCATGCCGATCTCCGCGCCCAGATCGATGCCGGGATTGAAATCGAAGTCGCCCGTGGATGGATTAAAAGGGCGCACCACGCGGAAGGAATCTTTCAACGGCCATTGATATTTTAACGAACCGAATTGTTTCACGGCGCGTGGAAATTCCACGTCCTGCGCCGGAACGGATTTCTTTTGCGCCGAAGGCGTTTCAAGAGGTTTAGATGGGGGAGGCGTAATTTTCTCGATAACTCGTTTATCCTCTTTGGGCAAGTTAACGACCGGTTTTTCCGTGATCACAGTCACTTTTGTCGTTTCGACGTCCTTCACTTCCTTCGCGCGGGGAATCCAGAGGCTTTGCCATGCGCGCAGATCTTTCGAATCGGTCAAATTGTTCGCTTCCTGCAGTTCCCGAGGGGTGATGTCGTAGGCTTTGGCGATGGCAAACAGGGTTTGACCGGGCTCGACCAGATGATAAAGGCCGTCGGGTTTCACTTCTTCCGTTTTAATGAGGTCGACAAATTTGATTTCCGTCGCGCCGGGAACGAACAATCGCTTGTTTGCCGGCAGGATTTGTTGGGGATCCTTGAGCCCGTTCACCCGTTGCAGGAGTTGGGGAGAAACCTCGTATGTTTTTGCTATGGCATACAGCGTTTCCCCCTCATTCGTGGTGTGCATCACGCCATCCATTACATATACGTCAGAAATGGTTTTAGGGCCGGTTGTCGTGCAGGCGACAAAAACAAGCCCTACAAGAAATAAAAGCGGGAATAGAACAATACGATACATGATGACTCAACCCCTTCGGTTTAAATGACAAATCACAATCGCTGATCACGAATCCGGCGACCGGAAAATCATGAGCAAACGACTTAACTATAACTACGGTTCGCCGATCGCGGAAGCAACAGATTCCGTTGGGTTTTCCGTCTGGATCGATTCCTGCCGTTTACACATTCGCACGATGCGAAAAAAATCAAAAATATCTTCGCATTCAATCTCTTGAAATCCGGAAATTTTTCCTAGTTGATTCCATTCTTCGTCAGTCAACCATTGCGAGGATATTTTTTCATTCGCGGTAAGGAAAATCGCTTCTCCCTCAGCCCCGAGAAGTGGAAAGATTTGCTGAAGAGCCAGTTTTTGATCCGCCCGATTCAGCGTAACCATCATGAAACTGGATATGATTTTGTCGAAGGATATTCGTAGAGGCAGATAGCGGCAATCCCCGACGATGAAATGGATATGGCGAGAGCCATGGTTTTTTTTCTTCGCCGGCTGAATCATCCCCAGCGACAGATCCAATCCTACGATCAACTTGGATTTCGTGGCGGCCAATTGGGTCAGAATCCCGGTTCCGCACCCGAGATCCAAAATGCGATCTTCCACGTGGATGTAGGAATCCACCAAATGCGCCGCAGCTTGTTGATAGTCAGCGATCTGTTCGGTATAGAGACGATCGTAAATTCGCCCGATGATGTTGTAAAATCGCCTGACCCGGATGGTATTCCGGGAACAGATATTTCTTCCGGCGTAACGAAAGACCATTCGACCCCAAAAGCGTTTCAACAATGGTTGGAAAAAAAACGATTTCTTTTCATTCATCGCAATCAATTAAATCCGTATCATATCAAGAACTTTTCCTGATGCCTGCAATCAATCAGGATCATATATATTCGATAAGAATTTTAGTTCATCATACCGTATTCGTGAATCGTTGTTGAGTGATACAGGATTCAATCGCCATTGCCATTTGCATCATTATATTATTGATGCAACACAAAGAAATCTCGTCGTTTTTCCGCGGTCGTATCATAGATCGTGCGAAACACATCTTCTTCGACCTGCGTCAACTCCTGTTTTCTCCGTTGCATGACGCGCCGGGCCACCTGCATACACTTCTCGAACCGATATTCGACCATTCGTTCCGCTCCCCCCCACGAGAACGAAGGAATGTATTTCGGCGGGAATCCCGTGC
Source organism: Candidatus Omnitrophota bacterium (assembly GCA_003598175.1). Lineage (GTDB taxonomy): Bacteria > Hinthialibacterota > Hinthialibacteria > Hinthialibacterales > Hinthialibacteraceae > SURF-12. The sequence continues at coordinate 25,904 of QZKN01000002.1, forward strand.
CGAAGATATTGCAGCAGGTTCCGATAATCGTGCCGGTGTTGAACATGGAGTTGATTCCGCTTTTGGTGTGGTCGCCGATAGTGCTGCCGACAAACAGGCTGCCGGTCGATACGGGTTCGCCATTAATGAAACAACGAACGATCCCGTAATCGTTTTTCAGATCGCTGTTATTGGAATCCGCGCCGAGATTAACCCACTGCCCCAAATAGGCATGGCCGAGAAATCCTTCATGCTGTTTGTTGCTATAGGAATGAACAATGCTTTCTTCCACCTCGCCGCCGATTTTACAAAACTCGCCGATGCTGGTTCCTTCATAAATTTTTGCCGCAATCTTGACCATACTTTCCTGGCCGATATAACAAGGACCTTCAATCACGGCTTGCGGATAAATTTTGGCGTTCCGGTCAATGATCACCGGCCCACCTTCGGCGTCGATGACTACGCCGGGTTTGACCGATGCGCCCTCCGCGATGGTAATTTGTTCCGGCGCCAGCAGATGCACGCCCTCATACACCTTTCCGTCTTTCGCTCCGTTGCAGCCGAGTTCCTTGGCATCCACCTCGATTTGGGCGGCGTTGTTCTGAATCAGATCCCACGGATAATTGATCACGACGGCTTCGATTTCCTGCGCAGGCAATCCCAAAAACGGTCCTACCGATAGCGGATTGTTCCAATCGATTTTGGCGAAGTGCTGGCCGGAAAGCCGGGCGGCGACCAATGTGTCGCCGCAGTGAAACACTTGATCTTCGCCCTCGGGAGAAATCGCATGCGCCAGTTTTTTATTCCAAATCACACGTCCGTTTAACAGCAGACCTCTATCGCCAAAACCACCGTTTACCTTTTCGGTTCCTTTCTGCTGTTTGACCAGTTTGGCGAGATAATTTCGCACGTGAAAGGCAATTTGAACGGTGGGATAACAAGCCGCCGCCTTTTCCCACAGCAAACGAATCCCGCAACGCAAATCATAGACGGGCCGGTTCAAGGTAAGTGGATTGATATTACAAAATCCCGCATCTTCGAACAGAATGATTTGATTAACCATAGTTTTACCTCTCCAAAGATCGAATAGGGAGGCTGAACCTATCCGGATCAACCTCCGCCATTTGATTGCAAGCGAGCGGATTATTTTTATGGTTTGTTATCATAAACCCATTTATAATAATCGTATCGCTTCAATTTGGTCGCCGCCGGTTCATCCAAAATAAAGGTTGCCTGCGGATGCATTTGTAGAGCCGAAGCGGTGATTTCCGCCGTGATCGGCCCTTCGATCGCGCGAGCGATGGTCTCCGCCTTCTTTTCTCCATTGCAAAGGAGCAGGCAGTGGCCGGCTTCCATGATCGTGCCGACGCCCATCGTGATCGCATACCGCGGCACATCTTCTTTTTTCGCAAAGAAACGGGCGTTGTCATCAATGGTTTCCTGCGTCAACGTCTTCATGCGAGTGCGGGATCCTAGCGAGGAACCCGGCTCATTGAAGGCGATGTGACCGTCGCCGCCAATCCCAAGAACCTGCAGGTCGATTCCTCCCGCTTTTTCGATCTCGTCTTCATACCATTCGCAGAATGCATCCACGTCAGGAGCTGTCCCGCTGGGAACGTGAATGTTTTGCGGCTGCACGTTGATGTGATTGAACAGATTATCGTGCATAAAATAATGATACGATTGATCGTGAGAAGGCGGCAAACCGCAGTATTCGTCAAGATTGAATGTGGTCACTTTGGAGAAATCCAATCCCTCATTTTTATGCATACGGATCAGTTCCTTATACAAACCGATGGGGGTGCTGCCGGTTGCCAGTCCCAGCACGCAATTGGGAATGTTCTTGACCAGATTTGCGACGATCAGGGCCGCTTCCTTGCTCATTGCCTCATAATCTTTTTTTATGATGACTTCCATCTCGAATCCTTACTCCTCTCCTTGATAAGTGATTGAACAAACGATGGTTCATCCTTTGTTCTCACCGATGCCGATGAAATTCTTTTCCAGCCAATAATAAAAGTGATTTTCATCAGTCAGGTATTTTCATCGAAAACATTGCAGCGGTGAAGGGATGGATCAAACCGCTCTGTTTTGGCCATTATTACGAGCGTTCCACGAATTGGAATTTGAGTGTTCAATCCATATTCGCATTGATATTACGTCACCGCTGGCATCGGACGCAGTTTTTTGTATAATAACGCTGATTTCGAGAAAATATGAAAACCGGGTAAAGCAGGCGTCTCGCCTGCGTCGTTCGCGCAAGCGGGACGCTGGCTTTACCCATGACGCCAGTTTCAACGTGGTTTCTTTCATGAGTGGAAGTGAGCACAACATAGGAATTGATTATTTAGTTGAGGCCATGATAACGGTAATTGTTTTATAAATAACATCCAATGAACGAAAAAATCCCTCGGTTTCTTGAAATACCCGGCGTTATATTTCTGGTATATGCATTGTTGGCTTTTGTATTCCTGTGGCCGCTTCCGATTCGACTCGGATCGATCATTCCCGCGGAAACTCTCGATCCCGGATTGTTTATCTGGCAGATGCATTCGAATTTTCAAGCGTTCGCAAGCGGATTTGGACAACCGTTCGACGGGAACATTTTCCATCCCGAACCCCATTCGCGACTCTACACGGAATCGATGTTTTTCGTGGCCGCCTTGATGTGGCCGCTATATTTGTGCGGTGTATCCACCATTGCCTGTTATAATCTCGCCTGCCTTCTGGCGCTGGCGCTGGCCGGATACGCGGCATGGTCCATCGCTTGTGATGTTACGAACAATAAATTACTTTCACTGGCCGGCGGCGCGATCTTCGCCTTTTCGACATTTCATCTGGTTTGTCTCAATCGGCCCCCGCTCTTGTTTTCAGGGGTATTACTCCTGGCATTCCGTAATTTGTACCTTTTTTTGCAGGAGGGTAAAAAAATCCATTGGATCGGTTACCTGATTTTCTCGATTCTCCTGCCGGGTTGTTGCTTTTACTATACATTCTTACATCTCTGGATCACGGTTCTGCTCCTTATTTTTTACCTCGTATTCAAGAAACGATTCGGTTCCATCCAAAACCACATCCGACTCGGCGTCTGCGTGGCATGGATCGGTCTATTTTATTTCGTAATCTGGAAATCCTATGTTCCGATCTGGCAACAACAGGTAATTTCCGCAACGGCGACGGATTATTATTATCAAGTGACATCCGCCGCCGTGGCCAACTTCATTTGGCCGAATTGGCTGAATATCCATCACACGGCGCTCCCCACTCTTTCCATACCGTTTACGGATCTGGGATTTTTTCCGGGTTTTTATGCGCTGATTTTCGTCGGAATCGCCATCTATGCACATTGGCCAAGCCAGTGGATCACGGCCAATCCGACGCGCAGAAAAATCGCAACGATTGTATTCCTCCTCGCATTCCTATGGCTGTTCCTGATTCTGTACTGTGCGTTATATGGGGGAATATTGACTCGACTGGGGCCGTTGAAAATATCCATTCACAATCTGCACCGGCTACAGATGCAATTTGGGATCGTGATCACAGTCGGCTTTTTTCTGCGTTACGAATTTTCCCGGATCGCAATCGGCATGAAACAATCCGCCGACATGCGCTTCCCTGCCCTTGCGATCGCAGCCCTTTTATCGTTTTGTTTTTGCGGCATGTATCCGCTGCGCTGGCTTACGGAACCGTTTTCTCCCCTTTCCTATTTCCAATTTCACGGCCGATTTGGGATTTTCCTGTTGCTGTTCGGCTCCGTCATGGCCGTGATTGGTTTGCAGTTCCTTCTCGAAAAATTCAAGTTGGCCAAATACCAGCTGATCGTGTGTGTTTTCATAACGTTTCTTGTGATTGAAGAATGTTGGCCGGGCATCCGCTTTTCCAAAGTCCCCACTCAATCAACCCTAGCGTCGGTTTACACCTGGCTGCAAAATCAGGGTGGAGTTCATGTCATCGCCGAATTGCCGATTCACGACAAGCAAAAAAATTCGTGGTATCAATTGAATTCGATTTACCATAATAAACAATTAATCAACGGGTACGCCTGGATGGAACCACCCTGGTATGGAAACTTCGGCGCAGAAATGAACCAATTTCCGAGCGATCGGTCAATTCAACGGCTGAAAGAACACGAAGTCGGCGTCGTCGTCATCCACAAAGAATTTCTGCAGGAAAACGAGTATGTGAGAATCCGCGCGGAGGTGGATTCCCGAACCGATTTATCATTGGTTTACGAGGATGACAAGTCGTTCGTCGTGCGGCTGTAACCATGCGGGATTTCAGCACGATCAGGAGAGCTGATCCTGGAGAAGCTGAATCTCCTTTTTCACCTGCAGGGCGATTTCCGCGTAGGATTGGTTTTCGAGAATCAGCGGACGCCCAAACGCGATTTTCACTTCCCCGCGTCGGGGAAGGCTATTGCCGCGCGGCAACACTTTCTCTCCGCCGATAATGGCGACCGGCAAAACGGGAACCTGCAAATTGCGAACCAGGATACCCACGCCTTCGCGAAATTCCCCCATTTCTCCGTTCGCAGTGCGCGCGCCTTCGGGAAACAACAGAACGCTCCAGCCCTTATCGATCAATTCTCCCGCATACACCATGCTTTGGCGATACCCAACCGTCTGCGGCAACGGAAAGATATTGAAGCCGATCGTGGCGATTTCCCATGCGAGGCTCTTCCCGACTTTTTTAAGCCACGGCGTATCGTCATTCACATCAAAATATTCTTTCCACGCCGCGGGACAGACTTTCCGCCCGAGATGCGTGGGCAACAGCGTCTGAATCAATGGCGTATCCACGTGACTGGTATGATTGGCAACAATGAAAAACGGACCTTTCAGATCACGAAGGTTTTCAAGACCAACACATTTTATTTTGCAAAAGATTTTCAGCGCGGGACGTAAAACAAACCATTCAAAGCCCAAACGCGCCAAGCGACAGGGAAACGCAAGCGTCCAGCGGCGGAACCGGAGATTGGAGAAGACATCTTTTCTTTCCGCCACCAATTTTTCCAACTCGGCAACCGTCGTTTCGGGAGTGACCAGATTATCGTCGACATCAATGCGAAATTCATCTTCCAGGCGGGAAATCAATTCCACTCGGTCGATCGAACTCAATCCCACTTCCTGCCCGATGCGCGATTCGGGATGGAGTCGGTCCAGATCTACGGATGCCAGCTCACAGAGAATACGCTGCACCGGCGTTCCGGTTTGCGTGGGTGCAGCCGCCGCTCCAAAATCCTCCAGAGCGATCAGTTTGCGAACCTCGTTTTTCTTAATCTTAAGGGTGGTGGTTTTCGGAAATTCCGATAATTTCCATACAGAAAAAGCGCCGATGTGCTGTTCAGCGGGCAATTCCTGATTCGCGAGTTCGATACAGCGTTTGGCATCGACGTCCTGATTTTCGAGCAGCAGCACAGCATGTACGACATCCTGTTTCTCGCCGGTTCCGATCACACACGCCTCTTTTATATCCGCCTGCTTTTCCAGAACGCGTTCGATATCTTCGGGATGGACGTTGATCCCGTCGCTGGTGACGATTACATCTTTTTGGCGACCGCGAATATAGAGAACACCGTCCTCGTCGATTTCGCCGATGTCGCCGGTTTTGAACCATCCGTCTACAAATATCTCGTCATTCAATTCCGGCCGTTTGAAATACCCGCCAAACACATTCGGCCCTTTTGCCTGAATTTCACTGCCTTCTTCCGCCAAACGAATTTCCACCTGTTCCAATGGCGGCCCAACCGCACCCAAATGCGTATCTCCCGGCCGCGTCACGGTTAAAACCGGGCTGGTTTCCGTCAAACCATAGCCCTGCACCACATCAAAGCCGATCCCTTTCCAAAATGTTTCCACCTCGGGATCCAAAGCAGCCCCGCCGCACACGAATAAATGAAAACCGGTGTTGAACCGTTTATGGATGGGATAGAAATACAGTTTGCGCATCGTACGTGGGAGTGTTGAAAGAAAACGGAGTCCAAACTTCAGATATCCACGCAACCGTTTTTCTTCCAACACTTTTTCGACTCGCTGCTTAAGGATTGTGAGCAAGCGGGGAACCAAAACCATGACGGTTATGGATTCGCGGCGAAAGACTTCAAACAGCGCCGACGGTTTCAAAACACGAATGTAAAGAATCGTCCCTCCTCCCGCCAGCGGCGTCCAAAAACCGCCGGTTTGCTCCAGCGCATGGCTGAGAGGAAGGGCGGAGAGAAGGTGATACGTCTCATTCGTTGGAATGATTTTCAAGATATCGGTCACATTCGCCGCCAAATTTCGATGCGTGAGCATCACCCCCTTCGGATTGCCGGTGGTTCCGGACGTATAGACAATTTCCACCAAATCGTGGGGTGCGATTTCCGGCAACTCCGCTAATGGCTCGATTTTCCGCAGTTGATCAAACAGGACTTCAATGAAAAAAGTCGGGATCGCCAGGCCGGGATCGCCTTTGTATTGCGTTCGGATCAACAGTTTCGCTTCCGTCTCCCGGCTAACTCGATTGACGAAATCGGCGGTGTTTCTGGCATCCAGCGGAACCAGAACGACGCCGCTTGTCACGCAGGCAAAATAAATCACCGCCCATTCCGGACTGTTGGAAGCCCAAAGCAGAATGCAATCCCCTTTCCGGATTCCTTTTTCATGAAAAAAGGCCATACAGCGAAGCGACAAATCATAAATGTCCCGATACGAATAACGCAGAATACGAAACCCGGTAAACAGGCGTAACGCCTCCTGCTCCCCTCGCTCCGGAAACAACCTGACAATGTCCACCAGAGTGGCAAACTCCATCGACTTACTGGAACATGACATAACAATCACCCTGCCTATTACAATAAAAATAAACACCATAAACGGGTAAAGCAAGCGTCCCGCTTGTATTTTGGTAAAGCAAGCGTCCTGCATGTAAACAACATCCCGCTGGTACTTTTCATTCCCGACCGGCTACACGGATCCCTTCCTCTTCATCCACAAATACCATAAGAATACTCCCAATCACGAAAAAGAGAATCACGACAGAGACCCCCACCCGTTGGGAATCAAATAACGACGTTAACGATCCCAATAAAAATGGCCCCATAAACGCGGTCGCCTTTCCGGAAAACGCAAAAAAGCCATAAAATTCATTTTCCTTGTCCGGCGGAACAATACGCCCCATCAACGAGCGGCTGGCAGACTGATTGGGGCCGGAAAAAATCCCGATGATCATTCCGGCGATCCAAAACAAGAGGGGAAAAAACCGTTGGATGCCGTCGGGAAACAGATCTTCGAGAAGATAACGATTCAAACGATGCAAATCTTCTTTTTGCGGCTTGCTGTCAAGTAATTCCCTGGTTTTATTTCGCAGCGTCATCGTGCTGAAGGTTTCCGCCTCATGAAAATCATCGCTTTGGATCATCCGGTTCAAATCAAGGATCAAGGCGTCTTGCAGAGATTCCGAAAGCGGACCGGCGCCATCATATTCATCCAACAATTCGCGCGTGGCGGGAGCCAATTGGTTATAGACATACGTGGTTTGTGAATTCGCATGGACTTTCAATGTTCCGGCCAATTCCGCAGGATTGCGCAGATCGTCGCCGGTCAGCGTCGATGAACCATTCGGAGCGAACACGGCAAGCAGAGAGGCGAGCATCAGGCCGATCAGGCTGATTTGAATGGTCTTTTTACCGCCCAACTTATCGTCGAGAAATCCCAACACGAACGCTCCCAATCCCGCTGTAATATTCAGGATAATCCCAAATACAATGATTTCCGTATCGCTGAAATAAAATGTCCCCACCGCATAAATGCCGCCGAAAGCAAAAATCGTGATCAATCCGTCGTTATAAACCAGATGCGTGAAAAGAAACCGAACAATTTGTTTGTAGCGTTTGATTTCGCGAAACGTATCGACAAGTTGCTTAAGGCCGGCGGCCAGGATTTTTTCTCCTTTTGCGGCGACGCGAGATTTGTCTTCCTTCACCCACAAAAAAATCGGAATACTGAAAACGAGAAACCAAACGGCGACGATCAGATTGGTGGCGCGAATGTTCTCAAAATTTTCTTTCGAAATGCCAAACCACGGATTTTCCGGACTCACGAATCCGACCAGAGCGATGACCAAAGCCAACAAACCGCCGAAATATCCGAACGACCAGCCATACCCGGATACGCGGCCGATCCGATCCTGCGAGCAGATGTCGGGCAGGAACGCATTATAGAAAACGCAGCCGAGTTCATACGCAATATTGGCGATCACAAAAATGAACAGGGCTTTCGTGGTCTGTCCCGGAAGAATCCCGAATAAAAGCGTCGAGCCGAGGATCGTAATGACGGTCATCATCAATAAAAGCAGTTTGCGATATCCCCCACGGTCAGAGATGGCGCCGAGAAATGGAGAGAGTAAGGCGACCACGATTGCCGTCAACGTGACGCCTCGCGACCATAATGTGGTCCCCACAGTAGTATTTTCCGCTACAACTTCCGTGAAATATGTCGCAAAAATAAAGGTGACAACCAGCGTCGTGAAAGCAGAATTGGCAAAGTCGTACAAACTCCAGGAAAAAACGGCGAGACGATCATTTTTTCGGGTAGCGCCCATTTCATGATCCTTTCCGGAAGATAAGATCGGAACGGCATTATATATTGTTTTCCGGATTCTGAATATTCATTCGACGCAAATCAACAGAATCGTTCCCTGCGCTCAAATAGCGGAGGATTGTATTCTTGTCAACAGCTTTTTCGGAATGAAAAACGCACAACCGGCGGCACAGATTTCGCAATTCCCGTACATTTCCGGGATAGGCATAATCGAGCAGAAAATTCTCCGCATCCTTCTTCAAACGATCCCGGCTTCCTTTTCCCATAAAATGATGAAACAGAAGCAACGCATCCCCATCTCGCTTCCTCAACGGCGGCGTGAGGATTGGAATGACGTTCAAGCGGTCAAACAAATCGGGCAGAAAATGACCGCGAGCGGCTTCACGCCGCAAATTACGGTTGGTGGCGGCGAGTATGCGCGTGTGAATCCGCCGATGGGAGACCGCGCCGACGCGGGCAACCGTTTGTTCTTCCAGAAACCGCAGAAATCGCCCTTGAATTTCGATCGGAAGCGAGCCGATTTCATCCAGAAAAAGAGTCCCGCCATCCGCCGATTCGAGAAAACCGACATGACGGTTGACCGCGCCGGTGAACGCTCCACGTTCGTGTCCGAAAAGAACGGATTCCACCGTCGAAGCATTCAATGCGGCGCAATCGACGATCACCAGATTGCCGCCCTTCGTCGGTCCGGATTTGTGTATGGCATGCGCCAGCAGTTCTTTTCCCGTCCCCCGTTCTCCGGTCAATAAAATCGTATCCCACAGCGGCGCGGCGGAAAACACACAATCCGCCAGGTCCTGCATCGCCTGACTCCGGCCAATAATTTTGAACTTGCCGAGATCATACTTCATATTCAGAATCCTCCATATAAACCGTCATGACCAATTAATCACAACGAAGGATGAAAACCAGGTTGTGGTGCGGACCTCCGGTCTGCACGTGCAGACCGGAGATCCGCACCACAATTTTTTTATGTAAATTCCTTTGCGTATGGAAGGAAATATACCCCATTCCCCATCCCCAATTCATCCACCAACCGTCCCCTTTTTGTCGCCATTTTGTCGCCTTTTCAGTATTTGCGGTTGACCGGTTTGGCGGATACTTTAATAATAGGTAATAGGAACAGATGGAGTGAAAGGATTGTATCCATTATGAGCGTCCAGACTAAAGAACCGGATATTGAATTCGTTAAAAATGAACTTCATGCGCTGATCGAAATGATCCCGAAAGCAGATATGTATACGGCGATACGTTTCTTGCGTTATCTGGTCGAGTATAACAGTGATCCATTGCTTGTCACACTTGCCAGTGCGCCTATCGATAACGAACTATCAACTCCTGAAGAAGAAGCCGAACTGCTGGAAGCAAAAAACGAGTTAGATAAGGGGGAATTGTTTTCATTAGAGGAAGTTAAAGTACAACTACTTGGAGATGACTAATGGTTTGGCAGGTTGAATTGACAAAGGGGGCTTACAAAACATTATCCAAGATGGAAAAACAAGATCGCAAAGCCATCATCGCGGCGTTGGAACGTATGATTGTTGAACCTCAACTTGCCGCTATTGTGGAAGAAGAACCGTTGATTCCGAAAGAAAATGTGGTGGCGCGCAACGTCCGGGTGGGAGGAAAATGGCTGGATTTGCAAGGCGTCAAAGAGGAGTGGGTCACGTTCGACAACAATTTTATCGAAGGCGATCCCGGTTTTCTCGATCCGGCTAACTTGAACTTCCAATTACGCGAGGATTCGCCGGTGTATCCGTTGGGTTTCAAACGAATTCCGGTCGAACGGATTGGTTTGTGCATGGATGAATATCGTACTTTTTTAGAATAATAAAAGGAATCGAGGCCCATTATGAATTTGGATGAATTCGAGGCATTGACCCGGCGTCGCCGAGCGGTGCGGCATTTCAAACCCGATCCCATCGCGGACGATTTGTTGCATCGCCTGCTCGATGCCGCGCATTGGGCGCCCAGCGGGTACAATCTCCAACCGACTCATTTTGTCATCGCAAAAGATGCGGAAATTAAAGAAGAATTGTGGAAAGCCTGTCTGCAGCAAAGGCAGGTAAAAGAAGCGCCCGCCACCATTGTATTTACCGGCGATCGCAACGTGGTGGAGAATCACTTTGAAACGATCATCGCGATGGAGCGGGAAACGGGAGCGATAAATCCGGATTACGAGAAACTCTATCGCACATTTGTCCCCCTGGCGTTTTCGCACGCGCCGGCCGGTTTGGGTTGGTTATGGAAAGCCGCCATCCTTCCCCTGCTTCAATTCTTCCGCCCGATTCCGAATATGCCCGCCGTCCACAAACGCTATTGGCTGGCAAAACAGACGCTGCTGTCCGCAATGGTCTTCATGCTGGCGGCGGAATCGGCGGGATTGGCAACCGCGCCGATGGAAGGATTCGACGAACGGCGAGTGAAAAAAGTCCTGAAAATTCCCGCATCGCATATCGTGCCTTTGGTCATATCGATCGGGTATGCGCAAGAGGGAAATTTAATAAAAACACGCCTGCCGGTAAAGCAGTTGATTCATGAAAATAGCTGGTGAAGTATTTTGGCGCCTGGATACGTTCTATAGGTTGAGCCATCCTCTCACTTATATTTTTAGGAAAATCTCTCATGAAGACAAAGACGGTTTTATTGATGATTAGCGCTGTTGTCACGATGATAATGCTGTTCGCCAATGGATCAGTCTCCGCCGACGCGCCATCCGATCCCATTCAGATCACCGAGCAAAAACAGGAATCCCAAACCTTCCACTGCCGTTGGCCGCAAGCAGTCGGACTGCCAAATGAAGCCACGCAAAAAAAGGTGAATCGACAAATCCACGACGCCGCATTCGCCTTGTACCGTAAATCTGAAAAGGATATCAAAGAAGGCAAAAAAGCGGAAAATCCGGAGAATAAAAAATATGTGGAATGGAGAAAAGCCTTCCCTCGCTTCGAATGGCGATACGATGTGGAATCAACCGTTACGTATAACAAAAACGGAATACTCAGCCTCGTTTTTGATCAATCGTTCTCCTCCAATATGCAGGCGCATCCGGTCAACGCCGTCAGAGCCATTACTTTCGACTTGTCAAACGGGAAAACTGTAAAACTGAAGAATTGGTTCCAACCGAAGAGCGCCTATGAATCCCGACTGAATAGTCTCATGAAAAACGTTCTGCAGGCGAACAAGGATGAAACACCGCTGTTGATCCATTCGCTGGATGATTTCAAAGGCATCGAGACAAAACAGGAATATTATCTGACCGACAAGGAACTCGTGATCTTTTATCAGCGATATCGTTACACGCCGGGAGCGGCCGGACCGTTGGTGATTCCGATTGCATACGACCATTTTACTGATATACTACGTGTCAAATTGTAACATACTGAATATAATCAGTGGATCAATCGGAGGTTATCCTGATGCAAAAAAGAATGAAATGGAGTGGAATCCTCATTTTCTGTACATTCATTGCGGGGAATGGGTACGCACAAAATCCGGTCGGAATATTCGAGAATCACGCGGATGTGGGAGATGTTTCCACTCCCGGCAATGTGACCTATAACACGGATACCGGCCTGTATAGCATCGACGCGTCCGGTGCGACCATCGGCAGACAAACCTTTACCGACGAATTTCACTTTGTTTATAAGGAAATGCGGGGGAATTTCGCGATTGAGTGCCGCCCGTCCGCATTGAACGGAGGGCGTGTCGGTTTGATGATTCGCCAGGATTTATCTCCCGGTTCTCCGCATGTTTCCTTCCTACGGGAATCCGGCGGAGCGGTGTTTCCCACCTTCCGCACGTTGCCAAACGGCGCAACGGTGTCCGACGGCGATCCGGAAGATCTGTTCGCCGGTTTTGATGGCTCCATGCGACTCGAACGCCACGGAGGATGCGTCAGTTATCATACATTAGGCGAAAACGGCGAATGGATTTATTTGCAGGATGAAAATATCGTATTGCAGGATCCGATCCTGGTGGGTTTGGCCGCGAGCGCCGAGGATGATTCGCAACTCCGTTTGTTCGATGTGGATAACGTCAGGATCGAAGATTTTCCTTTTTCCGCCGATCGAACCATTGTCCTCAATGACACTCCAACCGGTTCCCCCCAAACCGCGCGGGTGACGGTGACGGTGGATGCGGCGGTTCCCATTACCGGTATCGTTGATGAAATCATCCCCACCTATTCCATTGTGTCCGATTTGACCATCTCGCAAGGCGAGATCAAAGAAATCTTTGATAATTGGTATTCGTGGAGTTTTGTTGATTTCAGCGGACAGGCGATACTGACCTATCGTGTGAGGCTCGAAGGACCGTCGCCTTATATATTTGACGGATTAATTTCCAACAACGTGTTGTCCGGTTTGACCGCCGGGGACAGCGTTGTGCCGGAAACGCTGGATTTTTCTCCGCGTGAATCGTTCGTGATTCATCCGCAGATCCCCGCGCTGATTGAAGCCGAATGGGGAACCTTGAAAGGCGACACTTCCGCTTTTGGTTTACAATTCAACTCATTGACGCGATACGGATTAGCCGTTCAAGCAGTAAAAAACGAATTTCCTGATCCGCTCGAAGCCACGTTGGAGTTCAAATTAAACGTCCTGGAAGGTGGGAAATATTATTTCTTTGCGCGTACGCGAGGCGACGATCCCAACAGCGATTCGTTTTATATCGGATTCGATGATTTGTACGCCACGGACGACTATGCGTTTGCCATCGCCAACGATAAATACTATTCCACCCGTTGGTATGAAGAATACGATCCGAACGGGCGTTTTTGGAACCGAACCGGAGTCAAGCGCGCGTTTGCACTATCCGCCGGCGAGCATACCCTATTGATTTCGCCCCGCGAAGACAGCGCGCAAATCGATTGGTTCGTGATTACCTCCGATCCGAATATCGATATCTATAATTTTATGGTGGGCGAACGAACCTGTCATATAAGCCGGGATTTACCCGATTTGGAAACCGGTTTGCCAGATACGGTTTCGGTTCAGCTCAACCTTTTCGTCATTCCCGGCAAGAATCCCAACATTGAGGTAGAAGAAATCGTCCCCAAGAACTGGGCGATCGAAAATGTCCAAGCCGGCGCAGGTAATGTTACGGTCGACGGAAATCAGTTGTTCTGGACGGTGCCCACTGCGCAAAGCGACGCCACAATGACATATGAGCTGATCCCCAACGAGGAAGCCGAATTCGGAATCTTCATGGGGTATATGTATGATCAAACCTATTATTTTGGTGAGTTGATCAGCGGCGATTACTATACTCCCGCCGTGATTCCCTTCAAAACACTGCTCGCGCCCATTCCCGTGGGAACGGATATTGTCCTCCTGCAAGCAGAAAATCCACACGCATATTCCGGCGATATGGTGGTAAAACCGGATGTCGGCCTGTTCAGCCAGTTGTATGTCGAGTCGATATCGGATGGGAGAAACGGAGCGGAACTGAATGAGAACGAAATTTCGTTCCAACTTGATTTTGAGCAGGCCGGAACCTACTACATCTTCTTCTCCGCGCGCGCCGACTCGGATCAGGAGGATTCGTTTTTCATCGGTTTCGACGAGATCGCGGCGGACGATGCGTATGCGTTTTCCGTCCCCAAGGATCCTTCCTATTTCCCCCGCGAGTGGGTGGAAACCATTGTGGAAGGGCAGGATTTTTGGGTGACCACCGGCGAACCCCGGCCCTACGAACTTACCGCCGGATTGCACACGTTGCGATTACACGCGCGCGAACCCCACGCAAAAATCGATTGGCTCGCCATCACCACCGACCCGACGCTGCGTCTGTATCGCGTCCATGAACCGGGCGAAGAAGTGGCCGTGAACGATTATATGTTGTACTAAAACCTCACGTCGAGCAAAAGGATCGGATAGTGCCTGTGATGGTTTATCCATCCTTTTCAACTCGAAATCCCGCGCGTTGTTTTTTTCTGTATCAGGTTTTTCAGGATGGGTAAAATTCACAGGATTATTTCCCTAACATCACGAACCTCCCTTCCTACTATTTTGTGTTTCGATTGGAGAAAAAATCATGCTGAACTCAAAGAAACGGATCGGATTATTTGTGCTGATCCTCATGTGCGCCGAAACAGTGCACGCGCAAAACGCCATCGGTTTATTCGATCATCACGCCGATGTGGGGGAAGTCTCGGTTTCCGGAGACGTAACCTACAATGCGGATAACGGCCTGTATAGCATCGACGCGTCCGGCGCGACGATCGGCGATCAAACCTTCACCGACGAATTCCACTTCGTGTATAAGGAAATGCGAGGGAATTTCGCGATTGAATGCCGCCCGTCGGCGTTGAACGGAGGACGGGTGGGATTGATGATTCGCCAGGATTTATCTCCCGGCTCCCCTCATGTTTCCTTCTTGCGGGAAACGAGCGGATCCGTGTTCCCGACGTTCCGCACATTGCCGAACGGCGCAACGATGTCTGACGGCGATCCGGAAGATCTGTTTGCCGGTTTTGACGGTTCCATGCGCCTCGAACGCTATGGGGGATACATTACCTATCATACGTTGGGCGAAAACGGAGAATGGGTAATGTTGGAAGATGAATATATAGTGTTGCAAGACCCGGTCCTGGTGGGTTTGGCCGCGAGCGCCGAAGATGATTCGCAACTACGTTTTTTTGATATGGATAACGTCAGGATCGAAGAATTTCCGTATGCCGTGAACCGCACAATCGCCGTCGAAGACACGCAATCCGATTTCCCCAAAACCGCGCGAGTGACCGTGACGGTGGATGCCTTGATTCCCATCAACATTAAAGTCGATGAAATCGTTCCCTATTATTCCACTCCATCCGATCACATGGTTTCGCATGGCGCGATCAGGCAATTGTTTTCTGATTGGTATGTTTGGGAACTCGAGGATTTTAGTGGTCAGGCGGAATTGACCTATCATATTACCCTCGAAGGGCCATCTCCGTTTATCTGGGGCGGTCTGTTTTTAGTGAACGAAAAGTACGGATTCACCGCCGGGGATACGTTTATTCCGAAAACGCTGGATTTTTCTCCACGCGAATCATTCCTTGTTCACCCCACTATCCCCGCGTTCATCGAAGCAGAATGGGGAACCTTGAAAGGTGATGTTTCCGCATTCGGTTTGCAATTCAATGTTCTGTCGCGATACGGATTGGTGGTCCAGGCGGTAAAAAACGAATTTCCCGATCCGATGGAAGCAACGTTGGAATTCAAACTGAACGTGATGCAGAGTGGAACGTATTACTTTTTCGCCCATACAAGAGGCGACGATCCCAACAGCGATTCGTTTTATATCGGATTCGATGATTTACTTGCTACCGACGATTATGCGTTTTCCATCGCCAACGACAGCGAATATTCCAGCCGTTGGTATGAAGAGTACGATCCGAACGGACGTTTTTGGAATCGGACGGGTGTGAAACGCGCCTTCGAACTTTCCGCGGGCGAACATACGCTCTTGATCTCACCGCGCGAAGATAGCGCGCAAATCGATTGGTTTGTCGTTACCTCCGATCCGAACCTTGATATTTATGATTTTAGAGTAGGCGAGCGGATCTGTGGTGTATGGCGGGATTTACCCGACATTACGGGAATCCTGCCGGACACGATATCGGTTCAACTCCAGCTTTCCGTCATTCCCGGAAAGAATCCCACTATCGAGGTGGAGGAACTGTTTCCCGCCGATTGGGCCGTAGTGAACGTTCAAACTGGCGTGGGAGATTATTCGATCGAGGGAAATAACTTAAAATGGACCGTACCCGCCGCGCAAACCGACGCCACTCTGATTTATGAGTTGATCCCCGGCGCCAGAGCCGAATACGGAATCTTCGACGGGTATGTGCTGGATCAAACGTATTATTCCGGCGAAACGATCCGGGGCGATTACTATATTCCCGCCGTGATTCCCTTTACCCTCCTGCTCGCGCCGATTCCCGTGGGTCAGGATATCGTTTTCCTGCAGGCGGAAAGCCCTCATGCGTATTCCGGAGACATGGCGGTGAAACCCTATTTTTACCTTGTAAGCCAACTGTATGTCGAATCGATGTCGGATGGCCGAAACGGGACGGAACTGAATGATAACCAAATCTCATTCCAACTCGATTTTCAGCAAGCGGGCGTCTACTATATCTTTTTCAAAGCGAAGGCGAACAATGATCAGCAGGATTCGTTTTTCATCGGATTCGACCGGATCGCGGCGGAAAATTCATACGGATTTTCCATCCCCAATGAATCCTATTTTGAACGCGCGTGGATCGAACAAATCGTGGACGGGCAAAGTTTTTGGGTGACCACCGGCGAACCGCGTCCTTTCGAACTCACCGCCGGCTCGCATACGCTGTATTTGCATGCGCGCGAGCCTCATGCAGGTATCGATTGGCTCGCCATCACCACCGATCCGACGCTTGATTTATATGACATTCCCGAGCCCGACGAAGAAGTGGCGGTGAAGGATTTTATGCTGTACTAAAATCCACCTTTCCTTTGTGAAGACGCCGGAATCCCCGATCGAAAATCATGATAATCCTCGCCGAGTATTCAAGATATGGACTTTACCTGCCGATACTAAAGGAAAACCAATGAAAGGGCATAATCGGCGCGATGGTTACCTTGTTTGGAATCCCCAACCAGGGACAAGCCCTTTTCGGTGCAGGTCTGGGTGGTTTTCTGAATGGACAACCGCTTGGGAATCAGGAAGAGAATCCGTTATTAGGTGGACTTGCTCGGAAAGGTCTGTCTCAATCGAATCAGTCAAGATTAGGGCTTTTGGCTTCTCCCTCTTCGTCGCTGTTGAAATCACTCCAACAGAAACAGGAGAAGGATGAGATTGACAGTAAAAAGAAAGAGGAAAAAGAAGATCGGCTGGAACTTTCCCAATTTGCGGAAAATGCGGTCGAACAAGCGGTGAACCAGGCGCGCAAATCGCCTCAAGTCGGCGCAACCAATCAAATTATCGTCAGCGAGGACGGACGCTTCGAAGCCTCGATTGACCTTCGATTACACGCGGATGGCTCCTTCGATCTCGATCTGGCCGTCAGTTTTGCGCAGTCCGGCGTACAACAGCTGCAATCCCTGAACCAAACGGCTTTGCCGGAATCAACGAACAACCCCGAATCGAATCAAAAGCCGGTCAATTATAACTACAATTCCACGCAAGCGGCGTATCAGCGATACACGTCATTCGAACAAATCCTTCAAACACGCGATTTCGAAGCGCGTATTTTCTTTGAAGAATCCAAATCAGCCGCGATGGTTGCCGAACAAGCCTATGGATCGGAAATGGGCAACAATGTTCTTTCCGTCGCCAAAGAGGTTTCTCATGAATTTACGCTGAATTTGTCTATCAGCGGCAGCGACTTGAGCAATTTCAATGCCGCCGTGGAAGAACTGAGCCAGTTCGACGACACCGGCACGCTGGGAGGTTTTCTCAGCGCGGTGCAGGGCGTCCTCCATGCGGATTCCGGCAATCTCGGTTCCTTCCTCGACGCCACAACCGGTCTGATCAACGCCTCCCGTGATCACGTCGGCGCAAAATTGAACAACTTCTTCACCGGCATGAACGAAGAGTACGGCGGCATGTTGGAAGAGATCGGTTTCGAGCCGGATTATCTGAAGAATATCGGAAACGATGTCCAAAAAGACTTGAACACCTTCTTTGATGTGACGAACAGTCTGTTGTCCGGACTCTTCGGCGAAAATCAAATCGAAGACAAAAGCGATGGGAAAAACAATGAATTGAATATACTCGAAGAATCCCTGCAACAAATGAAGGAAGAACGCCGGCAGATTCTGCAAGGCAAATCCGAGGATAAGAATCCCTTTGCTCAGGCGATGCAAGATCCTTATACCAAACCGGCCCAACTATGGGAAGTCTAATCTCCTTTTAGCCGAGGATTGTAATCATACCGAAAGGCGGGATTTTTATCCCGCCTTTCGGTTTTTATACATAAAAATGTCCCTTCCCCAACCCTCCCCGTCAACGGGGCGGGAGCCCATTTCTCCCCGTTGACGGGGGGATTAAGGGGGGAAAACGAATCGGCAAAACGCTAGTCCAGCCGCGCGCCGGGTTACAAAATCAGGAAAAAACCTTACAGTATGCACAAAAAAAAGTGGGGAGGTCATTACATTGAATACCAATCTCACACGCCGCAATTTTCTGACGTCGACCGGTCTGGCGATTTCCTCGCTGGCGTTACGGAATGGATTATGCGCCTCGGAAAACCAACCAAAGCGCCCAAATATCCTTTTTTTCTTGACCGACGATCAGCGGTTCAACGCCATTCATGCGCTCGACAACGCCGAAGTGCAAACGCCGAACATGGACAAACTCGTCGGCAAGGGAGTTACCTTCACCCACGCCCACATCATGGGCTCGGAAAGCGGCGCGGTCTGCATGCCCAGCCGCGCCATGCTGATGACCGGCCGCTCTTTGTTTCATCTCGAAAAAATGGGGCAATCCATTCCCAAAGAACACGTCACCTTGCCCGAACAGCTGCGAAAAGCCGGCTATAAAACCTTCGGGACCGGGAAATGGCACAACGGCCGGGAAGCGTACGCCCGCTCGTTCACGCATGGCGGCAAGATCTTCTTCGGCGGCATGTCCGATCATTTACAAGTGCCTGTTTACGATTTCGATCCCGACGGCGTATATGCAAAAGAGAAACAATATCTCGGCGACAAATTTTCCAGCGAACTTTTCAGCGACGAAGCGATCCAATTTCTAAAGGAATATAACGATGACGCACCGTTCCTGATGTACGTTTCCTACACCGCCCCGCACGATCCGCGCATGGCGCCGCAAGAGTATGCGGCTCTCTATCCGCCGGACAAAATAACGTTGCCGAAAAACTTTCTACCCGAACATCCGTTCGACAACGGCGAGTTGCAGATTCGCGACGAGAACCTCGCGCCGTTCCCGCGCACTCCGGATATTATCCGCGAGCATATCGCCGCCTACTACGCCATGATCACCCATCTCGACGCCCAAATCGGACGCGTATTGCAGGCGCTCGAAAACAGCGGCAAAGCGGAAAACACCATCATCATCCTCGCGGGAGACAACGGCCTCGCCGTCGGGCAACACGGCCTGCTCGGCAAGCAAAACCTGTACGAACACAGCGTGCGCGTGCCTCTCATCATCGCCGGCCCCAATCTGCCCGAGTATCTAAAGTCGGATGCGCTCTGTTATTTGTCGGATATTTTCCCCACAATATGTGATCTGTGCGGCATTACAATTCCCGATGGCGTCGAAGGCGCCAGCCTCCTGCCCGTCCTGCGCGGCAAGAAGGAACCAGTCCGCAATTCCATCTTCGCCGCGTATAAGGATTATCAACGCATGGTGCGCCGCGGCGACTGGAAACTGATCAAATACAATGTTAACGGTGAGCAACACACGCAACTCTTCCATCTGGCCAAGGATCCGTGGGAAATGAACAACCTGGCAAAGAATCCGAACCAGGCGCGACGAGTTCAGCGCTTGACCAATTTACTGAAACAATGGATGAACGAAGTCGATGATCCCTGCAATCTCGATCACCCGAATTGGGGACTAACGACAAAATAGGGATTGGATTCTTAATCATCCATCCCCAAATCAAATAGCCTTCGCGGCGCAATCTGTCAAAACGTAAGGACGAATCCTGAATCTGGAACGATATTGATCAGGCCGTACGCGAAAAAATCGGATGAAGTCCACTCGCCAGTTGCCGTACTTTTTCCTCTTCTTCCTTCTCCAGCGGTTTGAACCGGTCTGCAATCTCCAAAGCCAAACGGAACAGCGATTCTTCACCCGGCGGAATCGCAGCGGTAATGTCTTTCGAAAGGGTAAACCGCAGCGCCAGGCCGGCCTCGATCGGATCGGAGACAGGTTGATACCAGCATTTACCAAACTGCGACCGATCTGCTCCTTTCGGCCAGGATTGGCGCGCCAACGCCTTCAACGCCAACCGCGCAACGCCTTTCTCTTTCGCCTTTGCATATACCTGCGGCCCGAAATTGCCTTGATGCCACGTTACATAATTGAATGGAAACAAAATCGTGTCGAAATCAAAACGATCCATCGCAGCCAGGGCCACTTCGGCGGAATGGGCGGAAAATCCGATCAAGCGAGTCAAACCCTCATCCCGCGCTTTTACGAACGTTTCCAGCGCCCCGCCCTTGCCTGACGCCTGATCCAAATCCTCCAGCTTACTCAATGCGTGCAGCTGATACAAATCGAAGTGATCGGTGCGCATTTTTTTGAGGGAAGCCTGTAATTCCTTCGCAGAACCTTCTTCATCCCGCTGCGTTGTCTTGCAGGCAAGAAAAACATCCTTGCGGAACGGCTCCAAAGCCGGTCCCAAACGCTCTTCCGCATTGCCGTAGGTCGGCGCCACGTCGAAATAATTCACTCCACGCTCCACCGCTTCCGCAACAACCTGATCGGCATGATCCTGCTCCACATTCATAACGACAATCCCGCCAAAACCAATGATGGAAAGGTGAATACCCGTTTTTCCGAGAGGTCTTTTCGGTAATTTCCCTTTCCCATCGTTCATTTCCGCAGCGTCGGACGGACCAGTCATACCCGTTCCCGCGAAAGTCAGGCCGGCAATGGATGCGGTTTTCAAAAAATCACGACGTTCCATAATAAACTCCCTCCACGTTCCTCGTTTCATTTTTCATACACTATTATAGGCCTTAAAAAGAATGAGAACAGGCAACTTTTGGAAAGCAGAAACTGCAAAAAAAGAAAGGAAGGGGAGCAATGCGAGATCATTTCTTCAAAAAGATAAAGATGAATAGTCTGAAATGAATCACGGATACAGAAATGCGCTCTTAATCCCGAATCACGATTTCCGCTTTTTCAAATTTCATGTTCAGTGCTCGTTCGGACGTCCATTCAAATCCGCTTACATGACCATCAGCATTTTCAGAGCTGAAACCACTCAATCCGAACAACTTTATTGATTGATTCCCCCCCCGCCTCGCAAAGTAATATCCCCCGCGCTGACCAGGCCATTGCTGGTGTCATAAGGCAATGCTCGATTCGGGTCGCCATACCCCGCCCCAAGTCCGAATTCCCCATCCGGCCCGATCCCGACCAGAATGAAATCTCCGGTTCTCAATTCCCGCAACCCCAAACGTGGAGCATTTTCAGGGAACAATGCGCCCAATCCATGATCATACCCGGGATCGGCGGGATCGTTATCCGCATAACGGTACGTATCCTGCCCGGTCGGGATAAAAGGATCGAGAGGCATGGAAGTCAGGTATTGAACCGGGCTCGTCAACGGCGCAAGCAACGCCGCCGGACCGCGATTCTCAAAATCAGGACCGGCCCCAACCATGTTAAACGTTTTTTGCAAACGCTCGTGCCCCCACTCATAATCATCATCCCACCAATCGACCAGCATGACGTTTTTATCCGCCTGCATCGATTGGGCGGCGGTAGCGATCGCCTTCATATCCGCAAAACCACGAGCAATTTTAGCGCGCAGTTGTGCATTCAAAAAATTGGGCACAGCAATTGCAGCCAAAATCCCGATAATCGCCACGACAATCAACAATTCAATCAGCGTAAATCCTTTTTTCACGTGAACACCTCCATAAAATACTTTCACCAATCACTTTAACATTCGATTGAATTCATGTTTAGGAAACACCTTATTCATACCATAAAATATCTAGTAAGTCCATTCCTTTGCGAAAATATGCAATTGAAGAGACGTTGATATCTTGTCTGCCGTCCCATGCAACGTGTAGGATGTTTCATGTCCCGTTGATTGAATTTAAACGGTTTAATCGTCATTCCTATTCGATTTAACCGATTAAAGAGAACATAAGTATCCTTTTATACATGATAACCCGTGCCGCTCAGAAATGAACAAACAAATTTCAATTATTTATCAAACTATCGATTCATTTATTCCCTTCCCCATTTATTTTCTGCTCCGGCGTTTTATATTGACCCTGGTTTTTACTGTTGTCTTGTATCGATTGGGCCAATACCTGCCTTATATCGGCGACGGCGCTTACGTTGAACAAATGGCGGAAATGGATTGGGTGGTTTTAATGCATTCCGTCCTGACTTCATTGATGCACAAATTGGTTTACACCATTCTCCGACCCTTCGGTTGGAACGCATGGGATTCCGTTTCGGTCAGCAGTTCCATCGCCGGCGCATTGGCCATTCAAGTCCTGTTTGCGATTCGGCGCAATCCCATATTTCTGATCGTCAATATTTTTTCCGGCTCGTTCTTGGTTTTTATCGGAGAAGTGGAAAATTATGCATGGGTGAACTTGTTTCTATTGTCCACCTTTTGGGCTATTGAACGGTACCTGCAGGGAAAAGCTCCCTTGTGGCCAGCGACAGTTTTTTTCTTCCTGGCCGCGCTGTTTCATTTTTTGGCATTGTTTTATTTGCCGGCCATTTTTTGGGTGATGGTTCAACGCCCGAATTTCAAGGCGTATGAATTCGTGGCCCCGTTCTTCCTTTTTTTGTCCCTATTGATGGGAATCCTGTTCTGTTTTGCAAGCGAGGGATTGGATTTGGATAGCGGTCGGTTGGTTCCACTCTTTCAAATTCGCCGAAAAGGGCAATTTTTTACCTTTTTTTCGTGGGAGCACTGGAAATTACTGGCTTATTTTCATTATAATGCAGCATTCATGCGATTCCCGATTGAATGGCCGCTATTATTTTTTTTACGGAAAGGAATCGATACCCCATTCAAATACTTTTTGCTGTATTGTTCGTTCATCGGCCTGATTTGGACCACGTTTTGGCACCCTGATTTAGGACCTCTTGATTGGGATTTGTTCAGCCAAATGTCGATTTCGCTGCATGTGCTTCTCGGAATTCTGCTTTATGAATACGTCCACACACAGATCAAGAAGTGCGTAATGGTTTAAAGTGAGTGGTTTGTAGGGTGTTTTGCATGCAAATTTTAAATGCTACCATGTACCGTAATCCGCGGTCAGAATCTCATGTATTCCCTGGACAACAATAGACTTTTTTGCAAATAATGGTTGCATGGTGTGTTACAGGCGGTGAAGGTAAATCAAGAGAGGCGTGATAATGAATATGGAAAAACTGATAATCAAGCATCAAAAAAACGAAGAAGCGGAACAACTCTGCGCATTCGGCGATTTGATCATATCGAATGCAAAATCGCTGCAACGACAGATCGATCAGATAATTGATAAAGGCGCGACCGATATCATCATCGACCTTTCCGGCGTGGATTACATCGATAGTTTCGGAATAGGCGTAGTCGTGAAAACCAAATCGGAAATCGACAAAAAGAAAGGGCGTTTGCGGGTATATGTCAATCAGACGTTGATGAAACTGTTTGAAAAATGCCACCTGGATGATTACATCGATCTTGAATTGCAGGAGAGCGCCACAAATCCGGAATGATTCGATCCTTTCCAACAACAGAATCAAAAAAAGAGCGCGATAAAACGCGCTCTTTTTTTGAATAGGTGAATCGAGAACCGAAAGAATCGGCATCCCTCTATTTACTTCTCTTCGATGTTTTCTTCATTTCCCGTTCATCCAGCAAGGATCGCAAATGGCCTTGTTTCTGATTCAACGAGATCGAAACTTCGTGCCACATATTTCGGAAAGACGATAATTTGATGGGAACCTCCTTCTTAAGAATCATGAGAGAAGGAGTTTCCTTAAGCAACTTTTTCATATCTTTCCACAAATCGAACAGATTATCCGGAATGGCAATTCGCAGATATTGTGCTCTTCTCGTGATCTCTTTTTGTAAGGTACGAAATTCCTTTTCCTCTTCCGGAATTTCTTCCTCCGATTCCAGACTGCGATTGAAGATTTCCATATATTTCTGCCACAGTTGAATCATCTCCTGCAGGCGCTGGGTCAGTATTTCGTGCGAGACATCGATAGCCATCTGCTCTTTTCCTTACTAATCAAAATTCACAAAATGAACCGTCTTTCTTCCCCAGGCAAGTGGACACGAAAATGGCAAATGAAGGTTGTCATGCGTATGATCACCTACCGTGGCGGCAGAGAGATTAATCTTTTCGAAACCAACCCAGCGTGAAGCCGAGGTAAATAAAAAAAGCCAACACAACAACACCACAGACAATCTCGATGTAATCAATGAATGTAAACGACATTTGCCCCCCATACGGTTCTGTGATTCTTATTCATTTTCACTTTATTCCTCATCGCAAAAAATCAAGGGTGCTTTCGCTTAGCGAATCGTATACGAATAATAGAAGTTCGCGAATTTTTGTTCAAGGCTGTTGATCGTCCATTGGATTTTTTCCATCCGATCCAATTTGCGCGCGCCTTTCGCGTAAAATTCGAGGTCGGCGTTCAGGTCAAGCACTTTGTAAAGATGTTCATAGGCGTTACGAAGAGCTCTCTCGCGGAAATACAAATCGTGTGTTTTACTGTTGCCATACATTTCGAAACCATCCGCCGCCTTCCGAAAATGCGTAAAGGAGGCAATAGCTTTTTTGTGCAATTTCGCCAGCGCTGCCGGCGGTTTCATTTCCTTGATTCGTTCTTCCAGAATTTCCGCGCTCACCCGCAAGGTTTTGACTGAAATCTCTCCTTGCAAGGAGCGATACATGTCCGTCGACATCTCATCGAGTTTGTGCTCCGTGGCGCGCGCCATGATAATCAGATCGCTGGGCATGTTCCCTATAGTGCCAAATTGTTGAATTAAGTTGTTCATTTGAGTTAAATTATTATCCAGCAGTTGAAAATAATTATCCTCGGCGACCGCGTTCATCGTCGCAAGAAGAAGTTCATTCGCTTCTTTTTCCAATTTTTTCAATCGGGATGCGATGCCTTGATAATCTTCACTGCGAATGGAATTTCTCAACCATTGCAGGTCCGACGACAACGTCCGGAACCAATCACCGTAATACTTACTTGCCCCCGCATCTTGTGCTTGTTGTAAAATCGAGGCGATTTCATCTCTACGCTGCGAAGCCGAATCCACGATCGATTCAGGCAGTTGTTCAACCGCTTGCTGTGCGGTTTGGAACTTCTCATAGACTTCGCCATACGTTTGGCCTTCGGTAGGCTTATTTAATGTTTTGATGGTATCGTTAAATAATTGCGCCTGTTCAGGAACAATATCCAAAGCATTCTGCTTATCGTATGGATTTAACGATGCATTGAGCTGAGATGCAAGAATTTTCCGGTTTCTTCCTTCCAATCCCTGGCTTGATTTGTGAGTAATATCCCACGCTTTATCCGCCTCGGCATATGCCTGCCGCCAATCCTGCAATCCGATTTGACGTTCCAATCCGGTTAAAGCATCAAGTAGACTGATCTTGATATCTCGCCCGCCTTCATCAAGAGCGTTTTCTCCAATCCATTCCGCCATCTGACTCATTTCCAGCACTTGCTGCGTCAAATCCTCATTCATGCTTTCCCAAACGGATTCCTTCGCATTCCGCGCCTTGTCGGCAAAAGCATAGGATTGCTTATAATCCTGATCGATTTGCATAACCTGCGCTTCGGCGAGATTCGTTACGAACTCACGGAAGAGAACCGGTTTTTTCACCGGCGCCAAATGATATTCGAGTTCTTCACGTGAACCTTCCAGCTGCCGTAATAGCGCATAGCTTCTTTGTTTCCATGTGAAATATTCGGCCTCTTCCGCCAATTTGGCGGAATCGATGGAATATTGATTGGCGACCGAAAACTGTTCCGCCTTTTGCGCCACTTCCGCTTCGTTCAGCAACGCGAGAGCCTTCTCGATTTCCGGCTGGGAATACGTCATGGATTCGGCTTGCAGGGCGGAATCGGCGCTCTCTTTGGCCGTAAGCACCAAATTATTCAATGCGCGGTCGGATTTAGCCAACGCCTCGACCGAACTTTGATACGACATCTTAAATTGCTGTTTTTTGTACAATTCCGTAGACTCATTGACGGCTTGAACGGCTTCTCGATAGGCGAGCGGGCTCAATCGGTCCTGCTCCGCGCGCTTGGCAACGGCAATCCATTCATCGGCTTTGCGGAGATTCTGTTCCGTCTGCAATTGATACGCCTTCGCTTCGGCTTCCTTCGCCGCATTGATCGACTGTTCCGCATTGCGGATACAGGAAAGATAACGATCCTGTTCGAGTTCTTTCACCGCCGCCGATTTCAGATTAATGGAATTGGCGTATTGCATCGGCACCCAATCGGACGCTTTCGCGGTATTCGCTTCATCCAACGCCGTTTGCGCTTTTTGAATAAATTCGTTTGCCGCTTTTGCCAGAGAAACGATGGCCTGGTTCACCACGGCAGCCGCCGCCGGAGACCCTTCGACAACCGCTTCGATTTCATCTTGTTTCATCTTGTTTCGAAGATCTTGTACGACGGAAAAAGCTTCTTGATACGCTTCGGGAGCATAGGTTGCTCCCCCTTGTCCATATAAAAGAGAGAATGGTTTTTCAACCGTGGATAAAGACGCCTGTCCTTTCCCCCGCCGCGCGGACTGCACTGCTTGCGAACCGATTTGCTGCGCTCGGCGCGCAGCCGCATATCCATCCACATATCGCTCATTTTGCAGTAATTGTTCAACTCCCGCCACTGCTTCTCGTATTTGGGAAATCACCGCCGGAGCATAGGTTTCCGCCTCTTCCGCGATGGCTTCCTGCAAATGGGTTTGCGCCTGTTTAATCAACGCCCGCGCTTCCTGGCCCAATGCTTGATAGCCCTGCGCCAGTACTTCTTTCGCATTGTCGGACGCGGCGATCGCACTGGCATATTGTTGGTTCGCCAGTTCGTTATGACCGTCACGAAGCGATTGTTTCGCCTGTTGAATGGCGGCGGCAAATGCGTCAACTCCTTGCACATTCAACGCTTCTGCCTGTTGAATTCGTTTTTCCAAATCGGCCAGGATATCTCCCGCTGATTTTTCCTGGGCGGCGACGATGATTTCATTCAACGGCGTTTTGATCCGGGCGGCGTTATCGATGACTTCCTGCCACTGTCCATCCCGCTCCGCCGTTTCGAGTTGTCGCCAGAGTTCCATAACCTGACCGTATTTTTCGGGAAGATGGACATCGGCTTTCAATTCCTGGGCCGATGTAAGCATTTTTTGAATTTCGGCTTTGGCATCGGCCGCTTGGGGTTTCAAATGAGCCGTGGCAAGCGATTCGGTTTGGTCCAAAATTTCCTTGACGCGGGCGAGAAAGTTGTTCAATTTTTCTTCGTCAGTTTCTCGATCATAGGTGTCGATTTTTTCCGTGCGCAATTGACTCACCTGCTCGGCAATCGGATTGATTTCTTCCGGCTGCAGAACATTCCCGTCGCGCGCTTTTTGTACATTCCCCTCGGCGGCGGACAACGCTTCCTCGATTTGATCCAATTGACCCTGGACACGCCTGCGCACTACCGGAACGACCTCACGCGCCGCGATAAAACGGGATTCGGCTTTTTGGGCTGTTTCGATGGCCTGTTGATAATCCCCCGACTCAAACTGCTGGCTCGCCAAATTGAGAAGATTGCTGGCATCATTGAATTCTTTCTGAGCATATCCGGGAGCTTGGGCGCTCCGGGCCTCCTCTTTCGCCGTTTCGGCCTGAGCAATCACCTTTGTCGCTTCCCTTTTTGCGCATCCCACGAACAGAAACAGCGAGATGAGCATGATGCATCCAATACGCAAACCTGATGTAACTTTCCGATTCATTAAACTTCTCCTCAATATCATTTCTTGATGGGACAGGACCATCGCTTCGATAGTGGAATCTCCCTATTAAAAACTCGATCTTCACTCCTCCAAGGGAACTTCCAGATCAAGATGGGTCAAGAGGTAACCTAGAGCCTCATTTAAACGCAGCGTCGTATCATGCCATTGCAGGCAAAGTTTTTTATAAAAATCAAAATGAATGCCAATCATGTTCTGCAACGTAACCGTATCGGAAAGATAAGGCGTAATCGGTTCGGCGCGATCGTATTCCTTGCCTAAATATTCAAGCAAATACTGATGGCGTCTCGCCAATTGTGATTTGAGTTTGAAAAATTCCTCTTCTTGTTCGGGGGTGGCTTCTTTATTGTAAAACGCATGATTAAACAGGTCATCATAGCGATGCCACATTTCCAGGAATTGCTTGATCGCATTAACACGAAATTCGATTTCTTCTTTTTCTTTCAGATTCCAACTTGCCATGAAGACTCCCGAAGATTTCGCCTTGGCCGCAAATACAATGTTATTATGGTTCGTACCGGCATCATGCCGGATTTCCCAAAATGCCGCCACAACGGCGGCATTTCATTTTCATTCCCTTGTCACGACCAGTCGATCCTATTTGTTTGTATGACACGATCACGGAAGCGGGAAAATCGATTCCCGATCCCGTCACCGAATTATATATGATTCGCTTCAGTTTGGTTAGATCAATGATTCAATTATTCCAATTCAAAACGGATAATTACTACTGAACGGATGAACCTTCCACCGTATTCGCCGCATTGCGGGCTCGTTGAACGGGATTAAATCGTTCCGCGGGAGGGGAAGGCGGTTGAGTTTGGTCAAATCCAAATCCTTCCTGCGACAATCCCATGCGCACATTCGGTTCCTGCATACCCGGCGGGGTCGGAAGATCCGGGAGCAGACCATATTGGCCCATCGCCCCTTCCGCTCCTCCAAAGCCTTCCAGCGTTTCGAATAATGACGGATCGACGACTTTCACGTACGTCACATCATCATATCCTTCAAACTGGTTGAGTTGGCCGCGGACTTCGTCCATCAATCCCCTGAATTGCTCTTCCCAGCTGGGAAGTTTGGTCACCAACGAATGGGGTTGACTCGATACGACCGGCAAGCCGTAAAACTCAAATGCCCCCATTTTTTCCGCTTGTTTCAACGCTTGCACCAATTGTCTCTTGTATCGAATGGAAAACGGACCGAGATAGGTATCTTTATTGATGATCAGATTACTCGGCAATCCATCAAAAGCGACTTCATCCCCATGCGTTCCATCATCAAAATAATTGACGCCGATCTGATCGGCGCTCATGGGCAGATAGTAAACCCGATAATCGATCAAGTCGCCAAAAACCGCATCGTAGACTTTTTCTCCATATTTTACAATGACGGAACCGGGACCTTGCATTCCTCCGCCGCCCATGCCATATCCCCCCATTCCCCCCATTCCCCCCATACCTCCCATTCCCATCATACCGCCGCCGCCATAGGGAGAACCATAAAATCCGCCCATCATCTGCGCCGTGGAGAGAGAAGGATACAGGAAAAGCGATGCTCCGACAACGATGAATGCACTCCAATAAGTGATTTTTTTCGAACGTGCATTTCTCATCATGATACGATCCTCTGAAAAGTATATATTTACCCTTGATTTCACACATCACGTCAATAGCGAGAAGCTATCACGACTCGACTCGACTGTCAACTTGCTTACGGCAAACCGGGAAAAATATTCCACCGGAAAAACCGCGACTCAAATCACATCAACCTCAATCATCTCAAATAGTAAGCAATCATACCGATCCGCAGAGAATTCACTGATTGGTATTCCATTTCCCCTATGCTCCAAATCAGGCAGGATAAAGGAAAAAATGACGTGAAACCTATCCCTTATTCAATTCTTTTGACCGTTGCGTTGCTCTCCGGACCATCTCATGAACAACGGCGGGAACATCATGATCACGTAGCGCGGAAAGTCCCGCTTCCGTGGTTCCACCAGGTGTGGCGACTTTGTAGACCAGTTCGGATGGCGAATCCGGGCGTTCCCGCAATAACTGAGCCGCGCCGGCAAGCGTTTCGACCACGAGCAACCTGGCCACGTCATCCGGAAGCCCCTGCTCTTTGGCGGCGGCAATCCAATGATCCACCAGGTAAAACAGATAACCGGGACCACTACCGGAAACAGCGGTCACCGCATCCTGCAAAGGCTCCTCCACTTCCACGACTTCACCGACCGCTTTCAATATTTTCCGCACCCAATTCCGATCGCTCTCATTCATCTGTTCCGGAAACGTGATGGCGCTGACGCCGCATCCGACTTGTGCGGGTAAATTGGGCATCACGCGAACGATGGTTTCCATATGGCCCAATGCTTCACCCAATCGCGAACGGCTTTGTCCCGCCAGGATGGATATAACCACGTGATCCGCTGACAATATATTTTTCAGCTCCGACTTTACGTCCTGCAGGATTTGAGGTTTTACGGCTAGAAAAACCGTTTTCGCACGTTTGGGCGCATCGGAATTGGTTTCGGTCGTTTCGACGGAATACGTTTCCTCCAAATAACGGCGTCGTTCCGGTTTGATTTCCGCCACCAGAATCTCCTCCGGCAACAGGATTTTCTTATTCAACAATCCGGCCAAAACCGCCTCCGCCATATTGCCCCCACCGACAAACGCAATTTTCTTGTTGAAGTTTGACATTTCCGTATTCTTCTCCCATAAAATAAAATGTAAGGGGAGAGCAGGCGTCCCCGCCTGCGTTAGCAAGCAAGCGAGGACGCTTGCTCTCCCCATACTGCTATGTTGAAAAATAATCCTGGATCGCTTTGACTTGCAAGTTTTCCTTTAAATTGGAGCGAATTCCCAAAACCGCCGCCCGGGCCGCGGCAACGGTGGTCACGTAGGGGATATGATGTTCCAACGCGCAACGGCGAAGAGCCAGCTCATCGTAGGCGGAGCTCGCATCGAGCGGCGTATTGATAACCAGCGCCGTATTCAAGTTTTTCATGATATCCACGATATGGGGACGGTCTTCCTTCACTTTAAACACCCGTTTGCTGGGAATTTTATGCTGACGGAGAAATTCAAACGTTCCCCCTGTCGCCAACAATTCAAATCCCATTTCCGCCAGCCAGCGAGCCGATTCGACGATAGCGGGTTTGTCCCGATCCGTCACACTGATCACGACCTGTCGCTTATCCAGCGGAGGATTGGGCTCCGGCAACATCATCCCCGCTCCGGCCTGCGCTTTGGCGTAGGCGCGCCCAAAATCCGTATCGATTCCCATCACTTCGCCGGTCGAACGCATTTCCGGACCCAGAAGAATATCCACGCCGGGAAACTTGAGAAACGGCAAGACCGCTTCTTTGACAGCGATATGATGAATGGTCGGACGAGGCGGCAATCCAAACGAAGCCAGCGAGATGCCGGCCATGATCTTCGCGGCGATTTTGGCCAAAGGCACGCCGGTCGCCTTGCTGACAAAAGGCACCGTCCGCGACGCGCGCGGATTCACTTCGAGCACGTAAACCTGCTCGGCGCCATCTCGCCGAGTCACCGCATATTGAATGTTCATCAACCCGCAAGCATGAAGAGCCTTCGCCAACGTGATCGTTTGTGCACAAATCGTATCCACCGTTTCCGACATCAACGTTCGCGGTGGAATAACGCAGGCGCTGTCGCCGGAATGGATGCCGGCGAATTCGATGTGCTCCATGATCCCGCCAACGTACACATCGCTCATGTCAGACACGGCATCCACGTCAACTTCGACTGCATCTTCCAGATATTTATCGATCAACACCGGATGTTCGGGGGAAACCTGAACGGCGCGTTTCATGTAAGTCGAGAGGCGATTCTCGTCATACACGATTTCCATGGCGCGGCCGCCCAACACATAAGAAGGGCGCACCAAAACGGGATATCCTATTCGATTCGCAATGGTTTTCGCTTCGGCAACCGTCGTAGCGGTACCGTTGGGCGGTTGGTTGATCCGCAATTCCTCCAGCAAAGCGCCGAATCGTTTTCGATCCTCCGCCAAATCGATGCTGTCGGGCGAGGTCCCGAGAATATTGACTCCCGCGCGTTCGAGCGGCACCGCCAGCTTCAGCGGAGTCTGCCCGCCAAACTGCACAATCACCCCTTTCGGTTGTTCGGCTTCGATGATGTGCATGACATCTTCAAAGGTCAACGGTTCGAAATACAACCGGTCCGCCGTGTCATAATCCGTGGAAACCGTCTCGGGATTGGAATTGATCATGATGGTTTCATAGCCGATTTCCCGCAACGCCATCACGGCATGGACGCAGCAATAATCAAACTCAATTCCCTGCCCGATACGGTTGGGGCCGCCGCCAAGAATCACGATTTTTCCCTTCTCGCTGGGCCGGACTTCGCTTTCCGTTTCGTACGTGGAATAATGATAGGGGGTAAACGCCTCAAATTCAGCGGCGCAGGTATCCACGGTTTTGAAAACGGGGACAATCGCAAGACGTTTTCTGAGTCGGCGGATATCCGACTCGGACACTCCCCACAAATACCCCAACTGACGATCGGAAAAACCGAATTGCTTCGCTTGCAAAATTATGTTTTTAAGTTCGGTTTCGTTCATTCGCCGCTCATACCCCAACAATTTTTTGATCTTCCCTTATCCACTCTACAACATCTTTTTTGACATTGCGCAATTGATATTCCATATCCACGATTTCCGCCAGGTTGACCAAAAACCAGGGATCAATCTTCGTATATTGATAAATGTCCTGAATACTCAATCCGATTTGCAAGGCATACCGAATATAGAAAATGCGATCAGGATTCGGCCGTTTCAGTTTTTCGATGATTTCCTCTTTCAGATACGAAGCGGATGGATCCTGATAGGAAGAATCCTGCGGATCCTCAAATACGAGCTGATGCTGAAATACGTACGTGTCCTTCCCATCCGCGCCGAATCCGAATCGATCGATTTCGAGTGATCGCAATCCTTTTTGCAAGGCTTCCTTGAACGTACGGCCGATGGACATCGCTTCTCCGACCGATTTCATTTGCGTCCCCAACGTCGAATCGGAGCCGGGAAATTTTTCGAACGCCCATCGCGGAATTTTTACCACACAATAATCGATCGTTGGCTCGAATGAAGCGGGCGTCACGCGGGTGATATCGTTGCGAATCTCATCCAACGTAAAGCCGACCGCCAGTTTCGCGGCAATCTTGGCAATGGGAAAACCGGTCGCTTTCGACGCCAGGGCCGAACTGCGGGAAACGCGAGGATTCATTTCAATGACGACCATGCGTCCGTCTTTGGGATTGACGGCAAATTGGATGTTGGAGCCTCCCGTTTCGACGCCGATTTCCCGAATGATGTCGATGGAGGCGTCGCGCATGGCCTGATATTCCTTATCGGTCAGCGTCTGCGCCGGCGCGACGGTGATACTGTCGCCGGTATGCACACCCATCGGATCGAAGTTCTCGATCGAACAGATAATTACGACGTTATCCGCCAAATCCCGCATGACTTCCAACTCGAATTCTTTCCAACCGAGAACCGATTCCTCGATCAGAACCGTGTGGCAGGGACTGCACTCCAATCCCCAGCGAACCACGTCGGGAAATTCCTCACGGTTGTATGCGGTTCCCGCGCCGGTGCCTCCCAGTGTGAAGGAAGGCCGTATGATCGCGGGAAAACCAACCTCCTTAATGATGTTCATCGCTTCATCGACGCTGCGAGCATAGCCGCTGCGAGGAACTTGCAGATTTATACGGTTCATCGCTTCTTTAAACAACTCACGATCTTCCGCTTTGTTGATCGCTTCCAACTTCGCGCCGATCAACTCGACGCCATGTCGTTCAAGAATCCCGTTTTCCGCAAGGGCAACCGCATTATTGAGGGCAGTCTGGCCGCCCAATGTGGGTAAAAGGCAATCCGGTTTTTCGATTTCGATGATTTTTTCCAGCACTTGCGGCGAGATTGGTTCGATATACGTGCGATTTCCCAAATCCGGATCGGTCATAATCGTCGCCGGATTGCTATTGACCAACACGACTTCATACCCTTCCTCCCGCAGCGCTTTACAGCCCTGCGTGCCGGAGTAATCAAACTCACAGGCCTGGCCAATAATAATTGGGCCCGAGCCGATAATGAGAATCTTATGGATATCTGTTCGTTTTGGCATTACAAGAAACCTTTTCGATTATACACAACACATTCGTTCATGGGTAAAGCAGGCGTCCCCGCTTGCACGAACAGCGCAGGCGAGGACGCCTGCTCTACCCAAGAAGATGCGGACAGGATGTCCGCGCTCCGGCAATTTGCCGACAGGATGCCGGCGCTACATTCTACTCATCCTTATCACCGGTCATCATGCGAACAAAACGATCGAAATGATGAGCGGCGTCGTATGGGCCGGGAGAAGCTTCGGGATGATATTGAACCGAAAAACATCTCAATTCCCTCGATTCCAACCCTTCGACGGTATTGTCATTCAGATTGATATGCGTCACTTCGACCTTTTTGTCCCTTATACTTTCCATATCCACACAGAATCCGTGATTTTGCGAAGTGATGTCGATTTTGCCGCTTTTCAAGTGTTTCACCGGTTGATTGGCCCCGCGATGGCCGAATTTTAATTTATACGTGGTTCCACCGAGCGCCAATCCTAAAACTTGATGGCCGAGGCATATTCCGAAAATGGGATAACTTCCCAATAATTGTTGAATCGTATGGATCGCATAGGTAACCGGCTCGGGATCTCCCGGTCCGTTCGAGAGAAAGATTCCATCCGGTTGGAGCGCGCGTATTTCGTCCGCGTCGGTGTATGCGGGGACCACATGCACCTCACAGCCTCGTTCCGTCAAATGGCGCAAAATATTTTGCTTGATGCCAAAATCGAAAGCCAGGACGCACAGGGGATTCGCGGACTTCGTGAATATTTTCGAATGGTAAGTTGGATGAAGCCGATCCTTCCATCGATAGGATTCATTCGTGGTTACCGATCGCACCAAATCCGCTCCGATCATGGAGGGAACCGCATCGATTTTAGCGTGGATATCCGCCTCGGTTCCATCCTCCGTGCTAATCACTCCCCGCATCACGCCGTATGTTCGTAGTTTTCTCACCAATGCGCGCGTATCGACGCCGCATAAACCGACAATATGTTGGGATAGCATCCATTCTTCCAGCGATCGCGTGGATCGCCAGTTGCTGGGAATTTGTGAGATTTCCTTAACGATAAAACCGGCGACTTGAATTTTTGACGATTCCACATCTTCTTCATTCACGCCGTAATTCCCGATCAGAGGGTAAGTCATCGTCACGATCTGGCCGTAATACGATGGATCGGTCAACACTTCCTGATAACCGGTCATCGATGTATTGAACACCACCTCGCCGCCGGCTTCCCCGACAGCGCCAAACGCGCGGCCTCGAAAAACAGCGCCGTCTTCGAGAATCAGAACAGCCGGTTTTCTGATGATTGTATTGAGTATGGAATTATTCATCGATCCGTTTTCTTATTCTGCAGAACCATCTCTACCCTAATCAGGTAATTTTTGAAATTTTTCGCTTTATTTACGCGAAAGCGAAAGATGATTTTCCTACTTCGTGAGGGGAGTATGCTTATCGGACGGCATTTTGTCAATGTGAAACAACGCCATTCATAACCGGTTAGTCCCCATGAAACATAAAAATAGGTTGAGGCGCGGCCCTTCGCTTTGCGCCTGCGGGCAAAGCGCCCGGGACCCGATCGGACGTTGCGATACAGAAGCACCGAAAATTCCCGTCTTCTTTTTTCCTTGACCTTTTTCGACTTGAACTTACAATAGTCACATGAACAACTCATGCTTGGGCATCCGGGAGGCCTAAATGACTGAACCAATGAATTCTCAAACGAACCAGAATATTCCCAATTCCATCGAAGAACGCGTCCGTACCCTTCTCGAGCAGGAAGTCCGCCCCGTCATTCAACGCGACGGTGGAGACATCGTTTTTATGGGGATGGATGGAAAGACGGTTCAAGTTCAACTGCAGGGCGCCTGCGTCGGATGCCCCAACAGCGCGTACACTCTACAAATGGGTGTGGAACGATATCTCAAACAAATGATTCCCGAAATCGAAGGAGTCGTGTCCGTATAAAACTCACGTGTGCTTATGAGACTTTTGTACGATCCTGACCGGATCGCGGAAAATTTCTCACTTACCTCCCATTCCCCCTGCGATCCACCCGTCTACGAAGAGGATTGGCGAGGGGAGAGTTTTTGTGTAAGATGAGGATTCAAATCCTTTCCCAAAAATCCTATGTGGTTTTATCGCGTCGTCATTCTGCGAGAAGAGTCGTTTTTCCATGCCTGTGATTGAGAATTGCGTTTCAGAATGAAAAAACATTCTCCTCTCATTGTCGTCTTTGTTACCGTATTTTTGGATTTGCTTGGCTTCGGCATACTCATTCCGCTGCTTCCCTACGTCGCGGAAGAGTATGACGCAAACGGCTTTTTAGTCGGCCTGTTGTTCGCCTCTTATTCCGCAGCGCAGTTCCTGTTCGCGCCGATGTGGGGACGATTGTCCGACCGGTACGGCAGACGGCCGGTGATTCTCATCAGCCTTTGCGGTTCGACGACGGGGTACTTGATCTTCGCCTTTGCCGGCTCCCTGTCCTGGCTTTTCATTTCCCGCATTTTGTCGGGAATCGCGGCGGCCAATATTTCGACGGCGCAGGCGATTGTCGCCGACATTCTCCCTCCGCAGGAACGCACGAAAGGGATGGGAATGGTCGGCGCGGCGTTGGGTTTGGGATTTACCTTCGGCCCGGCGCTCGGCGGCATGTTCGTCGAGCAAACCAATTACAGTATGCCCTTCTTTATCGCGGCGGGCTTGTCGGGACTGGATTTTCTGTTTGCATTCTTCCTGCTGCCGGAAACCGTTTCCTTACAAAATCACAGCCAATATGAACAACGCCGGTTTTCTTTGCCTCAACTCAAATCCGCGTTGACCGTCCCTATGATTCCACATCTGCTCGTGATTTCGCTGATTTATTACATTGCATTTGCTGCGATGGAAGGAACGTTGGGTCTGTTCGTGAAGGAAGAATTTGCGTTGGATGCGAAGCAGAACAGCTACTTTTTCTTTCTGGTGGGGATCATTATCGCCGTCATTCAAGGCGGAGTCGTCGGACGCCTGGCAAAGCGTTTCGGGGATGTCAACGTTTTGCTGATCGGCATCTGCGGTGTGTTTATCGGACTGCTGAGCATCGTGTTCGCGCCCTCGCTGCCGGTTTTCATCGGCGCAATGATCCCGCTTGCCATCGGCGCGGGATTCTATACGCCCGCCATGACCAGTTTGATCTCCCAGCAAAGCGCACAGGAAGTACAGGGCGGTATTTTAGGATTGAATCAATCGATGGCCAGTTTGGGGCGCATTATCGGGCCATTGGCAGGCGGGACGTTGTTCGATTGGCTGGGCAGGCACTCTCCCTATGTTTTCGGCTCCATTCTCATTTTCATTGCGTTCCTGATCGTTTTTCCGCTCAAAACGAGGAAAAACAAATCAAAAAATTGGATGCAAATCTCATAATTCCACTTGACGGATTGTACGCTTTGACCGTACGATTCAGGTATGAAGATTTATAGCATCAAGCATAAAGGTTTAAGATGCCCCCCATAAAAATCGGAATGAAACCCAGCCATCCCGGAGATTTTATTCGTACCGAAATTTTAGAGGAATTCAATCTATCCATTTCACGAGCCGCCGAAATCCTGCACGTTCGTCGTGCGACACTTTCCGATTTGGTTCATGAAAAAACATCTCTATCGCCGGAAATGGCCCTGCGGATTGAAAAAACTTTTGGCGTCTCTATGGAAACGTTGCTACAAATGCAGGCTTGGTTTGATAGTTATACGATGCGCAGGAATGAGGATCACATTCAGGTCGAACGGTATCAAACCATCTAAATTTTCAGTGTTTCGATAGAATCGTTCACTTTAATCCCGTGCTTTTCTTTCTCACTTTTTTAATCCAGTGTAAAAACGTCCCCATCCTTCGATACGAAATACAATATTTTATATTTTAGTAATACTATTATTTGCTGTGTTGGATTTCTCGCGATTGTCGCGCTGCCAACAGCCGCTCCGGGTAATCCGTTAATATCCCGTTTACTCCCAAGCCGATCAGCGCTTTTAATTCTTCCACCGTCGCATCGCACGCGGTCGTCCACACCGGTCTTCCCAGGCGATGCGCTTTTTTGACGAGCAACGGATCGTTACGAATCCATTGCGGCCAAAGGCGGATCATGTTGATTCCCGCGTCGCAGAAGGATTCGATGTCTTCCGGTTTGGAGATAAATCCCAGCGTGCGCAGGTTTGGATCGAGCGTTTGAAACTCGCGCAAATCGTCCAGCGTGCGCACGCCGACGATGACGCCGAGGATGCCGCCGTATTCTTTCGTCAGACGGATGACTTTCTCCTTATCGAGAACAGGGCTGACCTTGATGTCCAGCAGGAGTTTGACTCGTGTGAGCGTAATCGCTTTCAGAACGTCTTCATAAGTGGGGATTCGTTCGCCGCCGCCCAGATCCAGTTGTTTCAATTCCGCCAGCGTACATTCCGTCACCGGCCCTTTCCCTGAAGTCGTGCGCTCCAGGTCGGCGTCGTGCATGATGACGATCTCGCCGTCCCGGGTTCCCCGCAGATCGATTTCGATAACGTCCATTCCCAACGCGACCGACCGACGGAAAGCAGCGAGCGAGTTTTCTGGATAACCGGGAACAATGCCTCCACGATGCGCGACGGAAACGATGCTCCAACCGGGGAACGCTGGGATTGCGACTTCATTGCTTCGCGCCGCATAAATCGGCGCACAAAGTAATATAATGCTGAATACGAAGCGAAAGTGGTTGTTGAACACGATGACAGCCTCCAGGAATAACCAGGTTAATTGTGATCTGTGATTCTCGTCGATTATTTTCCCATCCACACCACGCCGCTTCAATCCTTCTGCCACCGCTGTCGGTACGTGCTCATCCATATAGAACCTAATCCGCTCAACCATTTCGTTTTCGCTCTTTCGGATGGATAAAACAAAAGGGTGGGCCGTGATTCCATGCCCACCCTTTCCCTTGATTCGCGTCAATCGTTATTCGGTCAATCTCAATATAAATCCCACTGATTGACGGCAACGTATGGTTCGGGACCGACGAGAAGAATATTATCCAGAACCACTCTGGTTTCCGGATCGCCGCCGTTCAGCCACATGGTTATGCCGTTCACTCCTCCGGTTTCATTCGTGGGTGCACGCCGAAACAAGAAATCATCCGCCACCAATGCTTCCGCTTCGCCTTCTCTCTGCGCGTATATATCAAAAACCCAATCAACAAGATCAACGACCATTCGCATATGAACCAGCACACCATCCCGATAAGGAACTCCGTTGGTGGAGATCCATTGACCGCCGCCTTCCCAGTCGCCATTTCGCGCGTCAATGACATCGCCCATGCGGGTGATGCTGCTTTGTTCGTTAAATACCGTAAACGGATCGCCATCGGTCATATAATTTGCCAAATCTCCGATGGTAAATCCCAAATCCATTTTCTTTTCCGGTGGTCCGAAATATTGCCAATCCCACGTCGCGGTGAGAGGTCCTTGTTTTGGGACAGGGAAATCAATATACAACCAAATGACGCCGCTTCCGTCCGGATGAACCAACATCGCTTCGTTCTGAACGGTAAAACAATTTTCTCCTTGGACTTCGCTGGCAGCGGTCCACTTTGAGTCGCTGCCGGCCGGTTGACCGACCAGGAGTCCATCCACATACCCTTCCGCCGCCGAGAAATTGATC
Organism: Candidatus Omnitrophota bacterium; assembly: GCA_003598175.1. GTDB lineage: Bacteria > Hinthialibacterota > Hinthialibacteria > Hinthialibacterales > Hinthialibacteraceae > SURF-12. The sequence continues at coordinate 65,939 of QZKN01000002.1, forward strand.
TGCTTGACCAATTGAGCTTGTGGGCTCACGGTAAACACAAGCAGACAACTTCCTACAAATCCCATAATCGAAATTTTCCACATAATCCATGTTCTCCTTAATCATAAGTTGATTCCTCATTGAGGTCGAATTGAGAAACACAAAATTACAGCATTGATCACCGAATATGCGTTGATCAAATCCTTTGCCCGGCATATTGAACCACGATTTTTCAAGCAAAGAGAACGTATCGTACATGGAAACACAAGAGCAGGATAGCCAGAGACCACCCTTTGGACACAAGTTTTATATAAAAATATACCGCAAGAAAATTTCTCGTTTTCGATAAATTGAACGCATTGATTTCAAAAAACGGTTGACATGTACATCCATATTGATACTATCATAGAATCTGTCGTGGTTTTTTGTCACGATAACGAGATAGGAGCGAATTGATCATGCCATGAATATGGTTCGCTCGAGTCGTTTTTCATATTTACAGTATCCTATCATGGATAAAAGATTGCAGATTAGGGGAAGCATAATGAACCATCTGATTGCTCGAAAAGGTTTCACACTCATCGAATTATTGATCGTGGTCGCGATTATCGGGATTTTGGCGGCGATTGCCGTTCCGAATTTTCTCAACGCGCAAACGCGGGCAAAAGTCGCTCGCTGCAAAGCCGACCTGAAAGCGATCGGCATGGCATTGGAGCAGTATTTTTTGGACAAAAACGATTATCCGGAAACGCACAACATTTTCCAGCTTTCCACCCCCATTCCCTATCTTCCCTCCATTCCCAAAGACGTATTTCCGCCGGAATATAATAAAAACAGCCAACAACCGGAAGGATGGACCCAATGGACCTGGTATCGCTACATCCGCACCAGCAAGGTTCCCGGCCAGCGGCACGGCTCCGCCGCATGTGGGGATTATTGGGCCTATTTCCCACCATTTGCGCTTCGCACACAAGCGATGAGCATGTCCAGCTCGCAAGGCTGTCCGATCATCGGCTACGTCAAATCATTCGCGACGAACATCAACGCCCCTGCGCTGTGCGGAACAAACGGAGATGACTGCACGTTGCGTTATGATCCCACGAATGGCCTGATCAGTATCGGCGATCTTGCCGTATTTGTGCCGGGGATGATGGTGGAATAAGTATAAAGGGATGATTGATCAGGTCGAAACCCAAATATCCCGCCGTTGTTTTTTGCGAATGCGGGAAATTCGGTCCCAATAGCGGCGGCGGATTTTATCCAGCCGCAGGGTGGAATAAAAGCGTTCGGGAAACAGTGGGTGATTTTCTTCCTCCTCCTCTTCTTCCACCAACAAATCAACGCAGTCACAAACGCCGTTCAACATATCCTTGCCGCACGCCGGGCAGGTATATTTGATTGATCCCATCGAGATTCTGCTTTGATCCAGCCAAAGAAAGATGGTAGCGGGGGGAATCGCGAGAGTTTCCGCCAATTCAAAAACAGTTTTCGCGCCTTGTTTCTCAATAATCTCACGGGCGCGAGCCAGCGCGTCCTGATTAACCTGCTCACAAGCCGGACAGGTCCTGTACCGATTCAATTTTGCGAACGTATTACAATATTCACAACTTCCATACATCTAAACACCTCCGAGATGCGGAATCGGGCCGATTCCATTCTATCCACACGACAGCGCAAGAGGCCCCGAACGGCTCCGCATTATCCGGTATCGGCATGAAGGGCAACAAGTTGAGATAAATGTTCTTACGCAAGGCAGGTTCATATCATTTATGCCGCCTGAAAACGGAAAATTGCCGATGTAATCAAAATTGTTCACTTCGCGGAGACGAGAAGTTGAGGATTCATAAATATGGTGGAGAGCCATTACCACAAGGTGTGAAAACCAGAAACAAAAAGCCCATCATCCTTGATTAAGAATTCCTTTGGGGTCTTACGGCTCAAACGTAACCGTTGCTTCGCTGTCACGGAACAGGCCGGAATCCGAATTCAGAACGCGTAAACGAAACTCCCGCGTTTCACCTTGCGGCACGGTTACCGTATTTGCGGGAATGAAGGGATAGAGAATATCCTCGCTGGCAAAATCGTCCGCGATTTCCGGCTGAATACTAACATTATACAAATCCACAATCTCCGGCAATACAATCGGATCGCCGCCGTCAACCGGAACGAGGAACAATCGGGTAACCGGTTCGGGATCGGTCAGGTCTTCGTTGGTCTGGCCGCGGAAATTGTCGCCGTAAACCGTCATGTCGATATCATAATAATCCCGGGAAGCGGATAAAAGCGCCGAACTCCAATCGCCGGCGCGTTCATAGTGAATCGGCGGCAGCGGATCTTTCATCGGGAACGTATTCACGACGGGAGGGCCGTTTCCGGCGCGGATGGATGCGGTTAAATCGCCAGTCGCATTGATCACCATCGGCGCAATCGCCAAGCCGATGCTCGTATCTATCGCGATAAATCCAATCTTGCCTTCCTCAATAAAATCGGCTGGTTGGCCATTCACCAACACGGGAACGCCGGCAATTTCGATGTTGATCGTCGATGAGACAAATCCGCTTCCATCCCACCACAAAATAAACGCCTGATCCCTTTGCAGAGGAATGATATCCGTTTGCGGATCGAAAAATCGGGCGGTAAATCCGGATCCCATTTGAATTTGAAAACGGTCAATCTCCAGTTCTCCCGTTCCGGCCTGAAGGAATAATTGGAATTCTTCGCTTTCCAAACCGGAATATTCATTGCGCACGATCACATCGACAAATCCTTCCGCCAGCGCAGAAATTTGTGCCGCGTTCAAAACCAGTCTCGAACGAGTGCGCGATGTGAAGGCCGACGCCGGGTAAATCTGCTCGATTTCTCCCTGCCGCAACACCACGATACTCCCGCCGACGGGATCGGCTGCGGAAAATGCCGGGCGGAAATTGCTTCCGGTAATCGTCAGCGTCGGATTTGCGGCATCAAGAAAGAAGGGCGACGGATTCACGGCTTCCACAAATGGCCGGGGCGCGGCCTGCATAGCAACGGTGAACGGACGAGAAGACGGGCCGTCGCTGCGAACGACGCGCAACGTCGCGGTTTCGGTTTCACTCGGCTGAGAGAGACGAGGCAACGTAACCTGTATACCGCTGTCACTTTCCGTAAACGGCAATTCCACAATCCCATCGCGGGAAACAAAGATCACCTGGCCGACCGGCGAGAGGTATAGTCCCTGAATCAGAATCGGATTTTCCGTGTCAACGTAAAAAGCCTCGCCAATTTCGCTCGCAATGGTGCGAATGACGGGTTCGTCCGGAACGGTTCCCACCGCGTCGTATACGCGAACATTATCCAGATAGACGCCTTCCGCTTGACCGGAACTGTCGCTTTCAAAACGGAAAGCGATCTTCACCGATTCGCTGAAAGGCAAATTGACCTCGATGTGAACAAAATCCGCCTCCGTCAGCGGTTGGCCTTCCACACCGGAGGTGTTGAACAGACCGTCGAATGTTCCTTCGTCGAGAACCGCGCCGATGGCGCTGCGATCGGTTACGATGACGCCATCGCCGTTGATATCCAGCAATTCATAATCCGTTTCCCCGGCGCGCAATACCTCGACGACGAGGTAGTCCCTGATGGTGAAAAACACTTCCTCGAAAGCAAACGCGACGTCGAATGAAAGCTTCGGCGTCGTCGCGCCGGCCGTATTGAATACCTGGTCAATTTCCAGCACGGACGTCTGCGCGGACGAATAATAGCCGAAATCGGTATTCAACGCGGCGCTTTTCGGCGAACTCAAGGCGACGCCATAACCGGATGGATTCTCTGCGTTCGCATCGAAGATGAACCACGGAACAACGAAATTGTTGACCGGCATACGTCCCGCGCCGATGAGCGCAAGGTCGTCATCTTCATCCAGCGTTGTCACTCCGCCGCCGGGGAAGGAATTCAACGAATCGAAATCAATAAAGAATTCATTGAAACCGGGCGTGGGAGTGGGTTCTACCGTTCCCGCGGGAGTATTCGTCGGCACGGATGTATAAGTCGGAGCCAGCGTTGACGTCGATGTGGGAACCAGCGTATCCGTCGGTACGGGTGTGACCGTAGGAATCGGCGTATCCGTCGCGATCGGCGTCGGCGGCAGCGTCGGTTCAATAATAATCGGCGTCGGTGTATTGGTTACCTCAATGACTGGCGTTGGCGTGCTTGTCGTTTCGATCACGAGCGTCGGCGTAGCTTCGGGCAACGGCGTTTCCGTCGGCGTGTCTTCCGGCAGCGGCGTTTCCGTTGCTGTCGGCGTCGGCGTCAGGGTTTCCGTCGGTGTGTCTTCCGGCAGCGACGTTTCCGTTGCCGTCGGCGTCGGCGTCAGGGTTTCCGTCGGTGTGTCTTCCGGCAGCGGAGTTTCTGTTGCCGACGACGTCGGCATTAAGGTTTCTGTAGGCGCAAGGGTTGGTGTGCTCAACTCTGCTGTCGGCGTCAATTCAGGATTCGGTGTGTCCGTTGGGGTAGGAGTGAAAGTCGACGTTGCCGGAGGAACCGTGTCGGTGGGTGTAGGGGTCGGGATCAATGCATGAAACGATGAGATGAAAAGTAATAAATCGATAAAGTCAACTTGTTGATTTCCGTCCAAATCCAATGAAGGATACTGATTAGAAAATGGTTTGCCCCATTCCTGCGCAAATAAAAATAAATCTCTTGCATCGATTCGATATTGTTCATCCTGAAATAAATCGGCGCGGAGTATGGATTCAATGGGACTCTCTTCCTGCGCCGTGACGGTGAAAGCGAAACCTATGCCCCCCAACAAACATACAAATAACAAATAAATCAAGCAATATTGAATCCGTGGTTCTCGATTCATTTTATAAACGCACCTTTTTCCATGAATTGATCGCGTACATGTTAACCCGAAAGAAAGATTTGTCATGGGTTTACGCAATAGACTTTATTTTCCAGCATGCCATAGTACCCGTCATGATCGGCTGATCACAACGATGAATGAAAATGGGCGCACTTTTTCCCCCCTTAATCCCCCCGTCAACGGGGAGAAACGGGCGCCCTCCCCGTTGACGGGGAGGGTTGGGGTGGGGGACATTTTCAGATAAACCGTCATGTTCGATTGATCACAACGAAAAATGAAAATACGTTCGAACGCCCAGCCTTGAAAGGCTGGGCTCATAATCAATTGCCCCTATAGGGGCAGCCCACCGTTTCAACGGTGGGCGCTACTGATCCTGATAAATAGCACTATAGCAAACTCTTCCGACTTTGTCATGATTTGCAGAGAGCAGCGGAACTCGTGGAAATAGATAAAGATGCCTTTTGCCGCCGCGCAAGACAGAGTAAACTAATGCGGTTTGAAATTTTTCGGCGGAATGAAAGCTCATGACGGAAAAAAAGAAAATCACAACCATCGGCGTACTATCCGATACACACCTCCCCGATGCAAGCCCCTTGCCTCTGAAATTGTTGGGGGAACTTGAAAAAGTGGATGTGATCATTCACCTCGGTGATTTCTGCGATTTGCAATCCTACAAAGATCTGCAGAAAATTGCGCCGGTTCTTGCGGTGAACGGAAATATGGATAGCCCCGAATTGAAATCACTGCTGCCGGAAAAAAAGACCATCGAAATCGAAGGATTCAATTTAGGACTGGTTCACGGCTGGGGTCCCGCCAAGAATTTGGAAAACCGCGTGGCCAAAGTGTTTACGGACGTGGATCTCATCCTGTTCGGGCATTCCCACCAGCCTTTGTTCACCCGCATTGAAGACGTCTTTGTATTTAATCCCGGCAGCCCCTCCATGAACGTGGATGGTTCGGGTACGTATGGGATTCTGGAATTGGGAGAAACAATCACTCACCGCATCATTCGACTGGATTAATCAATCGATCCACGGATCAAGCCAATTCGTCAATCACTGATCCGGCTTGTTTTTGCCCGAATCCGGTCCTTGTAAAATATCCTGGCGGAGTTTCGCTTCCTGAGAAACCGCCAGTGGTTTGAATTCCTTAAAACTTGCCTGCAACAAGGGGCAAAATCGCTCCGTCGAATATTCATGCGCTTTGGCGTGTATAACCTGCAGCGCTCTTTGCACACTACGAAACATGTGATCCTCTCCGATTTTCAAATAAAGCGGAGTTCGTTTCATGACTTCGACGACATGATCATTCAATCCGCTGAACGACACGTCATAGCCGGCTTCATGCAAACGATCCATGAGTTTTGACAACATTTCCTCGCCGGACGCATCCAATTCATTGATGGCATTCCCGACAATCAACACGTGCTTGAGATCGGGCATGACGGATGCCTGTTCGAGTATTTTGTCTTCCAAATATCTGGAATTCGCAAAAAAGACGGAGCCGTTAAAGCGAATGACCGCAATGTATTTACAGAGTTGCAGATTCCAATGCATGGCGTTGCGATAACTGCCGTCCGGATGTTTGGCGAGCAGCGCCAATTCCGGCCGCATGTGCTGATAAAGCGCCACGGCCAGCGACATGGCCACCCCGATCAGGATGCCTTTTTCGAGATGCGGCGCAAATGCGAGCGTCATGAGGAACGTGACGATGGAAATAATGCCATCATGTTTCTGCACTTTCCACGAATGGACGAACGACTTGACGTCCACAAGACCGATTACCGCCATCATGATGACGGAGGCGAGAACAGCTTGCGGTAAATAATACAAAAGCGGAGTGAAAAACACCAAAACCAGAACCACCAGGCAGCTGGTGAACACGCTCGACAGGCCGGTCAGCGCTCCCGCCTGAATATTGACCGCGGAACGGGAAAACGAACCCGAAACCGGATAACTTTGACCGAACGAACCGAAAATGTTGGCGATTCCCTGCCCGATCAGTTCCTGATTGGGATCAAGCCGCTGCCCGGTTTTGGCCGCCATGGCCTTGGCGATGGATATCGCTTCCATAAAACCCAGCAATGAAATGATTGCAGCCATGGGAAACAGCTGAATCAAGATCAAAAGATTGAATTGCGGAATCCGGATGCCGGGCAGCCCTTTGGGGATATCGCCGACCACTTCTCCCCCACCGACCATGAGCAAGTTGGCCGTATTCAACGCACGGTTTCCCACCTTCAAACGCCAAATTCGCCCATCGGTTGTTTGTCCCACCGGTACCTGTTCGGCTGAATAAAACCGTTTTTGCCCGTTCGTATCCACTACCGCTTTAAAAAAAAGAGAACGAAGCATTTTGCGATAAAGAATACAACGGTCTTTGCTATTGGCGATCTTCATATTCAGCAATGATTCGTCATGCCGCAGATCAATCGTTTCCGACGAGTTTTTGCCATGCGTTTCCACCGCCGTTCTGATTTCGGCGGCCAGCCGGGTTCTCTCTTCGCTGTATTGATTCACCTCATCGATGGCCTGATTGAAATTTGCGATCAATTTTTTGACTGATTCCGCTTCCATCGCCGCTAAATCAACGTTGTCGTTCTGCTGAAAGCCGACCGCCCATGCCAGAATCGTGGTTACAGTGACGGCGATCAGCACATTCGGAAGTTTGGGAGCAGTTCGTTTCAACGAATACATAATCACAAAAGCAAACACGGCAAACGCGAACGTCGGCCAATGGGTGAACGAACACGCGGATTGGATGACGTGGTAAATGGTTTCGTAATGATGTTCGGCATTATCGACGCTGACGCCGAAAATTTTAGACAACTGAGAACTGGCGATGATGAGAGCCGCCGCGTTGGTGAATCCGTTCACCACCGGATGGGAAAGAAAATTGACGATAACGCCGAGCCGAAAAACGCCCAATAAAAATTGAAACACACCCACCGCCAACGCCAATAGAATGGCGTAGGCGATGTACGCCTGGCCGCCCTGCGTGGCGAGCGGTTCCAACGCCGCGGCCGTCATCAACGACACCACCGCGACCGGACCGGTCGCCAGTTGGTGGCTCGAGCCGAACATGGCCGCCAGCATGGGCGGCAGAAAGGACGCATACAGGCCATACACGACGGGCAGACCCGCCAGCTGCGCATACGCCATCGATTGCGGAATCAAAACCAATGCCACATTCAATCCCGCGAAAAAATCCGCGCGCAGATCGGTGATGCGGAACTTGTTGAACCAACGCAAAAACGGGAATACTCGTGTAATCATAAATTGGCTCCCCAATTCCCCGTGTTTTATTGAATTGTAGAAAAAAACGGATCAAAAACCTATCCCCAGCCCTTTTTCGTGATCTTTTATATGAAAATTCAATTTGTTCTATCACTCTGATTTTACAGGAGTTAAGTTTTCGGTGGTTTCACACCTTACCCTTTCCTCCGTTTCCGATTATTGGAGTAAATGATTCGCTATCTCTTTGCCGCGTGATCAGGAATGTCGCGATCAGCGATCATTCGAAGTTTTATATACGT